>JAJYNN010000003.1 GCA_021786315.1 bacterium
ATGCAAGTCACAGTCAATTTTCCCCAGCTTCAAACACTTCTTTTTTTAATCGTTTTTGGGCTAGCCTTAATTTTTTCATCCAAAAGATACCATCCCCACTTCTCCCTGGCTAAACCACTGACCAATGAACTGAAGGGGTTCGCCATCTTAGGCATTATCTTTTCCCACATTGGTTATTTTTTATCCAAAGACCCCAGGTTTCTTTTTCCTTTATCAATCTTTGCAGGTTTAGGGGTTAACCTTTTTCTCTTTCTGTCCGGTTTCGGACTGGCAACCTCTTATCTTAAAAATGGGCATACAATAAAACTTTTTTATAAAAAACGGCTGCAAAGGATCTTTATTCCTTTGTGGATCGTTCTAATTTTCCTCCTACTCTTTGATTGGGCCACGCTGCATATTACTTACCCCTGGCAGACAATCTTAGGAAATTTCCTGGGATGGTATCCTACAGCTGATATTTACCAGGATCTAAACTCTTCCCTCTGGTATTTTTCATTAATCCTTTTTTATTACCTAATATTCCCGTTAGTATTCCACCGTAAGATTGCCTACCTCTCCCCGATAATAATTACCGTCATAAGTTATCTGCTTTTCAGCTACTTTCTGCCTTCCTCGGCAATGGTCTTAAAACTTTACAACCTGCACTTTATAGCTTTCCCTTTAGGAATCGTCCTGGCATTGGTTAATAAAAACACCAACACAATTACCAACCAGCTGTCCCAGCTTTGGAACAAAACACATCTTATTCCCAAAACATTACGCTTTTTCATCCTGGCAATACTTCTTTTAGGGTTTAGTTACTTCTCAATCAATTCAAATGTAGGACAGGGATTGGCTAAGGAACAATTAACCAGCCTTTTTTCGATGGGATTACTCTTGTTTATTTTTGTCTTAAAAAGCTTACACTTCAAGCTTCTCAGTCTCTTTGGTACTTACTCCTATGAAATTTACCTTATCCATTGGCCCTTGGTTTACCGCTACGACTTACTTTACAAATATCTTCCGCCATTTTTAGCAACATTGTTTTATTTGGTTTTATTTATTATCTTGGGGTACTTATTACAAAAAGCGGTACAACTAATTTCACAATCCTCTTCAAATCAAGCCTTAGAAGGCTAAATATGATAAAATTTACCCGTTCCTATTGATATTGCGGGATCGTCTAATGGTAAGCGGAGCTTGCCATTATCCGCTCCGCGATTGAGTTAATGCGGGATCGTCTAATGGTAAGAACCTGCTTGCATCAGAACCTTGCCATTATCCGCTCCGCGATTGAGTTAATGCGGGATCGTCTAATGGTAGGACAACGGACTCTGAATCCGTTTATCATGGTTCGAATCCATGTCCCGCAGCTAGCAAAAATCCAGTCCTTTTGTGGCTGGATTTTTGGTATTTGGGGCTTTTGGACCGAGGATCCGCGCTCTTGGCACAAGGAAGCGGGTTCGAACTTTAGCTTAAATTTTTTGTGTGGCGGAATATATACTTTCTGATTTCCTCCACAACCATTAGTGATGAAGCAATTGGGATAATCAGGAGCCAATCGGAAAAACTTAGAGATGTAGTGTGTAATAGCTTCTGCATAAATGGATTGTAAATTGCTAAGAGCTGTAAGGAAATAATAGTAAGAGTTGACCCCATCAGAAACTTATTGGAAAAAGGATTCAGCTGAAAAACTGACTTTCTTTCATGCCGGCAATTCCAGGCATTAAACCACTGGAAAACTGCTAAAACTGTCAGAGTAAGAGTTTGGGCTTTTACCATATCTGTTTGATAATATCTGCTAAAAAGCCAAAGTGACCCTATCGTCATAGGCAATGCCATTAAAAACATTCTCTGAATAGTTAGTCCATCTAACAAATATTTTTTGGGGTGTTCAAAGCTGCCCTTCAAAAGCCCTTCTTCTTTGGGCTCCATTGCTAAAGATACATCCAAAAAGCCATCAGTGACAAAGTTTAGCCATACAATTTGGGCTGCTAAAATAGGTAAAGGAAACCCTAAAAGTAAAGCTCCCGTAATAGTAAATACCTCACCAAAACTTGTAGAGAATAGATAGAGGATAACTTTTTTAATTGTTTTATAGATGCTTCTTCCTTCTTCAACGGCTGCCACAATACTGGCAAAGTTATCATCCAAGAGTACGATATCCGAGGCTTCTTTAGCTACTTCAGTACCAATTTTACCCATTCCTACTCCCAAATCTGCGGCAACTAGAGAAGGAGCATCATTAACACCATCTCCAGTCATAGCAACTGTCAGACCCTTTCTCTTATATGCCTGAACAATTTTGAGCTTATGGTCTGGGGTAACTCTGGCAAAAACTGATACTTTGTCCAGCATATTAGCAAAATCTTCATCTGATAATGAATCAATATCTTCTCCTGTTAGGATTGTATCTCCATCATGGAAAATACCCGCATCTCGGGCTATAGCCTCAGCAGTAATTTTATGGTCTCCTGTAATCATAACCACCTTAATGCCTGCGCTAATAGCTTTTTCCATTGCTTTATGAACTTCCGGGCGTAAAGTATCTTTAATTCCAAAGAACCCCACAAAAGTAAGATTGGCAATATCTTTTTGCTTGGGATTTTTAGCAACATTTTCTTTTAAGGCAAAAGCTATAACCCTTAGCCCTTGATTGGACATTTCTCTAAGTTGTTTCTCTAACTCTTTTTTCTTTTCAGTTGTTAAGGTTAAGTTTTTGTTCTCATGCCAGATTCTAGTAGACAAGTGGATAATTTCTTCAGGAGCCCCTAAAACAGTTAAATTAGCGTTTCCTTCGGTATTATGAACAACTGCATGGTATTTGGTTTTATAGTCAAAAGGAATCTCTGAGAGTTTTGGAGATTCTTTTTCTAAAACATCTTTCTTAAACCCAATCTTCTGAGCAAAAATAGATAAGGCAGATTCCGTAGGATCCCCGCTAGCCTTCCATTCTTTACTTTCTTCATCATAGAAAGCACTGTTATTTACGCCAAAAACCGCCAGCCTACCAGCAAGAACCATTTCCTGATGGTTAAGAGGTTCAATTTTTTCACCCCCTAAAGTGATCTCTCCGTGAGGATCATATCCCTCACCGTCAACATTGAAAAATTTCTCATTTATGTAAACTTTTTGAAGCACTAGTTCGTTTTTGGTTAGCGTACCCGTTTTATCAACCGCTATTACCCTGGCTTGCCCCAATGCTTCAACTGCTTGGAGTTTTTTAACTAAAGCATTTCTTTTACTCATTCTCCAGACACCTGTTGCCAGAACTAAAGTCATTACAATAGGTAACCCTTCAGGAATGATTGATACTGATAAGGACACCACAGTGGTAAACATCTCTTTAACTCCATGGCCAAAAAGAATACCTAAAATAAATATGGAGGTGCAAATAGTAACAACAGTTGCAATAATCAGCCTGGTAAGATAACGGATATTTGCTTTCAGGGGGATCTCTGTATTGATAACAGCTATCTCTTTGGATATTCTCCCTAATACAGTTTCCAATCCTGTTGCCACCACCACAGCCCTGCCATTTCCTGCAACAATATGAGTTCCCTTAAAAACCATATTCTTTTGCTCAGCTAGTTGTAGATCTGTAGAATTTATAGCATCCTCAAATTTATGAACTGGCAATGACTCCCCGGTTAATACAGATTCATCAATGGTCAGGTTATTAGAAAGAATAACCCTGGCGTCTGCGGGAATTTTGTCTCCCTCTTTAAGCACAATAATATCTCCTGGAGCTACTTCATAATCAGGAATAGTAGCTTCTTTACCATCTCTTATAACTATGGTGTTAGTTTCGGTAAACTTTTTTAATGCTTGAAGGGTATTTTGAGCTTTCCCTTCTTGGATTGTTCCCACCACAGCATTAAAAAGCAGAACAAAGAGAATGATAAAGCCATCAGTAAATTCCTTCATCAGAAAGACAATCAAACTGGCAAGCATCAGGATATAGATTAAGGGACTTTGGAATTGGCGAAGGAAAATTTTAAATAAGCTGTCTAACTTAGCTTCTGGTAGTTTGTTTAATCCATATTTTTCGAGTCTGATTTTTGCTTCGCTGTCAGCTAAACCATTCTCTTGAGAATGAAGTCTTTCTAAGACCTCGCTTGTTTTCTGTGAATAATACGGTTGCTCCATAACAAGGGTATATTCAGTTTACCATGATTCTATCTTAGTTTGAGTTTGGGTAAAAAAGTTAAATAGATAAGTAAAGGTTAGATTTTTTTCCAGGCTAAACCCACGTATTAAATATTCTTTATCGACTCAAAAGTTCTGAAAACGCCCACAAGTCCCGACTCTATTACTTTCTTCTATTAAGGCGGTTGCTTGGAAGTTCCAGGGAAAATGTTGATCCATGACCCTCTCTACTTTTTACCCACAATTTACCTTGATGATGCTCAACAATTTGCGAGGAGATATAGAGGCCAAGTCCTAAACCTTTAGCTTTCCCCTTTTCTGCACTTTTGGTTCGATAGTACTGGCTGAAAATAGTATGTTGCTCAGAAAAAGGAATGCCGATGCCAAAATCCTGAACTGATAAAACTACTCCCCCTTTTTGGTCGCTTGTTCTAACTTTTACCTTGCTATCCGGCGGAGAATACTTAAAGGCATTTGTCAAAAGGTTGACAACAACTTGGCCAATTCTATAACGGTCACCCATGATTATCTTTCTGGATCTATTAGACATAGTAATCTGCCTATCTTTTTGAATAATCTTCTGGTGGTCAACCACTTCCTTCACTAAATCACCAAAATTAAATGGTTCATCCTTATATTCAAATTTACCCACTTCGACTTTTGTTATATCCAAAAGATCATCAATTAGTTCCATCAGTTTTTCTGACTGGTATTCAATAATAGACGTATATTCCCTTAATTTTGACAGGTGTGATTTTTTAGCAAGGTTGTCTATTAACTCTGAAAAACCCTTGATCGAGCTTAGAGGATTTTTTAACTCATGCGCTACCAGTCCAATAAACTGATTTTTTTGGGCTTCAGACTGGTATCTTGCCTCACTGATCATACTGATGATAAAACCTAAAACGATATAAATTACCGTAACGAGTTGATCTCCAATGAGCGGGTGGATGGCAAGATCTGCCAACAACAGGACGTAGTAATTCAGAACAGCAGTTATGATTGTTGCCAATATCCCCGGGCCAAAACCACCAAACCAAGCACTAACAGTCACAATAAACAGCAACAGCAGTAAATCTACGGTATCCGCACGAATAAACAGAAGGTAAGCAGGAGGAAAATATCTAATTATTAGGAGGTCAAAGATAATAAGGACAATAGGCAATCCGTACCTATAAATCCTATTTCTTCTTTTATAGCAGGATATTCGGGACAGGCCAGACTTGATGCTAAACCATAGTTCTTCCACCTAAAGCAGGATTAACATAAATAATTTATGCTGTCAATCCAGAAAGTAGAAAACGACAAGATTGCACTAGGGTTACCAGAAGTAAAAGTAGTCGTTACCTTAAATGACAAGGCAGACTAAAATCATTTCTTCTTTAAAGTCGGCAGGCCGGTCCGGGGATTTTCCACAACCGTAAACCCCCCCGGTAACTCGTTTACCGCATCAGCTCCGGCAACTTTAGCAAAGTAATAAATCCTTTGCTGCCGTCCGCTTCGGAGCCTGACCTCTTTTGAGTGGAGATAATAATCCACTCCTTTAGAATTGGTGTGTTTGTACGCCATATCTAGGATATATCTTATAAATTCCTTTTAAGATAACAACAAAAACAAAGTAATAAATCTGCAAGAAAAATTACAGTTTCCAAGGTAAAAGTTCCCTATAATAACCCTGTAAATATTAATTTTCTGTAAGAGAGGGATTGTGTTTGAAAAAATCGGAGGTATAATTTGAGTGTATGGCAAAGACCATTTTAGTAGTCGAAGATGATGTTGGATTGAATAAATATCTTAAGGAATTACTTCTGGATAACGGCTACTCAGTACAAACCGCGACGGATGGAGTCCAGGCCTTAAACCAAATCCAGAAACTTCCACCCGACCTGGTACTTCTTGATTTAGCCCTTCCTAATATGAGCGGTGAAGCAGTCTGTATGGAAATCCGCAAAAAATATCCTGATCTGCGGGTAGTAATCCTGACAGCCAAAGACGGAGTAGCGGACATTATCCATGGTTTAGATTTAGGGGCTGATGATTATATGACTAAACCGTTTTTGGCCGACGAACTCATAGCTAGATTAAAAGCACGCTTAAGGTACCAGGATGGATCCGATACAAGTTTGAAGGTTGCAGACTTAGAATTGGACGGAAAAACATTTGAGGTGAAAAGGGGAGACAAAGCGCTTCAGTTGACTCCCCAGGAATTTAAACTCCTACAATACTTGATGAGCAATAAAGGAAGGATTTTAACCCGGGAAATGATCTTAAACCGTGTTTGGTTATACTCCCCAAATATCGAAACAAGGGTAGTTGACGTTTATATGGGATATCTCAGGAAAAAAGTAGATAACGGCTTCCCTAAAAAATTACTCCATTCGGTCCGGGGTTTTGGCTACATGATAAAAGACTAAATTTTTACTGAGCCGTACGGACAAGTTCCAGAACAGGATCAAGATCCAAGGGGCAAAGGTGATGTGCCGGACCATAAGTATAAGCAGACAGTAATCTCACAAAATAATGTTTTTCGCCTAAAATATAATTGCCATTCCCAATATGCCAATGGCCTTTGGGAATTCGCCAGTCATTTTTGATAAGGTAAGTAATATAAGCTTGAAGCGCAACCTCACTCCTGTATGTTGGGTCCCGTAACTCCTCCTCAGTAAAATGTACTCTGGGTTCTACCATCCCCTCTGCCTGGGCCTTGAGCATCAAGTCATTGACCTTCCCTCTGCTGGCAATCATCGACTCCCGTGTACCCTGATTCCATTTTATGTCCTGAGGCATTATATCCGGATAATCAGTTTTCACTTCATTTTCCAGAAACTTTTTGTGTAGATTAAAATCAGTCGTTCGGTTTTCCAGGGAATCAGATTGAACAGCTGCATCTTCCTGGGCTTTTGGGTTTGTTAAGGCAAAATCCACAAAAGTATCCGGGTCAACGTTCAAGGCATTTCCCATTAAAGTCAGCGGCAGTTCTAACTCCAAACGATGGACATATTGAGGGTAGAGTCTAGGCAGAGCCATCCTGGCGTGAGCTGTAGCCATAAAGATAAAATCCCAGCTTCTTCTAAGCTCAACGGCATCATAAAAGGGGTGGTGCAAGGGATTTACAAAACCTCTTTCACCCAGATATTTCAAACCTAATCCTAAGGAGAAATAATGAGGCACTGCCTCTCTCCCTGTAGATTTTAATAAGTGCTCCTTAAACCGTTCATAAAATAAAGTTTCAGCCACCGCCTGGGCACAACGACCCCCTTTGTTAGTTCCCCTGTTTTCTCCGCCCCTTAAAACTGTCGTCACCTTATCCGGGCGGTTTAACATGTTACCTTCCACCCTTCTTTCGAAACGCTGGGCATCTCCTCCATTAAATAAATACTCCCGGCTTTCTCGATACGCCCTCATCTGTTCCTCATCAACCATAAACGGCACCAGATGTTGCTGTTGTTCCATAAGCGACCAAAGCCGCATTTCCATACCATATTCAGGTGATGTCATATATTTGCCCTTGGCAGTTGTACCTCTACCAATGTTCCTTTCCCGACCCTTGAATGCATATGAATTGAACCTCGGTGAGCATCCACAATATTTTTAGAGAGAAACAGCCCAAGCCCCATACCCTCGTTGATTGTATCCTTTTCTTTATAAAACCCCTCAAACACTTTTGGCAGATCTTTTGCCGGGATACCCTTTCCCTGATCTTTTACCTGGATAATGAAGTTCGGGGATTTAAATTTTAGACGTAATATTATTTTTTTATCAGCATTGGAAAACTTGGCAGCATTATCCAAAAGGTTTATCAGGACTTGTAATAACTTGTCAAAGTCACCGATAACCGTATCGTCAAATTTACCGACTCCGTCTTCGAAAATTATCTCCCGTTGAGGAAAATTAAACCTAAAATTGTCCATTGCCCTACCAATAGCGTCCTTCAAGGCACATTCCTTAAAAACATACTGTAGCTGGCCTGCCTTTATCCTGTTTATCTCCAATAAATCTTTAGTCAGAAGAGTTAGCCTGTAGCTTTCCGCATGCAGTGAACTGATCCATCTGGATTCAACACTATCCTCATCTTTTGTTCTCTCAAAAAGTAATTGTGAATAGCCATATATAGTAGTAATCGGAGTCCGTAACTCATGAGCCGCTAGAGAAATAAATAAGTCTCTATTCTCCAATGATTTTTTAGTCTCTTCATAAAGCTGGGCATTTCTAATTTTTAAGCTCGCAATAGCCCCGTATAGTTTAAGAACAGTTAAATCCTTAGCGGTCAATTGGCCTCTTCTATAAGACTCAATCACCATCACCCCTAGGGTTTTACCTCTAAAAGAAAGCGGGATAAAAAGGGCGCTCTCTATACCTAATTTGACGATATCAGGATAAATATGAGCAAAGTCCTCCTTATTTATAGCATAAGCCCGGTGCTGGTTAAATGAAGTATAGACAAACCCATTTTTTCTTACCTTTTGTGGTAAAAATGCCAAAGGTGATGAGGTATATACAACATTTAGTTCCCCATCCTCCTCCAAAACAACCCTTCCGGCATCCCCGCCCACCAGCTTCATCGCCTCATCCACAATAACTGCATAGGTCTCTTCAAGACCCGTGGGAACCATAAGTTTTAAAATTGCCTTATAGATTCTCTCAAGCAAAGAATTATCCATGGGAATTACGCTAATCTTACCAGAAAACTAAATTTTGGCAAGTTAATAGCCTCGTAAAGTGTGAATTCTTACAATTTTAATACAAATTATCAATCAACACGCTCAATAGAAGCCCCAAGAGAAGCCAGTTTCTCAACCACATCTTCATATCCTCTTTCAATAAGCTCTGCCCGGTTAATAATACTTTTACCGGAAGCTATGAGCGCTGCCAGCACCAATGCCATCCCCGCCCGGATATCCGGAGATTCCAGATTTCTACCATAAAGCTTTGACGGCCCGTAAATTAAAACGCGGTGAGGGTCAGCAATAGTAATATTTGCCCCCATGGCAATTAACTTATCAACAAAAAACATTCTCGACTCATAAACCCAATCATGCATTAGTGACATCCCTCTAGCTTGTGTTGCCAAAACAATCATAATGCTCATTAAATCTGTGGGGAAACCCGGCCAAACATTTGTCACAAGCCTTGGGATTGCTTTAATTTTCTTGGCTGAAACACTCACCGAATCACCATCAGTTTTCACAATGAGACCCATTTTTATTAAAGGCCAGACAGCGGGATCATGATCAAAATTACAACAGTTCCCTATCTCCACCGATCCCCCGGTAATAGCTGCTGCCACCGCATAGGTGCCTAATTCTATGTAATCAGAACCTATAGAAAATTCCGTGCCTTTCAGTTTTTCAACTCCGTTAATTTTTATAGCAGATGTACCAACCCCTTCAATTTTTGCTCCCATTAAGTTCAACATTTTACAAAGATCAACTACATGCGGCTCACAGGCCGCGTTCTTAATTACTACACAACCTTCACCTAACGCAGAAGCCAAAATTAAGTTTTCCGTGCCTGTCACTGTCGGCATTTCCAAAAATATCTTGCAGCTTGGATTATTTTCAGCCTTTTTTAGTACTTTATATCTGTGGTCGTTAACATTTACCTTGAGGCCCAAGGACTTAAATCCTTCAAGGTGTAAATCAATACCCCTTCTGCCGATAATATCCCCTCCCGGATGAAAAAACTCAGCCCTTCCGGTTCTCCCTAAAAGCGCTCCTGCCAAAAGTATTGAAGCCCGAAGCTTTCCGGCAAACTCCTCTGTTATAAGAGGTTTTTTTACTTCTTTACACCTTACCTTTACCGTATGGTCACCAACTTCAACTGAGGCTCCTAGGTTCTGCAAAATTTCCAGAAAAACACCTACATCCGCAATCCGGGGCACATTTTTTATAGTCACTTCTTCCGAGGTAAGTAAACAGGCAGCGAGGCAAGGTAAAATTGAGTTTTTATTGCCGGAAATTTTCACTTTTCCCGACAATTTATTACCGCCATCAATAATATACTTTGACACCATGAGATTATATACCAACAGAGGAACCAGATGAAGATCTATGGTTTTAGATTGGCGGGCATTAAACACCAGAATGACCGAAGGTCACTCCGGCCATACTGATCCGTCTGCTCGACTAACTTAAACGCGTCTTACTGCCCTGGCTATAAGGAGCAAGAGCAACGCCCCCAACACCGCAACAATTAAAGAGGAAAGGTTAAATCCTGTAATACCTACCCCAAAGAGCAGGCTCGAAAGAAAACCTCCCACCAATGCCCCTAAAATTCCCAGGACAATGGCTCCTATTATGCCTCCGTATGCAGGTCTTGGGTCAACAACATTGGCGATGATGCCAACTATGAGTCCGAAGACTATCCATGCTAGGATATTCATACTGAAGCTATCCTACTGCTTATCACTTAGAAAACAATATAAAAAATGTATGAATCTTGTGAGAGGTGAATCTAGAAAGCTGGGTATTTTCCTGCCACAGATTTTACTCTTTGCAAAGCCTTATCCTCACCCATAATTTCAATGCTTTCAAAAAGCGGAGGAGTAACTAATTGTCCGGAGACTGCCACCCTAATTAATTGAAACATATCCCCAACTTTAATTTGTAAATCTTCAGCCAATTTTCTAAAAGTTGCCTCAAACTCCTCTTTCTTCCAGGGCTTAGGTAAACCCTCTAAAGTTACATCAATCTTTTCCAATACTTCTTTCTGGTTAGGAACTTTAATTTTATTAAATACCTCCATATCATATTCCGGCTCTTCCCAGATAAAATCAGTTAAAGGAATAAAATCAGAAAGCTTTTTAATCCTTTCTTTTACCAAGGGAACTAAAGGGGCAATTTTATCTTTGGCCGGGTGGTCAACTAAGTAACCCTCTAATCTTTTAGTCAATTCTTCATCAGACATTTTTCTAATATATTCCCCATTCATCCATTCCAGTTTAGTAATATCAAAAACAGCCGGTGTTGAATGGACATCATTTAATTCAAAGGTCTTTGCCATCTCCTCCAAACTCACTATCTCTACCTCACCCGGCGGTGTCCAACCCAACAAAGCCATGTAGTTTAAAATTGCTTCGGGCAAAAAACCATCTTTTCTAAACTCAGACACACTCCTAGCGCCATGTCTTTTGGAAAGCTTGGAACGATCAGTCCCTAAAATCAATGGTAAATGGGCATATTGAGGAACTTCCCATCCGAATGCTTGAAATGTTAGGGTGTGCTTTGGGACTGAAGGCATCCACTCGTCTGCCCTGATTACCGGATTTGTTTCCATTAGATGATCATCTACAACGTGCGCCAGGTGATACGTAGGAAATCCATCCGACTTTAAAAGAACGAAGTCTTTTTCTTTACTCAAATCAAAAGTTACATGGCGATTGCCAATTAAATCAGTAAACTCAACTTTTCCCTCCTGCGGCATCTTAAACCAAATTGCCCCGTCTTTTTCGTATGCCGCCCCTTTTTCCACCAGCTCCTTGGCATATTTGCTGTACATATCTTTTCGCTCAGATTGCACAACCGGGCCTTCAAAGTTTAGACCTAACCATTTCATACTCTCGATAATATCCTCAGTTGCTTCTGGTACAAATCGGGTACGGTCTGTATCTTCTATTCTTAAATAGAACGCTCCGTTATTTTTCTTAGCCACCAAATAAGCGTAAAGGGCTGTCCGCACTCCACCAATGTGCATCAACCCAGTGGGAGAAGGAGCAAATCTTGTTACAACCTTTTTACCTGCCTGATCCATATTGCAGATATTATAATTTTTGCCTCGCAAAAATTTCAAGCTCCGCTTATATGCAATCTTACTGTATAATGAAACTAATCTGCCTATGTTAACACTCACCCAGGCTGCCAGCTTAACCAAAAAAGGAGTTATCGCTTTTATTGTCCTCACAGTATTAGGAGTTGGGGGAAGCATTGGCTATCAGGTTTGGCACCGCTATTATTTATCAACCTTGCCACCCGTCGTTGAAAAACCGGAAATGAAATTTGGCGAACTTCCCAAACCTGCCTTCCCGGATTCTAATGTCTCTTCTTCTAATTACTCATACTCGCTCGACACCGCAACAGGGGGCTTACCTCAAACCCCAAAACTTCTAAAAGTGTACTTTCTTCCAAAATCAGGGGTAACACTCCTTGCTCCTGACAAATCCGCTAAACTTGCCGAGAGTTTAGGGTTTTCCTCAAATCCTGAAGTCGTCTCCCAAACCCAATTTAAGTTTGCTGACGACAACGATGGTGAGTTAAATGTAGATTTAACAACCGGAAACTTTAATTTCCAAAAACAGATAGCCAGTGGTTCTGCCACTTTAAATACACTACCTGACCAAACCCAAATAGTTGGCTCCTTTAAAAATTACCTTTCAGCCCGAGGGTTACTGCCTGATGAACTCAAAACAGGGAAAAGCAGTGTAACCTTTGATAACAAGAACCCCACTGATTCCGATACTGCCGAGGTTACCTTATGGCCTACAAATGTTGATGACATGCCGATAGTCACCGCTGCGTTTAACAGAGGCTTAGTCAGAGGAACCATCACCAAAGTTGATGATGAAAATAATAAATTTATCCATATTTCCTATATTTATTGGCCGGTAGATAAGTCAACCTCGTCAACATATCCTTTGAAAACTCCCGAACAAGCCTTTGCCGACTTAAGAGCCGG
This sequence comes from bacterium, assembly GCA_021786315.1. Classification (GTDB taxonomy): domain Bacteria; phylum Patescibacteriota; class Microgenomatia; order Daviesbacterales; family UBA10151; genus JAJYNN01. Next base: position 12,799 of record JAJYNN010000003.1, read on the forward strand.
GAATGGTTTTGTGAGTATAGAACCAATAAACCCCAAGGTTTCAATTTCTTCTGTTTATCTTGCTTATTATGAACAGGAGGACTATTCCCCTTACCTTCTGCCGGTATTTGTATTTGAAGGACCTGACTTTGCAGCTTTAGTCCCGGCAATTGCTACTCCCAAGTAAAGTTTATAAAAACCCAGTCAGTTAATTCCTTTGTTTCTTTAAAGCGGTCATCACTTCCTAAAACAACCGTTAAAATTTTATGGCCATTCCTTTCCAAAAGCCCAACTAAATTTTCCTTGGCCGCCGGGGTCGTCCCTGTTTTTATCCCCAATACTCCCGGATCATCCAGTAATTTATTGAGGTTCTTTAACGGATGGATCATGCTTTTATCCAAGGATGAGACTTCCGTTTCTTTAGTCGAAACTACCCGGGCAAACTGATAATTGTTCATGGCAGTTTCGGCAATTTTTCCCAAATCATTTGCCGAAGAAAAATGGTTTGGACTATCAAATCCTGCAGGGTTATCAAAGTGGGTATTAGACAACCCCAAACTTAAGGCTTTATTATTCATGGCATCAATAAATCCAGAAATTCCGCCCGGATAGTTTTCCGCAATCGTGTATGCGGCATCATTACCTGAATTCAAAAGCATGCCATATAAAATTGCCCGGAAACTAAGTTGCTCTCCTGTCTTAAGTCCCATCGAGGACCCGCCAGCTTGGGATAAGTCAAAAGCTGTCAGGACATCATTAGGTTTAAAGTAATCAAGAGCGACCAGCGCAGTCATTATTTTAGTAGTGGAAGCAATAGGAACTCTTTTATCCGGATCTTTGACAAAAAGAAGCGTATCTGAATCTATATCTTTGGCAATAACAGCAGATGCTGTAAAGGTAGGAGCGAAAATTCCATGACCTTTAGGCATCAGAATTCTTTTTTCTACCCCAGCAATTTTTGGGGCTTCTGCAGTATTTTTCGCTGAAACCTGGGTTTGGATTAAATCCACAGCTTTTGGCAGACCAAGAAGCACATTTACAGAAATTAGCAGTGCCAAAACAGCATAAAGAATAGGTGTCATTTTTTAAAAACCAACAAACGGAATTGCTATCTTAAGGTAGATAACCTGACATCAACCCTTTCCATATCTCTTGGAAAAAGTGACGCTTCACGAATATTGGACAACTCCAGAAGATGCATGGTAATTCTCTCCAGTCCAAAAGAAAACCCTCCTTCGGGAGGCATACCATATTTAAAAGCCTGGAGATACATTTCAAAATTTTTTGGGTCCATCCCCCGTTCTTTAATTGTTTCTACCAACTGTTGGTAGTCATTAATCCTTTGGCTTCCGCTGCTAATTTCCAATCCCCTAAACAAAAGATCGTAGCTTAAGCTAAACTCCGGATCTTCCGGATCCGGCAGCGTATAAAAAGCCCTCTTTTTTGTCGGGAAATGAGTGATGGTCACTAAGTCACTTCCGTGTTCTTTTAAGGCCCATTTACAAATATCTACCTCATCCTGTGGTTCCAAATCTTTCTCTCCGCGGTTATCCCTTCCGGTTTCTTGATAAATAATTTCTTGAGCCTCCCTTAATGTTAATCTGGGAGTTTTCCCAAACTTTGGTCTTTCGACGTTAAATCTTTCCAAAATATCGCTGCAATTTTTTGCCGCTTCATCAATGGTGGCAATGGCTATATTTTCCAGAAAATCCAATAAATCGTTGAAATCTACAAAACCGAATTCGCAATCCATTTGGGTAGACTCAGTTAAGTGACGTGTAGTGACAGATGGCTCGGCCCGGTAAGCTTTGGCGACAGTAAATACTCTTTCAAAAACCGGAATCATCATCTGTTTATACAGCTGTGGGCTTTGGGTTAAAAAACCTTTGTATCCAAAATAATTTACCTGAAATACTTCAGCTCCGCCTTCAGTAGAGGCAGCGGCAATAGTAGGAACCACTATTTCTGTGCACTCCAGTTTTTTTGCAGCATTTCTGAAACCATCGAGTAGCGATGCCTGGACTTTAAAGATGTCTTTTACTTTTGGATATCTTAAAGTTAATGAGCGGTAATCCAAAAGCGTTGGAAGTTGCAGGTCTAACTCCTTAGCTCCCATATCAAACGGGAGCTCCTGGGCTTTTACCAAAACTTCAACGGATTTTGCCTGGAGTTCGATAGTGCCGGTCTCCAAATTTGGGTTTACTAACTTCTCCGGCCTCTTGCTGACCTGACCCTCAATACATACAACATCTTGTGGGTGCAAATCACCGGCCAAATCACCTGTTGCCACAACCTGGATTACTCCGGACCTGTCTGAAATGTCCAGAAAGATAATTTTTCCGTGATCCCGCCGGACTTGCACCCATCCGCAAATCTTCACTGTTTCATCAATTTTTTTATTGCACTCTAAAATCAAGGTTCTGTCCATGCTCGTTTGATCATACCAACTTGGTCATGTCCTGACAATAGTTCCCCTAAGATAGATCGGCTCTATTTATACTCAGATCCATCGCTCGGTAAACAGCTTTGATTTGGCCCAGTACTTCTCGGAAAGTTGCTGGTGTAATCTGTTGTTTTGCATCAGAGAGCGCATTCGCAGGGTCAGGATGAACCTCGATTACCAACCCATCTAAACCTGCAGCCACGATAGACCTTGATAAAGCTGGAACTAAATCTGCCCGACCGGCAGGATGAGAAGGATCACCGATAACCGGCATCCTCTTATCGTGTTTTACAACCAATGCTCCGTTTAAATCCAAAGTGTATCGGGTAGAATCTGTTGCTGATCTAATACCCCGTTCACATAAAATCACTCTATCCCGGCCAATATAATCCGCCGACTGGAGCCATTCGTCTATAGTGCAAGACGCACCTCTTTTTAAGATTACAGGTCTTTGATCTGTACCATTTCCTCTTAAAGCTTTAAGCAGCTCAAAATTTTGCATATTTCTTGAACCGACCCAAGGCACATCAACAACTTCCATCGTTGGTTCGATCTGATCCTTATCTACAATTTCAGTAGCAATAATCATTCCGAAATCTTCTTTAATTCTTTGCAACCAAGGAAGTCCAGTCAACCCAACACCCTGAAAACTGTCTGGACTGGACCGGGGTTTCCATAATTGGCCTCTCATCACTTTTATCCCCAGATCGTAAAGAGCTGAAGCGACTTTGCGAACTTGCTCTTCTGTTTCCACCGCACACGGACCGCCTATCACTAAAAATTCACCGTTTTTTATTAAGTTTTCTCTTGTAATTCTTTCTGCCAATTTAAACACCTCCTTTCTTTCTAAATTTTTGCCAAAAAAATACCTCCCTTGCGGGAGGCTGTTTTCTGGTTCTCTTTTGGACTATTATCCTATGTCCTTAAGACACCAACCAACCCCCCGGAACGGGAAGTAAACCAAAAATATGTAAAGAAAAATTTTGGTTGGTTGGTTGCCATACTGTGCATACTAACATATCAAAAAAATATATCATTGACAATAGTTTGCTTTTCTTTTTACAATGTTTGATATCCTAATATTTAACATGAACGGTAATTTATTAATTAACTTAAGCGTTCTTTTGCTTTGCCTCCTTACCCTGGTACTCCTTAGAGTGCCAAAGATGGGAGGCCTTTTTAGGTAGATTAAAAAATAAAAACCTAAAGGAAAGAGAGGACCTCCCAAACAGGGAGGTTTTTTTGTACTTAAAAATAGAGAAAGGAGGAGAAACCTAGATGTCTTTAAGAGAAGCAGAAATTGATATTGCTGACAGGCGATCTAAAATTTTTGAGCTGGATATAAAAATTAAGGAACTAAAACAAACAGCCAATGGTTCCTACTCTGAACAGGTAAAAGATATCTTAAATTTAAGGTCAGTTTTATCCAGAGAACAAAGTAGAGCCAAGCGTTCAGTTAATCAAGAGAATAGGAGACGGGGAAAATGGGGCCGAATTTCTTCGTCTATTTATTAACTTAGATAATATGCTTTTTTAATTTTTTTCTTGGCAGTTGCGGTTGCCACAAAGCCTAGCCAGTCCCGGCTGGGCTTTTTGGTATTCTTAGATAAAAGAAGTTCTACCACATCACCATTCTTTAGTTTAGTGTCCAAAGACACCACTCTATTATTTACCCTGGCACCGGTCACCAAATTCCCCATATCGGTGTGAACCATATAGGCAAAATCTACAGGCGTCGCGCCCGCCGGCAAATCCTTAACATCACCTTTGGGTGTAAAACAAAAAATTCTGTGGCCAAAAAAGTCAGTTTTGACTGTCTTTAAAAATTCCTCATTATCTGTTACTTCTTTTTGCCACTCACTCAAACGTTTTACCCAATCAAGTTTTTCAGCGCTGGCAGCAAAGCCTTGGCTAATCTTTTCATCTGATAATCCGCTTTCCTTTTTCTCGGCGTAATTCCAGTGAGCCGCCAATCCGTATTCCGCTTCTTCGTGCATCTGCCGGGAACGGATCTGAATTTCGAAAGGCAAATCCCCGGGGCCGTAAACTTTAATGTGGATTGAGCGGTAACCGTTAGGCTTGGGATGGCCGATATAGTCAGAAATCGGCTCCGGAACAGGTTTAAATAGTTTGTTAACTATATCAAGTACTTTGTAACATTCTTCTGTATTGGAAGTAATGACCCGAAGCGCAATCAGATCATATATTTTGTTTAGATCTTTTTTAACACCAGGCCGCATTAATTTTGTGTAAAGAGAATAAATATGTTTTACCCGGCTTTGAATTTCAGGGTTAATGCCTTCTTTTTTAAAAGAAACTGTTAATCTTCCTTTTATCTTAAGCAAAGTCTTCCCGAGTTCATCCAAATCATTTTTTGTATACGATCTCACCCACTGATATTCCTTAGGATAAAGGTGCATAAAAGCCAAATCCTGCATTGTCCCCCGAAGTTCCCCCATACCCAATCTTTCCGCCAAAGGCGCAAATATTTCCAAAGTTTCCCGGGCCACCTCGCTCCTTTTTTCAGGTGTTAAATATTGAAGGGTAGTTAAATTATCAGTAATATCGGCAAGTTTTACCAAGACAACCCTTAAGTCTTTTGCCAAAACCAAAAACATTTTTCTAAGTTGCTCGCTAAACTCTTCCCCGCTGTGGAATTTCAGTTTAATAATGTGGAACTTGTCCATCGACTCCAACATTCCCACAACGTCTTCCCCAAACTCCTTTTTAATATCTTCTGGGGTTGCCGCTCCGTCAGAGATGCTATGGTGCAAAAGAGCAACTGATAACGTTATCGGATCGCGGACTTTAAATTTCCACAAAATCTCTTCCACCCGCAGACAATGGTCCACTACGTCTTCTCCGGAAAGCCTCTTTTTCCCGGCTAAAGAAAGGTTTGCAAAGTCAAAAGCTTTTTTAAGTATTGGAGCTGCTAAAAAGTCCATATGGACTTAATATTGTACATCGACTACCTTAAGCTGCAACTTTTCGTTTCCGTTAAACCAGTCTATCTCCAAACGGTAGGCCAAATCGACCATCTGCCCCTCTTTAAGCTGATTAATTAAGTCCCCGAAAGAAAAAGCAATGGCATCAATATTATCCGCCTTAAATTTTAAGTGTTTGCCGTCACCCACAGTGCGTAATCCTGATACTTTCATACTTCTTGTAACCAGAACCGGTTCCGGGTTACCCACCCCGGTTGGCTCAAACTTATTAAGATCTTCCACTAACTTTTTGCTCAGTGTTGCCGATAAAATTTCAGCGTCTATTAATAAACTATCTGTTTGGATAATGTCTTCTTTACCCATTGACTCCTCTAACTTTTTTCTAAACTCAGAGATTTTTGCAGTTTCCAAAGTAAAACCGGCTGCCTGGGGATGTCCCCCAACATCAATTAAGAGATCTGAAAATTGACGGATGCTTTCGACAATATTTATTCCCTTAACAGACCTGGCCGAACCTTTGGAAATTGTTTCACCCCGCGAGATAGCAATCGCCGGCATTCCGTATTCTTCAGCAATTTTCCCAGCTACTAGCCCAATAATTCCGGGTATCCATTCTTCTGATTCTAAAATAATCACTTTTCCGTCAACTTTTTCTAAGGTGGTTTTAGCCTGGGCCACTGCTTCAGTGACCAATAACTTTCTTTGGTCATTTGCCGTCCCCAAATCTTTCGCAAGCCTCTCAGCCTTTTCCGGGTCTTTTGTACAAAGCAACCTGACTACATCCAAGGCGTGTTCCAGTCTTCCCTTTGCATTAAGTCTTGGCCCTAAAATATGGCCCACATGATAAGGAGTAATTTCACTTCCCCAGATACCTGATTCCATAAGTAACGCCCGAAGCCCTACTCTTTTAGTCCTACTCAATTTTTTTAACCCTTTTTTAACCAATGCCCGGTTTATTCCGATTAAAGGAACCATATCCGCAACTGTGGCCATGGCCACTAAATCTAAAAGTTCCTCGGATTTTTCCTCATCCAGTAAACTTTTCACCAGACACCAACCAACCGCGCTGCCGCACATTTTAGTAGTATGGACAATAGACAATGCCTCAGGTTTTTCTTCCAGGGGAAGGTGATGATCAGTAATAATTAAACCCAGATTCAAGTCTTTGGCAAATTTTGCCGCTTCCAGTGCCACAATCCCGTTATCGACAGTGATTACCAAACCAGCCCCCTGATCTTTGACGCTTTGCAATCCCTCTTTGGATAATCCGTATCCCTCTTTTTCCCGGTGGGGGATATAGGGTAAAACTTTTCCTCCGACAGCAGTCAACCCTAAATACAAAATTGCTGCCCCGCAAACCCCGTCCACGTCATAATCCCCATAAGCAATAATTAATTCTTTATTTTCAATGGCTTTTAAGATTCTTTTTTTGGCAGTTTCAATTCCGGAAAGTTCTAAATCGCTTTTGAATTTTTCAAGATCAGGATTAAAAAAATCCTCTATTTCTTCTTTGGTTTTTAGACCCCGGTTAAAAAGTAACTGTTCCGTTAAATCATCGGAATAATGAGGATAAAATTCCCAAGTCTTACTCATGAACTTAGAAATTGTAGCACATTCAATAAGAGTTCCGAGCTCTTTCCGCTTGTTTAATCAATGGTTTTAAGGCTTTGGGATCGACAAAGAACACTCCTCTGCCGCCCTCTCTTGCATCAAAACTTAGATATGGAATATCTTTATAGAGACTTACCCCCAAAATTTTCCTAGCAAAACTAGTAGGAGAAAACGAAAGGTAGCCGCTAAGCACATCTTTATGCGGTGATTGCCGCAAAAGAGCCATTGCTCTCTTAACCCGAAGTCCAATAGCCTGTCTACTAATACCCTCTGTTTTTCCAATTTCTTCATAAGTCCTGGGCACACCGTCATCAAGCCCAAAGTGTAACACCAATGTTTCCACTTTTGTCTTGTCACCTTCTAGCACATCAGCCACCTCTTGCAGCACTGCATCAACACCCATAGCCACTTCTACTTCTCTATCTAATGGGACATAAGATTGTTCCCTACCAAAAATTGCTCCCAATAACCGCGCCTGGTTTGTTACAGCTAAACCTAACAGCTGTTGGGAGATAGGATTCCTAATTCCTTCAACACCTTCCTTGCTACTTATTACATCAAACGGCACCTCTAAGAGATCGCTCAGACTTTCCCCCTTATGTCTCCAATCAGGCAAAGTTAAAACCTTCAGCGCTCGCACACGTCCTTCCAAAATATCAGGAAAAATTTTGTAGCCCAAACTGCCCTCCTCAAAAGGCCAGGAACCTTTAGATAAAATTATTTTTTCAGATTCTATAGCAGTATGCATAATGAACCTATAGTTTACTACTCTTCTCCGCCAATTTCAAACTTTATCTTAGCTGCTTGCCCTAAAAAGCTGGTACAGGTAGAATTAAGCCATGGAATACCAATTGCCTGAAAAGGTTCAACAAATCTTAGAAACAGTTTCCCAAGCCGGCTTTCAGATTTATATAGTCGGAGGGGCAGTCCGCGACCTTTTGATGGGAAGAGAAATTAACGACTGGGACTTTACCACCGATGCCAAACCGGAAGAGATATTAAAACTTTTCCCTGACGGATTTTATGACAACAAGTTCGGAACTGTTGGTATACCCTCGGACTTAGGCGTTTTAGAAATTACCACCATGAGAAAAGAGGGCATATATAAAGATGCCCGCCACCCTAGCGAAGTTTCCTGGACCAATAAAATCGAAGAGGATTTAGCCCGTCGTGATTTTACCGTTAACGCTTTGGCGCTATCCCGGGAAAAGATGGTTGACCCTTTTAACGGATGTCAGGATATTGAGAAAAAAAATATCCGGGCCGTTGGCAACCCTGATCAAAGGTTTAAAGAAGATGCCCTCCGGCTGATGCGAGCCATTAGAATTGCTACCCAGCTGGGGTTTGAAATTGAGGAAAAAACTTTTCAAGCCATCAGGGAAAACGCTGAGCTGATTAAGGAAATCTCCGGTGAAAGGATCCGGGATGAACTATTTAAAATTCTTGCATCGCCGAATCCATACATAGGCATTGTAAAACTGAGGGAAGCGGGGATTTTACAGATTATTTTGCCGGAATTGGAAAGAACGTTCGGTATCTCCCAAGAGGGTCCGAAACATGCCCGAAGTTACGATATCGGAGAACATTCCTTCTTAACACTCAAGGAAACACCCACCCAGGATCCCTTGGTACGCTTAGCCGCGTTGCTTCATGATATCGGTAAACCGGATACTGTTGAAGTGGAGCCTGACGGAAATGTCACTTTTTATAACCACGATGTAGCCGGGGGCAAATTAGTCTGGGAAATTTCCCAACGGTTGCACCTTTCCAAAAAACAATCCGATAAACTTTATAAATTAGTCCGCTGGCATCTTTTTTCAGTTGATGAAAAGCAAACCGACGCTGCCATCCGGCGTTTTATTAAAAAAGTCGGCCTGGAGAATATTGAGGATATGATGGCTTTACGGGTTGGGGACAGGTTAGGCGGAGGAACCCAAAAAGCAGTTTCCTGGAGAATGGAAAAGTTTACCGAAAGGATTCATCAGGTTTTACAAAAACCGTTCACAGTTTCCGACTTAAAAATTTCCGGTAATGATGTTATGCAGACTTTAAAGATCCAGCCGGGACCAAAGGTGGGTGAAATTTTAGATACACTCTTTGCCGAAGTCTTAGAAGATGCTTCTAAAAATAATCGCGAGTATCTCCTCAAAAGAATCAAAGAGGTGGCTTAACAAATCTTAAAGAAGCGTTACAATAGATTTATGTTCAGGAATTTTTCCTGGTGGAGGTTATATTTTTGGGGAGCCATTACCGGTTTTGCAGTTAGCCTTCCCAACTTAGGCACTACTGTAAATTGGGCAATCTCTACCTGGCTCTTAATTGCCACAGAGATTTTTGCCCTCATCGGGCTTTATGCCTTCGCCTTTAAAAGAAAAGTGTTTTCCAATAAGTTTTGGAGAGCCTTCTTTTGGACAATCCTTATTATCTGGAACCTGCCTATAATTTATTCCCTTTCTCCTCTAAAATACCAATTCCCGCTTCCGGAGTTTTTAAGTAATTACTTGGTTGTTGATACAGAGTTTTTAACCATACCGGCTTTGGTAATACTGGCCGTAGGTTTGGTATTAAGCATCCCCATTCTTTATGCTTTATACAAGGTTGGGTATGCAAAAAAACATTAATGCCCTAGATGTTCTTCCCAGAGAGTAAGAAGCGCTGTGGCATTAAAGATTGAAGAATAAGTACCGGAAATAATCCCTACCAAAAGGGCTACCACAAACCATTTAATTGTTTCCCCTCCGAAAAGAAGTAACGCCAAAAGCACAAAAACTACAGTTAGTGAAGTGTTTAAGGATCTGGCTAAAGTTTGGGCCACAGAGATATTGGCAACTTCGGTAAAGCTCCTTGATAAATACTTGGGAAGATTTTCGCGGATCCGGTCAAAAACCACAATTGTGTCATGCACGGAAAAACCAATGACTGTTAAAAGCGCGGTAATAAACAGGACATCCACTTCCACCCCGAAAAAGTGGCCCAGGATAGAAAAAATACCAACTAACGCTAAAACATCGTGCAGCAATGCCGCTACAGCCGTCACACCAAACCTCCAGGAAGATGCCGGTTTAGGGACTTTCCTGAAAGCTAAAGTCAGGTAGATAACAATCATAACCGAAGCTAATATAACTGCAATAAAAGCATTCCTGGTTGTTTCTCCGCCGATAACCGGGCCAACACTCTCCTGCCTCACCTCCTGCAGCGGCCCGAACTTTTTCTCCAGCGCCCCTTTCACCTCAGTAATTTTTGCCTGGTCCAGCGGTTTAGTCCTAAAAATATAGGTATCAGTTCCGGAATCAACAATTGTCGAAACCTCAATCCCTTGAGAGTTTATTTCCTGGCGGGCAGTATTTTTATCAATAGCAGTATTAAACTTATATTCCAAAAGCGTGCCTCCGGTAAAATCAATGCCTAGACGAAGTCCGTATAAAACAAGAGACACCAGTCCGGGAATAATTACCAGAAGGGATAAAGCAAAAAACCACCATTTTTTGCCCATTAAATCAGTCATGAATTTTTTGCCTCCTTGATATCTTCATGCAATTCATCTTTCAACTTATTGACAGTTTTTTTAATCTCCTCTTCGATATTTTCAACCTTGGAACTCAAAAACTCCATTAATTTTTCGTCATCAGGATTATCCTTTAACCTGGCAAGAAAGGCTTTCTTATCCTCGTCAGAGAGTTTGGAAAGTATGAGTTCAAAAACCGTATGGTGGATAGTCGAATCGACCAAAGCTGCCAAATGAATTTTTTGTTCCTCGGTCAAGTCCAACTCATCAAGTTTGACTGTCACTGATTCAATTTCCACTAAATGCGAGTAGAAGTGCTTCATAATTTTATTATCCCCTGACTTTCAGGTGATCCGGAAACCGATTTCATCTGCACCGGTCCCAAGGGTATTGAATCATTCGGGTCATCAATAAAAAAGTATAATACTGCACCTTTTCTCGGACCTCCGGCCAATCCCAAATAATGCATAACCTCCGGCGACCCGCCCAAATGTTTTCCTGTCCATTCAGCCGGTCCGGCATCACCGACAACCGCCACCACCGACTGCCCGGTTTTGGGGTTTACCACCAACATTTTACGATATTTGAAAAAGTCCCGGTATTTCCCGACGTTTTCCGCAAATCCCGGCGCTAAAAATGTTTGCACTGCCAAGTAATATCTCTCCCTTTCGGCATCTTTGGCAGTAAATTGTGCCTGGGAAGGAGCAAAGTAGCCCCAAGCCCCAAGCCCCGGAGCAATGCCCGCCGGGCCATACATTGCCCAATCAGAAGCATTTTCTGCATGCTTGTACACATCATCCCCTGGATAACGGTATAAGTGCTGTTCCCCGCCAATCATTCCATATGACCGGTTAAGCCGTATTCCCTGCATCTCCGCTTCTACCTTAAACCCCATTTTCTCAGAAATGGTCTGGGTAATTTTCCCTTCTTCCTCCGGAGTTAATTTTCGAACATCTTCCGGCACCTGGTCTTTTAAAGCTAAAGCCAATAAGGCATTTTTGTCCTCCGCCCTGGTAATTCCTCCATCAGTGGTAATGGTGTGATTCGGCAGCGCTGCAGTCATCCCCGGGGTATTCAACAGCATTAGGCCTCCCAATCCTCCCAAAGTTATATGCCGCAAAGTGTCACCATGCAAAGAAGCCAGCTTGTCAGCTGCCTCTTTATGTCTGCCCAGCCATTTCTTTCTTAAATGTTCGTAATGTGGTTTTTTAGAAAAAAATTTCATAATTTTTGTCCTCAAAAATTACAGGATCGTTTTGACGCAGTCAAAAGGTAGCCCATTAGACAATTCATTGTCGCAGGATCGTTTTGACGAAGTCAAAAGGTAGCCCTATTTTTTTATTTTACCTCCTAAATCTTGGCAAAAGCCTCATAAAAGTCCTGGTGACAACAATTGCCGAAAACATGGAAACAGCCACACCAATTAAAAATGTCACTGCAAAACCCTGGACTATGGAAGTGCCAAACCTTAATAAGATAACACCGGTAATCATTGAGGAGACATTGGAATCCCTGATTGAAGTCCAGGCCCTATTAAAACCCTGCTCCAAAGCTATCTTTCCCGTCTTACCTGAGCGCATTTCTTCTTTCATCCTCTCAAAAGTCAAAATATTGGCATCCACCGCCATACCAATGGACAATATAAAGCCGGCAATCCCTGCCAGCGTTAGAGTAATCGGAGGAATTAAGAAAAGTCCGGTCCTAAAGATAGTCAGCACTAACAAGGTATAAACAATCAAAGCCAGGTCAGCCAAAATTCCATACAAACCATAATAGGAAACCATAAACAACATTACAGTCACAATTCCGATTAAACCGGCTACCAGGCTTTTCTGGACTGATTGGTTGCCTAAAGTTGCCCCGATAGTCCGCTGCTGGATAATTTCAATCGGCACCGGCAAAGCTCCGGCATTAAGCTGGATCGCTAAATCCTTCGCCTCCTGAGTAGTAAAACTACCGGTAATCACTGCATTACCGCCGACAATCTCATTGGAGACAACCGGAGCGCTGACAAAAGAGTTGTCCAGAAAGATAATTAAGGGCTTACCTACATTTCTTTTAGTGATATCGGCAAACTTTTTAGCGCCCTCATCAGTAAATTCAATTGATACTTCCGGTCCGCTTTGCCCTTTGGTGGAGCCAAAAGTAACCGAGGCTTTCTTTAAGTCAGCCCCGGTAAGCCCCGTGGACTTGGCATACAGAAGCAGTGGTTTACCTGATTTAGAGGCTTCTTCTTCCGCTCCCGGAGGAAGCTCACGAAAATCCAATTGAGCAGTTTTACCAACCAGGCTGGCTGCTGCTGAAGCATCTTTTACGCCAGGGAGTTCAACCAAAATCCTTCTGTCATTCCCCAGTTTAGAGGATTGAACAACCGATTCTGAAACCCCATAAAGGTTAACCCTTCTTTCAATTACCTGTCTGGCTGATTCTAAAGCAGTGTCCCGGTCCTCAGGTTTAATCTTGTCCATCTTGGTCTCTAAGACCAGTTCGCTCCCGCCTTGTAAATCAAGCCCTAATTTTACCGGGAATCTTCCAAAAAGATGAGGCGCTGTTAAAAAATCTAAGTTAACCTGTTTTCCAAAGGCTTTGACGGAAAGCTTGGTATTTTTAATAAATCCCAAGTCAATTTTTACACCTCCGACCTGGACAGAAGGAGGGAAATCAGTCACAGGAGGGGTATTAACCCACACCGAAAACAGCGTTAATATAATTAGTATCCAAAGAACGAGTCTAGGCCGCATGTGGAAATTATAATTTGAGCGTAGCGAGAATTACAAGATCTCGCCGCAGGCGAGTAGCCTTATAAGCTACAAGATAGTTTAAATCACTACCCCAGAGAGTAAATCCTCTTCATCCCCTTGAAGCATTACCTTAGGCTGAGTAATTACCCTTAAAATAAACGGGTCGCGGCGTTTAACCCGAAACTGGAATTCCGCCTCATCCATAACTGAATAGTTAATTTCCGAGGTCCGTTTCGTCTGTTCATCCGCTACAAGTGCCTGTAGCTCCGGTAAAACAACCTGCCCAACGATTAAAAGATCGACATCTTCCGGTCCGGAAGGTTGATTTTTCAAAAAACGGGTAGCCATCATGGCATATTTAATCCGGCCGAGCTTTCCCCGGTTTTTGACAATTGCTCCTCCAAGCCCTGCAGTTTTGGCCACAAAACCTAAAAGTTCAGGATAAAAGACATAATCCTTTCGGGCATGGTAAAGCCTACGGTTGGCTCTCCACTCTGAGGCTACTAGTCCTTGTTTCTCCATTCTCTCAAGCTCACGCCTGACAGCGTTAATTTCCTCACCCGTCCGCCTGACAATTTCCCGAACATGAAGTAACGGCTCAGTAGCTGTAAGAAGAAGCACCAGAAGTTTTACCCGGACACGAGATACAAATAAATCTTCCATTTTTTTAACCTCCTTTCCAGGCAGACTTGTAACCTAATATTTCACCGTGGATCCCTCCGGGACAGTCTGGATCCAGATGACTCCTCTGTTAAAGGCAACCTCATTGCCTTTTGAATCAACATATTTCGTGCGGGAAGTACGCGAGTTCTTTATCCATTTTCCCTTAATGACGTTACCATCCTGGAAAAATAAGGCGTCACCTTGACCCGTAGTTTTATAAAGCAAATGGACGTTATTCTCATACCCATCGTTCGCGTGAGATTCCCGTTCAAATTGGACAACAATATTTTTGGCTGAAAGCTGTTGCTTGTTATCAAAATCTAAATGAGGAACACCGCCATTTTCCCTCTTGTAGGTATTGCTCGCGGCATCATAAGTCCATTTAACCGAGTAATCACCGTATCCCTGCCAGAAGTCGACATTAATTACATTCGTGGTTCCCCCGGCTTTGTCATCTTTAAACTTCCAGGGGACAAAGGAGTCAGCCCACTTCTTGCCATTTTCATCAGTAGCGGTCCACCCCCGTTTGGCTCCAATATCCCAAAGCTTTGCCGTTGTTGAATACATCGTGTGTTCTGTGGCTACAGAATGGCCCAATCTTTGATAATCCCTCCAGAAAGTGGGGAAACCGATACTGAATTGGTTTAAGTCCTTAACCCCGTATTTGATAATCTGCCCCAGCGCATCAGCCGGACCGGAGGAGTTCGCTCCCCCTACATGGGCATAGAGGGCATCGTACTCCCCTAGCCAATCAAGAAAGTAAGTCCTGGCTGAACGCACGGGTCCCACCTGGGCATCGTTAAGATTACAATAGAAAACTCCCATGAAACGGGTGATTCCACCCTCTGCCACTGCTTCATAAACAATATCCGCTGAAGAAAGCCCGGATTGCGGACGGGCTTCAGTGTGGTTTTCAATCATTACTGCCAAAGGCCGGCGCTTTTCCCAATTAGCTTTAGCTTCCTGGGTATGCATACTCCCGTTTAAGGGGCACTCTGCAGTTTTTGGTGCTTTAGGATCCTCAGTGACTGCATTTGAGGCACTCGGCAAAGCGGTTACCAGTGTATTATCCCCTATTGAAACCCTGCTATTGGAAAATAAGGAATAAGATGTGTACGCTGAAACCACGAACAAAACAATGGAAAAGATAGAGATGACTAGACTTTTTTGGACACTAGTTAAGTTATTAAAAATGTTTAATGGTTTCATTCTTTTTAAAATTATTTCCCCCAAGCCTCTTTGACCACTTCCTCTTCTTCATTAGAAAACTTAAACCCATCCTCATGTCCGGAGGCTACCGGTTTGGCAAACACCCTTGTTCCTGCGCGGGAATGCAGGCTGGTCATCACCAATCCGTTCCCACACCCATCAAGTAAACTTAAAGAAAAGCTTTGGTCCCCACCAGTATCATGGTAAGGATTGTATCTTTTCAAAGCTACTTTTTGAATGTGCAATAAGCTTTCTTTTTTAAAATCTTCCAAACCTCTGACCTCTTCCAAAACCTCATTTAGTTTTTCCCGGAAATTCTTCCCATCTTTCGGAAAAAGCTTTTTTAAAAAAGAGCTTTCTTTTAAAACTAAGTAACTTAAAATAAGTATCCAGACAAAACTGACCAAACTCCAAATCTCAAGCACCAATCCCGCGCCGTCTGAATACATAAATTACTCTTTTAATATATACAGAATATCTAAACTTTGTCAATGGAGGCTGGTACACAGAGATGTAGTATAGTTATCTATAGATGAATGAAGTAGGTGAAATTCCCCAATCACCAGAACAAGATAAAATTACCCTGACCTTGCAAATTGGCAGGCACGGGGAAAAGGATGAAAAAGGCAAGCTTTCCCCTATTGACACTAAACCGTCTGAGTTAGGGCAGAGACTGGGACCTCTCACGAAAGTTTTCTCCGCTTTTATGCCCCGGGTAGTGCAAACTGCAGAAAAGATCAGCGAGGGAGCAGAAACTTCCTACGTTCCAAGACAAAGAGCAGAACTGGTTAATTCCGGACTTTTCCGAATGTATTATCCTGAATATGTCAGGCAAAAAGATGAGGATTATGATACTTGGGAAGCAAGAGTTATGGACAATCCCCGAGCCAGAGAAATTATTGCCTCAGGAATCGCCACTCAAATTGAACACTTCCGGGAAATGGCCAGAAGACAAAAAGTTGCCCCAGGCTCTAACCTGAATTTTCCCCAAGTCACCCATGATTTAGAAATTGCTGCCTTCTTAAAAGAGGCCCTTATCAGAGAGGTTAACGGCCAGGAAGTACACGGGTTTGAGAACATTAATGAGATTGGTGGGCCTATTTCTGAGAATGAATATTTTGATGTCAGGATTGAAAGATCAGGAGACAGTGAAAATATTTCTTTTAGCTTTGAGAATCCCCAAAGGCTTCCAGGAATAAATTGTCGGTTAGATTTGGGCAAGGTAGAGGAGTTGGCAAAATTTTATAAGGAAGAGATGGCAAAACAAAGCCCTTCAGCCTAACCTGGTCACTTTTCCGCTCTCTGCGTCTACTTCTATCTCATCTCCTGTTTTTAATGTTTTCGTGGCACCGTGTACTCCCACCAAACAGGGAATTTGTAGTTCCCGGGAAATAATAGCAGCGTGACAAAGAACTCCTCCGGTATTAATTACCACTGCCTTAGCTTTTCTCATAACAGTTACAAAAGTTGGTCTCGTCTCCTCCGTCACTAAAATTTCCCCTTCCTGAAAATTAGCAAACTCTTTTTCCTCTAGGATAATCCGGACTGCTCCTTTTGCCTTCCCTTTTGATCCGATAACCCCCTTCAAAATTTTAGACATCGCTATCCCCCAAAATTTCTTTCACAACTTTGCTTTCAGGTTCAGCTGCCCTGATAAACTGTTCGGCAGAATTAATAGCGATAACTTTGTCACTTACAGTTTTTGCTTCCTTAAAATAGCCCAGCACTTCCCGGGCGAATTGTGACCATTCTGAACCATCTGCTCCGATAGCTTCAGTGTATCTACCAATCCGGGGTAAAACCTTGTTTTCCATAACATTTTCCATCTCAGAAAAAACCTGAGATATTAACTGCTCATTGTGTATTCCATTTAAATTGTCCTCGGAGATCTGTTCTAATTCATCCCAATAATCCTTACATAAATCATCCCACCCGGCTCCCCAATTCGAGCCGCCACCTGACTTCTTTCTTCTTTTAAATTCGTAATTCATAATTAGTATCTGTTTTGATTCTACTGAATCTATAGGTCATTTAGCAATCCAGACACACAAAACGTCTAGATATGTCAAGCTTGACAGGCTCAAAATTCCATGCTAGGCTCAAATGAGCTTGGGAATTAGCCTTGATAAAGCTAATTTCCTCCAGATAAGACAAGATGGGATACTCTCAATCCAAAAAACAAACCGAAGCAGAGAAAAAACTTCAGGCCATTAGGATGCAGCTTTATGGTAAAGAGGAGAAGGAACCGTCAAAGCCCGCAGCCCAAACCAACACCAATTCCAAAACTTTTCAGTTTACCGCTCCAAGTTCCACAAACACCAACCAAAGCGCTGACAGCAGTTATTTAAAAAGAGACCTCTTTAAAACCCTGGTGCTGGCCACCTTTGCTATTGCAGCCCAACTTTTACTGTATTTCAGTTTAAACCGTGGGCTACTTAAATTTTAACTTAACCGAAAGGAGGTGAATCGATCATGCAAATGTACTGCGTAAAATGCCGCCAAAAGCAAGAGGTTAACAACCCTCAAGAAGTCACAATGAAAAATGGCAAGAAAGCTACTAAAGCTACTTGTTCTGTTTGTGGCACTGGCACTTACAGAATTGGAGGCGCTGCTTAATTGGCGTTTCCTTGCCCCGGTTCAACCGGGGTTGGTGAAATTTCACCATTTGTGAAAGACCCTGCAGCTTTGCGGGGTTTTTCATGGTTTATAAACTATTAGGGAGATTAACCAACAGCAAAAAGGGAGGCTTGGCTTTCCTGGCTAATATCGGATTGTCCTTGTTCCAGCATTGCCAGTAAAGCATCGGTGCGATGAGCTAAAACCAAATCTTCGGCAATTTCCCGGACTTTATCCTCTTGTCCATTTCCTATCATTTCCCCAGCCAGTTGCGAGAGGTGAGTAAGCCAAGGCTCTATAAGCCTGATCGCAGCACGGTGAGCTCTTACTGTTTGTTTTTCCGTATAAGGTGAGGTTCCTTTTTTTAATATCTCAGCCTTATACAGCCCGCCAATTTTTCTTAAATGTTCTGTTACATCTGACAAATCATCTACTGTACTTCTTAGAACAGCCCGATGTTGAGCTTCCACCATTGCTTCTCGCGCATCATCCGTGAAGAACAAATCAATCATATTCGTCTGCCCGCCTTTAAGGTTAAAAATTTCTTCGGATATTTTTTTAGCAAAAGCACCCACTGTTTTATAACCTTCAGTCCCCCATTTTATTGCCCAATTAAGCTGGTCAAATTCCGAAATCCGGCCTTCCTCAACAAAGGGGTTAAGCCGGGCAATCTCACAAGCTGCCGGATAGGGAAGGGTCTTCGCATCCACAGCATCCTGAATTTGCTTTGGTACCTCAGCATACCTGAGGGCATTTCTGACGAAATGTTCCGGCCTACCTAATTCTCTAGCTATAACTTTGGGGGTACATGCTGGATCTTCCTCTTTACGGGATTGAAAATAGGCTTTCATAACTTCTGCTTCCCTCTGAGGAGCAACCGGCATATGGGTGTTTTCGCGCATTTGGATTTTGAATCCCCTTTCAAAAGTAATATTTGGTTTCAGGTTAACCACCACTAAGCCATCTTTTATATGGCGCTGATAACAACCCCCGGGCCCATACTCTTCGTTACAGTCAATACACCCTACAGTTTCTAAATATTGTATTGCAGCTGTCCGTCTACCTCCTGCAGCTACTATGCAATAATATTTCCCTTCCTCTCCAGTAACACTCACTAAATCGTCAATTTGGGTATTCGTCCCCCACCTTTTATTATGCCCGTTTAAATATTCGAGGCAGTGTTCTTCGTCTAAATAAGCCGCAATAATGGGATGAAGTAACCCATTTTCGCGAGCTATGGCAAGTGCTAAGTTGTCAATTTGCTCAAACTCTCTCCTAACCTGAGTTAAAACATTGAGGACAGCACGGGGTATTCTTACAAACGGATTCCATTCAAGCTCAGATGCAGATCTATCGATGTGGAACAATGAGGAAACAGGAGAGTCAGGTTCCAAAACTGTCCTGTTACTTTTACGTTCAGCCACCATATCGCATCGATTATACGGACTGCCCGGTATCCTCCGTCAAGAGGGAAAATAGGCTTTGCTGAAGTTGATTATTGCCATCAAACCTTTTGATAATTTCCCGCAGCGTATACAATTCTCTTTGCCTTAAATGTGCCCGTTTTTTATAGACTTCGTGTCCGCTTTTTAAAGTTTGCAGAAAGTTTTCCATTATTTCTTCATCCATCGTCTCATAAAAAGATATTGGTGGCTGCGAAAGCAGGTAGGCAATCTCCATTTTACCGATGCGAACGGAACTATTTTGGTTATCTAAAAGATGTTTATTCCCTAATGCCGCATACCTAGTTACTTGGGTGATGTCCTCCGGACGGGGACTGCTTTGCACTTCTTTTAGCTGTAAAATTCCCCGTTCCTTATCTCCTAAGGATTTAAGTTCCCAAATTCCCAGTTTCAAGCTTTTACCTTCAAAACACATTCCCAATAAGCGGATGAGTTCATCAAACGTTTTGATATCATGCCTCGCCAGTTCTCTTAAAGACAAACTCTCTTCTTTGGAAGGGGAGGTACCATCAATTGTATCCACCCATAGACCATCAGCTTTGCCGGAAGCCACTTTTTGACCATCATCAAAAACTGCCACTTTAGGGAAAGTGATTTCCCTAAATAAAACCCGCTCCTCCGGTTCCCTTAAATACCTTAATGCCGCATAACCCCAGCTTCTTAAAAATAAAGATGAGGCATATTGCACCTTGGGAATTTCTACCTCCCTCAAGGTTTTAAGGTAGGAACCAAAAACAAGGGGAAGTAGATCATGCAGCCGGTCAACCATTGGCCTCTGCAGCACCACCAATTCCTCTGCCGTTTCACCGTTTGTGGGATATTTCCCTAACTCCAAAAGACAATAATCAATTTCCTGGAGGTAGCTTTTATCAATTGGGCCTTCATCAAAAAAAGAAGGCTGGACAAAAGATAAGGGAAGTTCTCTCTTAAAAAGTTTCCCCACAACTTCATGGGTTAAGCTTCCAAATTGATAAAAATTTCCCCCTAAAAGCGGATCGGTATTCCCTTGCTTCCCACGCTTTTTTTCCCGAAGTTTATCCCTTATTCTCCATCTGGCATTGACGTTAAACCGGCCATTTACTTTGGTATCCGAAACATGGAGAAAATCCGGATCAGTGACCGGACAAGCGGCAAAAAGAGAGTTTAGTTCGACAATTGCAGCTTCTCCCGAAATGCCGGACAGGGCAAGGCTATCCAACATCATCCGGCACTTTATTTTATGGCCGTACTTTTCAAACCACTCTAAAAAATCAGGGTGGAGGGAAAAGACATCGATTCCCGTTTGCTGCAATGCGGCAAGATCTAAAATTTTTCCGTTTTTTATTTCTGACATACCACCAAGGGCAGGAAGATACAGGTAAAATAGCGGCTTAAGAAAAATAAATCAAGCTCTATAAATTAGATGCTTCGGTTTTTAGCCCGGTAAAATCTTCCGAAAAATCTTCCGGGGCAAATTTCCCGGCCTCTTCTCCTAAATTACTGTCCTGGTTAAAGACAATAGGGGTAGGTGTTGGAATAAGGGTGGGCGTTGGAATCTTAGTTGGGGCGGCCAAGAACTGCCCGGCAAACGGAGAGGCTAAACCCTCATCATTTGAAGTTCCTATTTTAACTGCCGTCACCAAAACAGCCGCTATCACCAAACCAAAAATTAATAACTTTTTCCCTTTCATTTCCCAACCACCCCCTGCAATATTTTTTGGGAATAAATAACCTTGGACCGGGTAGAATTCAACTCTGACTGGAAGAGGTTAATTGTCGAATTGGCATCACTTTTAATATTGCCTTCGGAGGATAAATCAAAGATATAAATCTTGGCTGCCTGGTAAGCCACCGCTTCATGGGCATACGTCACCCAATACCTTGCCGTCTTAATATTTTCGGCATCCTTACCGTTTTCCCTTCTTTCATATTCATCCAAAATGGCTGCCTGAACTTCCATAATCCGGTCCAGCTGGTCTGTCCTCTTTTTATTAACAGCCGCAATATCTTCTGATAGTTTTATCAGCGCCTGTTTGTGGACTGCAGAATAACTAGCAACCCTTTTCTCATAAGCTGCTCTTTTCGCCTGAACAATATCTTCAGGTGTAATCCTCGCTTGTACATTAAATGTAATAAAAAAAGAAAGTGAGATGCTTAGAAAAACTAAAATTCCCTTAATGCTTACCACTAATCCCTTACCCCTAATTTTCCTCATGTGCCCTATATGTTAAAGCCTCAGCTATGTGTTCCGTCAATATGTTTTCCGATTCCGCCAGGTCAGCAATTGTCCGGGAGAGTTTTAAGACCCGGTGATAGCCACGGGCCGATAAATTCATTTGGGA
This sequence comes from bacterium, assembly GCA_021786315.1. GTDB lineage: Bacteria > Patescibacteriota > Microgenomatia > Daviesbacterales > UBA10151 > JAJYNN01. Next base: position 34,295 of record JAJYNN010000003.1, read on the forward strand.
GATCGCCAATTTTAAGAGATCTAATGCTTCAGTAGTGATTTGGCAAAATTGTTTGATATGGGAATTATTCATCTCGGAATTGGTTAGAATCCCGCTTTTAGCAAATCTTTTTAGTTGGACTTTTCTGGCTCTTTCCACTCTTTCTCTAACTGTTTTGGAATTTTCCGCCAACTCCTCCCCCGTCAGTTTTTCCACATCGACATAAGGCACATCTAGATGGATATCAATCCGGTCCAAAAGCGGGCCGGACATCTTCTTTTTGTAACGGGAAATTTGCCCCGGCATGCAAACACAATTTTTGTTGGGACTACCTAAAAACCCGCAGGGGCAAGGGTTGTGAGCAGCCAATAAAATAAACTGTGAGGGGAAAGTTAAGGATCCGGAAGCCCGGGAAATAGTCACTTTTTTATCTTCCAGCGGTTGACGGAGCGCTTCCAAAACCTGCCGGGGAAATTCCGGCAGCTCATCCATAAACAACACTCCCCGGTGAGCCAAGGAGACTTCCCCCGGCTTGATATTATTCCCTCCTCCGATCATCCCCACATAAGAGGCAGTATGGTGTGGAGCCCGGAAGGGGCGGACTGTGACAATTGGTAAATCCGGGGAAAGGTTACCGGAGACAGAATATACCTTTGTTACCTCCAACGCCTCCTGTTTGGTCAAAGAGGGAAGGATGGAGGGAAAGCTTCGGGCAAGAAGTGTTTTTCCGGCACCGGGAGGCCCTTTTAATATAACGTTGTGTCCCCCGGCGGCAGCAATTTCCAGCGCCCTTTTAGCCTGCTGCTGCCCCTTTATATCTTTAAAATCATATTCATAATCCCTCTCCAAGGTTAACTCCAAACTTGTAGGAGTTTGCGGTTCCACAACTTTTGCCCCGACCAAAAATTGAAAGACCTCCAATAAATTTGTAAAGGGATAAACTTCCAGTCCTTCCACAATTGCTGCTTCGGTAGCATTTTCCTTGGGGACAAAAATCCTTTTTAAACCTAAGTTTTGGGCTAAAATGGCATACGATAGAATTCCATGGGTGGAGCGCAAACTGCCATCCAGGGACAGCTCCCCGACAATTAAAGTATCCGATAAATCCTTCTCCAGTTGCCCTGAAGCCAGGAGCAGCCCTATGGCAATCGGCAAGTCAAAAGCCGGACCCTCTTTAGGTAAATCCGCCGGGGCTAAGTTGACGGTAATCCTTTTGGCCGGAAAATCCGCCTGGGAATTTTTTAAGGCTGAACGAACCCTTTCCCTTGATTCCTCCACCGCCCTGTCGGCTAATCCAACGAGGGTAAAAGAGGGGAGACCCTGGGAGGCAATATCCACCTCCACAGTTACAGGTACTGATTCCAAACCGACATTAGCCCCCGAAATTACTTTGGCCAGCATTCCAAAACCAGTATACCAAAACTACAAGATATACTACCCTAGTTTTTCCCTTTGGGACCTAAGGAAAAGGAACCAGTGTTCAAAGAAGGCAAAAAGCTCTTTAAACGGAGTTTCAATTAGAAGATCAAACATGACAATTAAAATATTGGCTTTGGAAATCCCCACAGTTAACTGCCTTCCCACCTGAATAAAGGGCATAAAAAGAAAATCAAAAAGCAGCATCCTCCAGCTTTGTTTCTCTTCCGCCATAGTATAAATCCTAGCAGTCTGGTCTATGCGGTAGGCAAAGAAGGAGACAATCGCCAAAAAGAAAACAAATACTCCCTGGCTAACAATATTAAAATGGAGCTTGCTTAAGATAAAGACGACCACCCCAAAGCCCAAAATACAGGCCAGGACCCAAAGCATCCCGTAAACGATATATAAAACCGGATTGCTTTTAGGATAATTCTCAATAATCACCTGTTCCTTCCTAAAAGGCTGGTTATCAAATAAAACAGCTTTAATTTTTTCTAAAATCCTTTTGGAATTCTCCTGGTCGGGGGTTTTGATAAACATACTGACTAATAACATCAAAAAAGGCGGTGCCGAGGTATTTAGAGCAATCGATCCCCATATGACCTTGCCATATACAAAGCTTTCAAAACTTCCCTCCACAGCCAGAGCTAAAGAGGCCTTGGTGATAAAAAGAAAGATAATGCTCCTTAAGACTGCCCGCCTGACCTTGACTTTTATTTCCCGGTAGTGTTCCAGACAAGTCCCCAAAACCGCATTTTCCAATTCCACTTCATTATTTAAAATCCTTGGCAAATCTTTTTGGTGTTTCCGCAAGATATCTTCCAGAATGAAAAACGGCGGCGTCTGGTTTTTGACGTAGGTATAAATTTTATCCTTTAGCGGATAGTTTAATAAGCTTTCTATCTTTTGGTACCCTGGCAAGAAACCAGCAGCAACTTCATTAAGGTTTTCTTTTGTGAGCCCCCCAAATAGCTGGTAAAAAAGGTCAAACCGCAAAAGCCCTAAATCTTCCTTGGCTAAAGTTTTCCTTATGGCGATAAAGACCTGGACATCCTTTGTCTCTTCATCCTCCCCCTTTAAGATTACCTGGCCCTTCAGTAACTGAAACATAAAATTGGCCATGTTTTTAATCTCTTTGTAAGGATGCAAAATCTGGGTAATATCAGCAGACATAACTTCAAAGATCCATTCTTCCGTTTTCTTCTTTGGTAGATCAGAATGGCTGGTAACTTTTTCCGATAGCGAGACATATAAATTAATTTTCTCCGCCACTTCTTCGATCACCTTTTCCGGAATCGTGTTGTCCGGAAAATACCTGGCCCACACCAGTTCCCTAACCAGGGACTGGGCAGCTTTTTCTCCGCTGTTGCCCAGCATCAGCCTTCTTTTAACGATTCTTTCTATAGCCGACCGCAAAATAACTTCATCGTTGCGGTAATCCGCTGCATCTTCCCGGTAGTCCATAGCATTGCGAACTTTTTCATACCATTTGGCTACTTCGGCAACCAGGGGGTTTACGGAAATCTTCTTGTCGTTTGTTGGAAGATCTTCCCTGTTAAACTCGCGGACCAGGGCCAGGGAAATTGGTGATAATTTTTTCTGCATACTAAAACCTACAGGTCATTATACAAATCCAAAGCGGTTTGGTAAACTTGAAAGCTATGCACGAATTTTTAGGGGCCTACCAACCCGGAATGAAACTCGCTGATTTACATATCCACTCAGCAGGATCTGACGGCGTGCTCACGTTCCAGCAGATTACAGAGAAAGCAGCCGCCCAAGGGCTGGACAGTATTGCCATCACCGACCATGAAGTTATCGACTTCGCACAGCTGGCAAAAAAACATTGCCGGAATCAGGGGTTGCCTCTGGAGGTAGTTGTCGGTGCCGAGATAACGACTGCCCGGGGGCATTTGGTTGGGCTATATTTAGAAAAAAATATACCCAGCGGCAAGCCTTTAAATTGGACCATTAAAGAGATCCATAGCCAGGGAGGGTTAGTTGTTGCCCCTCATCCATTTTTAAGACTCACAAAATCGGTAGGGAAAAAAGGACTACTTGAGGTAATTAGCAGCCACGACCCGGAAGTTTATTTTGATGGTTTTGAGGTTTTTAACGGCGCCGCTTTTGACCGGTGGCCCCAGGACAACGAAAGTGCTTTATCGTTTTATACTCAATTCAGCAATAAATTAGGGTCACCCATCGGAGGGACTGATGCCCATTTCCGGACTATCGGCAGAGGATTGACAGGCTATACCAAACCTTTGAGGGAAGCCATTATAAATAAACAAACTGCTGTTTTTTACCTTAATGAAAAAGAACAGGCAGCGCCTGCTGATTATTTAATGAATTTTTACCGGGGAATAATATTGGAACCCAAACGGCGGATCGAGAGGTTCACCCAAAGGGAGTTGATCGGACCCTTAATTCCTGGAGAGTAAAGTTTGTGCCTAGGAAGCGTATAAGCGGAGCTTGCGACCCTCGGTCTAAAGCCAGATTCTGCCTAGGAAGCTTGTAAGCCAGATTCTGTCTTTTACCCAAACCTCGATCTGTTAAGTTTGAAGTAATTGATGAAATCTATCTACCAAGTGATATAAATGTCACTTTGTTCCCGTTTTAAGGGATGCTCCTGATTTTGACTGTTGAGCGAGCAGCCCAGTCATTTCTAGGATTGCAGCGGGGAGGATTGCCCTTTTCACTCCGGCTTGACCCGGCATTAGTCTCTGTTGCTCTAACTAGCGGTTACCCGTATTATCTTACGATAATCACCCTGCTCTATGCTGTCTGGACTTTCCTTACTTCGCCTTACGGTTCAGCATATCATCCAGCTTCCTAGGCACGTATATTTTATCAGGATAGAAAGGGGGAATCAAATTTAGACAGGCTCTTCATCAATCTTTAAACTCTCCTGTAAAATAAGTTGCACCACTACGGCAATAGGCACCGCCAAAAGCGCTCCCCCCAAACCCAATAGCCTTCCCCCCACCGAAATTGCCAGGATTACTAAAATCGGATTTAAACCTACAGCCCGTTTCATCACCTGAGGGACTAAGACATGTCCTTCGACCTCCTGAACCACTAAATACAACCCGGCTACCAGGGCAGCCAGAAGCGGGGATACCGTCAGAGCAATAAGGACCGCCGGGATGGCAGCAATAATTGGCCCTAAAACCGGCACCACTTCCAAAAACGCGGCAATAATGGCCAACGGCAAAGCAAAATCTACACCTAAAATTATCAGGCCGGCATAAGTTAAGGTGCCGACCGCCAGGGATAAGAAAAGCTGTCCCCGGAGCCATGATCCCAATTTGTCCTCAATCATCCGCATAACTTTTTTGGCCTTTCCCTGCCGGCTCCCGAAAAATGAGGTAGCGTAATCTTCAATATGCCCCCGGTCCAGCAGTAAATAAACCGTAATCACTAAAACACTGACAAACCCAATCAGGTTTTTAAAGATACTGACCGTAATGTCTACAGCCTGTCCCGGGAGCTTGGAAAGTTCCTGCTGTAAGACACCCGGATCAACAATGTGTGCCTGGGCAAGCATTGAAGTCATCTCAGTTAATCTCTGGGTCAAATGACTGGTTTGGTTAATCAAAGGGGTAAACCCAACTGTCAATGCCCCTACCAGGCCCAAAACAAGGAGTAAAAGAAGGAGTAAAATTGCCACCACCCGGGGGACTTTCCACTTAACTAATTTTTCCACCAACGGCGCCAATGCCGACATAAAGATAAACGACACAAAAAACAGCAGCAAAATATCCAGGATCTTAAATACGATCCAAAGAAGGATCAGAAAAATGGTCACAAAAATGATGGTTTTATAAGAAATATCTATCCTTCGTGTCATATAATTTTCCCTATAATCCCGAAAGATATTTCTTTCAAGCTTTGCTTAAGACCAATAGGTCGTAAGCTGTGCTTATATGAGATATCAATCCGTCTGGTCATCGCTTGAATCATACCACGCAGATACGGCCTTTTCCACCTGATTGGCTACATCTTTTAAAGTGGTATCAAACCATAAAATATCCTGAACCTTTTTAAACCAGGTCATTTGCCTTTTGGCATACCGGTAAATCTTTACCGACAGTTGTTCAACAAACTGGTCCTGGTTAATTTCCCCCTCCAGAAGTTTTGCCAGCATCCCGTATTCCAACCCCAGTTCCTTCATCCTTTGAAAACTCAACCCTTCTTGATGCAGCTCCTCCGCCTCTTTTATCATCCCTTGCTGGATCCGGGAAATTAAACGGTTAAAAATCCGTTTTTTAACCAGGTCCCGGGGGGCAGTAAGGCCAACCTTAAGAAGGTCGTAATTTTCAATTTTAAATTTTAAATTTTTAATTGGTCGCTTGTATGGATACATATGTACTAATTCGATAGAGCGGAGGAGACGGCGTGGATTTTTTCTGTCAGATTCATTCAGTTCATTAAAACGGGTAGGGGAGAGTGATATTAATTTTTCCTGGAGCTCCAAAAGGCTAAGGTCTTCCAACTCCCCTCTTAACTTCTCATCCACCGGAACTTCCAAGTTAGGCAAACCTTCAAGCAAAGCCCTGATATATAACCCGGTTCCTCCAACAATAATTGGCAATTTGCCTCTTTCTAAAATATCCCCGATTATCTTCTCTGCCTGTTCTGCATAATCCTTCACCGTATACCTCACCTGCGGATCAACAACGTCATACATCCATACCTTCACCTCATCCATTTCCCAAAAACCTTGACCCTTTTTTACATCCACCTCATCTCCCGGCAATTTACCGGTTCCAATATCCAATCCTTTATAAACCTGGCGGGAATCAGCCGAAATCAGCTCCCCGTTGAACTTTTTTGCCAGCATTAACCCCAGGTCGGTTTTCCCTGTGGCTGTTGGCCCTAAAATTACTAATGCTTTTTTCATCATGCTAAAATATGGGTAATTGTATGATTATTGAAGGAAGTGATCAACCGGAAATAGCCAAAAAGGCCTGGGTGGCCCGGGAAAACGGTGACCCGGTTTTGGCCATCGCTTTATGGACCCAACTCCTGCGGGAGCTGGAACTCGCCGGAGAATGGGAAAAGGTCATCAATTACCTGGTGGATATCTCGATTGCCTGGAAAAATTTTGCCTCTGAAACGGAAAATCCGGAATACGCTTTAACCTCTTTAAAGACTTTGGATTATGCGAAGTTTCTCGCTGAAAAATATAACATTCCCCTAAGGAAAGATTGGGAACTTTTAGTCGGAAGAGTTGAAGTTGACTGCCAAAATTATTCCGATGCCATCAAAAAGCTGGAACATTACTTGGAAACTGCCCAGCTGAGACCGGAAGAAAAGGCGGATATTAAAAGCCAGATAGGCTTTGCTAAGTTTAAGTCAGGCGATAAGGAAGAAGGCTTGAAACTTTTGGAAGAAGGTTTAAATGACTTGGAACACATCTCAGAAGACGTTACCTATCAGGATAAGAGTTTGGTGGAGATAAAAAGGACCGGGGCTAAATTAAGATTAGCCCGGGTTTTGGATGATAAAGAAAAAGCTAAGAAACTCGCAGAAGAAGCATTACAGGAGGCTCAAGAAAAAAGTCTCGGCGCCCGGGTCAAAGAAGCCCAGAAGCTTCTGGATAAAATGGTATAATCAAAACATGGATTCCCAAGGAAGACAATTACATGGAGAAGCAGCTAAAGCCCGAGAAAGCGGAAATTTTGTCGAAGCCCTTAAATTACTCGACCAGGCCTTAATTGCTTATCAGGAAGCAGGAGATAAATTAGGTTTTTCGGAAGCAATCTCTGATCGTTCCATTACTTTACGCCATTTATCCCAGCAAACCAACGATAATGACTATTTAAAACTTGCCGAATCAGAAATGAAAGCAGCAATAGAAATAGCTCAGGGATCAGGTAATTCTGAAGCACTTTCCATACCTTTATTTAATCTGGCTCAAACCCAGGAGGATTTAGGAAAATACGACGAGGCAATAAAAAATTACCAGGAATCCATCTCTAAAACGTCTGCAGGCACGCCAGGTGCTGAAATTAGTTCATATAGTCCAGCCCAAAACCGACCAGCATATTTAGCTAACATGAAAACTCACCTGGCACACGCAGAATACAAAAACGGAAACAAAAAAGCTCTTGAAGAGATGGAACAAGCAATTAAAGATTTAGAAAATTCCGAAGAGCCTGATTTTTATAGCAAAAATGTTTGGCTTTCCGGATCTTATATGAGAACCACCGACATGTTAAAAGATGATGACCCTCAGAAAGCCAAAGAATATTTACAAAAGGCTAAAGAAATTATTGATTCTGATGAAAGATTAACTTTAAGGAAAAAACAGTGGGAAAAATTAGCGGCAAGCTTTAATTAACTACTCACTTTTGCCAAAAATCCAGGGGGTATTGGTTTTAATCTTTTTATCTCCTCTTTCCTTATCCAAAATCTTTTGTAATTTACCTCTTTCAGTCATTCTGGCCACCCGGACAACCGTATCCGTACCTACTTTTACTTCCTCGGCAATTTTTCGGATAGTTAGCCCTTCCTCAAGAAGCTGAATAATTTGCCAGCGGTTTTTTAACATCCGGATCTCAGAGGCAGTAAGAAGCTCTTTTAAGATTGGATCCGGAATATCAGTGGAAACACTTGTTTTAGGCTTAGACGTATGGATACATCATATACAGAGAAGAGTAGAGAAGTCAAGAAAAAATTTACTTGATTTTTCTCTTGAGGGTTTTGCCGGCGGTAAAACCCGGAGTTTTCTTGGAAGGGATCTGGATAATTGCTCCGGTTTGGGGATTCCTTCCCCTTCTGGCAGCCCGGGAACGGATCAAAAATGTCCCGAATCCGGAGATAACCACTTTTTCCCCCCGGGTTAAGGCATCGCTGATTAAATTAAAGGTGGCATTGACCGCATCATCAGAAGCGCTTTTAGTTAACGAGGCTTTCTTGGCAACTTTTTCTACAAGTTCGTTTTTGGTCATTTCATATCTCCAATCAATGTTCTTAAGTCAGGGTAAGTTGACTTTAGCAAATAATTAGCTTGTTGTAAAGATATATCCGGATTAAAATGGCCTTATGTCCAAAACTTTCTTTTTTGTTTTCCCGTTCTTTATTTTGGTAACCGCTCAATTTGTTTTCAGTATTTTTAAGGTTTTACATGCACCAGCCCAGGATTTTGAAGTTTTCTATTTATCAGGCAAACAATTTTTATTGTCCCAAAATCCCTATTTGCTGCTCGGGAAAGATATTGTCAGAAATCCTCCGCCGGCACTTTTTCTTTTTGGCCTCTTCTCTTTTGCCCCGCTAATTGCAAGCCAGGCAGCTTGGGCTATCTTTTCCCTGGGAACTTTCTTTTATTCTTCCTTATATTTTCAAAAAATTATCGGAAAAGTAAGCTTAGTCCAAACTTTAGGTTTTTTATCATTAGTCTTTTTATTTTTCCCTTTCAGATACAACCTCGGTTCCGGTCAAGTTAATAACCTTTTGTTAATGCTTCTGACACTCACTTTTTATTTCCTTTGGAAAAAAGAGAATTGGAAAGCGGGGATCTTGCTTGCCCTGGCCATTTCCCTAAAATTTACCCCGTTATTTTTGCTCTTACCGCTACTGCTAAGAAAACAGATTAAACCACTTATAACCACCATTGTTAGTTTAATCTCTTTAGCCTTATTCACTTTCCTATTTAAGGGCGGATCTGTCTTTACCCAGTATCAAAAAGTATCCTCTTCTTTCTTTGATTTCCATATTTCTTCTTATTACAACCAGTCGTTAACAGGATTATTAGCCAGACTTCAGCTTTCACCCCAATTATCACAACAAATATTATATGTATCGCTATTTTTATTCCTGATTATTTTTGGGATATTCTGCTACAAGTTAAAAAAAAGGGGATTAGCGGGAGAACTCATTATATGGAACAGTAGTATCTTAACAATGCTCATCTTCGCTCCTTTTGCCTGGCAATACCATTTTGTAATTACTATATTCCCCCTGGTAACAACCTTCTATTTAATCTCAAAAACAAAAATTTATAATAAGGTATTCCTTTTTCTAACCTTAGGAGCCAGTTACCTTCTTCTTGCTTTAAATATCCAGTCCTTGTCTTTTAGCCATATTTACCTGTCTGCAATAGTTCTTTCCAACCAACTCTGGGGATCAATATTACTGCTAGTATTAAATATTTATCTGGGAAGCAGGGTATTAAAGATAAATTTTACCCGCTAATGGAATAATCTACGGCGCGGACTTCACGGATCGCGGTAACTTTCACCTGTCCGGGAACCATCACTTCTTTGGAAATCTTTTCCGCAATGTCGTGGGTCAATTTTGGCAATTCATCATCAGAAACTTTCTCCGGAAAAACAATAACCCGGACTTCCCGTCCCGCTTCCACCGCAAAAGCTTTTTCCACCCCTTCAAAACTTGTAGCAATCTTCTCAATATCAGCAATCCTCTTAATGTAACCTTCAACATCTCCCCGTCTGGCACCCGGCCGGGCACCGGAAATAGCGTCAGCGATGTAACAAATGATGGAATTGACGGATGAGAATGGCTTATCTTCGTGGTGTTCGGCAATACAGTTGACTACCTCTTCCGGAAGTCCAAATTTCTTGGCAACTGCCACACCTTTATCAACATGGGTTCCCTCATCATCCGGCGCCGCCACTTTACCGATATCGTGAAGCAGACAACCAAGTCTGACTACATTAACATTGGCTCCCAGTTCCTTGGCCAAAGCAATACCAATCTTGGTTTCCTCTAAAGTATGCTGGATCATGTTTTGACCATAAGAATAGCGGTATTTAAATCTTCCCAAAAGGGAAACCAGTTCCCGGGGTAAGTTATAAACTCCAACTTCGTGGGCCAATTGTTCCCCAGCCTGAAACATTATCTTTTCCACATCTTCCTGGGTGTGACGGACAACTTCCTCAATTCTTTCGGGTTGAATCCTACCGTCCTGCATTAGTTTTTCCAAAGAAATGCGGGCAATTTCCCGGCGGACCGGGTCAAAAGAAGACAAGATCAAAACTCCCGGAGTTTCATCCATTAAGACATCAACACCGGTAGCGGACTCAAAAGCCCGGATGTTTCTTCCCTCTTTGCCGATAATCCTTCCCTTCATTTCTTCATCAGGAAGTTTAACTTGGGAAGTGGTAAATTCGGAAACATAATCGGTCACTCCGTGAAGCATGGTTTCAGCCAAAATTTCCCGGGCTTTTTCATCGGATTGGAGTTTAATTTCCTCTTCGGCTTCTTTAACCTTTTTGGAAATTTCTGATGCCAAATCTTTTTCGACATTTTCTATCAGGATCTTTTTGGCATCCTCGGCAGACAAGGAGGTGGTCTTTTCTAACTTGGCCACTAAATCCTGACGGGTTTTTTCTAAAATTGCCAGCTTATCGTCTAAGGCTTTGAGCTTTTCGTTAATTAACTTTTCCCGCTCTTCTAAAGCACCTTCCCTTTTGGCCAAATCCGCTTCCCTTTGGGAAAAATTGGCAGAGGAATTTCCCCCCTTAGAGTTATCAGATTGGTTAAATTGTGAAGAACCAAAACTTTTTTGCATAGTAAAAATTTAGAGGCCAGAAAGGTTAAACCAATTACTTGGAGATTTGGGTATTTGAATTAAGTTTTACTTTCGCAAACTTCATCATAACCTGAAAATCTTTCTGACTTCCTGATAAGTTTACCTTTTTCGTCTGAAAAAGGCAAGCTCTGCTTACCCCTTTTGAAGAATTTTTTCAACGTTGCTCATGTCATGGAAATGAAAGGTCTTTTCTGTTATATTCCAAATCTATGGAGAAGCTAAGCTCAAAACCAGGTATTATTTTAGATAACGATGGTACTTTAGTTGATACAGATGAACTAATCCTTCAGTCATTCGAAAATAATTTCCGCAATCTGGGGGTAAAGTTTACCAGAGAACAGATTAGCAGTGTTCTTGGTCCATCATTAGAAACCTGCTATCGGACATTTGTTCCCGGAGCGGACATACTCCGCTTATGTGAAACCCATATAGATTTCCAAAGGGATAATCCACATTTAATCAAAACTTATCCGGGAGTACTTGAAACCCTGGAGGAACTCCGGAAAAGGGGGTACCCTTTAGCAATTACCACAAATTGGTATGGGGGCTTTCCTGCAAGTTTAAGGATAACCGGAATTGACCAAATTGTTAAAACAGTCATTACCTGTGAAGATGTAGCAAACCCTAAACCTCATCCGGAAATGATATACAAAGCCTCATCTCTTTTGGGAATAGATCCTCAGGATGCTTATATGGCAGGTGATAGCCCTACTGATATACACGCCGCAAAAGCAGCGGGAGTCAGAAAAATTATTGGAGTTGATCATAAATATAAGAAAAGGAAGTTGTTACTTGCTACAGGTGCCCATCAGGTAATCCATAATTTCCAAGATCTACTCGGATTAATTTAAGGAAACCTTATTATCTTGACAAGGAATACTTTAGTGTTTATTATCGGCTTAAAGTGGCCACAGAAAAAGCAGAACCCCGAATCACCCGTAAGATGCTGCAAACTCCAACTCTTGCTCAGGCAAGAAGAGTTTTAGGTGGCAAATTACCTAGTGTTTTTGAAAAATATGATTTTCCTGCCCAAGGAATTGTTATTACAGAAGATGGTCCTAAAGTTCCTGTTTATGTGGCCAGCGATCAAGGTTTTAAGTATCCAGGTAAACAAGCCCTAAGAAAAGACATTCATCCGTCTCTTGAAGAAAAAGGGGCTTTTATCCTTGATCCATTTGCCATGTGTGGAGAATTTGTAGAGCCAAGCCTTTTCGATCAAAACCGACCATTAGTTGATCTGATAAAAGATTGGGGATGGTTTAACGATAACGTTATTCACACAGTTAATTATGGATTAGCCATTCCAAGAGCAGGTTTAGTTTTTGCAATTTGTGAAGGCGCAGTTTTAGATGATGGGATGTCGGCAGAGATAGCTTATGCGGCCACTAATTTTTGTCCGGTTGTAGCTGCAAGATCAGATTTTCACCTTAACGAAAACGTAGCAACTGGTATCAATCCCGCGGTAAGAGTTTTTGCTCATCCGAGATATCACGGAGGCAGTTATCACGAAAACCCGATAGAAGATTCAGCTTATCAATCAGCTTTCAATGCAGCTGAAAAAATCATTCAACGAATCCTTCAGAATTGGGAAATTCTTAAAAATAGTTAAGAGAATTTCTCCACAACAGTTTTGGAAGTTTCATAATCAAAACCTCTTCTCATAAGAAATTCCAAAGCCTTTTTTTTAAATTCCCGGCGTTCTAAATTTTTCCAACTCTTCATCTTTTTTTCTAAAGCTTTTTCAGCTAAATCTTCTTCACTTCCATCATCTTCCTTTACTACTTCCTCGATAATTTCCCGGTCAATGCCTTTTTGAAAAAGTTCTGCCTTTAAAGCCCTAACCCCTTTTTGTTTACTTTTTCTTCTTGCCTCTACCCAAGATTTAGCAAATTCTAAATCATTAATCATTCCTTTCGCTTTGAGTCTCTCCACCAGAAGATCTATTACTAAATCAGAAATTTCCTCCCTATCCTTAAGTTTTCTTTTAAAAGATAAATTTTTTAGATAGTCTCTAGTTTCTTTTTCGGAACGTTGCCTAACAGAAAAAAGCCCGTACATCCTTTCCATTAGTTTCCCCACTTCTGATTCAAATAAAAGTTTTTCCAAATCTTTTTGCTCAATAATTTTTCCGGGAATTATCCGATAAGAGACAATTAAATCTTCATCCGCCCCAAAGGCAAATTGACCATCTAAAAAAATGTTAAATCTTTTGGGGTTCTTTTTTTGGGGTTCGACTGAGGTAATTTTAGACATAAGAACAATAATTACCAGTTATCCTAACAATGCTGTTTTAACTTTTAAGGCTGAGGGTGGTTCTGGTGTTGCAACTGTATTTTTCAAAAGTTCATGCATGGAAGATCTAACTCTGTTTACATTAAAACGGGAATCAATTTCTCTTACCCGGCAGTGCTGGATACAACCCTCAATAAACTTTGTCGCTTCCGGATCCTTTGCCAGATATCTTTGCTGGATTTCTTCCCAGGAAACCCCGCCTTTTTCAATTTCCGGGCATTCATCGGCAACCTGGTAATCCATAATATTTTCAACACGAAGCCTCACTTGGGAATCAGAAAAAAACCAGTCCTCGTTATTTAAAACAACACTTGCTTCCTTTCCGCAATTTGCACATTCAACTTTTCGGGAAACTAAGTCTGAAGGCGTGGGCAAAGATACTCTGACTAAGGGAAACTCGCTTTCCTGGTCTTCTTCAATTTTCCAGGTAACGCCATTATCTTCGAACCATTTTTGAAGCTCTGGATCAGCAATCTTTAATTCACTTTCTGCCATTTATACTGTCTCTACCAACTCTTCCTCTTCTTCCTTACCCACCACCATCTCTTTCCCTGTTGCCTGTTTATTCCAGGCATCGCGGATTTCTTTTTCCAGCTTTTCCGCCAGTTTATTGTCTTCCTTTAGGGTGGAAATGGCGGCTGCCCTTCCCTGACCCAATAGTTGTTCACCCCAGCGGATAAAGGCCCCGGACTTACTCAAAATTCCCAGTTCAATCCCCACATCCAATAACTCGCCTTCGTGGGAAATGCCATTAGAGTCCATATCAAACTCAGCAATCCGGAATGGGGGAGCGACCTTATTTTTGACAACCTTGACCCGATGGCGGGAACCGACAACCTGGTCACCGTCCTTGATATTTTCAATCTTGCGGATATCAAGTCTCACGGAAGCGTAAAACTTTAAGGCCAACCCGCCCGGGGTGGTTTCCGGGTTGCCAAACATCACCCCGATTTTTTGGCGCAATTGGTTGGTGAATATGGCAATGGTGTTGGTGTTGGCAATTGCCCCGGTCAGTTTTCTCAAAGCCTGGGACATCAAGCGGGCCTGGACACCAATCATGGAATCACCCATTTCCCCCTCGATTTCCGCCTTGGGTACCAAAGCCGCCACTGAATCAATAACAATGACATCAATTCCCCCGGAACGGATTAAGGTCTCGGCAATTTCCAAAGCCTGCTCACCGGTGTCCGGCTGGGAAATTAACAGGTCGTCTAAATTAACGCCTAACTTTTGTGCCCTTTGGGGGTCTAAGGCATGTTCGGCATCAATAAAGGCTGCCACGCCGCCGCGTTTTTGGGCTTCGGCAATAACATGCAAAGCCACTGTAGTTTTACCGGAAGCTTCCGGTCCGTAGATTTCAATAATCCTTCCTTTGGGAAGTCCGCCGGCACCAAGGGCCAAGTCTAAAGCAATGGAACCGGTGGGGATAACTTCAACCGACATCTTTTCCACCCGTTCGCCAAGCCTCATTATCGAACCCGTACCGTATTGTTTTTGGATCTGCTGCATAGCAGCTAAAATTGCAGTTTTACGGGCATCGCCGTTGTCAGCCATACAGCCATAGTAGAATAAAACCCGAAACTCGTCAAGTACCTATTTTGGCCTTCTTGTTCTACCGTATGGATACATAATTACAGAGAAGATGGAGTAGAGAAGATTTGAATGGTCTTAAGAATTTCCCTTTCAATGCCTTTAATTAAGTCGTACTTTTTTAAGTCCTTTTTATCCACCCAGGCATAGTCATCAAACTCCGGGGGAATCACCACTCTCCCCTTTTTATAACGGACGGCAAATTTCATACAAACCACCGGGACATTGTCCGGGCGGACAAAGACAACACTTTCCAGATACCTGGAGTCAACAACTTCCAGCCCGCTCTCCTCTTTGGCTTCCCTCTCAATAAGTTTTTCCACCAACCCTTCCCAATTGGGGACATCGTGGTTCATCCGGGTTATGGGGTTATTCTCCAAATCCGACCATTCCAGCTTTCCCCCGGTGACTCCCCAAAGCCCGGGATGAGTAACCTCTTTTTTGGACCTTTGCAAAATTAAACATTTCTTTTTCCTGGGGTGATAAATAACCGAGGTAACTACGAAGTAGAATAATTTATTTTTCTTAGCTTTTTCTAAAGATATTCTCATATCCTAATGGCATTATAAGTCTACTGGCCTACGGCAAGATCTTGTAATTCTCGTGGTACTCGAATTATAAGTACGGCTTTGATAAAATACCAGAGTAACTACGGGGTGTAGTTCATCGGTAGAACGCTCGCATGGGGTGCGAGAAGCAGCAGGTTCAATTCCTGTCACCCCGACCATTTTTATTTCTGCCCCAAATTCTAAATGGGAACCGAAAAGGATATTGATGCCAGCGTTGATAGATACGGTCACGGCAGCCAAACAGTCAGGAAAAGGCATCGTGAAAGAGAAAAACAGGTTTTTGGGATTTCCAAAAAAGCTGCCAGGTCAACCAGAAGAAAATCTAAGATAGAGGAAAACATTCCTGCAGCCCTGGAAACAATTGAGGAAGAAATTATCCGCCCCGCACCCCTGGACACTTCTGAAGAAACCGATGAATAATCCAAAACCCTTACGAAGTTTTTAAGTCTTCAATCCGGACAAAGCCTCCGGAATAAATTGAAGTGTTAGAATTATTTTCCGCCGGGGTTTCATTTTGTAAAAGTTTTGGCGGTTCCTTTTTGACAATCACCGTCATCTCGACTTTTTGTTTATTCTCCCCTCCTCTTTCCCTGATTTGTTCAATATCGGAAACCACCTCTGCCTTTACCAAGCCCTCTTCGGCAACCATCTGTTCCAGATGTTCCCCCGGAGTAAGCAGAGGTTTTTCCACAACTTCATAAGCCCCAACCCCCTCCTCCGTTACTGCCAGCTCCCCCACCGCTTCCTTTAAATTGTTAAACCTTTGTTTAACTTCAGCAGTTTCAATGGAATACCCATGGCCTTTTTCCAAAGCATGGGCCACTAATCTGGGCTTTAACCCGGCACTCATCAAAGCCTTCATGGTAACTTCTGCCTGTTTAGCATCCCCTTCTTTGACATCCTTCACCCACCACATCTCCACATCATATTCATCACCGGAAGGAGAAGTTGTCGCCACATCATCAGTTTGGGTTTGGGTTACGGCAGAATTTTTCTGGTCATCATCACTCATTCTGGATGAATTTTACTCCTATTGACCCCTTTTTCAAAGTAATATAACAAACAAAGACTATCCCCACTCAAAAAAATTTAATGGGTCACTGGGAACAAGAGACCGTTAAAAATTTGACGAAGTTGCTGTCAGGGGGAACCGGAAACTGACCGAAGGGAATTTCCGAGGGGGTGAGCCCCCGACTAGCAACAAGACAAATTTAGGTCTCGTTCCTGTGACCAGAGTTTTACCACGCTTTTGCGGCCAAAAGCGTGAATAAAAAAACCATATCTTTCTAATTTACCGAAGGTAAACAAGATCTTGCGAAGCAAGTAGACTTATTCTTAAGGTGACGCCTAAGACCGTTAGGTCGCAAGCTCTGCTTATCTTACGCCGAGGCGTCACCTTTTCTAGATGCAATTTTGAAGTATTTCTAATAATTTAAATCGGGTTTAGAATAATCCTCACATGATTAATCTTTCCCCAGACCAGCAACGTGCCCTGGATAAAATCCTTCTTTGGTTTAATAAAGAAAAAGACCAAAAACAATTCATTACCTTGGGAGGTTATGCCGGCACCGGCAAAACAACCTTGATTTCCATCCTCCGGGAAAACTTAGATAAAATTGACCCAGATTTAAAGGTGGCTTTTGTCTCCTACACCGGCAAAGCCGCGAGGATTTTAAAAACAAAATTGCGGGATCAAAACGTCATCCTTCCTGATGACACAGTCAGCACTATTCACTCCTTAATCTATTCCCCCGTTGTGAATGAAAAGGAGGAAATTATTGGCTGGCAAACCAAGGATGAAATTGAATGCAGCCTAATTATTATTGATGAGGCCTCGATGGTGGATGAAACAATCTGGCACCACCTTTTGTCCTACAAGAAACCCATTATTGTTGTTGGCGACCACGGCCAACTCCCCCCAATCAAAGGTAACTTTAATTTAATGCAGGAACCGCAGTTGCGGTTAGAGGAAATCCACCGCCAAGCCAGGGAAAACCCGATTATCGGTTTATCCATCCAGGCCCGGGAACACGGACTTGTTAGACCGGGAAAGTATTCTAAAAAAGTGCGCAAGTTTTCCCCGGAGGATTTTGATACCCAAGACGAGATGGGGGAAATGCTTTCCGGATTTAACACCGACACCTTAATTTTGTGTGGATACAACACAACAAGACGAAAATTAAATAATCACATCAGGAATTCTTTGGGGTTTGAAACTCCGGAACCGTCATCCGGAGACCGAGTTATTTGTTTGCGTAATAATCATAAAGAAAAAATCTATAACGGGATGTTGGGAACTATTATCCGGATTAAGAAAAAGGATCCTAAGTGGTATGAGGCAGAAATTGCCATGGATGGTGAGGACCAAAATTATCACGGATTAATCTCTGTGGAGCAATTTAATTCTGATACCCCAATGAACTTTACGGAAAAAAGGAGCCAAATTATGGAAGGCGACCTTTTTGATTTTGGTTATGCCTTAACGGTTCATAAAGCCCAAGGGTCTCAAGCCAAAAGGGTCATTCTTTTTGAAGAAAGGTTTAAACAAATGACAGATGACACCTGGAAAAGATGGCTTTACACAGCAGTTACCAGAGCAGAGGAAGAATTATATATTTTTGGAGCTTAGTCGTCTTCAGTCAAGTCCGGAGGTAAAATGACCCCTACTCCTTCTTGAGCTATTTTAGCGATTGCTTCTTCAGGAGTCATTCTCATCCTCTCTGAATAAGAAACAACGGCTCGGGAAATATTTACAGCATAAGGAGTATTTTTATATCTTAAAGCCACGGATAAATCAGCCAGATCTACCCTTAATAACTTTTGATGAATATTTCTTAACCAATTTTCCAAACCTCTTTGAATCTCTGGTCCTTGTTCGGACTGAGATATAGCTACGGCTAAACTTCCAGCAATCCTTTCACCATCTCTTTCTAAAATCTCTTCAATACATGGGATACAAGCAGTAGTTCCGTCATCAAATCCAAGATGAGGCCGATTATGTTTTTGACAATATAAACCACTTTCGATGGAACAGCTTATACAGGCAAGAGTATTTAATCTGCCATCAGGTTGTTTTTTCGGAAGTAAAACTATTGTTTCTGGATCTGCTCCACAAATCTCACAATTCACAGCCCTAATTTTACTCTTTAACCTTAAAATAATCCATTAAATATCCAGAAGATAGAACTTTATACTGCCATCACCCGCGCCGAAGAAGAACTATATATTTTTGGATCTTAGTCGCTTCATTAAAGATAAAGCTGTTTGATTTTTGACAAGATAAAGAGTATCTTAAGGCCAATCAGCTCTAAGATCATGGTCGTCATTTTAGTCTTGCTATTTTTAATTTCCCCTTTTCTATTAATTGCATGTTTAATTAGACCTTCATTAACTAACACTTTGATAAAACACAATTTATCCAGAAAACAAATTGGCCTCTATTTTGGAATAATAATTGTTGTACTGTTTATTCTTATCGGAATTACCAATCCAGCTCCCCAAAATCAACCGAAATCTGGGAGTGGAACTAAACCCCAAACTTCAGATTCTCAAAACTTAAATGTTAACTCAGGCAAAGTAAGTCCTTCCCCTAAAATAACCCCTACAATCTCACCTACCAATACACCCACTCCAACAAAAGTTATTGCTCCTTCTCCAACCAATAGACCTTATCTAATCCCTACTTTTGTACCAACAAGTACGCCCACCATACAACAGACTTACCAACCGGCAACACAAACCCAAACCTATACTAGTTCTTATATCTGTAATTGTAGTAAAACATGTACCCAAATTTCCTCCTGTGCCGAAGCTCAATATCTTTTAAATGTTTGCGGATGTAGCGCTCGAGATGCTGATGGAGATGGAATAGCTTGCGACGGAGCTCCACTTCATTGTCAAAATTAATTGCAAAACTTTAGTTTAATAACTCCGTAACCGATTGAACTACTGTATTACGATCAAATTTTTCATTAATCCAATCTGCATATTTGATACGGCAAAACTTCCAACCCGCAGCTTCAAGTACACGTTGGCGTTCTTCGTCACTTTCAACATGAATACCATAAGCTTCATCTATTTCATCCTTAAAATGGCATGGACCATCACACTCGATAGCCAAACGTTTACCAGTATTTGCATTACTTACAACAAAGTCAATTCGAAAACCACAACTCTCTACCTGGTTTTGGATTTTATACCCTCGTTTTAAATTTGAGCGCATCAGATTAAAAAATTCTTCTTCAAAATATGAATCAAAAGGCTTAATCTCCGTGGAATAAAATGCGACTTCTCCGTTTTCCTGTATATATTCAAGATATTTTTTGAGCCAAATTTTCTCAGGAATATCATTGATAGGCATACTTACAAAGCAATGAACCTGCAGTTTGGCGCGCGAAAATGCGACATTAACTCTTCCTTTGTTAATATCAGCTCTTATATCTCCACTTTCTCCAGTCAAAGGCACGTATTTTCTTTTTTGATCAGGTGTTCTAATAACGAACGAATAAATTATTATATCCTTTTCGTCACCTTGAATACCTTCAATTATACTTACCTTGTAATTATCGTTTTCCTCTTTAAATCCTTCCTGCTCAAAGAGATCACGGATGTAAGCCGCCTGCGCATTAAAGAAAGATAAGATACCAACAGATTTGTTTTTATAACACTCATCCTTACGTAGATCCTTGAAAAAGTTTAATATTGCTTTAGCTTCAGCAACATTTACATTATCTGAAAACTCTTCGCTCCAATCAGATTTAATCTCATGAATAAGCATTACTCGATTCGTGTCCTTATAAGTCAAATAATTACTATTAACTGGAATCAGCTCTTTACCTTTAGGTGTATAGAAAAATTCATTACTAAACCCAATCAACTCAGCAGGTGAACGATAATGATATCTGAGAGGCTTGGCCATAAAACCTCGTTTCTCCGCAATTTCTAAGACCGATTGCACAGCCGATCCTGTCGCCTTAATCTGTCGTTCTTCAGGTATCTGATATCGTCGCGCTAAGTCGTCAAACACTCGGTTGGATTTAAACATAACAGTGGTATCACGCATTTGTTCACTATCACCAACAAAGAGAACTTTATTCGTGCGGTACATCACAGGTAATGTATATGCAACGTTACATTGAGACGCTTCATCCAAAATTACATAGTCAAATAAACCAGCTTCAAGTGGGATAATGCGACTTGCATCATCAAGTTCCATAATCCAGATGGGAATCAAATCCAAAACAACGTTGAAATTGTTTACGTCTTTACGAAGATTATCAAATGTCTTAAAAGCTTTTTTAGATTTTCCAAAAGCGCTTGCAAGTTTCCTTACTATCTGTTTGATTGTTATGCCTGACTTCCATTTTTCCATAATTCTCATATCAATAATGTTCTGAAGATAAAGAGCAACTCTCTTGGCGCGTTCCTGTTCGAAATGTTTTAAGGCAGAATTTATTTGATTTACGCTAGCAGTTTTGGCTAATTCTTGTAACTCCGCCTCAATCTCGTGCACCTTCACGATCTTATTCTTAATTTCTTCGAAGCCAACAGAAGTACATTCATCAATCTTCCCGTCTAAAACTTCGAATTCTTTGTCAGATAGTCCGCATTCATCTAAAGTTTCTTCTAATTTTTCATTGGCTTTATCTAGAATTTGAATATTTTCAAAAAAATAGCAATATTTATACAGTCGATCAAGCAATTTTACTTTTTCCTCTTTCCCAAAATTGCTTTTCAAAATTTCATCTATATGATCGTAGATCTTCATGGGTAATTTAGAAAAAGTGTTTTTAAGTCGTATCCTCCGCTTGAAATTATTAACATTGCGCAAAATATGCGAATGACGATCATACCCAGTTTTTATAACATCCTCTCTAATCTCTGCCGTTGCTTTAGCAAAATCACCGTTTTTCAGATCAAAATCCGAAAAAATCTTGTCATACTTTTTCTTTTCTTCACTATGCTCATATTCTTTGATTACCTCATTCAGCGTCTCAATTTCTTTTTTTAATGTTTTTATTTCTTTCCATTCAGCCGTTGACATATTTTTTGCAAAACTCTCATAATCAGAAATGCTCAAGTTATATTCTTCAAGCGAAGCAATCTCTTGATGAAGTTTGTATACTCGCCTCTGAGTATCAATAATTTTATTAACATCTTTACGCTTCTCTTCTTTTTCCTCCACTACTCCTTCAATTTCTGGTAATTCAATCGAACTTCCTGCCCATTGATATTTATAATTAAGTTTTTCAATATAAGAACCAAGTGCACTCAACTGCGGGGCAATACCATCTGCTTCATCATCGTCTCCGAGTTGCGCTGAATTAGGGTTAGGTAAATAACCAAAAAGATACTTTACTTCAAGCTTCTTAAGCTTATCCTTCACAACTTTCAATGCTTGAGCCTTCTGGCTTACGAATAATACGCGATTCCCAGTTGCAGCGAGGTGACAAAGGATATTTGAAATTGTCTCAGATTTTCCAGTACCCGGAGGCCCTTGGATAATTGCCCCTTTATTACCAAGTAAAGAGAGAGTTGAAAGCTGATATTTGTCATACAAAAATGGAAAATATAAATCTTTCTCGTGAGGTACATCACTCTCAATATTTAAACCTTCATCTTGAGTCCAACTCGTAAGAGCAGTTTTAGAGAGTTCCTCCTCAGTTAGTTTTGTAAGTTTTGCCAAATCTTCAGCTAGAAAATAATTAGCTTTTGCACTTAAAGCAATTTTAATTTCATCCAACGAAAAAGAATCTTCATCAAAATTAGCTTCTTTTAACCGCAACTGGGCTTTGATTTTATGCCAAATTTCTGTAAATATTTCTAAATCAGTTATAGGTAAAGTTAGTCTTCCATCAATTTCGTATTTACCCATCTCTTCCAAAAGCTGAAAATATAAACCTTCACCAAGAATCGCTTCTAGTATTCCAATGTTCACTTGTATTTCTGAGTCAATGAAATATACGTAGTATCGCCCTACCCCGCTTTTACTAATCTCTTTTTCGATTCTGACTGGTAAAGAGAAGAGGGGATAACGATCTATCTTCGTTTTAGTGGATTTTTCTTCTATAGCCTCTTCTTGTTCATCCGATGTAATAATATCTCCGTCTTCCTCTACGGGAATCTCTATTTCAAAATAACCAAAACTTAATATAACTTGTTTTGTATATTGATCATTTCTCTGCTTGTCATAAATTTCATCTATTTTGTTCGCTAATTCTTTTTCGCTCTCGTAATCCTTTTTCTTTTCTTCAGGCACATCCTTTGGATCGTACTCATAAAAGGTTTTAAGATCAATTAATTCCGCTATTTTTTCATCGGTATCTCCATTTAGCAATCCAAGTAATCCGAAGTAACCTGCGGGTATATCAACAGCATATTTTTGTTGCGCTAATACAGTACGCGCCCTTGTTAGTTTTATATAACCTAGGCAATACTTTATAAAATTTAAAAGGTTGTCATCCATAAAATAGTCTGACTATAAACCTAATCAAGCGAAATTTTAAAAATCTGAATTTGTTCTTTTTGAAGAAAGATAGGGGTAATAAAATCCATATCTTGTCTCGCCTAACATTTTAGTACTTAATATAATCTAAAACAAGATAAGCTAATCTTATTTTTTCTAAATTGGCTGGTATTATTTTACATCAAGAAGTTCGAGTTCGAAGATGAGAGTGGAGTTGGGTGGGATAACTCCCATATCCCGGGAGCCGTAGCCTAAATCAGGTGGGATGGTTAACTTTCTTTTTCCACCAACCTTCATGCCTATTACCCCTTCATCCCAACCTTTAATCACCTGTCCCACCCCAATTTGGGTTACAAAAGCTTGATTCCGATCGTATGAAGAATCAAACTTTTGCCCGTTTTCCAAGGTGCCAACATAATTAATGGTCACTGTATCCCCGGATTTTACTTCTTTCCCGGTTCCCACTTTTATGTCTTCAATCTTTAGCTCTCCCGAAGGGGAAGCATCAACAGGGGCCGCGGAAATTGATTCACTTTGGGTAATGGTTTTTGAGTTGTCCCCGGATGCAGCACTGTCGTCCTTATTTGACATCACCACCAAGGCTACCACAACAATGAGAACCAATACAAGACCGGGAACAATAAATTTTTTAGACACCGAAAGATTATAGTCCGACATGGACCAAAAGTCTATGGACTATAACACGTTCCCCTTCCTATTAAGGCGCAATTATTTATATAATGGATATACCTACCCATGAAAATTTGTATCTTTGAAATTACTGAAGCTGAGAAGGAAGATTATTTTGTTAAGGAATTAGAGGGACACGAGGTAACTTTTATAGAAGATCCTTTGGCTGAAGGCTGTATTCCGGAAGAAACCGATTTTGATATTATCTCTGTTTTTGTTTGTTCGAAGGTAACGGATAAAGTAATTTCCGCTTTTCCTAATTTAAAACATATTGCCACCCGTTCCACCGGTTTTGACCACATCGATACCCAGTTTGCCAAAAGCAAAGGAATTACGGTTTCCACGGTTCCGGCTTACGGGTCGCACACCGTGGCCGAGTTTGCCTTTGGCTTAATCCTTTCCCTGTCCCGGAAAATCCCGGCAGCCGTTAACCGGATAAAGATGGGTAACGATTTTGATTTTGAGGGACTGCGGGGATTCGATTTATCCGAAAAAACCCTGGGGGTGGTGGGGACTGGAAAAATCGGGGCCAATGTCATTAGAATTGCCAAGGGTTTTAATATGAAGGTTTTGGCTTGTGACCCATATCCTAATAATGAGCTTTCCAAAACTTTAGGTTTTGAGTATGTTTCCTTGGGTGAACTTTTAAGGGATGCGGATATTGTTACCCTGCACACCCCCTATTTGCCGGAAACCCACCATTTAATAAATAAGGAAAATATCCTGCTCATGAAAAAGGGGGCATTTTTAATAAACACCTCCCGGGGGGCGGTTGTGGAAACCGAAGCCTTGTTTCAGGCTTTAACCCAGGAACATATTGCCGGGGCGGCGTTGGATGTTTTTGAGGAGGAAAATGACTTAAAGGAAGAGGCGGAGCTTTTATCCAACAAGAAAGTTTCCGCCAAAGAATTCAGGACTGTGGTGGAGGATCATATCTTAATGCATTTGCCAAACGTTATTGCCACTCCCCACATGGCCTTCTATACCAAAGAAGCCGAATTTTCCATTCTGGAAACCACGGTTAAAAACATTAAAGGCTTTATATCGGGAAGTCCAGAAAATATAGTGTAATTTCCAGGGGTGTCTTCTAAGCAAAGCTTAAGAGCTTCGCTCATAAGGTGACGCCTTTACGTACGTCAAGGCGTCACCTTGAAAATGCTTCTAGTCTGGTTTCTTTATCTCTTTGGATAAAATTTTTCCTTCAGCATCCATTTCATAAATATCAATTTCACCGGTGGCAATTTCTATATTGGGAATTTCTACATCCGGAATATCTTCAATGTATTTGACCAATGCCCGAAGTGAATTCCCGTGGGCCACCACCAAAACATTTTTGCCATTTTTTAAATCTTCCAAAATATGGCTTTGATAAAAAGGCACTACCCGGTTATAAACATCCTTTAAGGTTTCCCCATTGGGAACCGGTTCATCCCACCCTCTCCTGATCCTTTGAAACTTTTCTTCCCCAAATAATTTTTGCAGTTCCCATTTATTTTTTCCGGTATAATCCCCGTAATCCCTTTCGTTTAAGGCAGAATCCTCCACCGTTTCCAAATTTTCCGCCCCCAAGACTTTTTTAATTTCATCCAAAGTATGGATTGCCCGCAGCAGTTTGGAGGTATAGGCAATTTGAAAATTAATACCCCGGAGTTTTTCCCCAACTCCCCCGGCCACAGCCCTACCCTTAACATCCAAATCAATATCCCGCCAACCGGTCCAAAGACCCTGGGCGTTCCAAACTGATTCACCATGTCGAACAAGTACTAAGTAACTCATATAATTTTTAATTTACAATTTTAAATTTTAAAATTCCTTTCTATCTCCACCAACCGATGGTACTTTACCAGTCTTACTTCCTGCAAGGGGCAACCGGATTTAAAACCGTCAGCGCCGATCCCAGCCGCCAAATCCGCAATAAAGGTATCCATGGTTTCACCGGACCTGTGGGAAACAATCGTTTTCCAGCCGTAACTTTTGGCCAAATTTGCCGCCTGGATAGTTTCCGTCACTGTCCCGATTTGGGTGGGTTTAATAATGACGGCATTGATAGCATTCTTTTCTTTGGCTTTTCTAATTTGGGAAACATTGGTGGTGGTTAAATCATCCCCCACAATCCAAGTTTTATTTCCAATTAATTCTAATAATTTGGCAAAACTTTCCGGGTCATCCTCCGAAAATGGGTCTTCAATAGAGAACATCGGGTAATCTGTCACTATCTTTTTATATAAATCCAAAAGCTGATCAGGAGTTAATAAATTATCCCCCACCAAATACCCGGCATCTTTTTTAAAGGTTGATGCCGCCACATCCAGCCCCAATAAACTATCTTCCCAACCCCCTTCTTTTCTGACTTCATCCAAAATCTGCAAACCTGTTAAAGGATCAGTGGAAGGAACGGTATAGCCGCCCTCATCCCCCTGTTTTAATTTTTCATATTTTTTATGGATTACTTCCCCCAAAACTTTAATGAACAATAAAACTTCATTTAAAGATTCCCGGGGGGAATTTGTTTGGGGGATCAGCAGGTATTCCTGAAAGGGTAGGGAATTTTCCGCGTGTACCCCACCCTCAATTAAGTTATAAAAACAAAGGGGTAACTTTTTCTCCCTATTGCCGGCAATTTTGGCAATCAATTCAAAAGTTTCCAAATTCCCTTTTTGGGCTAAAAGTTTAGTGAAGGCAATTGATAAAACCAAAATTAAATTTCCACCAAGTTTAGATTTGTTAGGAGTTCCGTCAAGGGTTAAAAGCAAATGGTCAAATTGTTCCAGGGTGGAAAATTCGGTATCCCCGATTTGGGATTTTATCCAGGGGATTTTTTCCAAAGCATTTTTAGGAGGGATTAGTGCGGCTTCGTTTTTCCCGGTGCTTTTTCCCGATGGAACAGAAGCAACAGCTGAGGTTTCTCCGGAAATCATCTCCGCTTCCAGTGTATCCTGTCCCCTCGAATCCGGAATTACCTTAAGTTGAATATCATCTATCTTCATCTTCCACCCTTAATACTAAATACTTACCCCTTATCCCTTTTTCTCCGCTTCCACAATTTTGAGAGTTGTTTTAATCACAGTATCCGGATTCAAAGAAATACTTTCAATTCCTTCACGGACCAGGAATTGGGCAAACTCCGGATAGTCAGACGGCGCTTGTCCGCAAATGCCGATATACTTTTTCTCCGCCCGGCATTTTTTAATAATGTTGCCGATCATTGTCTTTACCGCCTCATCATTTTCATTGCTAATCCCGCGGATCTTTTCATTGCCGTCCCTATCCAGCCCCAACATTAATTGGGTCAAATCATTACTGCCAATACTCATCCCGTCAAAGATTTTCAGGAACTCATCCGCCAAAACAATATTGGCCGGAATCTCACACATCACATATATTTTTAGGTCATCTTTTCTTACCCCGTTTTTCTCAATTATCTCCACTACTTTTTTGCCCTCTTCCGGAGTCCGGCAAAAAGGAACCATCACACACAGATTAGTTAAGCCCATCTCCTGCCTGACCTTTTTAATGGCTTCCAGTTCCAAAACAAAAGCCGGGGCAAAATCCGGGTGATAATAACGGGAAGCGCCCCGCCACCCCAGCATTGGATTTTCTTCTTTCGGCTCATATAATTCTCCCCCGATTAAAGCGCTGTATTCATTGGTCTTAAAATCAGAGAAACGGACAATCACCGGCTTGGGGTAAAAAGCGGCGGCCACTTTGGCTATTCCGTAAGCCAACGTATCCACATAATATTGGACTTTATCCGGGTACCCGAAAGTTTTCTCCTGAACCTTTCTTTTGATCCCTTCCGGAAGTTTGGAAAAATTTAAAATTGCCAAGGGGTGAATGCCGATATCCGAGGCGATAATAAATTCTTCCCGGGCCAACCCCACCCCGTCATTGGGCAAAAACGATTTTTCAAAAGCCGTATCGGGGGTGGCGATATTCATCATGACGTGAGTCTTTGGCCGGGGAAAATCTTTGACGTCATGGTTTACAATTTTAAACTTCAACAGCCCTTCCAAAACCAACCCTTCACTGCCGGTGGTATCCACGGTGATTTTATCACCGGTCTTGATTTTGCCGCTGGCCCCTTCCGTTCCCACCACACAGGGAATCCCCAACTCCCGGGAAACAATGGCGGCGTGAGAAGTCCTCCCACCCTTGTCGGTGACAATGGCCGAGGCAATTTTCATAATCGGTTCCCAATCCGGATCGGTCATCTCCGTAACCAAAACCTCCCCGGCCTTAAATTCGGAAATCTTTGAAGGGGAAAGGATGACCCGCGCCGTTCCAGAGGCCACCTTATTCCCCACCGAAATTCCCCGGGTTACCTCTTTACCGTCCTCTTCCCTGACATACTCGGCAATCTTGGAAAAATCCCGGGTGGAGTGAATCGTCTCCGGACGGGCCTGGACCAGGAATAATTCCCCTGTCCTCCCGTCTTTGGCCCACTCCATATCCATCGGTGTCCACTTGCCCCGTTTTTTGGAGTAGTGCTTTTCCACCTCCATAGCCCATTCAGCCAAACGCAAAGCCTCCAAATCCGAAATTACAAAACTCTCCCTTTCCTTTTCCGAGGTAGAAACAATTTTTGTCGGTTGTTTCTCCCCGTAAACCATTTTTTGGTTTTTGGCCCCCAATTTTTTATTGATAACCGGGCGGTAAAATTTCCCTTCCTTACTTTTTCCCAAGGTTTCCTTAAACACCAAAAATTCATCCGGGGTTACCTCCCCTTGCACAATCATCTCCCCCAACCCCCAAACACCATTAACGACCACAACATTCGGGAAACCGGTCTCGGTATCCAAAGAAAACATCACCCCGGAGCAACCCAAATCTGACCTCACCATCTTTTGCACCCCCACAGACAAGGCCACCTGGAAATGGTCAAACTTTTTATCAATCCGGTAGGAAATCGCCCGGGCGGTAAATAGGGAAGCCATTGATTTCCTGACTGCTTCCATTACGTTGTCCGCCCCCCGGATATCCAAAAAGGTCTCGTGTTCGCCGGCAAAGGAGGCGTCGGGCAAATCTTCGGCGGTGGCCGAAGACCGGCAGGCAAAGTCGGCGTTTTTGCCGTATTTTTTCTCGGCTACTTTATGGGCTTCGGCAATGGCTTTTTTTAAGTCTTCCGGAAATTCGGTTTTTTTAATGGCAGTTTGAATTTCCAAAGCCACCTTTTCCAGCTCATTGATGTTTTTGGCATTTAAATTATCCAGCTTTTTCCTGATCTGTTCCTTTAAGCCGGTCTCTTCCAAAAAATGCCGGTAAGCGGTGGCGGTCACCGCATAACCTCCGGGGATATTCACCCCTTTAGGGGCCAAGTATTGAAGCATCTCACCCGATGAAGCGTTCTTTCCTCCGACCTCACCCACATCCTCAATTCCCACCTCTTCCAAATGCAGGATGAATTTTTTGTCCATGTTTCCATAGTAGCATTAATAATTCCTGATGGGTATAATTAAATTACCCATATGGGCACGTTTTTGGAGACATTTCTATGGTCAGAAAAATTAAGAGCCAATTCAACTTGCTGGAAACAGCGTCGGTTAAATTCACGGAGTGGGTAGGCACTCCATACTCCATTGTTTTGCATACCGTACTTTTTGTAGGTATTTTTCTCCTGCAGCGTTTCGGTTTCACCACTGACCAAATTCTTCTAATACTGACCACCGCGGTTTCTTTGGAGGCAATATATTTGGCCATCTTTATTCAGATGACCGTTAACCGCCATGCAGAAAGTCTGGAAGATATTGAGGAAGATATGGAGGAATTATCGGAAGACATGGATGACGACGAATCGGAAAACACCCAAACCGCAAAAACATTGCAAAATATTGAGAAGCAGCTAAAAAAAGTCCGGGAAGACTTGGAGCAGCTCAAGAAAAAAAGGATTAATTTAGGTTAATTATTCTTACACACCTCTTGCCTCCACCTCATCAACTGTCTATATCGGTTAGGTATAAACAGGCTATGAACCACGGTCAAATCATCTTCAACCCGCCTCAGAATAAACAATCCCAACCGGAGCCGCAAACAAACAACAATGAAGCCCAAAAAATTGAAGAGCTGGTTACCAAAACAGCCCGGGTACTCCTTAAAATCTCCGGAATTTTCCCTTTCGACTTTTTCCCGGATGAGCTGGTGATTGATGAAAACAAGGTGAGCATCATCGCAAAAGGCTTGATTGATGAAAGTATTTACAGTATCGCCATCAAGGATTTGGGGGATGTGTCGGTGGAAACTGTTTTTATTTTCGCCTCTTTGACCATTAGTGACAACCGGATGAACCATCAGGAAATCAAGGTTAAATGGCTGGATCCTGATGAAGCCGTCCGGGCCCACAACATGATCCAGGGGCTAATTTTAGGCAGGGAGCAAAAAATAGATTGGGCCAAGATAAGAACAGAGGAACTGGCCAAAAAAGTGGAGGAACTAGGCAAAGTTAAGGTGTAAAAGGTATAATTTGAGGGTGAAACACCGCTTTTTTATCTTCTCCTTATTCATTTTATACATGGTTCTGCTTTCCGCCGAGATGATGTGGCAGGGGATTATTATCTCCCCCACCCGCTATCTTTTTGTCCTTCTTTTGGGAGGACTGCTCGTCAGGCGGGCCCGGACCTTTATCCTGGATTGGATTCCCTTTGTTTTTGTCCTGGTTTCTTACGATTTTATCCGGGGGCTGGTACCCCGACTGATTTTTGAAATCCACTTTACCGAGATGATCCGCTTTGACCAAAGGCTTTTCCATATTTTGCCTACCCAAACCCTACAAGCCAGATTTTTTCACCCGAACACTCTGGCTTGGTATGATTATTTCGGAGCTTTTATTTATTTTTTCTATTTCATCCTGCCGGTGGCTTTTGGCTTCCTCCTCTATTTGATCCGCAAAGATTATTTCCGGCAATTTGTCACCGGTTTTTCCCTGCTTTCCTACGCCGGCTATCTCACTTATATCCTTTATCCGGCAGCCTCCCCCTGGGTCGCGGCGGAAGCCGGGTATATCAGCGGGGTGCAAAAGGTCTTAGACTTTAGTTTGAAAGCTATCTTTGGCCGGGGTGATGTGGTGAACATCTATCACAGTATGAACCCCAACCCGATTGCTGCCATCCCCTCTATGCATGCGGCTACCTCCTTTTTGGTTCTTTTGTTTGCCCTGAGGTTTTTTAAGCTTAAGGGTCTGCTGGTTTTGCCCTATGTTTTAAGTTTATGGCTTTTTGTGGTCTATTCCGGAGAACATTACGTCACGGATGTTTTGGTAGGCATTATCTACGGTCTTTTTTTCTATGCTTTAAGCGCGCATTTTCTGCACCATATCAACTGGCACCATCATTTTAATAAAACCCGCCTCACCCGCTGGTTAAATGCCTAACTGTAAATTTTAAGCTTCCGTCCTATACTGCTCAAATGAATATCTTTGGCTCTGGCCAGCCCGATATGTCGGGAACGGAAGCTCCTGAATTTCCGCAGGGTTTAACTTGGTTTAACTCTCCCCCTCTAACCATGAAACAGCTGCGGGGTAAAGTGGTTTTAATCGATTTTTGGACTTATTCTTGTATCAATTGCCAGAGAACCCTGCCCCATCTCCGCGAGTGGTGGAGCAAGTATAAAAGCTACGGTTTTATATTAATTGGAGTTCATGATCCCGAGTTTGAATTTGAAAAAGATCCCCAAAATTTAAAAGAGGCAATTAAAAATTATCGGGTTACCTGGCCGGTAGTTGCTGACAACAACTACCAAACCTGGAATTTATACGGGGTTCATGCCTGGCCCACGGAATTTCTTGTAAACCAGGACGGAACCATTATTTATACCCATGTCGGTGAAGGTAATTATCTTCAAACAGAAAGCCAAATTCAGGAAGCTTTAAAAAAAGCCGGTTTTGAGTTGCCGAAAGAAGCAGCCAGTAAACTAGCAGAAGAACAGTTTAATTTTATGCAGACTCCTGAACTTTATTTAGGTTACCTTAGGGGAATTTTGGGCAACGAAGAAGGATACCAGAGAGAGCATAATTATCTTTATCACGGTGAAAAATACGGCGGCAGCCTGGAACAGAACCTGGTTTATATCAACGGTGTTTGGCTGGCGATGCCGGAATATTTGGAACATGCCCGAAAGACAAAAGATCTGGAAGATTTTGTTCTTTTAAATTTCCGGGCCAAGAAAGTTTACTTAGTTATGGAATCGGCCACCGGCGAGCCTATTAAAGTTTATATTAGCCTGGACGAGGCAGGATTAAAAAAAGATTTTGCCGGGTCAGATATTCAATTTGATAAAAAGGGCGAGGCTTTTGTTAACGTCCAATTTTCCACCCTCTATAATTTGATCAATACTCCTACCTTTGGTGATCATATCCTCAAGATCTCAACCAGGGAAGAGGGTCTTCGGGTCTTTGCTTTCACCTTCGGAAGCTAAAGGGGAAATTTAATATCCCAAGGGAGATGACCCGGTAGGCGCAGGCGATGCCGAAGGGGAAGATATTGCTTCACTGGGAACAGGGGTACCGGATAATGCTGAGGTGGGTACGGTTCCGGTTACCGGGGGTATTGAACTTCTTTGAGGGGCAATCACAAAATAATAGACCAGGGCATAAAGGATGCCGCCGACAATTAAGTAAATGACTATCCATTGCCAAAGCGGCCTCTTTCCATATCCGGGCCCATATCCCTTTTTATCATCCTCTGCCATAAGCATATTGTATAATGGATTCTGCTGCTAAACTGTAAGATAGAATACAAGAAAAATGACTACCGATCAGAAAAAAGAGGCCTTAAAAAACCTGAAAGCGGAAATGGAAGCAGATAAAAGCCTACCGCTGCGTGACCAGGCCACCCAATTAGTTTTTGGAGAAGGCAACCCGGATACTAAAATCTATTTCTTAGGGGAAGCACCGGGATTCTACGAAGATCGGGAAGGCCGCCCGTTTATCGGCCAGGCAGGGAAACTCCTCAGCCAGCTGATCGAAAGCATTGGCTTCAAACGTGAGGATGTCTATATCTCCAACGTAGTCCGCTTCCGTCCGCCGGAAAACCGGGATCCCGAACCGGAAGAGCTGGCCACCTTTGCTCCCTATGTCGACCGGGAAATTGAAATTATCGACCCTAAATTATTTGTCACTTTGGGAAGGTTTTCCATGGGGAAGTTCCTCCCTGGAGCCAAGATTTCCCAAGTCCACGGCAAAATCCAGCGCGTCAGGTGGAGAGGCAAAGAAATTACCGTTGTCCCGATGTACCACCCGGCAGCGGCACTCCGGAACGGTGCCGTGATGCAACAGCTTAAGGAAGATTTTAAGGTTATCCCCCAAGCTTTAGCGGAGGTAGATAAACCAAAAACTGAACAGCTCACTTTGGTTTAATCCGCTGGATCATCTCTTGCCGGAGTCTTACTCCGTTTTTACTGGATACTTGTTTTTTCCCACTATGATAGGGAACGGCCTTCAAGGCAAGAAGACTTCTATGACTAAGCTAAAAATTGCCCAACTGGCTCCGATTATTGAAAGGGTTCCCCCAAAAAAATACGGCGGCACCGAAAGGGTAGTTTCAGCCTTAACGGACGAACTGGTAAAGCGGGGACACAAGGTAACCCTGTTTGCCAGCGGTGATTCCGTCACCTCCGCCAAACTGGTTTCCGTCTATCCCAAATCACTGCGGGAAATAAAGATGAAGGACCTTTACGGGCCGAACGTTTGGACAATGCTTAATATCGGGTTGGCTTATTACCATTATGAAGAGTTTGATATTATCCACGACCACGTCGGCCACCCCAGCCTCCCTACGGCCAATATGTCACCCACACCTGTTGCGATGACCCTTCACGGACCGTTTACCACCGAAAATAAGCGGATCTTCCAGACTTTAACCAATCCCTATTTAATCAGCATTTCCGAAGCCCAGGCTAAGTCCGGTCCTCCGGGGTTAAACTATATCGGGAACGTTTACAACGGCCTGCCGATGGAAGACTACCCGTTTTCCAGGGAAAACGAGGGATATCTTCTCTTTGTCGGCAGGATCTCCATGGAAAAGGGTGTCCATAATGCCATTGAGGTAGCCCAGTATCTTGATATCCCCTTAATCATTGCCGCCAAACTGGAGGCCATTGACCTCCCCTACTTTAACGAATACGTCGGCCCCAGGCTTTCCGACACCGTCAGGTGGATCGGGGAGGTGGATGATGCGGAGCGTAACCGTTTAATGAGCAAAGCCCTGGCTTTCTTACACCCAATTACCTGGAAGGAACCATTTGGGCTCACCATGATTGAGGCCATGGCTTGCGGCTGTCCGGTTATCGGTTTTAATAAGGGATCGGTCCCGGAAGTGGTTGAGAACGGCAGATCAGGTTTCGTGGTTGCCGATATTGACGAGATGATTGATGCCGTTGACCACATTAGTTTGCTTGACCGGGAAGAGTGCCGGAGATACGCGCTGGAAAAATTCAGCGCGGCCAAGATGGCGGAAGGCTATGAAAGGATGTATGAAAAGATCATCGAAGAAAAGAAGCACCGGGCAGCAAAGAAAGACCCTAAAAAAGCTGCTGGATCCGCCCAAAAAGGAGCATTTATCCCCCCAATGTCACCCGTTTTATCTCTAGAATCATAAAACCTATAGTTAATCTACCCCCTTGAATTGAGGTCAGTTTGTGCTAAACTGCCACCTTGTTTTAGGAGAAACTGCCCATGGATAACTTAAAACTCTACCAATTAGCACACGATTCCCTTTTAAATCTGGCAACAGAAGAAGGGATTAACGCATCCGGGAAAAACGATATTTACGGTTGTGTTTTTGGCCGGGATACTGCTTTAACGGTCCTCAAAATTTTGCGTGCCCATAAGAAACAGCCCAACACGGCGCTTTTGGAAATTAGCAAAAGAGCCCTGCTGTCTCTGGTTAAGTTGCAGGGGACGGAAGTAAATATCGAAAGCGGGGAACAGCCCGGCAAATTTATCCACGAATTCCGCAAAACTGATTTTGGACACCTGCTTTCCGGAGAACGTCCCTGGTATGTTTACCCGGATGGCCTGATGCGCAACTACGATTCCATCGATGCTACCCCTTTAGCCCTAATCGCTCTCTATAAATACTGGGAGGCAACCCAAGACAACGGATTTTTGCTTGCAGTGCTTCCGGCGGTGGAAGCCGGTTTAAACTGGATCGTCACTTACGGGGATATCGATAAAGACCAGCTTTTGGAATATGAATTCCCGGAAGAAAGGCGTTTTGGCGGCCTCTCTGTCCACTCCTGGACCGATTCCCATCAATCAGTTATAAGACACGACGGAACTTTTCCCGCCTACCCTATCGCCCCGATTGAAGTTCAGGGATTTGCCTGGCTGGCTTTAAAACTTTGGGGAGATTTTTACTTAACCCAATCGCCGACATTTGCCCACAAGATTATTTCTTTTGCCGATGCAGTTAAAAGAAAGTTTAACCAGAAGTTTATTTTTAAGGATTACGGAATCTACTTTGGGGCCCAGGCTTTGGATGGCAGAAAAAGCCAAATCCAAACCGTAACAGGTAACCCCCTTCTTTGTCTTTGGGCTGCCTATCAGGGAAACGGCAGGGTCGAATCTATTGTAGATGAAAGATATATCCCCGGTTTTATTAAACGAACCTTCCTTCCGGATATGTTCATCGAGGATGCAGGAATAAGGACTATGAGCGCCCTGGCTCCCAACTTTAACCCCAACCAGGATTCCTACCACAACGGCAGCTTTTGGCCCATCCTAAACGGCCTTGCTATTGAAGGGTTGGAAAATTTTGGGTTTGTCGAGGAAGCGGAGAAACTTAAAACAGCCTCTTTGAAACCCTTTGCTCATTTTAGTTCCCCGGTGGAGTTGTACATTAGAAATGCTGAAGGGTATTCCCGATATTGCAATGCCCATGGACAAACCAGTTGCCAGGATCAAGCCTGGTCTGCTGCCGCCCTCCTAGATATGACAACTGTTTGACATCCGTTATATACTATTATGACCTCTCCGAATTATGCCAACTCTTAAAAAAACCATGTTCCGTGAATACGACCTCCGGGGACGGGAAGCGGATGATGAGCTAAACGAAGAATCCATGTACCATATCGGACGCGGATTCGGAACTCATCTTAAGAGGAAGGGCATTAAGGAAGCAACAATTGGACATGATGTCCGGGCCACCTCTGAATCGTTCCATAAAAATTTTATCAAAGGCGTTACAGAATCCGGAGTAGACGTTATCAATATCGGCAACGTTACTACCCCTATGGGCTACTGGTCGCAGCACTATTTAAATACCAAGGGCGGGGCAGTAATCACCGCCAGCCATAATCCAGTGGGTTGGAACGGAGCGAAAATTAGCGATGATTTTTCTAAAACCATGTTTGGCGAAGAGATCCAACAGATCCACAAGATAATTGCAGATGAAGATTTTGAAAATGGCCAAGGGTCTATAATTTCCAAAGATATCAAGGAGGCCTATATTCAAGACCTGCTTTCCAAATCCAAGGTCACTAATAAATTTAAAATTTTAGTCAACACCGGAAACGGCACTGCGGCAATTGTTGCCCCGGAGCTCTTAAGAAGAGTCGGTTGTGAAGTTATTGAGCATAATACCAATATTGACCCCACATACCCCAACTACACTCCCAATCCGGAAAATGTGGCCATGATGGAGGACACCATTGCCCAGACAATCAAACATGGATGCGACCTGGGTTTTGCTTTTGACGGGGATGGGGACAGATTAGGTTTAGTGGATAACCAGGGACATGTTTTTGCAGCTGATATGATTTTGATTCTCCTGTCCCGGCTTTATCTAAGCCGCCATCCCGGCAACAAAGTCATGTTCGATGTTAAAGTTTCCGAAGCCTTACCGGAAGATATTAAAGACCACGGCGGGGAGCCGATCATGTTCCGGACAGGGCATTCTTACATTAAGGCAGAGATGAACCGTCAAAATATTTCCCTAACCGGAGAGATGAGCGGCCATATATTTTTCGGCAAGGACTTTGACTATTACGGATTTGATGATTCAATGGTTTCTGCTTTGAAGGTTTTAGAGTTTTTATCTGAACAAAACGAGCCCCTGGCGGAAATTTTTGCCAGCATCCCCCACTATATTGCTACCCCGATTATCAATGTCGAAACAGCTGATGAAGTCAAACACGATATCATTAAGCAAATCACTGCCCAATTCAAAAAGGAGGGGTATAAAGTTGTTGATGTCGACGGGGCCAGGGTTTATGCCCATGAAGGGTGGGGGTTGGCCCGCGCCTCCAATACTACCCCCAATATTGTCTTGAGATTCGAAGCAAAATCAGAAGAACAAATAGAAAAAATTAAAGAAATTTTTCGGGAGAAACTCCAAAAATTTAAAGAGGTCAGTACTGACTGGAATTATACCGGCGGTTAAAAAATCCTAAGATTGGGGTGGGATAATTATTGCCGCCAGAATATAGGCAATAATGCCCGGGATGAATCCGGTAAAAATAGTGATAAGCACCCAGGAAAGCCGGAGGATTGTCGGGTCAATATCCAAATATTCCCCCAGACCACCAAAAACCCCGGCGACCATTCTGTCCTTGTTACTCCGGTATAACTTTTTAGAATTCCTCTTCACTTCTGCCATTATATACCAAAATCCCCACTATCTTGAAGACCCCCGTCATCGTCCATATGCCCGTAGAGCCCGGTCAGGCTGGTTTGGGCAATAATAGAACCCCCCATCTCTTCTTCCAACTCTTCCTTGGAAGAGCTTGATGGTAAATCTAAGGTTTTGTCTAAAGCATAAAGGTTAAAGATATAACGGTGAACCCCGGAGAGGGGACAAGGAGGCGTATAACCTGTTCCGCCGCTGCTGTTTACACCCTGTCTGGCTCCCGGAGGCACCTCCCCTTCTTCAATTTCTTCCACATCCGGATTAATATTCCATAAAACCCAATGGGTAAATGTTCCCGCTGGGGCATCCGGGTCATCGACAACCAAAGTCAGACTCCTGGCTTCCTCCGGGACATCCTCAAAAGACAAAGGCGGGCTCATACCTTCCCCGTCACAGGTGTATTCCACCGGGATATCTTCATTTTCCTCAAAAGCAGAACTGCTAATCAGCATGTAGAAAATAATACCTTAAAAGGCAAATGCTTTACATTAATATTTCTCACCAAAATTATCTGGAAATTAACGCTTTGGAGATTGTTTCTTGGCACGGGCTTTGTGGGCCAAACCATATTTTCTTCGTTCTTTTACCCGGGCATCGCGGGTAAGCAAACCATGGTCCTTTAAGACATCGCGGAAATCAGTGGATACTCCGGCTAGCGATCGGGAAATGCCATGGACAACTGCCTGAAGCTGGGAAGCGGAACCTCCACCAACAACTTTTACCGAAGCAGTGTATTTGCCGAATGTTTTAGTCAATTCAAACGGTTTTTGGTAGGCTTTTTGCTTAATCGGTCCACGGAAAACTTCAGCAATCGGTTTGCCGTTAACGGTAACCTGGCCCTGGCCTTCCATAAGCCGGACCCGGGCAATGGCTTCTTTTCTTCTTCCTACTGCTTGCATTGTGTGGTTAGCTTTCATGGTTATTTAGTCTCCTCTTTTTCTTCAACCATCTTTTTGAAAGGATGATCGGATCCTGCAAAAACGTGTAATTTTTTAATCATCGCCCTTCCTAATTTATTTTTAGGAAGCATGCCTTTGACTGCATGGGTAATAATAGCTTCTGGTTTGCGCTCAATTAATTCATCAAACTTTTCTACCCTTAAACCTCCCGGATAGCCGGAGTGCCGGGTATATTTTTTCTCAGTAGCCTTATTTCCGGTAACTTTGACCTTGGCAGCATTAACCACAACTACATTGTCACCCATATCCAGGTAAGGAACATAGTTGGGTTTTTTCTTTCCCATTAAAACAGCAGCGATATCCGTAGCCAGTCTTCCTAAAACGGCATTTTTGGCATCCACTAATTGCCAGTCTCTTTTAATTTCTCTTGCTGATACAACGTTTGTCGACATTATTTAGTCTCCTTTTTAACTCTCGGTTTTCTCACTACTTTTTTCTCAGTCTTTTCTTCTGTTTCTTCTGCTTTTCCGACGTTCTGAGATTCTGATACGCTGACACTCTGATCTATTGATTTCTCTGATTTTCCGGTTTTCTGATCTTCTGAGATGAGCGTCATCTTTACCAACATAGCTCCGTCTCCGGCTCTGTTGCCAAGCCTCACAACTTGAGTAAAACCGGAAGCCCTGGTTTTATAGGAAGGGGCAATTTCTTCCAGTAATTTTTTGCTGACTTCTTTTTGGGGCAAGTTTGATTCAACGACTCTTCGGGAAGCGTTGGTATTTTCCCGGCCTTTAGAAATTAAGCGGTCAACCAAGCCTTTAATAGCTTTAGCTTTGGCTTCAGTGGTAGTTAAATGGCCTTGGAGGATGAGACTACGAACTAAGCCTCTAAAAAGGGCTGTTCTTTGATTTTTGTCTCTACCAAGGTGCTTACCATAGACTTTATGCCTCACTTAGACTCAAACCCCTTTCCTGAAGTTTTTGGGAGATCAAAGTCAAAGACTGTACTCCCAAATTTTTAGTTTTCAAAAGCTGGGCACGGGGTGCAGTGATCAATTTTTCCACAGTCTCGATATCCACAGCTTTTAAGGCATTGGTAATTCTGACAGGAAGATCTAACTCTTCGACACTAAGCTTTAAGACATCATCCGGGACTTTGGTTTCCTCAACCTCTTCGCCTTCAAATACCGGCTCAAAGAGCTGCTTGAAGTAATCGCTTAAAACCTTGGCTGATTGGTTTAAAGCCTCTTCCGGTTTGACACTGCCGTCAGTGGTAATGTTCATCACCAGCTTGTCGAAGTTAGTGCTGCGGCCAACACGGGTTGGCTCAACTTTGTAATCAACTGAAATTACCGGGGTAAAGATGGAATCAATTGGCAGGACTCCGATTTCGGAAGTTTTCTTTTCATCAGCGCCGACATACCCCACACCCTTTTCCGCAGTCATCTCAATATTTAATTTGGCGGAAGGAGTGTTCAAAGATGCAATGTGCTGATCAGGGTTAACGATCTCTCCGCCACCCATGGCATTAATATCCCGGGCTTTGACTTCACCTTTTCCGGAAGCCTTAACAACCAATCTGATGGGCTTATCAGAAAAGATTCTCAGTTTAACCTTCTTAAGGTTCAGGATTATTTGGATAACGTCTTCCGAGATTCCCGGAATGGTGGAGAATTGATGGGAAACTCCATCGATCTTAATAGTGGAAATAGCAGCTCCTTCTAAACCGGA
The DNA here is from genome assembly GCA_021786315.1 of bacterium. Lineage (GTDB taxonomy): Bacteria > Patescibacteriota > Microgenomatia > Daviesbacterales > UBA10151 > JAJYNN01. The sequence goes on from JAJYNN010000003.1 coordinate 74,103, forward strand.
AAGTAACACCCGGCGCAAAACGCTGCCTAAAGTGTGGCCGAAACCTCTCTCTAAGGGTTCGATGGCAAAAGAGCCAGAATTATCAGTTTGTTCAATTGTGTTTATTTTAAAATTAATCATGGTTATCTACTATAATATTCAACAATCAGATGTTCGTCTATCCCCGACTCGGCCTCATCCCTATTTGGAACCCGTAAAACCTTGCCTACGGTAGCCTTTCTTTCCAGCCACTCCGGCAAGGTAGTTTGAGCATCCAAACTTTTTCTAACCTGTGTATTATCTAACATCTTCTTCAAAATAGCAACAGTTGATCCAGGTTTGACTTGAAAGGATGGAATTGTCACTTTTTGGCCGTCAACACTGATATGTCCGTGGGAAACCATCTGCCTGGCGCCGGCCCGGGAAGGAGAAAAACCTAAACGGTAAACAACATTATCCAGTCTGGTTTCCAAAAGCTGCATCAAAACATTCCCGGTATTACCCCTCACCTTGCTGGCAGTTTGATAATATTTGGCAAACTGTTTTTCCAAAAGGCCATAAGTCCTTTTGGCCTTTTGTTTTTCCCGGAGTTGGATACCGTATTCAGAAACTTTCCGGCGGGCACGGGGATGGACCGGTCCGGGAGGAACAGCTCCTTTTCTTTCAATGAAGGCAGCATCTTTAGCAAATAGTGCTACACCTTCACGACGGGATAATTTTCTTTTTGGTCCGGTATAACGCGCCATATAAATTTAATTTTCAATTTACAATTTTCAATTTACAATGGATTTTCAATGTTCTTAATCTTGAAAATTTGATCATTAGTAATTACTTGAAAATTGGTTATTGATACTTGAAAATTATACCCTCCTTTTCTTTTTAGCCCTCGCACCATTGTGGGGTGTGGGAGTAACATCAGCAATTAAAGTAATATTTAACCCGGCGCTCTTTAAAGCCCGGATAGCAGCATCCCGTCCGCTCCCAGGTCCTTTGATATAAACCTCAACAGCAGACATGCCGACGCTTTTGGCTTTATTGGCCAACTTTTCCATAGCGGTAATGGCAGCAAATGGAGTAGCTTTTCTGGTGCCCTTAAATCCGGAAGCTCCGGATGAACCCCAACCCAAGGTGTTGCCTTTTTCATCGGTTAAGGTAATTAAGGTATTGTTAAATGTTGCGGTTACATAAACTCTCCCGGAAGGGATTTGTTTGTTAACGGCGCTCTTTTTAGTTGCTTTTGTTTTTATAGTTTGTTTCTTGGCCATATATTATTTTCCTCCGGTTTTGGCGACAACATCCTTTCTCACAGTTCCCACTGTCTTTCTCTTACCGCGTCGGGTCCGGCCATTAGAACGGGTTCTCTGACCTCTGGTAGGCAAACCCCGGCGGTGCCTAATTCCCCTGTAAGCTCCGATCTCTTCCAGTCTTCTGATGTTTTGGTTAATTTCCTGGATCAAATCCCCCTCAACCTTAAATTGCTCGACTGCCTTCTGGATCTTTCCAACTTCTTCCTCAGTTAAGTCCTTAATCCTTTTGGCTCCGTCAATTTTAGCATCAGCGATAACTTTTTTAACATTAGCGCGGCCAATGCCAAAGATATAGGTTAACCCTATATCGACTCTTTTTTCATCTGGTAAGTTTACTCCGGCAATTCTTATCATAATTATCCCTGCCTTTGCTTATGGCGGGCATCGCGTGAACAAATCACGTAAAGTACACCCTCGCGTTTAACGATTTTACAAAATTTACATCTGGCTTTAATACTTGCTTGTACTTTCATATCGTTACTTTAACCTAAAAGTAATCCTTCCTTTACTCAAGTCATATTTCGGGCTCATTTCCAGTTTTACCCTATCGCCTGCCAAAAGTTTTATATAGTGCAAGCGCATCTTGCCGGAAATATGAGCTAAAATTGTATGCCCTTCCAACTCTTTTAAATCAGGGGAGCGGTCAATGACCACCCGAAAGAGCGTGTTAGGCAATACCTCAGCTATCTTCCCTTCAACCTCAATTACGTCGTTATTCATATCTTGTTCACAAGACGAACCATTTTAACAAATCTAGCCTCAAATTACAATACTATGGGCAGCACTATAATCCACGCCAATCAGTAGTAATTTCAGGCTTCTTTTTACCCACAATTACCGACATCTCAAACAGGCCACCTAGGCTACCATCTTTAGTAGAAATTGTCCAGCCATCATCTGTTTCATACACTTCTCCCCGGCCCTCAGCATAAATTACTTCGATTGCCAAAGTCATACCCGTACGCAATATCAACCCTTTTCCGGCAGTGCCGTACTCAGGGATCTCCGGATCTTCGTGAGCCTCTCTCCCCACTCCATGGCCAGCCAAACTTTTAACAACCGAATAACCCGCGCCTTCCACACCCTGTTGGATAACTGAGGAGATATCGCCGATTTTTTTGCCCTCAACCGCTTGGGCAATCGCCTTCCATAAAATCTCTTCCCCTACTTTTAGAAATTTCTCCTTTTCTTTCAGAGTACCGGCGTCTCGGAGTGTCGGAGTGTCGGAATTTTCTGATATTCCGATACTCTGATACTCTGATGCTCTGACTATTACCGACCATGCCATATCTGAGTGCCAACCTTCATAAACCGCCCCCAAATCAATCCCCAAAACATCCCCGTCTTTTAATTCTATATCCCTGGGTATCCCGTGGACAACCTCATCGTTAATAGTCAGGCAGGTGGTCCAGTAATACCCGGGCACAGTTTTGAAGGAAGAACGGCCTCCTAATCTTTGGATCTCATTCTCGGCGATCTCGTCCAGTTCCTTTAAGGTAATCCCTACCCGAACATTCTCGATAACCTTTTTCATAGCACGGGCGGCAATTTGGCCGCTCTTTCTAAAAAGTTTGAGCTCTTCTTCTGTTCTAGACTGCACCATAAACCACCTTTCCGGTAAAGCTCCTGGCTATCTCATCCCCAACTTCTTCGATGCTTTTGCTGCCATCAATCCTGATTAGTTTATTTTGTTTTTGATAAAAATCTAAAACCGGCTCAGTCAGCTGGTGAAAAATGGACAACCGCTGTTCAATTACCTCCGGAGTATCATCTTCCCGGCCTCTTTGGAGTAACCTTTTTTCCGCTAACTCATCGGAAATGTCCAGGTAAAAAACTATGTCAAACTTGGGATCATAGGCTTTGAGCTGGGCTATTTCCCTGGGGTAACCATCCAAAATAAAGCCTGTCCGGTATTCAGGCTTTTCCAACTCATCCCGCAAAATTTTAGCCATTACCTCATCATCAATTAATCTTCCGGCTTCCAAATCCTCTTTGACAGATCTCCCAATAACATCATCTGCTTCTGCCCTTTTACGGGCCAGGTCGCCGGCAGACGAAAAGGCTATCCTTAACTTATCGGACAAAAGCTCTGCTTGGGTGGTCTTGCCTGAACCTTGGGGGCCAGTGATGAGTATTCTCATAGGCTTATTTTAAGAAGGATTCGTAGTTCCTCTCGACTAGTTTGCTCTCGAATTGTTTGGCAGTATCCAAAATTACCGAAACCACAATCAAAAGCCCGGTGCCCCCCAAAGCCAAGGTGGTAACGTTAGTAATTTGGGAAACAATCGAAGGCAAGATTGCCACTATCCCCAAAAAGAGAGCTCCGGCCAAGGTAATCCTATTCAAGATATAAGTTAGATAGCTGGCCGTGGCTTCCCCCGGCCTGATTCCGGCAATAAAAGCCCCGGCTTTTTTCAATTCATCGGCAATCTTGTTGGGGTTGAAAACGACAGCCGTATAAAAGTAGGTAAAGCCAATCACCAGGAAAAAGTAGGTTAAGTTATAAGTTAAAGAGCGCACCTGGAAGTTGGCAATAAACCACCTACCAATATTTTGTAAAGCCGGCTGGGGAAGTTGGGATAAGTACTGGCCGGCAAACGACGGAATTAATACCAAAGACACCGCAAAGATAATCGGGATCACACCGGCTTGGTTGACCCGCAGCGGCAGGTACATTGAAGCCCGGTTAACTTCCCGCCCCCCGGTAAAACGCCGGGCATATTGGACCAAAACCTGCCTTCGGCCTTCATTAATAAAGACTACCCCAGCAGTAATTGCCAAAGCCAAAGCCGCAAAAAGAAGATAATTTAGGATTTGCTGGGTATCAACCAAGGAAGCAGTTTGGGCAACCGTCACCGGCATCCGGGCCACAATACCGGCAAAAATCAGAAGAGAGATGCCGTTGCCGATACCGTATTCGGTAATCAATTCCCCCAGCCACATGGCAAAAAGTGTGCCGGCAGTCATGGTGACAATTATAAGAAGAATGCTTAAAGGATTAAATTGGAGGATAATCCCCTGGTTTTTGAGCAGGGTAAACATGGCAATTGACTGCAACACCGCCAAAGGAACAGTCAGATACCTGGTATATTGGTTAATTTTTTGCCTGCCGTACTCACCCTCTTTGGATAAGGCCTCAAGGGAGGGGAAGACCATAGTTAAAAGCTGGATAATAATCGAGGCATTAATATAAGGATTAAGTCCTAAAGAGATAACTGAGAAATTAGCTAAAGTCCCGCCTGAAAAAATATCCAAAAGACCTAAAAATTGGTTCCCGGAGAAAAGAGAACGTAATGCCTGTAAATCTACCCCGCTTACCGGAATATGGGCTGCAATTCGGTAAACAATGATGATTATGGCAGTGATAATGATTTTTCGGCGAAGTTCAGGGATCTTAAGGGAGTTAATTATCGGGGCAAGGAAGCTAGTCACGAATAACTTTCCCTCCTGCTTTTTCAATCTTGGCGGCAGCTGAAGCAGTCACGGGTAATTTTATATTTAAAGCTTTGGTAATCTCACCATCACTCATAATTTTGACTCCATACTTTTTCGCATTACTTTCAGAGACTAAACCTTTTTCAATAACGCTTTGCAAATCGATTGTTGTCCCTGCAGCAAAAGCAGAAAGCTTATCTAAAGATAATGTTACCATTTTTGCGCTCATTTTAGGATTACCCAATCCCCGACGGTAGGGGAACTTTTTGTACATGGGAAGTGTTCCCCCGATAAATCCGGGAGCAACCTTACCACGGGCTTTTTGGCCTTTGGTTCCCCGTCCGGAGGTTTTTCCTTTTCCGGATCCCAAACCCCGGCCAACCCTTTTCTTCGATCTTTCGACAACTTTGCTTAATTCGTGTAGTTTCATCTTATTTCTTCCCTTTTTTAGCTCTTTTTACCTTTGGCTCCTCTGACTCATTCGACTCTCTGACTTTTAATTTCAATTCTTTTAACGCCTCCAAGGTAGCATAAATATTGGAAGCCCGGTTGCTGGTTCCGATAATCTTAGAAACTACATCGGAAATTCCTGCAGCATCAACAACCACCCGCACCGCTCCTCCGGCAATAATACCAGTACCTGCGGGAGCTGGTTTCAGCAAAACTTTAGCCGCGCCTCTTTTAATCACTACAGTGTGGGGAATAGTCCGGTTATCAACTAAAGGAACAGTGATCATATGTCTTTTGGCATAAGTTGAGGCCTTTCTGACCGCTGACTGAACATCGGAAGCTTTACCTAAGCCCACACCAACCCGGCCTTTTTTATCACCGGCAACCACCAAAACCGAAAGGGACCTTTTGTCTCCGCCTTTGGTCTTTTTGGAGACCCGGTTTACCTGGACAACTTTTTCGAAAAATTCCGGAACAATTACATCTGGATTCATATTAGAACTTTAAGCCTCCTTCTCTGGCGCCGCTGGCCAACTTTTCCACTCTTCCGTGATAGGCATAACCGCCACGGTCAAATACTACCTCTTGGATAGCTTTTTTCAAAGCCTTTTCCGCCAACTTTTTACCGATTTCAAAAGAGATATCCATTTTTGTTTTTCCTTTTTTCTCCAGCTTCATGTCGGACTCGGCCACCAGGGTCTTGCCCTGGGCATCATCGATAATTTGGGCATAAATGTGCTGGCTGGAACGGTAAACCGCCAAACGCGGACGGGCTGTTGTTCCGGCTAAATGCTTTCTGACCCTGATATGTCGCTTGTTTCTGCTGGCAACTTTGTTCATATTATTTTCCTGCTCCTACCTTTCCGGCCTTGCCTGCTTTTCTCTTTACATATTCACCGCTGTAGCGGATACCTTTCCCCTGGTAAGGTTCCGGCGGCCTGACACCGCGAATCTTGGCGGCGATTTGACCAACCAAATGTTTATCAATTCCCGAAACTTTAACCTTGGTATTATCCTCAACGGCAAATTTAATTCCTTCCGGGGCTTCAATTTCTACAGGATGGGAATAACCAACGTTTAAAGTTATCTTTTCCGGAGAACCCTGGACCCTATAACCTACTCCCACCAATTCCAGCTTTTTCTCCCAGCCTTTGGAAACACCGCTTACCATATTAAAAAGCAATGATCTTGTCAAACCGTGCAGAGACCGGGACACCTTGTCCTCTTTGTGGCGTTTAACGATTAATACCTGATCTTCCTGCTCAATCTTCACCTCAGGACGAGTTTCCATATGTAATTCTCCTAAAGGACCGGTAGCTTTGACCTTGCGGCCCTCAATCTCGACATTTACTCCGGCAGGTATTTCAATGGGTGCATTACCAATTCTTGACATAAAGCTTACCAAACGTAGGCCATGATCTCTCCGCCTACCTTCTCCTTTCTTGCCTCTTTATCAGACATAATTCCTCTTGGTGTGGAAATAATGGCAATTCCTAGCCCATCAAATACCCAAGGTAAATCTTTGTTCCCACGGTAAACCCGAAGTCCGGGTTTGGAGATTCTCCGCACTCCGGAAAGGGCCGGGGTAGCCAGGGATCCGGCTTCTTTGTGGTATTTCAAGGTAACCTTGATATTCCGGTCTTGTACCTTGCAGCCGTCAATGTAGCCTTCCTTCTGCAAAAGCTCACAGATAGCTGCCCCTAATTTTGAGCGGGAAACAGTGACCTCTTTTAAGGAAGCCATATAACCGTTTTTAATTCTGATTAATAAATCTCCAACTTTATCCATAATGTTACCAGCTCGCTTTCTTGACACCCGGCAATTGGCCGTTGTGGGCTAATTCTCTAAAACAAAGCCTGCATACACCAAACTTGCGGATCACACCGCGGGACCTGCCGCAGCGAACACAGCGGCTATGATAGCGGACTTGGTATTTTTCTTTATTTTTAACTACATTACTTGTTTTAGCCATATATTTCTTTTTTTAATTCTTTTTAAAAGGCATCCCTAAAAGCTCCAAGAGCTTTCTGCCTTGTTGTTTGTCGCGAGCAGTAGTGACAATCGTAATTTCCATCCCCCGGGTTTTTCCGTCGGTGTTTTGTCCGACATAACTGACTTCAGGGAAAAGTGTCTGCTCCTTTAACCCCAAGTTAAAGTTTCCCTGGTTGTCAAAAGAAGTAGTTGGCACTCCCCGAAAATCCCGGACTTTCGGCAAGACGATTGTTACCAACTTGTCAAAAAACTCGTACATTCTATCACCTCGAAGGGTAACCATCACCCCGACAGCCTGACCTTGGGCCAACTTAAACCCGGAGATAGACTTTTTAGCTCTTGTTACCTGGGGCTTTTGCCCGGATAAAGCACTCAAGTTTTCCTGGATCTTGTCCAAAGCGGCCGCATTATCTTTAGCATCACCGGCTCCAACATTGATGACAATCTTTTCCATTCTTGGTACCTCTAAGTCATTGACAAACCCAAACTCTTCCTTAAGCTTCGGTTTGATCTCTTTTTGATATTTTTCAGTTACCCTGGTACTCATAATTTATTTAATAACCTCCTTGCATTTTTTGCATACCCGGTATTTTTCCTGTCCTTCAATTTTGTATCCAACCCTGGTTTCCTTTTTACAATTTGGACAAACCAAAGCTACATTGCTTACCGGAAGAGGCTTAGGCAAATCCAAAATTCCTCCCTCGTTTTGTCCTGTCCTTCGGATGTGTCTTTTGTAAAGGTTTACCCCTTCCACTAAAACCTTGTTATCTTTAGAAAAAACACGGACCACCTGACCGGTTTTACCGGCATCTTTTCCTGTTAATATTTTGACTGTGTCGCTTTTTTTAATCTTCATTTTTACCATACCTCCGGTGCCAATGAGGCAATTTTGGTATAACCTTTATCACGGACTTCCCTGGCTACCGGCCCAAAGACACGGGTAGCCCTTAAGTTCTTGTCTTTGTCCACAATTACTCCGGCATTCTCATCAAACTTTACATAAGATCCATCAGCCCGGCGGACTTCTTTCCTGGTCCGGACGATTACGGATTTGACAACTTCCTTATCCTTCACCTGTCCGTTAGGGACAGCGCCCTCAACAACTGCCACCACCAATTCACCAACACTGGCTTTCCTTTTTCCGGAACCTCCTAAAGGCTGGATTACCCTTAAAAGCTTGGCTCCGCTATTGTCGGCAACTTTAATAACTGATCTGTGCTGTACCATTATTTTTTACCTCTCTTTGTTTTCTTCTCACTCTTCTCTTCTTTTTCTTCTATCTTCTCTTCTGATTTCTCTGATATACCGACACTCTGATCCTCTGACTCACTGATCTTCTGATCTTCCGATTCCTCTGATTCTGGCATTACCTCTGCAATTGCTTCTTTGGCCTCTTCTTTCAGCTGCTCAGTCACAATAGCCTCAATATCCTTACCAACCACTCTTAAGATCTGGAAGTGCTTATTGGCAGACATTGGTTTGATTTGAACAATCTCCACCAAATCCCCCTCAGAAACGCCTAAAGTATCATGAACAAGATATTTCTTAGTGCGTCTGAAGGTCTTTCCATACAAAGGGTGAGTTTTGACGCTCTCCACGATTACAGTCACGGTTTGTGGCTGCTTGGCCGACGTCACCCTTCCGCGGGTTACGGTTTTGGCTTTTTGCATTAACGACTTCTCTTCTTTCATATTTTGGTTCTTTTTAACTACTTTAGGCATTCTTTTCCTCCTTTTGGGCTGCTTCAAACGCTGCCAATACTACTTTTTGCTGCAATACGGTCTGCATTTGCGCTAAATCCTTTCTTTTATTTTTAATAGCTTTCAAGTTTGTCATCTTATTCGTAACTTTATCAAGTGTCAACTTGGCAATTTCCTCCTCGGCCTTTTTAATTTGGCCTTCCAGGTTCTTAATGTCTGTTTTTTTAATTTCTGCTAAATCGCTTTTTTTCATAATTTTGTTAAAAATTTCAAGCTTTGCTTATATTAACTTTCCTTAGTTACAAACTTAGTTTTTAACGGCAATTTGTGAGCTGCCAGCCTTAAGGCTTCAGTGGCGGTAGCAGAATTTACAGCTCCCATCTCAAAAATAATGCTTCCAGGCTTAACCACTGCCACATACCCAATAACCTCACCTTTACCGGATCCCATTCTGGATTCAGCCGGGTGCTTGGTAATTGGCTTATCAGGAAAAATCCTGATCCAAAGTCTTCCCCCACGAGCCGTAAAGTGGGTGATGGTGCGTCTGGCCGCCTCAATTTGGCGGGAAGTGACCCACCCTCTTTCCGTCGACTTTAGGCCAAAGGTTCCAAAAGACAAATCGTTACCCCGGCTGGCTACTCCGCCTCTTTTGCCGCGGAAAGTCTTGCGGTATTTTACTCTTTTAGGTACTAAAAGTGCCATATTAAGCCTTTACCGCCTCCCCCCGGTTAATCCAAACTTTAACCCCGACATAGCCGGACTTAGTTAAAGCCGGGACTGCTGCAAAATCAATATCTTGTCTTAAAGTGTGAAGCGGCATAGTTCCCAAAGACTTTCCTTCACGCCGGGCAATTTCTGCTCCCCCAATTCTTCCGGAAAGGATGATCTTTACTCCTTTAGCCCCAGCCCGCATCACTCTTTCCACTGATTGGTTCATTACCCTCTGAGCAGGCAGCCTTTTGGCTAACTGTTCAGCAATGTTTTGAGCCACTAGATAAGCAGAGAGGTCAGGAGCCCGGACATCCATCGGAGCAATTTCCAGAGCATTCTCATCCTTGACCTCCAACTCCCGCATTAGGAATTTCTTCAGCTCGGTCAATCCGGTTCCGCCGCGGCCAATTAAAACTCCCGGTCGGGCCACAAAGATTAAGACTTTAACTTTATTAGCCGCTCTCTCGATTTCAACTTTGGTTACCCCGGCAGCTTTTAATTTGCGCATTAAAATTTCCCGGATCTTAATATCCTGGGAGACATATTGGCTGTACTTCTTGCTGTCGGCAAACCATCTGGATTGCCAGGTGGCGCTTGTACCCATCCTAAAACCTACCGGATTAATCTTCTGCCCCATTACTTTTCCTCCTTCTTAGTAACCTTGGCTTTTTTTACTTTTGGTTCTGCTTCAGCTGCTTCCGTTAGCACTATCCTGATATGGCTTAATTTCTTTCTGAAAGGCCTGACCCTTCCCCGGGCTCCCGGCTGGAAACGGCCCATCTTAATTCCTTCGTTGACCTCAAGTTTGGCAAAAGCCAGTTTCTCTTCATCAAGGTTTTGCTGTCTGGCATTACCCAAAGCAGTCTTGATAGCTTTGGCTAAGTCATCAGCTGCAGCCCTGTTAGTAAACTCCAGGGTGGTTAAAGCCCTGGCAGGCTTCATTTTTCTGACCAGATCAGCCACCAGCCGCAATTTGCGGGGTGAGCTATGTACATTTTTTTGTATACTTGTTACTTCCATTTTTAATCTCCTTTTTTAAGTCTTCGCTGATGATTTTTCAGTCATCTTTCCGTGTCCTTTAAAATTCCTGGTTGGAGAAAACTCTCCCAACCTGTGACCGACCATTGATTCACTGACGTAAACCGAAATAAAGTTCTTGCCGTTATGAACCATAAAGGTGTGTCCGACAAAATCCGGAGAAATCTGGCTGTGTCTGGCCCAGGTCTTAATCGGGGTTTTGGCACCACCGGATTTCTGGTTTAAAACCTTCTTCAATAACTTTTCATCAATATATGGTCCTTTTTTCAATGATCTAGCCATTTTTATTTAGATTTTCTCCTTTTCAAAATATATTTATTCGTATATTTCCCAACTTTTCTGGTCCTGCCAACAGCCGGTCTGCCGTAATAAGTCATCGGTTTCTTGCGTCCGACTCCGGATCTTCCTTCTCCTCCTCCATGGGCGTGAGAGCGGGGATCCATAGCTGTACCGCGAACTTTTGGCTTAATACCCATGTGCCTTGATCTTCCGGCCTTACCAAGCTTCATGTGCTTGTACTCTTCGTTACCCAAAGCCCCAATTGTGGCCATTGATTCCAAGGAAATCATTCTAATCTCCCCGGATGGCATTTTCAAGTGAGCAAAGGGTGGTTGCTTCGCCTGTAATGTTAAGGATGTACCGGCACTGCGGCCTAATTGTCCGCCTTTACCGGGGGTCATTTCGACATTGTGGACAACTGTTCCCACCGGCATATTTTTCAGCCTCATGGCATTTCCGGTTTTAACTTCAACCTTATCTCCGGAAACTACCTGATCCCCAACTTTTAAGCCTTTTGGAGCCAGGATATAGCGGTACTCGCCATCCGGGTACTTAATCAAGGCAATATTGACGTTACGGTTTGGATCGTAAGCAAAAGCCTCAACTTTACCCGCCACAGTAAACTTATCCCGTTTAAAGTCAACGATCCGGTAATATCTCTTGTGTCGGCCGCCTTGATGACGGACAGTAACTTTGCCGCCGGAGCGTCCGCTCTTTTTAGGAAGGATTACTTCCAGTCCGGCAGGAACCACGGCCAATTTCCCCGGCTTGGTCATCCTGGAGGCAAATCTGCGGGTCTTGGTTTTTTCTTTGTACTCAACTAATGCCATATTTTTTCCTTGGACAGATCTGGACTTATCTTCCGGGAGCTATTTAGTCTGCTTCCCAGATCGTCCATTCGTATCTGTTACTTTTTACCCCCTTTTTTCTTTTTTTCATCATTTTCTTTTCCTTCTTTTTCGATCTTAACTCTGGTGCCTTTTAATAAACTCTTCTTTTCTTTTACTTCAGCCTCTTGTTCTTCCACTTTTTCAACTTTAGCCTCTGTCTCAAACAAACCGATCTTTTGGCCATCTTTTAGTCTAATCATGGCTTTTTTAGCTTCTCCGGTAGAAAAGTATTTTCTCCTGTTGCCTCTTTGAAGCTTGTTTTGAGCCTTGATGGAAGCTGTTTTAATATCCACAACTTTGACCCCGAATTGTTTTTCCACTGCCTGGGCAATTACGTGTTTGGTGGCCTTGGCGTTTACCAGAAAGGTATACCAACCGGCTTTGGTAAGCCCCACAGATTTTTCAGATACAATCGGTCTTTTTAAGATAATATTCATCAGTGGCTAGTCGCTAGAGTCTTGAATCTAGGACTTAACCTCCTTTTCTTGTTTTTTATCCTTACTAGACTCCAAACTCTTGACTCTAGACTCTAGTTTTTCTGCTGCTTCTTTGGTCAGCATTAAGGTTTGGAACTTTAGAACCTGCATAATATTTAACTGGTCAAAAGCCACCGCCTCCACCTTGGGCAAATTCCGGACAGCCCTTTCCAACTTTTCCGGTGTTTTATCTGTTACCAAAAGTAAGTTGTTCTTAGCCAATTTATTAACAAATTCCTGAATTTGCTTGGTCTTTCCGGAAACAGTATCTACTCCGGTCACACCCAGAAGGTTGCCGTTTGAAACTTTAGAAGATAAAGCGGCAACTAAAGCCGCTTTTCTCATCTTCTTGGGTAGATCCAAGGTCACTTTCCGGTATTTTGGACCTAAAGCAATACCTCCGCCAACAAAGATCGGGGCGCGGAGGGCACCATGCCTAGCTCCACCGGTTCCTTTTTGGGTCCTGATTTTTCTGGTAGAACCCTGGACTTGCCCCCTAGTTTTAGTGTTGGCAAAATGGGATTTTTGGTTATTGGTATAAACCCTAACAGCCTGGGCCAGAAGGGTTTTATTAACTTTCGCTCCAAAAACCTCTTCCGGTAAAGACAAAGTGCCACTTTCTACCCCGGTCATGTTATAAACCGGTACCAAAAGACCTTCTGCCTTTTTAGCAGCTACCTTAGTAACTTTTTCAGTTGTTTCTTTCTTAACTCTCGGCATTTACTTCTCCTTCTTCTTCTTTCGGTGTATCGGCGTCTCGGTGTGTCTGTGTGTCAGAACTCTCTTCTTCGCTGACATTCTGATGCTCTGATGCTCCGACACTCTGTTCTTCTTCCTCCTCAATCTTTTCTTCCGGTGGAGGAGTATAGCCTTTGATTCTTCCCAGTTTAGTAATTTCCACCAAAGATCCTACCGGTCCGGGAACTCCGCCTTTGACCACTAATAAATTATTCTTTTTATCCACAGTAACCACTTCCAGATTCTTCACTGAGACGGTATCAAAACCATAGTGTCCGGCCATTCTCTTACCCTTGTAAACCCGTCCCGGGGTAGTCCCTGACCCTAAAGATCCGGGAGCGCGGTGCCTGTCTGACTGGCCGTGGGTTTTCGGGCCACCGGCAAAGTTATAACGCTTGACCCCGCCGGCAAAACCCCGACCCTTGGAAACACCAGCAACTTTAACGGCATCACCTTTAGAAAAGACATCGCCAACGTGGAGTTCTCTTCCTAAGTCCTCCACCTTGCCGGTTACTTCTCTAAAAAACCGGAGCTTTTGATCTACTCCGGCCTTCTTAGCGTGTCCCACTTGAGGTTTCTTAACTGATTTTTTAGTGGAAAAACCAAGCTGGGTTGCTTCATATCCATCTTTATCCTTGTTTTTAATTTGGGTAACAAAGTTGGGCCCAACTTCCAAAATTGTAGCGCCAACACGGCGCCCACGGGCATCGTAGGTTGAAGTCATATTTTTCTTAATTCCTAATAATGTATTAACCATATTTTTTGCCAAGAAAAAGAGTGAGTCCTTCGATAAACTCAGGATCTCACTCAGTAATTGTGCTTTCAATTGTCGTATCCTTTTGGGACGCACAATCTACTGAAATTTTTCTTTTGTTAAATCAAACAAATACCATTTGCATGGCCTGTAGGAATTCTAGCACAACTTGAGGCTAAAATGCAATAGTTTGAATCTAGGGATAAAAACTAAGAACCTATTGTCTTTAGACCGAAGGTCGCAAGATAGTTGATTGCCGAGAAGCTAAGATTACATCTTAACTTCAATATCAACACCAGCTGGGAGCTCAAGGTGCATCAATGAATCAATTGTTTTGTCCGTAGGTTCGACAATTTCCACCAATCTTTTGTGGGTTTTGATTTCAAAAGCTTCCTGGGAATCTTTGTCTGTGTGAGGGGATCTTAAAACGGTAAATCTTTCGGATTTGGTAGGAAGTGGCACAGGACCAACAATTTTAGCGCCGGTTCGAAGCGCAGCATCCAAAAGCTGCTCGGTAGCGCCGTCTAAGACTCTATGGTCGTAACTTTTTAATTTGACTCTAATACGTCCTTTTGCCATCTTTTCCTTTCAAAGTGCAACCTATTGTATCACAACACTCTCTTGAGTACAAAAAAGAGGCCTCAGCCTCTTCTTGATTCCTAAATCTTAAATCCTAAATCTATTTAATGATTTTAGTAATAGCTCCAGCTCCAACTGTCTTTCCACCTTCACGGATAGCGAATCTCAAACCCTCTTCCATAGCAACCGGAGTGATTAACTTTCCAGTAATATGAACAGTGTCTCCTGGCATAGCCATCTCAACACCCTCAGGAAGTTGGACTTCACCGGTCACATCAGTTGTTCTGACATAGAACTGTGGTCTGTATCCCTTGAAGAATGGGGTGTGTCTTCCACCCTCTTCTTTAGAAAGGATGTAAACTTCAGCTTCAAACTCAGAGTGAGGAGTAATAGAACCCGGCTTGGCTAATACCTGGCCACGCTCGACATCGTTCTTTTCAATACCCCGGAGCAGGATTCCGGCGTTGTCTCCAGCTTGACCCTCATCAAGCATTTTGTGGAACATCTCGATACCGGTAACCACAGTTTTCTTGGTTGGGCGGATACCGACTATTTCAACTTCTTCATTAACCTTAACTTTACCTCTTTCGATTCTTCCGGTAACCACGGTTCCCCGACCCTTGATAGAAAAGACATCCTCAACAGCCATCAAAAACGGCTTATCAACATCCCTTTGAGGAGTTGGAATCCATTCGTCAACAGCCTTCATTAATTCCTCAATGGATTTGACTGCCTCAGGATCACCGTTTAGAGCCTTCAAAGCACTTCCGCGGATGATTGGAGTGTGATCTCCGTCATATTCATATTTCTTAAGTAAATCGCGGATTTCCTCTTCCACTAAGTCCAAAAGCTCCGGATCAGAAACCTGGTCAACTTTGTTCATGTAGACCACAATAGCCGGAACACCAACCTGGCGGGCCAAGAGTAAATGCTCGCGGGTTTGAGGCATCGGTCCATCCGGAGCGGAAACTACCAAGATAGCACCATCAGCTTGAGCAGCACCGGTAATCATGTTCTTGATATAGTCGGCGTGACCCGGCATATCGATGTGGGCATAGTGACGATTTTCAGTTTCGTATTCTTGGTGGGAAATGTTAATGGTAATTCCACGGGCTTTTTCTTCAGGGGCGTTATCGATTTGGTCAACAGATCTTTTCTCGGCTAAACCTTTGTTAGCTAAAACGTTAGTGATAGCTGCGGTCAAGGTAGTTTTTCCATGGTCGACGTGACCCATGGTTCCAATATTGACGTGTGGTTTTGTTCTTTGATATGTACCTGCCATATATTTAAATTAGACTTAAGAATTATTACAAATATTTTTAAGATTTGCAATACTTCTCTTTGAAGGCCTGTGGGCCTAAAAATCCAGCTTGCTCAGCTGGGTAAAAGTAATATACACAATCTTTTTAAATTATGCAAGAGGGAAATTTAGCTTTGAAAACCTCTCTAAACTTGAAAAATTGGCCAATTTGTGCTATCCTATCCTCCTCTGTAAAAAGAGGAGAAGGGAGAGAAGATGAGCGAACGACTCACTTCCATCTCAATCTCAACTGCCAGCGCACCTACAATAAGGTTAAGTGCACCCAGCACAATGCCAAGCGTAGGAGGCAGAGCATTCTCCCCTAACTTTCTTTCCCATACCCAAGTATTAGCTCGACCTGCACCCAAACCCGATTTCCTGAAGATGCCTAAGGTAGAAGTAGTCAAAGCTCCTTCTTCAGACCAAAGAATATCTCAAGCAGAAGCGTTTAACCCGAACAATAAGATTCTCTGGCAAGCTCCAAAACCGGAAATCGGAGGCCAGAAACCAGAGAGCAAACCAAGCGTCTCTACATTTAAAGCTGAAAAAACTCCTGCCGCTCAACCTTCGAAGGAACAGCCCAAGGCAGTTGAAGCTAAACCAAAGCCCCCAGTTCAACCAGAAAAACCCAAAGCCGAGGCTCCCAAAATTGAGACCAAAGATATCACTAAACCAAAAGTTGTTACCCGAAGGGAAGAAGCTAAAACCCAACCCTTAGCCCAAACTTTAGCCCAGGAGTTAGCGCCGGGGGTACAAAAACCGGACTTTAAACGGCTGGAAAGGGCCGTAAAAGCCACGGAAAAGCCGGTTTCGGTCCTCAAACAAGAGGTTGAAGAAGTGGCCAAAGCAATCAATGTACCAAAGCCAAAGGAACAACCGGAGGCTAAACCACTGCAGCTTCCAATCTCTCCGGCACTCAAACCGGAAACCCAAAGAGCAACCCAAACCCAACCGGAATTAAGTCCGGATCTAAAACAAGCCTTAAAAACCTACGAGTTACTTGCAGCAGCCTTAATTAAGACACAAGTTGCGCCGGAAGCAGCCCAAAAACAAGCCGCAATTATAGTCTCCCAGGCAATCAGGCCGGAACTCAAAGAACAGTTTTTAACCTCTCTTCAACAAAAACCTGAGGCCAAGGAAAGGCAACAAGAGGCAAAAGAGAGAGATGAAATTATCAGATTCTATATCGAAAGGGATCCGGAAACAGACAACAGGCGGGTGAAAGCCGCAATCCAGGCTCTGATAGAGAACTTCCAACCGGGTGAAATACTATCCGGAACAAAGGTCGCCGATAGGATCACATCTAATCTTTTATCAAAAGAACAGCTCAGCCCAATAATCAGGCCTATCCATCCCTTTGACGGCTTACTGGAAGATTTCCAGACATTTATCCGAAGGTCGGAATTTAGAACTTTGGAGGAAGGATACCAAAGAATAGATCTGGCCAGCAAACTTTTCCCTGCGGCCCGATTTAATACCCAAGTCACGACCGAGGGGCTCCATCGGGAAAAGGCGTACCGGATTTACTACGGAAACATTGATTATGTCTGGGTGGACGGCTGGGGAGTTTGCAGATTTGAACCTGCTGCCGAATCAAGGGAAAAACCCAACCTGTTTGGAACTCTCCACAAAGACTAAGGAGTTAATGTTCAACACGGCCGGTAAAACCGGAGGAAGCAACAATTTTCGCAGCTATATTTGAAGGAACCTCTTCGTAGTGGTCAGCCTCCATATAGTAAGTAGCGCGGCCTTGGGACATAGACCTGATAGTGGTAGCGTAACCGCCCATTTCTGCTAAAGGCACATAGGCCAAAACTACCCGGGCGTTACCGCGCATCTCAGTTGATTGGATCTGAGCGCGTTTTGAAGAAAGGTCGGCGATAATATCACCCAAAAAGTCTTCCGGAGTGGTGACCTCCACCTTCATGATTGGCTCAAGCAGAACCAATCCGGCCTTTTGGGCAGCGTCAGTCAAACCTAGAGATCCGGCAATCTTAAAGGCGATTTCCGAAGAATCCACCTCGTGGAATGACCCGTCATAAACTACCACCCGGATATCAGTCACCGGATAACCGGCCAAAATACCGGTATCCTCTTTTTCGATCACACCCTTTTCAATTGGAGTAATAAATTCCCGGGGGATTGCACCACCAACAATCTCCGAAGCAAATTCCCGACCCTGGCCACGGGGTAAGGGCTCGATGCGAAGCAAACAGTGACCGTATTGACCGCGACCTCCGGTTTGGCGGATATACTTTCCTTCTCCGCTGGCAGTCTGGGAAATAGTCTCCCGGTAAGCTACCTGCGGCTGACCAACATTGGCTTCCACTTTAAATTCCCGGCGCATCCGGTCAACCAAAACCTCAAGCTGAAGTTCACCCATACCGGCAATAATGGTTTGGCCGGTATCAGCATCAGTTTTTACCCTGAATGTTGGATCCTCTTCTGAAAGTCTGGACAAAGCTAAACCTAATTTTTCCTGGTCAGACTTGGTCTTGGGTTCAATAGCCAAGGAAATAACCGGTTCCGGGAAGTTAATGGATTCCAAAGTGATTGGGTTGCCCTCGTCACACAAGGTATTGCCGGTGATAGTGTCCTTCAAACCGACAGCAGCCACAATCTCTCCGGCGTAGGCTTCCTCAATATCCTCCCGCTCATTAGCGTGCATTAACACCAAACGGCCGATTCTTTCCTTGATATCCTTGGTGGAGTTGTAAACATAGGAACCGGACTTTAAGACTCCGGAATAAACCCGGATGTAGGTTAATTTACCAACGTGAGGATCGACCTGGATCTTAAAAGCCAAGGCGGACATCGGGGCCTCAGGTACAGCTTTCCTGACCTCTTCCTGGCCGGTTTTGGGATTGGTACCGACAAACTCGGCAATATCCTGCGGGGATGGTAAAAATTCCACTACTGCATCAAGCATTGGCTGGACACCCTTATTGCGAAGTGAAGACCCGGCCAAAACCGGAACAATCTTGTTATCGATAACTGCTTTCCTTAAGGCCTTCTTTAATTCCTCAATACTGATCTCTTCCCCATTTAAGTATTTTTCCATTAGGGAATCGTCAGTTCCGGCAATTTCTTCCACTAATTTTTCGCGGTGGATTTTGACATCTTCAACCATATCAGCCGGAATCTCTTCTTCCACGAACTTGGCTCCGGTTTCATCACCCTGCCAGACAAAGGCTTTCTGGGTTAAAAGGTCAACTACACCCTTAAAATCATTCTCTCTTCCAATCGGCAGGTTGTAAGGCAAGGCGTTAGCCCCCAGACGCTCCCTGGCGGACTCAATTGTCCCCAAGAAGTTGGCCCCCAAGACATCCATCTTATTGGCAAAAGCAATTAGCGGGACCTTGTACTTATTGGCCTGTCTCCAGACTGTTTCAGTTTGGGATTGGACTCCGGAAGCAGAATCCAAAACGATAACTCCCCCGTCCAAAACCCGCAAAGACCTTTCCACTTCGGCGGTAAAATCCACGTGTCCCGGGGTGTCAATTAAGTTGATCCTGGTTTCCTGGCCTTCCATCGGACCGGTCTTGGGAGTCCAGAAGGTGGTAATAGCCGCAGAAACGATAGTAATACCGCGCTCGCGCTCCTGTTCCATCCAGTCAGTGGTGGTTGTACCTTCATCAATATCACCGATCTTGTAAGTCCGGCCGGTGTAAAAAAGAATCCGCTCGGTTGTGGTGGTTTTACCCGCATCAATGTGGGCGATAATACCAATGTTTCTGATTCTGTCGAGAGGAAAATCTCGTTTTGTTTTTGCAACTGCCATATTATTTATCTTTCTCTAATTTTTCGATGACTTCTTTAACCTCATCAATTCTTACCTGATAGGTCTCAGCATCCTCTTCTAAAGATTGTAGGGCTGAGTCATCACCTAAGTTGGTTCTGGCTTCTTCATCTCTTTGCTGCAAGATAGACTTATGCTCACTAATGAGTTTTTTGAGTTTTTCTTGCCACATTTTCAGTTTTTCTTGATTTATTTTGTTCATTGTTTAAATATCCTCTTTCGGTTTCCATAGCTAGCACTTAAAAAGCCTCCTTCGGGAGGCCGTCAACATGTCAATATTACCCAAGATCACGCTTAAAGTCAACACAAACTTCTGATCTGTGACATTGAAATTTATGCTTACCCCTCGGGAGAATTTCGATCCAGGCAAATTTTCATAACTTTGGTGGGCACTTGAGGCAGGTAATTATATGCTCCACCGCTCTTTAGGCGATAGCCGTTAATAATCCCCTTAGCCTTTTTCTCAACTTTTTCCGGAGAAAATCCCGCAGCTTCGATCTTTGTCCGGAAAACAGATTCCCCCCGGACTAAGGCCATCACAAACCCCCAATAGATTTTATGCTGCTCCTCCGTCATATAGGAATCAATCCTCTGGACACTCTCACACGTTTCCATAGCATACCTTATTAAGCCGTTATGGTTGATCTGTTTTCTGGAGATACTTAGTCTTTCCGGCTGTTCCTCCGGCTTTTTCTCTTTTTGAGCCTCTTTTAAGCCTTTGGTTTCCGGCACCGCCGCCTCCGGGTCAAAATAATCCCGGAGCATCCAACAACCAATTACTTTTGCTTCATCCAGCTCAGCCTCCGAGAGCCCTGCTTTTTTCACTTCCTTCATCGCCAAATTAAGTTGGGATTCCTTGGATTCCGGATCACGCAACGTAAAATAGTAGGCAAAAGTAAATTCCCGGGAGACCGCTTTAACAGGATCGGGAACATCTAAAATAGATAGTTTTGCCCGGGTATAATTTTTTAACTTCCCAAACGGCTCCTCCAACTTGTGGTTAGCATAAACAGAGGCATCAACAGGTAATTTGGGCAGTTGTTCCGTCATAAATAGAAATTAAAAGAAGCAGGCGAAGAGTTAAAACCTAAAGTGAGCGAAAGCCTTGTTGGCTTCAGCAGCACGTAAGGTATCTTCTTTCTTCTTAATAGCTACACCTTTACCTTCAGCAGCTTCCATCAACTCTGCAGCCAGTTTACTGGCAAAACTATGGAATTCTTTATTAGAACGCTTTCTGGCACCCTCAATAATCCAGCGGATAGCCAAAGCTTCTTTTCTGTCTCCCCGGACTTCAACCGGAATCTGGTAAGAAGCTCCCCCAATCCTTCTTGGGCGGACTTCCATCTTCGGGGAAACGTTGGAAATAGCGGTCTCAAAAATACCTAAAGGACTCTTACCGGTAGTTTTTTCAATCTCTTCCATAGCTTTGTAGATTAGAGATTGGGCAACGGTCTTTTTGCCGTCAACCATTACCCGGTTGATGAACCTGGTCAAAAGCCGGGAATTGTAAATTGCATCCGGTTCCAAAACTCTTCTTTGAACTCTTCCTGATCTTGGCATAATTATTAGTGACTAGTGGCTAGGTTTTAGAGTCTAGACTCTTGACTCTAGCGACTTGACTCTCCTTTCAAGCTTTCGCTCCTCCTGAAGGCCTCTTGGCCCCGTATTTTGATCTACTGGATTTTCTATTGGCCACCCCGCCCATATCTAATTTTCCTCGGATAATGTGATATTTTACACCCGGTAAATCCTTAACCCTGCCGCCGCGAACCATGACAATTCCGTGTTCAGCCAAATCGTGGCCGATACCCTGGATATAAGCAGTCACCTCAGTCTTATTGGACAATCTGACCCTGGCCACCTTCCGCAAAGCGGAATTTGGTTTTTTCGGGGTCATAGTTTTGACCAAAGTGACCACTCCCCGCTTTTGGGGGCTGGAAGTTGGCGTATATTTTCTGTCTAAGGCGTTAAAACTGCGTCGCAGTGCGGTTGCTTTAACCTTTTTGCTGACAGTTTTGCGGCCGTGTCTTACAAGTTGACTAATTGTAGGCATACAAACTCCTATGCTTGCTCCACCTTAGCTCTTTCGGGGCTGGTCGGAATCAAGCGACCAATGATAACATTTTCCTTCAAGCCGATCAAGCGATCGACCTTGCCGCTGGTTGCCGCATCGGCGAGTACTGTAGTTGTTTCCTGGAAGGAAGCAGCTGACAGGAAGCTTTCAGTCAAAAGTGAAGCCCTGGTAATACCCAGGATGGCAACGGACGCTGTAGCAGGATCACCTCCGGCAGCCAATACCCTTTGGTTCTCTTCCTCAAACTTAATCTTATCAATAACCTCACCCGGCAAAAGACTGGTATCGCCTTGGCTCTCGATCCTGACCTTATCCGACATCTTGCGGACAATGACCTCAAAGTGTTTTTCATTCAAAGGCACACCCTGAGAAGAGTAGACTTTCCTGACCTCATCAACGATGTATCTTTGAGCCTCACGGAGTCCTTTAACCCGGACAACCTCTTTAATATCCATGTGGCCTGAAGCCAGTTGGGTTCCGGCAGCAATTAATTGCCCTTCCTCAACTAAAAGAGTGGCGGAAACCGGAATCAGGTATTCCCTTTCTTCAAAAGGCTTAGTGGTAGTTCTGACCCTGACTTTAACCCCCATCTCAGTTTCGGTAACAGCAACTTTTCCGGCAATCTCGGACAAAGGTGCCACATTTTTGGGAGTTCTGGCCTCAAATAGCTCTTCCACACGGGGAAGACCCATGGTAATATCGACACCGGCAATACCTCCGGAGTGGAAAGTCCTCATAGTCAACTGAGTTCCAGGTTCACCAATACTTTGGGCCGCCACGACTCCAACCGGCACACCAATCTCCACCGGCTTGCGGGTAGTCAAATCCCAGCCATAGCATTTGGCACAAATACCAAACTTTCCTTTACAGGTGATTGGTGAAAAGACTGCAATACTTTGGACACCAGCCTCAACTGCCTCAGCAATTAAAGTTTCATTTAAGTACTCACCTTCAGTGGCAATTGTTTTCTTGGTCTTAGGATTGACTATCTTTGCCGCCACCATTCTTCCTAAGAAGCGGGAGTTAGCCGCAGCTAAACCTTCAGTCGGTACCGGTAAGGTAATTCCTGTCTTATCGCTACACTCCATCTGGCGGATGATGACATCGTGGGCCACATCCACAAGTCTTCGGGTCAGGTAACCGGCATCAGCTGTCCTGATAGCCCTATCAGCAACACCTTTTCTTCCTCCCCTAACGGATGCGAAGTACTCAAAGATCCGAAATCCCTGGCGGTAGTTGGATTTGGCCGGAAGCTCCACAATCTTTCCTGTAGGATCGATGGAGAAACCTCTCATACCGGAAAGCTGCTTGATCTGTTCAGCTGTAGCCCTGGCTCCTCCGGACTTCATGATGATACTGACTGAGTTGGTCGGGGCAAAGGAAGCCAAAGTCTTTTTGGCAATGTCATCACCGATTCTGGTCCAAACTTCCTCGGCCAAAAGTCTCTTCTCTTCGTTGGTAATAATACCTTTCCTTAAGTTATCCTCAATTTCCATAACCTCTTTATCACCATCAGCGATTAACTGGTCTTTTTCCGGAATAATGACAAAATCAAAGATAGAGGATGAAACTCCGGAAACTGTCATTCCCCAAACACCAAAATCTTTCAGGTCATCAACTAACTTGGCGGCTTCATCCTTGCTAAACTGGTCAAAAGCTTTCATGGTCAGGTTTTGGGTATCCTTGGCTCCAAATGAAACATTCATGAAGCGCATTGGTTCGGGAAGCAGTCTGTTAAACAGGATCCTTCCGACAGTAGTCTCTAAATCTTCACCGTTGATACGGGCCTTCATCGGCTGGCGGAGCCCCAACTTACCGCTTTGGAAAGCTAAAACTGCTTCCTCAGGATCAAAAACCCGATCCTCAATTAAGGTTGCACCTTCATCCATGGAAGTGGCGTAGTAAATACCCAAGGCAATCTCTTTGTTGTGGACCAAAACCGGTTGGGCGGATGAAGGCTTCAAGACGTTTTCTTTGGCCATCATTAAGTTCTTAGCTTCCTCACGGGACTTCTCACTTAAAGGAACGTGAATAGCCATTTGGTCTCCGTCAAAGTCAGCACCGAATCCGACTGTGATACACGGATGGATCTGGATAGCGCTTCCCTCAATTAAGATTGGGAAGAAGGCCTGGATACCTAAACGGTGTAAAGTCGGAGCCCGGTTGATCAATACCGGGTGGCCCTCCACAACCTCTTCCAGGATATCCCAAACCTCAGCCGGCCTCATTTCCAAAACGTTCTTGGCTCCCTTAATATTGGCAGCCAAACCGCGGGCGATAATCTCCCGAAGGACAAACGGTTTAAACATCTCCAAAGCCATCTCCCGGGGCAAACCGACCTGGTCAAGCTTGAGCTGTGGTCCGACAACAATCACGGAACGTCCGGAGTAATCAACCCTTTTTCCGAGCAGGTTTTGGCGGAAACGACCCTGTTTTCCCCGAAGCATGTCGGAAAGTGACCTTAAAACATGCCCGGCACCGGCTCCCCGGCGGGTAGTCTTTAAGTTGGAGTCAATCAAAGCATCAACGGCTTCCTGAAGCATACGCTTTTCATTTCGGAGGATAATTTCCGGAGCGCCAAGATCAATTAGTTTCTTCAAACGGTTGTTGCGGTTAATGACCCGGCGGTACAAATCATTAAGATCGGAGGTAGCAAACCTTCCTCCCGGAAGTTGAACCATCGGCCGGAGATCGGGCGGGATAACCGGCAAAAGCCTGGTCACCATCCACTCAGGGGCAATGGTTGCAGCCCTCATGCCTTCAATTACCCGAAGCCTCTTGGTAGCTTTAATATGGCGCTGGCCGGAAGACTTTCTGACCTCTTCCCGGAGATCGGCTGAAAGCTTATCCAAATCAATCTTCTTTAGGACCTCTAAAAGCCCTTCAGCACCCATACCGACCCTGGCAAAATCACTGACTCCATATTCGTCAAGCTTTAAGAATTCATCCTCAGAAAGAACTCTCAAAGGATTAATGCTTTTGACCAGGTCAGCCACAGCTTTGTAGATTTGCTCGAGCTGGCTTTGCTCTACCACTAAGTTGTCACGCAATTTCTGGATCTCCTGGCGGGTTTTCAGCTCGGCGTCAGAGGCAGCAATTTCGTATTTTTCATGGTCTTTTTGTTCTTTCTTGATCGACTCCAGCTGTTCTTTCATTGCAGCCTGAAGCTCTTCAATGCGCTTTTCCAGGTTAGCTTCAGCAGCTTTCTTCTTTTCCTCAAGGTCTTTTTCCAGCTTTTCCAAAGCCTGGGTCTTTTGGGCTTGATCAACCTCAATTACTAGGTAGGAAGCAAAGTAAATAACAGCTTCCAGACTCTTTAAGGAGAGGTCCAAAACAAGCGACAACTTGGAAGGGGCACCTTTGACAAACCAGATATGGGTCACAGGAGCAGCTAGGGTAATGTGTCCCATCCGCTCACGTCGGACCTTACTTTGGGTCACTTCAACACCGCATTTGTCACAAATTACCCCGCGGTAGCGGATTCTCTTATACTTTCCACAGTAACATTCATAATCCTTGCTTGGACCAAAGATGTTTTCTGCAAAAAGGCCATCCTTTTCCGGCTTTAAGGTCCGGTAGTTAATGGTTTCCGGTTTAGTAACCTCACCAAAAGACCATGCCCGGATTTGTTCGGGGCTGGCGATAGTTACTTTTAAGGCTTCAAAATCTAGTAAGTCATTCATATATTTATTATGCTGTCTCCTCCACTAAATCTTCATCATTCGGCTCTTCTTCCTCAGCCTCTTTTTCAACCTGGTTTTCTTCAGCTGCAATATTTTCCTCTTCTTCGCCTTTTAAGTCAACTACTTCCATTCCGGCATTTTCACCTTCCAAAGATCCTTCCTCAACTACCGGTCCGGCTTCCAAGACTTGTTCCATTTGCTCCACAGCTTCAGCAACCTCGGCTTTAACCGGTTCTTCGGCAGCCGCAATGGCGATCTTAGGATTAATGGTTTCCACATTAACACCCAGGGATTGCAGTTCTTTCACCAAAACCTTAAAGGATTCCGGTACCAAAGCTTGAGGGATCTCAGTACCCTGGATAATAGCCTGGTAAGCCTTGGTTCGGCCGACCACATCATCGGACTTGATAGTCAACATCTCTTGCAGGATATGGGCTGCGCCGTATGCTTCGAGTGCCCAGACTTCCATTTCTCCCAACCTTTGGCCTCCCATTTGGGCTTTTCCGCCCAAAGGCTGCTGGGTCACCATGGAGTACGGTCCGGTAGACCTGGCGTGTTGTTTGTCCTCAACCATGTGGTGAAGCTTGAGCCAGTAAGATTTACCGACTACGACATCCTGCTCAAAGTAATTTCCGGTCCGGCCATCAATTAACCTGGTTTTACCGGTTTCGGAAATTCCCGCCTTCTTCATGTGTTCCAGGATGATATTTTCCGGGATCTTTTCAAAAACCGGAGCCGCAACTTTAAATCCTAAACGGTCGGCAGCAAGACCTAAATGGGCCTCCAAGAGCTGTCCCAAATTCATACGGGACATGATAGTCACCGGGGAAATGACAATATCAATCGGTGTGCCATCTTCCATATGAGGCATATCGATCTCAGGAACGATCTTAGAGATGACACCTTTATTACCGTGACGTCCGGCTAACTTATCGCCAACGGAGATCTTTCTAAGCTGGGCAACCTTAACCTTGATTCTCTTGATGGTTCCGGCATCAAGTTCATCTCCGGCTTCCCGGGACAAGATCTGGATACCGACAACAGTACCTCTTTCGCCGTGGGGCATGCGCAAAGATGTATCACGGACCTCTTTGGCTTTTTCTCCGAAGATCGCCCGGAGAAGTCTTTCTTCAGCAGTTAGCTCGGTTTCACCTTTGGGCTGAACCTTACCGATTAAGATATCATTTGGTCCGACCTTGGCACCAATACGGACAATACCGCCCTCATCAAGGTTAGCCAAATTCTCCTCCGCCACATTTGGAATATCGCGGGTTAGCTCATCAGGACCAAGCTTGGTTTCCACAACGTCAGTGACATATTCTTCAATGTAGATAGAAGAAAGGACATCTTGTTTGACCAATCTCTCGGAGATAACGATAGCGTCCTCGTACCCTAAACCTTCGTAGTTCATGTAGGCGATCAAAAGGTTTTGCCCCAAGGCCAACTCTCCGTTGTCGGTAGCGGTACCGTCAATCAAAAGATCACCGGTTTTGACCTTTTGGCCAATTGTTGCCACCGGTTTTTGGTTGTAACAGGTGTTGTCGGAAGTGTTGACGAACTTACGGATCTCCCAAGTTTGCTTTTCATTCTTACCCTCTAAAGTTAATTTGTTGCCGTCAACATATGTGACAGTTCCGTCAAAAGGAGCCCGGACAATTCTTCCCATATTGTCGGCCACAACCCTTTCCATACCGGTTCCCACAATCGGGGCAGTTGGAAGGAGTAATGGAACGGCCTGGTTTTCCATGGTACTTCCCATCAAAGCCCGGTTGGCATCGTCATGAGCCAAAAACGGAATCAAGGAAGGTGAGACACCCACAACCTGTTGGGGGGAAATATCGATGTAATTGACCAACTTGGCATCGGTTTCAAAGAAACTGCCGTTGTAGCGGACAGGGACACGGGTAGCAGTGATATAACCTTTTTCGTCCACAGATACGGAAGCCTCAGTGATATAGAAATTCTCTTCATCATCAGCCGGAAGGTAAACAATTTCCTCAGTAACTCTTGGCTTACCACCCTCTAAAACCACCTTCTTATAAGGAGTCTCTAAGAATCCGTACTCATCAATACGGGAATAAAGCGCCAGGTAAGTCACCAAACCAATATTCGGGCCTTCCGGAGATCTGATCGGATCGATACGGCCATATTGGGAGTGGTTGACGTCACGGATTGAGAAGGAAGCCCTCTCCCGGGTGATACCACCCTGGCCGGTAACAGTCAAACGCCTTAAGTGGTCAGTTTCAGAAAGCGGGTTGGTTTGATCCAGGATCTGGGACAACTGGGAAGAACGGAAGAATTCGTTAACCGCAGCAATAATCGGACGGGCGTTGACTAATCCTCCCGGATTAATCTCCACTTCCGCAGAAAGCAGACTCATTCTCTCCTTGATGACCCTTTCCAGCCTTAAAAGCCCGACCCAAAAAGCGTTTTGGGCCACTAGTTCACCCACCCGGCGAACCCGGCGGTTAGCCAAATGGTCGATATCGTCAACCTTGCCCTTACCGTTTTGAAGGCCAATCAGGTACTTGATGGTGGCAACAATATCTTCCTTGGTTAAAATCCAGTTTTCCGGAGTATTGGGGGTATCGAGGCCTAACTTTTTATTAATCTTGAACCTGCCAACCCGGGTTAAGTCATAACGGCGATTGTTGAAGAACATCCCGGTCAAAAGCCCTTTGGCATTTTCCAGAACCACCGGATCCCCCGGCCTCATCTTGCGGTAGATTTCCAAAAGCGCTTCGTCCTGGTTTTTGGTGGCGTCTTTTCCTAAGGTGCTCTCCAAGAAGTGATGGTCCTCATTAGTATCAACATCGGCAAACAAAGCCTTGATCTCCTCATCGTCGGAGTAGCCTAAAGCCCGGAGGAAGGTAGTGGCGGTAAACTTTCGGCGGCGGTCGATTTTAACGGTAATAACATCAGCCCGGGAAACAGAAAATTCCAGCCAAGAACCGTGGGAAGGCCGAAGTTCAGAAGAGAAAAGTATCCTGCCGGTAATCGGGTCGGAAGCAGAGGAGAAGAAAACTCCCGGAGAGCGGACAATTTGGTTAACAACTACCCTCTCGATACCATTAACAACAAAGGTTCCTTTTTCGGTCATCAAAGGAATGTCGCCCAAAAAGACTTCCTGTTTGTACTCTTCCTGGGTTTGCAGATTAGTCAAAGAAACCTTAACCCGGAGCGGAGCGTCAAAAGAAACCCCCTTGACCATTGCTTCTTCGGGGGTGTAACGGGGTTTACCTAAAGAGTAATCACCTAACTCAAGTTTCCAGTTCTTTCCGGTAAAATCTAAAACGGGATTAATGGAATGAAGAATTTCACCAATGCCTTGGTTCAAAAACCAAGCATAAGACTCCTTTTGGAGGTATGTCAGATCAAATTTATGATCAATATTTTTTCTTGTACCCCAGTAGATCCGGGTATCAAGGTTATCATTAGTTATATTTTTATTGGGCATCAGTAGATGGTTCCCTTTGTTGACCTCGTCCGGCAGGTGAGACACAACAAAAAAGAAGCATACGGTGTCAGTATGCCTCCTTCTATGTATTCAACTGTGGATAATTTTCCCACAATAAACCTTACCTGTCAAGAGGCTACTGCTCGAGTTTTTTTGGAAACAAAAAACTAAAAAAACTATTTTCAATATACACCCAAAGTCAACAAAAATCCAATGTCCCAGCTTACATTTTTTAAACCCTTGATACTTGCTACTTAATACGTAATACTAATTTTGAGGGGGTGATTTTATGGCAAAAAAATCTAATGCCGGAAATTCATGTGGTCTTTGCAGCAAGAGCCCTTTCTGCGGTTTCTCAAATATTTTGATAGGAATAGGGTTAGGAGCTTTCTTGGCTTACCCGATGTTTGGCACCCATCCCGTCAGATGGGGAGCAGCATTAATAATTGTTGGACTAGCCGGCCACCTTTATCCTAAATTTGCTAAATAGTTAATAGTTATTAGAAGGTCTAACCAATAAGACTTTTGCTTTTTGGTAAAGATCTTCCACTGATCCCTCTTCCCACCAGCCGGTAATATCATTATCAGGGATTAACTCAGGACGATTTGTGGGAATTCTGCCCGGACTCCATCGCCATCCTCTCGGCCAAAGACCCGGATCAGTCTTAGGCTTTCCTTCCCTCACTTGAATAGGTTCTTCACCCCGAAAAGGAAAGCCGATGTGGTATTCCAGCGCAATGTTAAACGATACATGATGGAACTGGTTCACAAAACCACGCTTATTGTATAAGGCCAGGGGGTCGAAAGCTTCCTCTCTGGAAATTAAATCTTTATCGTAACCGTAGGCAAAATTCTCAGTAACATACTGTGCCTCAACTATATGATGCTCAAAATATCTGGCATACCCGGGGACATAAATTTTATAGAAAACATCCAAATAATCCCAAACATCACCAGCCGCTGAAACCCAAGCCAGTCTCCAATTAGCCTTTCCATAAATTTCATTCCAACATAAAGCTTGAGTATCCTTGTTTTTACCCTGGTATCCAGGAGTGTCGGCAATCTTCCAAAGATCCCCATCTATCTGTACTTCCTGTATACCAGCCATTGGCCAGATTATAACAGACTAAATAATTTTTTTGGTTAGAAGGTTATCGTAAAGATTTTTCCAGGCTATAAGTAAGGCCCCGAATCCGAAGATGACAGCAAAGAAAGTGACAAATCCTCCAAGGATAGGAATGATTGAAAGGATTTCATAAATAATCAGACCCACCAAAAGTGCCCAGCCGCCTGTCCTTGCCTGGTGAAAAAGTTCAAAGACTTTAGAACCTAAGGCCAGTGAGGAAACTATAACCGAAAGGTATAAAGCAATTAAGTAAAGCCCCAGAATAATTAGTGCCAAAGGAATTCCAACCAAAGTAAACATCAAAATAAAGACAACAAAGGGCACAACTATCAAAGTAATAATACCTGCCACAAGGCTTAACCAGGGAGACTTAATTAAAGTGGCAGCTTTCCCCCAGAAAAAGTTTGGCATAAACCGGAGAAGAATTAACCCGACAATAAAGTACGCCAGGAGGGAAATAATTTTGAAGGTAATGCCAAAGCCCACCAAAGGACCCACCTCCCGCGAAGGCTTGGCCGGGGAAATATGCTGATTAGTTTTCCCGGAAACCGTCGCTCCGGATTGAATTTGGGCTTGGTTATTACTGGTGTAATCTAAGTTCCCGTTAACTTTTGCCCCTGATGTCAGTGTTAACTGGTTAGCTATCGCGTTCACATCACCCCCCACACTGCTTCCTAAAATTACCTGCCCCCCGCTGGCGGTAATCCCCCGGCCAACCGGACCGGAAACATCAAGCGAACCGGATGCAGTGGTTAAGCTGCCGTGAATTGATGCCTTATCAGTAACACTTATTGAGCCCCCGGCAGCGGAAACATTCCTGTCCACCTCGCCGTTAATGGTTGTCTGCCCTCCAACCGACCGCAAACTCCCGGTAACTTTTCCTGAGACGGTAATATTCCCGCCAAGTACCAGCAAATCACCATTAACAGTTCCATCAACCATAATATTGCCGCCAGCCAAAAAGGCATCACCATTAACAGTTCCCGATAAAATGACAGTTCCACCTGAAGCAAAATAATCCCTATTTATAGTTTCCCCTTTGGGCAAGGTTGAGATTTGCGTTCTGTCAGGGCTTTGGGCAAAGACAGGGGTAAGGGTTACAAAAAGCGAGATAAAAAATACCAAGCACAAAGAGAGAATGACCTTAATCATCTGGGTACCATCTTATGCTATCTAGATAATAATATCTACAAAAGAATGTAAGAGACAAAGCAGAAGAAGTAGCGTGAATTACAGCATTAATTGTCTGAAAATGGCAAAATATGAAGCAGATGCAGCTTCTTTTGGTAGGGGTATTAATCACCTTAGTCTCCTGGGTCTTTGCCTGGGGAAAGTTCTCTCCGCTTTCCCAATACTCATTCTTTCCCCTTTGGTTAGGCTATATCTTAACTATTAACGGGTTAACCTTAGGAATATTTAAAAATTCGCTACTTTCAAAGATGAGGTTAAGTTTCATCTGGCTTTTTATCATCTCAATCCCCTTATGGTGGATGTTTGAAGGGCTAAACACTGTGACCCAAAATTGGAGCTACCTTTCTCCGGTATCGCCTTCTTCCCTGAAATACTTTTTAGGAGGTTCGCTTTATTTTTCCATTGTTGTCCCGGCAGTCTTATCCACCTCTTTTCTGTTCTATCTCTTGCTCCTGAAGGTGAAGCCTGTCAACCGGAGCCCTTCCGTCATCTCGCCGTTAGTTTTGGTATTGTCATTTATTCTGGGGGCTTTATTCTCACTCCTAATTTTCATTTTCCCCCAGCTTTATTTTCCCCTGCTTTGGGGGGGAATTTTCCTGTTACTGGAACCAATTAATTATCTTTTAGGATTCCCCTCGCTTTTTAAAAAAATTGAGACAGGGGATTGGAATCTGGTAATCGCCATTATGGCAGCCACAATTTTTACCGGTTTTTGGTGGGAATTATGGAACTTTTATTCATACCCCAAATGGACCTATCACATTCCCCAACTGGGGTTCTTTAAAATCTTTGAGATGCCTATTTTGGGTTACTTAGGCTATCCCTTCTTTGGCTTAGAAATTTACGCCTTTACCAATTTCATTTTTGGCATAGTTAAAAAATTTTTAGGGATGGTTAGCTACGTTTTGGTTGTGTTCCTCTAAAGTCTTGGCATAATAAGATCTTCCCTTGGAATCATGGTAATAATAAAGGTAAGGGGTAGATGGATCAGCATTGGCCACGGCCTCCAAAGACGACAGGCTGGGATTACAAATCGGTGCCGGAGGCAGCCCGGCGTTAAGATAAGTATTGTAAGGGGAGTCAACTTTCAAATCCGCCGCTGTTAAATTCCTTTTCCACCACGAGCCTTCGGAACTTTGGTATCCCAAAACGTACTGGATCGTGGCATCGGCATTTAAAGCCATGCCAATCTTATACCTTTTCAGGAGGATGCTGGCAACCATCCGGCGGACTTCATCAGACCGGGCTTCCCTCTCCACAATCGAGGCTAAAATTACCCCCTGGGCCGGAGTTAGACCCTGAGCTTTAACCTTTTTTTGCAAAGCAGCATCATACCTTTTATCAAAGTTATCCCGCATTATTTGGGCAATCTCCGGCGGAGTGGCTTTGGGATCAAATTGGTAAGTGTCAGGAAACATATAGCCTTCTTTTGCATCTTGAACAAACTCCGTCGATTTAATACCCAGCTCTGCCCCCAACTTTTCCCCCATCTCCTCTACCCGCCAGCCTTCAAGAAGAGTCACTTTTTTATCGATCATGCCTGATCTTAAATTTTGCAAAATTTCCCCGGCACTCATTGAGGGGGATAATTTAAAATTCCCGGCTTGGATACTCCCGGTATTCCCGCTTCTTTTAACTAGAACAGTAAAGGCGTTTGCTGAACGGACCAAACCTTCCTTTTCCAAATCTTTGGCAATTTCGACAGTTGCCTCACCGGGGCGAATCATAAATAATTTGGTTCCCTTATCCGCACTATTTACCGGGGAAAGCAAAAAACCGTAGTACCACTTCAATCCGCCAAAAATTACCACTAAAAAAATAACCAGAAGATAGAAGCGTTTCATTGGTTTATCCTTTTGTCTCATCAAGATATCTTTGTAAAATAATCGCCGCGGCAACTGCATTGTCTTCCCGGCGGGCTTTTTGGCCCATCCCCATCTCGATCATTGTCCTTTTGGCTTCCTGGGTCGAAAGTGTCTCATCCGCTAAAACCACATCCGCTCCCTGTTTTCTTAAGGCTTTGGCTACATCTTCGACAATTTTACCCATTTTGCCCTCCGGTTTCCCTAAAATTAGCTGCTGGGCTTTTTCCTCAACAGCCACAGCCATAACCTTGGCTACTGCTTTATCAAAACTATTGGCCTGAACATTGAGTGTACCTAAAGGAGAAGCGACCTCACCCTCAGAAATTGCTAAACCAATTCTATTTAAGCCCCAATCAACTCCTAAAAATTTCATATCCCGTTAAGGTTAAACCAAAATCTATTTGGGGGCAACATTGATATTGATATTTTGATCCAGGAAAGGAATCCTGGCAAACTTTGAAGGCAGGGAAGGACTAAGTTCAATATCCGATCCAATTGCGTTGTTTAGGCTCTTAAGCCTGTCCGCTACCTCAGCAAAACTCTTACCCCGGATATCCTTTTTAATCTGCGCCAAATCATACTTTGGCATCATTTTTGCCTTAAACCGGGCAGTAAATACCAACCTGCCGTCTTTTTCCACCTTGGTAATGTCTGCCTGGGTCTCAGTATCCTGCAAGTCCAACTGGTACCCGTCAGGCACATTAGTTTCCACCAGCTTGCCCACAATCGACCTTAAATCATTATCGGAATAGGCGGTGCCTTTAAAGCGGACGGTGGCGTTAAGCGAAAACTCGCTGGCAGCATCATTGACCTGCTTACTGTAACTGTACTTGGCATCCACTATCGATAGTCCCTCCGAGATAATCTTTTTGTCCCCGGAAAGTTTGCCCTTTAAGGCTTCCACGGCTTTGGTCCGCAGATCATCCAAAACCTGAGCCTGTAATTTCTTTTGGTCATCAGAGGTGACCACAGTGACTGTTTTGGAAGTTCCGCCGGAAAGTGCATCGGTAATCATCGCCGTGACTTGTGACTTGGAATAACCTGAAACAGAAAGCCCGTTATTGGTATCTGAGCTTGCAGGCAGGTTGCTGTCGGGCCCTATCGCCGCTGCGGTAATCCCTACCGATTCCGTCTTTCCCGGCTTGATAACTGTTGTCAAATCCGCTCCCAGCGTTGAGGACTGGGAAGCAATTTTTGCTGAGGAATCCAGAGTAAACTTCAAACCGTTATTGGCGGTTAAGGTTGTGCCCTGGGAAAGTGAAACCGAGGAATTTGTCATATTATAGAGAGTAACCTTTCCTTTGGCGGGATCACCGATTTGTTTACTTCCTGTAGCTGACCCTTTACCTGATCCGTCGACGGTTGTTTCCACAGTTGTACCGGGAATAATCTTTTTTTCCTCATCCACGCTGGTCGCCTTAGGGTCGGCAATAACTTGGGTGTCTTTTTCTAAAATTTTGGGCTCCACAAAAATAGTGACATTGGCCTTAACCAAAAACACATACGCCAGTACTACCACCAGGAGAAACACCGGGATCAGAACCAGCTTTCCGGCTGCAGATCCCTGGATTTTTTCCACAAAAGGCATCACCGGCCCCAAGGCAACAGAGGCTTTATTAAGTATTGAAGAAACAGGAGAATTTTTGCCTCCCATGTGGTGTTTCCCCTCCATTCCCTCAGGAGCAACAAGGTTGGCATCCCGGTGGGAGGAAACAGGCAAATGCATCTCTTCCTCACTATAACGGTCACCTTCCGCAACTTTGGGTTCCATAAGCTCATCCTCATCCAATGCCTCCATTTCCTCCTCCATCCCCACCATCTCATCCTCTTTCCTTACCTCATCTAACTCACCGGCAAACTGATCCACCGACTCACCGATTTCATCCGATTTATTCCGATCCCTAATGTCCCCTTTAACAAAACCCAAATCCTCATCAGGCGCAACCGCTTTAGCCCGGGAAAGCATGGGCTTGGCCGGGTGTAATGCTTTGGGGCCGGAAGCGGGGGCAGCAGCTTCTTGTTTGGAAACAAAACTATGCTTTAAATCAACCTCCGGATTTAGTTCAAAAGCGGCGGAAGAGATAATTGCCCGAAGAGGCGCCTCCTCTTCTAAAATGTCTATCTTGGGAAAGTGCAGAAAAGGAAGCTTGGAAACCCAGGGATAAGACATTAGGTCATCATGGATCTTGTTTAAGTTCTCCTCTTTTTTGGTGGAATAAAGAAGGATTCTTGAGGGTAGTACTTCAACTTCGGTAAACTGACTTAGAACTTTCTCCACATCATCAAAAAGGTGGTCTGTCCGTTTGGCTGAACGGGTTTCAGCAATTTTCCCTCCCCTGATTAATGTGGCTTCCAGGGATTCACCAACCCCAAACAAAATAACTGTCGGCGGTGCTCCCTCGCCTTTTTGTAGGGCAAAGGATAGAGCGTTGGTGGTGGTGACAAAAGCCAAAGCTTCCAGGTCGCATTCTTTCAAAATCTTTCTTAAAAGCTTTAAATATGGCTCCTTGAGGTTATCATCCAAACTCCAGCTGTCGGGAACACCGAAAAGGACCTTCTGCGGCTCAATTTCTAAAACCCCCAAGGCTTTATCAAAAGCCTGCAAAGATTTTTCCAGCAAGTCCTCATGGTCGCTATAAGCGAAAGTGGCTGTGCCTAAGATATCAACCTCTTTGCCAAAGATTGCCCAAACTGCCGCAGTCACTTCAGTCAAACCAATATTTAAAGCAAGGAAATATTCCGAATCTTCGGTTTTAGGTTTAAACGGAAGCTGGGCAGTTATTTTGTCTAAGAAACTCATTGGAAACAGCTGCCTGAATTAGGCAGCAGAATTATTATATACAGTGTATCACAAATGGGGAAGTTCTGTAGAGAACAAAAGGGGCCGAAAACCTCGGTCCCCCTTTTGTTTTTACTAACAACACCTAGAAGGAATCTCTTCAACTCCTTTCAGGTGACAAGGTCCCACAAAGGTAGCAGATCTAGAATACCCCTTTGGGCAAGCCCACGCATGCTTGTGGACATTTTCAGCATATGACTATCAATATATCTTTGTCAACTACGTTCAGTTTACAGGAACGTAGCCAAATGGTTGTTTTAATGTCTTCGAATTTGTTATACATAACTAAGATGGCTAAAACGTTCTTTACTGCAGATGAGGCAAAACAAATTGGAGAGTCACTGGGAATAGACTGGAGCCGCTTTGATGTGGAACAATTCCGGATGGGTTTGGATGTGGAACTTGAGCACGGCACCGTCTCCCCTTCCACTAATGTCACCAACGATGACCCAATTCTAACCGGCAAGATTGCCTTGGCTCACCTTAACGAGTACGCCGACTATTACACCCGTTTGGCCAAACTGGAGAAAGAGGCTGAAGAATTTTGGGGGAAATAAAAGGTTGTCCCAAATGTGGTATAATGCCACACATTGGACAACAGTAATTCACCCCGTAAATGTTTTAGCTGCGGATCTGACCTGATTTTGATCGAGGTTACAACCTCGACGTTAGGTAATAATCCTTCACCGATCACCAAAAGCACTTACCGCTGCTCAAATAAAGAGTGCCAGGAAGAGTCAGAAAAAAGAGCTGCCAAAAAAGAGGAGCTCAGGAAAGAACAGGAAGAGGCCCGTAAAAACCGCATGGCCGCCATCCATAAATCCATCAACCTCAAGGACGCCTAACCCGGGCCAATAACCCCATTGATATAAAAATCCCCGTCGGGGGTAAAAAGCTTACCGGTATTGTCCGCTGCAAGCGCTCCGCGCAGCTCCAATGGTCCAATTCTGGCAGAGGATGAAAAGTCTATATACTTACCATCCTGACCTAGCTCCTGGTTCATATACCAGGGGGAAACCGCCCAAATCCGGTCATGGTTACCGCCGCTTATTCCTCCGGCAACTTTCACATCCCCAATCTTAAATGCCACTCCCACACCCGCCGATGCCTCTGTGATCACAACCAACACCAAACCAACAGCTGCAAGTAAAGCTAATCCTGAACACCCGATTCCCGGAATACACCCCCGGCGTTTTTTAATCTCCACCGTTTCATATTCATAAGGGGCTTCATAATATTCGTCTTCTTCCCTCACCCTTCAATTGTAGGTTGAACCAGATTTTGAAGCAGTAATCTTAATCACGATGTTTCATGATGATATAATCCTCTCATGACATCAAATGAGTTAAGGCAAAAATATTTGGATTTTTTTAAAAGCAAAGGACACAAAGAAATTCCTTCTGCTTCCCTAGTTCCGGAAAATGATCCCACAACTTTATTTACCAGCTCCGGTATGCAACAACTTATTCCTTATCTTAAAGGACAAGCCCATCCTGAAGGAAAAAGATTAACTGATTCCCAGCCCTGTTTTCGGTCCCAGGACATTGAAGAGGTGGGTGACAACCGTCATACAACCTTTTTTGAGATGTTGGGCAATTGGTCTTTGGGTGATTACTTCAAAAAAGACCAGCTAACATGGTTTTGGGAATTTTTGACCCAGGAATTAAAGCTTGACCCAGACAAACTTTATGTTTCTTATTTTGAGGGCGATGATCAGATTCCTGAAGATACGGAAACCAAGAATATTTGGCAGGAGTTGGGAATTCCCGAAAACCATATCTATGCTTACGGAACCAAGAAGAACTGGTGGTCGCGCTCCGGAACTCCGGAAGAAATGCCGGCAGGGGAAATTGGCGGCCCTGATTCCGAAGTTTTTTATGAATTTACTCAGATAGAACATGATCCAAAATACGGCGAAAAGTGTCACCCTAATTGTGAATGCGGAAGGTTTTTAGAGATTGGCAACTCTGTTTTTATCCAATACGAAAAACAGGAAAACGGAACATTTAAGGAACTTCCTCAAAAAAATGTTGATTTTGGTGGAGGGCTGGAAAGAATTACAGCAGTATCAGTTAATGAACCTGACATCTTTAAAATAGACCTCTTCTGGCCAATTATTGGAAAAATTGAGGAACTTTCCAAGAAAAACTATTCTGACCCAAATGAGCAAAATCCAATGCGAATTATTGCCGACCATATCAAAGCTGCTTTCTTTTTAATTGAGTCAGGAGTCCAACCAAGTAATAAATTACAGGGATATATTCTTAGAAGATTATTACGAAGGGTAATGGTAAAACTCAACCTTTATACTAAGGACCAAAGACCATTTTTAGGAGAATTGATTGATGCTGTAGCTGAGATATATCGAGCAACCAGCTATTTTCCAGAACAGGGCGAGGAGCTGGTTAAACAAGTGGTATGGGAAGAATTAGCAAAATTTGAACGAGCACTCGCTCAAGGTTTAAAAGAAATCGAGAAAATTGAAAACATAACTGGAAAGCTTGCCTTTGATTTATTCCAAACCTATGGTTTTCCCTTGGAACTTACAGAAGAGTTGGCAAAAGAAAAGGGGCTGGAGATTGACCGGGAAGAGTTTCGGCAAGAGTTTGAAAAACATAAAGAATTATCCCGCACCGCTTCGGCCGGGATGTTTAAGGGAGGGTTGGGAGAGCAATCGGAAGTTACAACTAAATATCACACTGCCACACATTTACTCCATGCTGCACTCAGAAAAGTTTTAGGGGAGCACGTCCAACAAAAAGGCAGCAATATTACCGCCGAAAGGTTGCGTTTTGATTTTTCCCAGCCGGAAAAAGTTTCCGAAGAACAGCTGAAAGAAGTTGAAAACTTAGTTAATGAACAAATCCAAAAAGATTTACCGGTCACCTCTGAAGTGATGGACAAAGAAGATGCTTTAAAGTCCGGGGCTTTGGGATTCTTTACTGAAAAGTATGGGGACAAAGTGACTGTTTATACCATCGGAGACTTCTCCAAAGAAATCTGTGGCGGACCGCACGTTAATAACACCAAAGAGTTGGGAAACTTTAAAATTATCAAGGAAGAATCAGCCGGCGCCGGTGTCAGGCGTATTTACGCTGCTTTGTCTTAAGATTTTCTCTTAAAAAGAAGCTTTTTGGCAGGTTTGTTTTGGACAATTGACTTGACGGCCTTCACCCCGGTTTCCACTACCTGGGTCACCTCAGCCGCCGCTTTAATCGGTTTACTGACATCCTCGGCAATGTTCTGGGCATCACCCAAAAGCTCCTCAAATTTATCCAGGGATTTCCTTAGTTCCTTTAAGATCATAAACACCTGGATACCCAAAATTGACATGATGACCGAAAGAAGGAGAATTAAAAAAACTAGGGCAATCTGTAAAATGTCCATGGTCTACAACTTAACATCTATCGGCTATCTTTTCAAGTACACCGTCCTCTCAACTTGAGATTTTTGGCCGAATTTAGAGACAGCGGAAATCTCGATTTTATTGACCGGAGAAGAAAGAGTAATCTCTTCCTTAAATTGTCCGTCAACATTTACAGGAATCTCCTGCCCGTTGACGGTCACTTTTGCTTCCTGTTCAGTCTCTCCGGCAATTTGTAAAGTCGGATTATCAATCGTGAGCTGGTCAGCGGGAGAAGAGATCTTAAGCTCCGGAGCGGAGGCAAAACCGCGGTATTGGATCCAAAGATAGGCAAAAAAAGCAAGAATCACCAAAGCCACTACCCCGCCTAAAAGCCTTCCTGGAGTAAGCTTTAATCTTGAGACAGAGGGCGGCTTAGAAAAAGCATTCATCACATAAGGCTGATGCCTTCTCTCGGAAAACTCCCTTCTATAGATTGCTAAAAGCTTTTGGGAATCTAGTCCTAAAAACCGGGAATAGTTTTTAATAAATCCTTGGACAAATGTTGTGGGAGGTAATTTTGAGTAATCGTCAGCCTCCAACGCTGCCAATAACTCTTTTCTGATTTTGGTAGCTTTTTCAATTTCGTCGAGGGTATAAAACTTTGCTTCCCGGGTTTCCCTTAAAATTGATCCTACCGTACGCATGCTTAAAATTATACCATCTTAAGGCTATATCTTAAGTGTACCAGTAAGCCCCGGTATTATCTAAAAAATCTCCCTTGACGGTAAGCGCACTTCTGCCTAATATGGTCACATGCCAGATACTGCCGATCAAAAACCCAATCTTCCGCCTCCCCAAGGGGAAAAAGACCAGGCCGAGAAATATCTCGACAAGCTTGCTAATTTAATTATCCATAACAAAATCCAGGTTTCCCATACTGATTTAAAGAAATTCGACCTTACGTCTTTGCAGGATCACTACACTATCCCTTTAGATGGCTACGAGGTGGAAGTCAGCCATACCAAACAACCGGACACCGGCAAAGATTTCTTCGTCATGCTGTTTAATAACATCCGCATGGTCCAGGCCGACGGGGCTAGCTGCATCGATAAATTGATTCTGGCCTATATCCATCTAACGGAAGAGCAATTCAGAAAGTTTAAAAGGGTTGCTGATGATCAGCTGGAAAGAAAAAGGCGGGAGGAAGAAGCTCAAAGGTTTGAGGAAGCAATGACCCCGGTGGACAGCCTATTATCCAGATTTGCGGAAAATTCAGCTAAACCTTCATTCCAGACAAACAATCAGGAACAAAGGCCCCAAGCAACCCCGGCCCCCGTTAATAATTTCTCTGATAATTTTTAGGCTTCAGCAGTGCCGCCTTGGGCGGAAAAATATTCATCAGCGTTTCTGACTAGTACATCCCGAGGCTTACTGCCCTCACCCGGACCGATTATCCCTGCCGCTTCCAACTCATCAATAATTCTCGCTGCCCGGGCATAACCTACCCGAAGTCTCCTTTGAAGCAAAGAGGCTGAAGCCCGGTCATACTGGCAAACTGTCCGGACTGCTTCCTCAAATAAATCATCCTGGTCTCCGGAATCCCCACCCTTGCCGCCTACCCGACCGATAGGCATTTCGGTAACCTCAGCAGTATACGAAGGGGCAATTCCCAAATCCTTAAGGAATTTAATTAAAGCGTTAATTTCTGCGTCAGAGACATAGACACCCTGGATACGCATTGGCTTGGAAGCATCCGGCGGCAGGAATAACATATCTCCTTTACCCAGCAATTTTTCCGCTCCCGGCTGATCAATAATGACACGGGAATCAATCATTGAGGAAACGTTAAAGGCAATACGGCAAGGAATATTAGCCTTAATTAAACCGGTGATAACATCAACCGAAGGACGCTGAGTGGCCACCACCAAGTGGATACCGGTTGCCCGGGCAAGTTGGGCAATACGGGTAATGGTATCCTCAACCTCGACCGGAGCAAACATCATTAAATCAGCCAACTCATCAATGAAAATCACAATATTAGGCAAAGCCTGAAAACCGGACATCTCGTTATAACCCTGGATATTACGGACACCCACGGATTGGAATAATTTATACCTTCTGTCCATCTCCGCTGTTGCCCACTTCAAAGAGGAAAGAATCTTCTCCGGCTCGGTAATGACCGGAGTTAAAAGATGGGGGATACCGTTAAATCCGGAAAGTTCGACCCTTTTTGGATCAATTAGTATCAGCTTTAACTCTTCCGGAGAATTTCTAAAAAGTAGGGTGGTGATAAAAGTATTTATCAGGATAGATTTTCCTGACCCGGTGGTACCGGCAATCAAACAGTGTGGCATCTTGGCAATATCTACAATTATTGGCTTAGAGGCAGTGTCTCTTCCCAAAGCTACTGCCAACTTTGATTTGTTCTTAAGCATCTCGTCTGCAGTCATAATTCCCTTAAGACCAACAACCTCCAAAGATCTGTTTGGCACTTCAATACCCACTAAAGATTTACCCGGGATTGGGGCTTCAATACGGACTGTACCGGTCGGAGTAGCCAAAGCCAAAGCAATATCGTGTTGTAAGTTGGCAATTTTAGCAATCTTGGTTCCGGCAGAGATTTCCAAAGCGTATTGAGTCACCGATGGACCACCATTCACCTCAGCCACCCGGGCTCCGATACCAAAAGAATCGAGAGTTTTTTCAATCAAAGCGGCACTCTTTTTAACATCCCCCCGTTCCGCCGGAGCTCCGATCTTATCGGAAAGCAAAGCCGTCGGAGGGTATTTCCAAATCCTGCTGCCGCCGGCAGCATTTTTAACCAGCTCATCGGCAATGATTGTCTCAGGTACGGCAGCCGTTTTTGGAACAACTCTAGGCCTGTCATCCACTCCGGAAACCCTGATTGGGATCTTCCGCGCCTCAAACGTTTCCCCTCTCTGAAGTAGCCCGGAAATAGGCGAAAGGACCCTACCCAATCCGGCAAATCCTCCCGCGAGTATCGACATTACTTGGGACAAAGAGGTATTAAACAAAACCACCAAACCAACTAATAAAACCCCCACCAATACTGCGAAGGCTCCCAGACCGGTTACCAGTGATGTTAGCTCAGATCCAATTAAATTTCCCAGCTCTCCCGCCTTACTGGGAACAAATATCGAGGTTATACCTGAAAGGGCAACTACAGCACTCAAAAGTCCGACTAAAACATTCGGCTGGGCAAATGCCCATTTGAACTTCTGCAAAACTAAACCGGCAACTAAAAATATTAAGGGAGAAAAAATTGATACCCAACCCAAATTACCTTCCAAAAATTCCCGCCAAAAAACCAGCTTTGAGGATTCAGTCAAAATGGAAACACCGGACAAAGCAGCCAACACAAAGGAAACAAGGGTAGCCACAGTTACAACAGTCTTTTGGCGGAGTTTTAACTTAGGCAGTGAATAAGCGGATCTTCTTCTGGGCATAATATTAATTTTAAATTTTCAATTTTAAATTTTAAACATTATTTTAAAATTTGGATTTTAGATTCTAAAATTATAGTAATATTATAACATACTTTGTAAAGACTATAAGCCTATTTACAAGCAGGCTTTCAAGCTCCGCTTATGGGATATTACACTTCCACCACTACCGGTAAGATCATTGGGTGTCTTTGGGTTTCCCGGTAGAAGAAATCCTCCAGGCTCTCCTCTATATGTCTGCGGGCAAACCGCCAGTCCAATGCGCTTTCCGGGTGCTCATTCAATGATTGCTCCACCACCCTTTTTGCACGTCCTAATAATTCCTCAGCTCCCTTTTCAAAAACAAACCCCCGGGAAATGATATCCGGTTCCCCTGCCACTTTACTGGTTTGAGCATCCACCGGCACCACCACCAACACTATCCCCTCTTCCGCTAAAACCTTCCGGTCCCGTAAAACCACATTTCCCACATCCCCAATCCCTAAACCGTCAACATAAACATTTTTGGCTTCCACCCGACCATTAACGGCCGCTTTACTGGGAGTCACCTCCACCACCCGGCCATCCTCAACCAAGAGTACCTTATCATCACCATAACCTAGCTCCTCAGCCATTTTAGAAAAGGCCCTCATTCCCTTAAAAGTTGCCCCAATCGGCATCAGGTATTTAGGACGGACCAGGTTGATCATCACCTTAATCTCTTCGGAAGCAGCGTGGCCGCCAACGTGCAAGGCGTCATTGACCGCCGTGTAATAAACATTAGCCCCAAATTTAGCGATTTTATCAATTAAAGCGTTCTGTGCCGACTCGGAAGAAGGGATGGGGTCAGCAGAAAATACTACCGCATCATCTTTTTTAATGGTCACAAAACGGTGGTCGTTATTGGCTGCCCGGGATAACGCCGAAGTTGGCTGGCCCTGGGAACCGGCAATAATTAGCAGCAGTTTGGCATCCGGAAAACGTTTAATCTCATCCGGGGCAATAA
Organism: bacterium; assembly: GCA_021786315.1. Lineage (GTDB taxonomy): Bacteria > Patescibacteriota > Microgenomatia > Daviesbacterales > UBA10151 > JAJYNN01. The sequence continues at coordinate 117,560 of JAJYNN010000003.1, forward strand.
TGACCCCCGAGGGAACTTGCAGATAGCCTAAGTCCCGCGCCACTTGGAAATTTTGTTCCATTGAGCGGCCGATTAAAGCCACCCTTCTTCCTGCTTCCACCGCCACGTTAATCGCCTGCTGGATGCGGCTGATGTTAGATGAGGCAGTTGTAATAATTACTTTCCCCCGTGTTTCGCTTTCAATTCTTTCAAAAGTTGGCTGGATAGTTCTTTCGGAAGGGTTATAACCGGGCTTTTCTGACCTTAGGGCATCGATCAGCATTAAGAGCACTCCCTTTTTCCCGACAGTGGCTACCGTTCCCACGTCAGGCGGTTGCCCGATAATGGGAGTCCAGTCGAGCTTAAAATCAGATTGGTGAACAATCCTGCCAACAGGAGTTTCAATGACTAAACCCGTAGCATCCGGAACCGAATGTGATACCCGGTAGAAGGAAACTCTAAAAGCGCCCAGCTGCAATTCGGTATCTATATTCACTGTGTGGATGGCATTTTTCGGTAAGCGGTGCTCAGCAAATTTGGCGCCGATAAACCCGGCAGTCAGCTTTTGGGCATAAATTGGGGCTTTTAGCCGGGGCCATAGGTAAGGCAAGCCGCCAATATGGTCATCGTGGCCGTGGCTAATCACAATTCCCCGGATTTTATTAAGTTTATCCTGAAGGTAAGTTACATCCGGAATCACTAAATCAATCCCCAACATAGCCTCATCCGGAAAACCAATGCCGCAATCGACAATAATAATATCATTGCCGTACTCATATACATACATGTTTTTGGTGACATCACCGACACCCCCCAAGGGGATAATTTTTAGGGATTTCCCAACATTGGGCCGGTGTTCAAATTTTGGTTTAAATTTTATATCCATAATTTTAAAAGATTTAAGAATATAGATTTAGGATTTAGGAATAAAAAAAGCCTTTTTACCGCATTCTTAATTCTTACATCTTAAATCCTAAATCCCTAACTCAAATATTGTCCTATATTCTCCGCCGTTATTCTATAGGGTCCGGGGTTACCCTCCACTGTAGCCTTGGCTACCTTGCGGACAATCTTTTCCACACTCCGCTGCAGTGATCTTACTCCGGCATCGTAGCCTAAAGGACGGACAACCTGGGGCCACAAGGGCTCATCAATGACAATTGTCCCGGGATTTAATCCGGCATCCTTCATCACCCTGGGCAAAATAAAGTCTTTGCCGATGACTACCTTTTCATTGTCTGAGTAGGCCGGCATCTCCACTATTTCCAACCTGTCCATCACAGCTGTGGCAATATTGGCGGTGTTGTTGGCGGTGGCAATAAACAAAACTTTGGACAAATCAAAAGGGTAATCGACAAAATAGTCCAAAAACCCGCCGTTTTGCTCCGGGTCCAGCATCTCCACCAACACTCCCATAATATCCGCCCGGGTTTCCACCGCTACCCGGTCAATTTCATCAAGTAAAACAATCGGGTTATTGACCCCTAAATCGTGGATAGTCTGCAAAACCCTTCCCGGCTCCGCCTCCATCTTTATCCGGGATTGGCCTTTAAGCTCACTTATTGATCCTAATCCCCCAAAAGGAATGCGGACAAGCTTTCGGCCTAACGCTTCGGCTATAGAATAAGCCAAAGAAGTTTTGCCGGATCCTACTAATCCAATAAAGGCTAAAACCGGGGACTTAGCCTGATGCCCCGCCCGGGCATTTAAGATCAGTACTGATAAGTATTCCAAAATCCGGTCTTTGACCGGCTTTAAACCGTAGTGGTTGCGGTCTAAGATTTCCGCTGCCCGTTTAAGGTCTAAGATATCCTCGCTGGATTTATGGAATGGCAAGGAAGCGACAAATTTTATGTAATTGAACTCCCGGTCAAACTCCAGGCGGTAACCGGAAACACTTACCGCCTTCTCTAAACGGGCTAATTGCTCGGAAAGCTTTTGGGCCAGATCAGAAGGAAGACCAGCTTGGTCAATTTGTAATTTTAGTTTGGAAAACTCGTTTCCACCTTGGGCAGGATCCATAATTTTATTCTAACGAATTAAGATGAAGTTATCTACCTCGTCTGCCGCCACCAAAACCGCCACGTCCACCGCGATCACCCCGGTCAAATCCGCCGGAGCGGTTACCGAAAGGACGACGTCCACCACGATCCCTATCTCCGCCAAACTCTCTGCGTCCACCAAAACCACCACGGGATGGTTTACCTTCAGATTCCGGCTTCATGTCTTCACCAAAAAGCATAGATAAGCCAATCTTGCCTTGTTGATCAACATTAGTCACCCTGACTTTAACCTTTTGCCCTTCCGAAACAATGTCTTCCGGATTTTCAACATGTCCCGGAGCCATCTGGGAAACATGGACCAAACCGTCTTTACCGGGAGCAATCTCCACGAAAGCTCCAAAAGGAGCCAGGCGAACTACTGTTCCTTCCATAACTTCACCAACCTCAAAGGTTTTAAACATCCCCTCAACCTCACCTAAGGCTTTTGCAATTGCTTCATCATCAGTTGATGAAACCATTACTGTTCCGTCATCTTCAATATCGATTTGGGCACCGGTGCGGGCAATAATTCCGTTAATGTTCTTACCTCCGGGTCCAATAAGCATCCCAATCTCTTCCGGCTTAATATGGGTAATCTCAATCTTCGGAGCATACTTGGAAATCTCCCCGGCTTTTGGCTCTGCTTCATGCATCTTTTCCAAAATAAACTCGCGGGCATGTTTTCCTTGTTTTAAGGCTTCCTCAATAATGGCAAAGGTTAAACCTTGTAACTTAGTATCCATCTGGATAGCGGTAATACCTTTGACGGTTCCGGTAACTTTAAAGTCCATCTCGCCGTAAAAGTCTTCAGTAGCCTGCATGTCGGTAATAACCTGGAATTTCTCTTCATTGGACAAAAGCCCCATGGCAATACCTGCAACCGGATTCTTCAAAGGAACACCAGCGTTAAGAAGTGCCAAGGTAGAGGCACAGGCAGAAGCCATGGAAGTAGAAGCATTAGCTGCTAAAACTTCGGAAACGACCCGGATAGCGTAAGGAAATTCTTCCGTCGAAGGCAAAACTCCCAGGATTGCTTTTTCAGCTAAAGCACCGTGACCGATATCCCTTCGGTTAGGTGAACCAATCTTTTTAGCCTCACCGGTTGAGAAAGGATTGATTCCCATGTTGTAGTGGTGCATATATCTTTTGGTAGATTCCCCGGTCATCCCTTCCAAGGTTTGGGATAAGGAAAGCGGGCCTAAGGTAGCAATTGATAAAACCTGGGTTCCGCCTCTTTGAAAGACTGCTGATCCATGGGTCCGGGGTAAAATTCCGGTTTCAATAGAAATCGGGCGGACTTCATCCATTGCCCGGCCATCAACTCTTTTACCCTTGTTCAGGATCGAGTCATTCATAATCTCTTTAGCCACCTTGTCAAAGATAGAAGAAACCATCTGGGCATCCAAAGTTTCAGCATACTTGGCTGCCAACTCGCTTTTGATCATGTCACCTGTCGCTTCATGCCAAGGGTGAGCAGTATCGAATAGAGCAGCTTCAATTCTTGTTCGTGCCTCTTCTTTGACCTCTTTGAGTAATTTTTCATCAACAGCTTCCGCAACTGTGGTGTAAGTTTGTTTTTCCTTACCTGCCTCTTTGGCAAACTCGGAGATAAAAGCAATCATCTTTTGGGATTCTTTATGGGCTTTCTTAATTCCTTCCAAAACTACCTCATCCGGGGTTTCCTTACCTTCAGCCTCAATCATAACTACTTTTTCAGCTGTGGAGGCAACAAGAAGGGCCAGGTCAAAACTCTCCAACTCAGAAATTTCGGGATCAAAGGTATATTTCCCTTCTTTGTGACCAACCCGGACTAAATTTACGGGGCCAGCAAAGGGAACAGAGGAAATAGCTAAAGCCGCAGCGCTTCCCACAAAACCTAAGGTAGTGGGATCATTAACGCCATCATAAGACAAAACAGAGATTACAATTTGAACTTCATTACGGAAATCTTTGGGGAATAAAGGCCTAATGGAACGATCAATAGCTCTTCCTGCCAAAACTGCTGCATCAGAAGGTCGGGTTTCTCTTTTAATAAACTTCTGGGCGGTAATCCGACCACCGGCGTAATATTTTTCAACATATTCAACGGAAAGTGGGAAATAACCACGGTCTTCCTTTAAAGGTTGGGTAGCTACAGTACAAAGCACAACAGTCTCACCCCAACGGGCCAAAACTGCAGCATCTGCCGCCTGGGCTAACTTGCCAGTCTCTAAAACTAGTTTTCGACCATGAAGATCGATCTCTTTTGTAACAACTTTTGACATAAAACTTAATGAAGGTTTGAGGCTTTGGAAACTGTGGAAGAGGCAACTAGATAAAGCTATCTACCTCTTTGCAATCTCCAAAACACCTCTCAAACCAAAACAATTATACCATTAACTGATTACTTGCTCAAGCCGAGCTTTTTAATCAGTTCTTGGTATCTTTCGTTATCCTTCTTTAGAAGGTATTGCAGAAGTCTCCTTCGGCGGTTAACCATTGAAAGAAGTCCTCTTCGGGAATGAACATCATGAGTATGTTCCTTTAAGTGGTTGGTTAAGTTTTTGATCTGTTCAGTTAAAAGGGCTGCTTGAACTTCCGGAGAACCAGTATCACCCTTGTGGGTGGCAAACTCTTCAATAATTTGTTGTTTTGATTTAATGTCTAAAGGCATAAGCCGTCACTAATCCTTCAGAACCAGCAGTATCTGTGTTCCAAAGGAAAGTCCTTTGTAATTTACTTGGCAATCTTAGCAGAAAAATAAGAATTTATCAAGGGCATACCTTGTGTACTAATTCAACCTAAGCTAAAGTAGTATCAATGTATCTCAAGTTTTTCTCAGAGATTAACAAAAACGATACTTCAGAGGTTGGAGGCAAAGGTGCGTCGCTTGGAGAGATGACGAAAGTTGGAATCCCGGTTCCCCCGGGGTTTGCAGTGACCACAGAAACATACAAAGAGTTTCGCGATCAGGAATTACCAGTTGAGGTTAGGGATGAGATTTTGGCAGCTTTTGATAAATTAGGAGCTGAGCGGGTTGCCGTCAGATCATCAGCAGTGGCCGAGGATTCTTCAGCTGCTTCCTGGGCTGGGCAATTAGAAAGTTATCTGAACACCACCAGGGATAATTTAATTGAAAATATTAGGAAATGTTGGGAATCCATAAAATCTGAGAGAGCTTTGGCTTATGCTGCTGAAAAAGATGTTCCGGAGGATAAACTTTTAGTAGCAGTAGTGGTCCAAAAAATGGTAGAAAGCGAAGTTGCCGGAGTGATGTTTACCATTAACCCCATCACCAAAGATCAAAACGAAGTTATGATTGAAGCGGGATTTGGCTTGGGTGAAATGTTGGTTCAAGGGATGATCACCCCGGATAACTTTGTGGTTGATAAAAATACTTTGGATATAAAAAGCATTGATATACAAACTCAGGAAACAATGCTGGTTTTTAAAGATGGAGAAAATAAAGAGGTTCCTTTGTCTAATGAGGAGGGTAGCAGACAAACTCTGTCTCATGAACAAATCCGGAAACTAACTAAAATTGGCAAGAGGATCGAGGAACATTACGGTTTTCCCTGCGACATCGAATGGACCCTGGAAAAAGGTAATTTCTATATTGTCCAATCAAGGCCAATTACTGCCTGAATATTATTCAGGTGTACACACAGCTAAGGTAATGGATATTCAACAACGGTTCAGTGGCGGGGAGAGATTTCCAGAAGATCGGTTCCGCGCAAAGCCCAAGTGATCCCCACCAGAGTAACACCCAAACCTGCCAGAGCAATGGCTGAGTTATGGCTGACAGCATAAAACCCTAGGCTGCCCCCAAAAGTCGCGGCCGTTCCGGCCAAAATCCACTTTACATCAATATTCCTAATCTTATCGACAAACGACCAGGCGGGATTATCACCTTTTCCTTGTTCAGCTTTGCCTGTAATATTTTCTATACTGCTCATTTTAATTTATCCGCCTTTGCCGCGGAAGATTTTCGGGGTTAGCCAGTCCGCTTCCGGATTTTCTGATTCTATACCTTCACCCGAAGGAGTTTCCTCGGCTGATGGTTGAGGTATTTCAGGCTTGTTCTGTGCTGTATCGAAGGGTTTTTGCTCAATACCGGAAGACACTACCGGAGGAACGGTAAAACTTTCCTGTTTCTGATCCTGGACCGTGCCGTCTGAAGTGGAAATATTCACCGGCGCATTAAAGATCTTGCTTAAATCAATTTCCCCCTCTTGCGGTTGAGGTGCCACCGGTTGAGGAGCGGGTTGCGGGGAGGATACAGGATTAACCGAAAAAGCTTGCTGAAAATCGGGCTGCTTCGGCTGGGATTCATTAAAGTTTGGTTTCTGCCCGCCCTTTTTCAGAGCTTCAGCAACCACAGCAAAAGTATCAGCAGTGGTATTTGTACCTTGTAAGTTATTAGTGGCATTAAATATTCCTGAAAGGACGTTGGAAGCAATATCTGTTTCCAAAGGAAGCTGCAACGACATTAATACCTCCCCAACTATTTCTGAAACCGAAGAGGAGGCAGAATCGACAATACTTGTATTTCCAAACCTGCTGTTATCACCTTTATTGTCAATATCAATTATATGGGCCGCAGAAAAAATTTCGGGCTTGGCAGTATAGATTCCGCCTAAATCCGATAAAGTTTTAGCCCCAATCACAAAAATTAAATCAAAATTTCCTCCGGCAGTTTTTGGAGTAATCGCCGTGGGTTCGAACTTTTGTCCGGGAAAAACTTTAAACACTAAGTTTAAGTCAGACCCGGTAGTAAAGTAATCCATTTTTTCTACCGCTGTAACTTTTCCATCCGGGGTTGCAACTCCGGACAAAACAATCGAAAAATCTCCTCCCTTACCCTCCGGAAGCTTATTGGTGATATTTCCCACCCCAAATAAATTCGTGTGCCCCACTAAGATCGAGCCTTCGGTGACGATAGAGACGTCCTTCCCTGCCTGTTTTAAAGAAAGATACAAAGCAAGCCCGGCAGCCAGATCATCTATAGTGGGGTTAGAGGACAAGGCAATTAAAACCGAACGAACGGAAGGAAGTAAACCGCGGACATTACCTAATTCAGCCTCATATTTCATACAATGTCAGGATTTTAGCACATGCGCTATAGGATGTAAAATTGAGTCTTAAAGAAGCCTAAACGATTCCACTATATCCCCAATTTGGAAATCAATCGGGGGATCAAACATCATTCCACACTCCATCCCCTTTTCCACCTTAGTTACCTCTTCCTTAACTTTTTTCAGCATCTTAATCTTCCCCTCACCGATTATTTCTTCACCCCTGACTACCCTGACTTTTGGTCCTTTAGAGATAGTCCCTTCAGCTACATGACAGCCAGCAATCTTTTCTGATTTACCATAAGGAAATTCGGCAATAATTTGCGCCCTCCCAAAAACTTCCTCGACTTTGCCCGGCCGAATAATCCCTTCCACCACATCCTCCAGCTCTTCAATTAATTCATAAATAATGTTGTATGTCCGAACCAACACATTTTCCGTCTCGGCAATCTTATTGGCTGATGGTTTAATGCCAACATTAAAAGCCAAAACAATAGCCTTGGTGGAGGCGGCAATCTCAACGTCGGAATCCGTCACTTCACCGGTCCCCGAGGAAACAATCCTCACATGTTCCTCATCAGTATTAAATTTTTGGATCATATCCACAATTGCCTCCAATGACCCTTGGTTATCGGCTTTGACCACCACAGTTAAGATTTGTTTATCACCCTCTTTGAGCTTATCGATCAAGCTCCGCATTGCTTTACCTTCGTCGGATCTTTCCGCTTCCTCACCAAGTTTGGCTCCAACTGCCGGAACTGTCACAAAACCTAAAACTTCAACCGGAACTGAGGGGCCTGCCGAGTCAGCCATCTTCCCTGTCCAGTCAAACATTCCCCGAACTTTGCCCTGTGCCTCCCCAGCCTTGATCATATCACCCTTGTTTAAACTTCCGTCCCGGATTAAAACGGTGGCGATCGGACCCTTAAATTTATCGATTTTAGCCTCGATAATCACCCCTGAAGCCGGCTTTGACGGATCGCCTTTAAACTCATTAATTTCCGCCACTAAATTGATAGTCTCCAGCAGGTCTTCTACACCCAAGCCGCTTTTAGCAGAAACCGGTACCAAGGGGGTATCCCCACCGTATTCCTCAATCAAAACTTCTTGGTCGGAAAGCTGTTTTTTAATCTTTTCGGTTTGGACTTTTACGTCAACCCCTGGCAAATCTATTTTATTTAAAGCTACAATCATCGGGATTTTTGCCCCTTTAATGTGTTTTATTGCCTCCACCGTTTGCGGCATAATTCCATCGTCAATGGCCACCACTAAAACAGCAATGTCCGCCACTTGGGCTCCCCGGGAACGCATTTTTTCAAAAGCCGCGTGGCCGGGAGTATCAATAAAGGTAATTTTCTTTCCTCCAGCCTCAGTTTGGTAAGCACCGATCGCCTGGGTGATTCCGCCGTGTTCCCGGGCGGCCACCGAAGTTTTCCGGATAAAATCCAGCAGGGTAGTCTTACCATGATCAACATGGCCAAGGATGGTAACAATAGGAGCTCGGAGTTGTTCGGACATGTCCTAAATTCCTTTCTTTTTTTTATCCCAACCAAGAATTAGGATTTAGGAATTAGGAATTAAGCGTAAGAGAGGAAACAATTTGTTTTCATTCTATATTCTTAAATCATTATTCTTAAATCTATTTCTTGTTTTGATCTTCTGGTTCATTAGTCTCTTCAAAGGGTGGCTCAGCGTCACTTACATCCGGGGTTTCGGAAGTGTTAGCCACAGTAGGAGCTTCTTCTTCGCTGGGTTGTTCAGTCGCTACCACATCTCCCCTTTGTTTATCAGTGTCTTCTTCAAAAGACCCTTCGTCTTTAGCTAATTTTTCAGCTTCCGGTTCCTTGTCATCAGCCTCAATATCAGCTTCAGCGGCAGCAACGGCCTCAGAAGCCTCTTCTCCTGTTGGTTCTTCGGGAGCTGCGCCATTTGTTGATTCTTCCTCTTCAACCTTAGTTACCCCTTCTTCCACACCTTCAACTACAGCAGCCCGGCCTTCCTTTTCGGCTGTTTCATCAGTCGGCTCAGGTTGGGTACCTGCCTCTAAACTTTCTTCAGCCTTCTCTACCGCCTCGGCTGCTGCTTGAGCAGGAGCTTGGGAAACACCCTCTTTTACTTCTGCTGTTCCCTCTCCGGTTCCTTCAATATCAATCTTCCAGCCGGTAAGTTTGGCTGCCAAACGGACATTTTGTCCGCCCTTACCGATTGCCAGTGATAGTTGATTTGCAGAAACTTTAACTTTAGCCACCTTTTCGCCATCTTTCTCCTCGATAGCAACTGTCACATCTTTGGCCGGAGACAAGGCTGAAGCAATAAATCTTTCAGGTTCTTCTGAGAAAGGAATAATGTCAATCCTCTCCTCACCCAGCTCATTCATAACAGCCTGGACCCGGACACCTTTTTGGCCAACTAACGAACCCACCGGATCAACCCCGCTTTGGGTAGAGATCGCGGCAATCTTAGTCCGGGATCCGGCTTCCCGGGCCACATCCTTAATTTCAACCGCTCCGGTGGAAATTTCCGGTACTTCCATAGCAAACAGACCCTTAACCAAATTGGCATCGGAACGGGAAACAACCACTTCCGGACCACGCTTTCCTTCCCGGATCTCTTTGATGTAAAACTTTAGCCTTTGCCCCTGGTGGTAGTACTCACCCCGGGTTTGCTCAGGAAACGGAAAGACACCTTCAGCCCGGCCTAAATCTACAAAATAAGTGTTGCCTTCCTGGCGCTGGATCATCCCGGAGATGACTGCCCCAACTTTTTTCTCGTATTCTTCAGTGATAGCGCTCTTTTCAGCCTCGTGAAGACGCTGCATGATAACTTGCTTGGCGGTTTGGGCAGCGATCCGGGCAAATCCCGGAGGGGTAATGTTTTCCTCACCGCGATGAATGGTGATCTCACCGGTGACCGAATCAATCTGGGCAGTCAGCTCTTCGAAATCTTCCGGGATCTCTTCACCCCGGAGGGATAAGTCCTTGCGGTACGCAGCCAAGGCTGCAGTTTGGATTGCTTCTAAAATAACATTAACATCTACCCCCTTCTCAGAGGCTAATTGGTTTAAGGCAGCGGCAAATTCTGTTCGTGCTTGTATCGGCATGTTTTTTCAAAAAAAGGTGGGACCAGCCCACCTCTTGTAAGTCCCTTTATTAACTGACACGAACATTTTAGACCCTTCTTAAGATGAAGTCAACCCCACCTGGGAGCACTTGCATCGTACCTCAGAGGTGCTGATATAATTATTTTCTATGTCGGTATCTTTCGAAATGTTTATCGCCGCGGTAACCTGCTTTTTTAGCTTCGGTATCCAGTCTCTTTTCTATCTCGTCTATAGACTTAAACGATCCGCATTGATTAAGAAAGAAAAAACGGTATTTGATTATCTTTCAGGTGTTATAGGGGATGGAGTTTTAGTACCCTCAACCAACATTTTTGCAGTCCAAACCCTTCAATACACCGGAGCAGACCTGTTAAATATGCAAGCTTGGCTTTTGGCTTTACCAATTGGTTTTGCCATCACTTTCTCCTCACACTATTATCAACAAAAATCTCAGCTTACTAACTGGACAATGCCAAAGATAGGCAGGTGGAATACATTAGGGTTCTACCATGCGTTCTTTATGTTTTGGGAAACCACATTTTTAGGATACTCCTTAATCAGCCAAATTGAGTTTTCCCTCCATCATGGCCTTAGATCTTTTATCTATTCACCAATTAAATTTGGCCTTCTAGCGCTGACTTTATTTCTTCTTACTTTCTTTATTGACTACTGGAAGAGTGTCTTTAAGGAATTTGCTGCAGATGTTTTTCGCTCCATTCTTGGCTTTGAGGTTGATGAGGCCAAAATCCAAGACAATTAGCCCGCTTATTTTAGATGGTGCTGCAAAGTTGGGTTTAACAATAACCCCAAGATCCCCAAAGTAAGCCCAAAGGCAATAAAAATTACACTTACATCAAGTTTTTCTGTAAATAAGGCAATCAGCAACACAGGTACAGGAGTAATAGCCGACGCAGAAACAGTAACTAAGGAAAATACTCTCCCCAACATATGTTCGGGGGTGTTTTCTTGTAAAATGGTTCGCGAATGCACAGCGATAAATACTGCCGCTACTCCAATAACTATAGCTGCAGCCACTGTAATAACCCGCAAAACCAAAATTCCCAGCTGATCTCCGCCAAAAAGTAGAGCACTAATTCCAAGCGCAAGTAGAACTAGTCCAAAGGAGACTATGGCGAAAAAAATTGATCTTCCCCGGGTAAAATATTTTTGGGAAAAATTTAAAAGATAAGTGCCAATTCCCAAACCGATAATTAAAGGGATTACCAGATAGTAGCTAGTTGCTGTTGGAGGCAGCTGGAGGTATTTCTTTACATAATCAATAAAGATAATTGCCAGCATACCAATATTAAATTCCATCAATGTCAAAAGGATAATCGGCATTAAAATGGTGTGTTTCCCCCGTGTTTCAGCTATCACCTCCTTAGCCAACATTAAGGTATGAGCAAAAATCCGCTTCCCTGTTACTTCTGGACGAACTGTCTCAATGGTTTTTAGACTCAACCTGAGGAGAAGGCCCAAGGCTGTTAATACTCCGGCGATGATGAATGCTGCCTGAGCTCCGGATTTATCAATACCCCCAAAAGTTTGAATTACCGGACCAGCCAAAGCATAACCTGCCATTACTGATCCTAAACCGGTAAATAAAAAGAGGGAATTTGCCTGATGTAGAGATTCATCTTTGACTAATAGAGGAATCGTTGCCGCCTCAGCCGGAGTAAAAAATTGCGAGACGGAGGCAGATAAAAAGGCTATTAAAAGAATAGCCTCTAAGTTATGACCGGAGAGGGCATAGGCAAAAAATAATATACTGAGAAGAGAGTCTGTCACAAGCATTAATTTTTTCCGGTTGGACATATCGACAATGGCTCCGGCAAAAAACCCCACAGCGAAAGCCGGCAAAGTCATGGCGGCATAAAACTGGGCCAAAGATGTTCTCGAACCCGTCACCTGGCTGATTAAAAGTAAGGCCGTAAAGTTACACATATTAAAGGCAATTTGAAGAAGAATTTGATTTCCCCAAAGCTTTAAAAACTGAGTATTTTTTAGAATATCCATCTGTTATATAGTATAAAAAAATATATGGAAGAATCTAGTGAAGTTGATTTTGGGACTGTTTCTCAGAGTGCTCAGGAATGGGAAAACGGGATTAAAAAAACCATTGAGGCCAATGGCCATACCTGGCACTATATTGAATACGGCAACCCCCAAGGCACTCCTCTAATTAATATCCATGGCTGGTTAGGCTCCTCTGCAGACGGTAATGATCTTTTATCTCGTACCTTCGCTGGCGAAGCTGTTAGCTCCCCTGGACTTTCAGCACTTAACCAAACCTCTCCGGAAAGTGCCCAAGGACTTACAGAAAGAGTGCAAAATTTAAAGGGTAAGTACCATGTAATAACTCCTGAACTTCCTGGTTTTGGAGTTACTGAAGCATTAGAAGGCAAAGTTTCACTTGATCAAATAGCTGAAAACTTAGTAGGATTTCAAAAAGCACTTTCTGCAAATCAAGCTATTCTTTTTGGCTCTTCCATGGGAGGAATTTTAGCCATTAAAATGGCTGCGGCCCATCCAGAAAGCGCCAAAGCCTTAGTTGTCCAGGGGACAATGACCCAACCAAAAGATATGGATAAAGTAACTTACGCCCTAGCCCAAGTTATGACCTGGGGACCAATTCCCAAAGTCATGGCAAAATTAAATCTTACCGGGAAGCTTTTCACTGCAACTGTTAAGGGCAGTAAGGATTTTCAGATAGCCGATAAACCAACTCAAGATAGAATTATTGAAGCCACATTAAAGTCAGATCCTATGACAGCCGCTACAACACTAAAGGAAATTGGTAAGGACATAGGTGACGACATTAATAAAGTGACTTGCCCGGTTATTGTTGTTGACGGGGCCAATGGAACCCTGGTGCCAATTTTAAAAAGCCAGGAAGCAGCAAAACGTTTTTACCCCGATTCGCCATTACCCGAAAAGATTCCCCAAAAGGTCGTTTTTCTTCCCCTAGGTGGAGATGCAGGAGAGCAGGGGCATAATATTGTTAATACGCTACCAGAAGGAGTCGTCTCTTGGGTTGATTATACCCTCAATAAAATGGCGGAAGACCCTCAAAATCAATCGCCTGCTCAAAGCGCTGCTTAAAACCAGCCTTTTTTCTTGGAAGTGAGCTGGGAAAGCTTTTCAAAGAGTTCTTTTTCCTCTTCAGACAGCTTTTTGGGGATATTAACCCGGATCCGGACAAAATGATCACCTTTTCCTGAGGAACGAAGCCTGGCTACCCCTTTATCCTTGATCCTGATGAGCGATCCTGGTTCAGTGCCGGCAGGGACTTTAAGTTTTACCGGTCCCCAGATAGTTTTGACCTCCACCACATCCCCTAAAACAATTTGGGGAATGGAAAGGGTAATTTCCGAAAAGATATCTGCCCCTTCCCGCAAAAATTCCGGGTGGCGCCTGACCCGAAAAACCAAATCAATTCCCTCAAACCTCATCCTGGTACCGTTATCCACCCCGGCCGGGACTTTAATGGTCATATGTTTGGTCTTGCCATTACTTTCCGGGATCTCAATCTCTTTAGTGGTTCCATTAATGGCCTCATTAAAGGTAATCTCCATTTGGTAAGTCGGAGTCCTTTGGTAAGCTCCGGCAAAGGGATTGCCCTGACCCCCAAAGCCACCCATGCCAAAAATCTGTTCAAATAAATCAAACGGGTCCTCAAAACCACCAAAGTTAAACTCCACCCGTGGGCCTCCGCCGGAAGATGTATAAGTCTGGTAGCCGCCAAAAGGCCCACCGGCCCCAAACCCCCCGCCTGGTTCAAAAGCGGCATGGCCTAACTTGTCATAAGTCTGGCGTTTGCCGGGATCAGACAAAACCTGGTAGGCTTCGGAGATCTCCTTGAATTTCTCGGCGGCTCCGGCAGATTTATCCACATCAGGATGGTGTTGCCGGGCCAGCTTCCTGTAGGCAGTCTTGATTTCCGCCTCAGTGGCATTTTTATTTAAGCCTAAGATCTCGTAGTAATCTCTTTTAGTAGTCATATAAATAGTGTCAGGATCAAGAATCTAGAGTCTAGTGAATTATACCCCAGACTCTCGACTCTAGCGACCTGACTCTAAAAAAGCCCCGGTTCCCCGAGGCCGTACTCAAAACCCCTTTTCTGCTGACTCTTACTTTCGGGACCCTCCTGCTAAAACCGGTTTATCTGGCACTTTTGCCAACTTCTCCCTAATCCCTTCTATAATTTTCTCAATCCTCTCCTGGGCAATCTGGTCATCGTTCTTTTCAGGCGTAGCACTCCTTGCCTTTAGTAAGTCTTCAAAAGATGCCTGAGTAAAAACCTCACCTCCTGTACTATTGGAGCTACTTTCCGGCATATCTGCTCTGGCCTCTTCAACAGCTTTTCCAAGTTTATCTCTTCTGTCCAGCTCGTCTGTTATATACCCTTGGGGAACTGAGGGAAATCTGCCGACTCTTACCCTTTGTCCTGCGGTATTAGCAGCTTTCTCGGCCAACTCTGTCAATTCACCATCAGAGATTCCGTCAAATATAAAGGAGTGGACTTCAGCTGAATTAGGACTCTTTTCCATCCTGATCCCCCTCATCAACAACCTCACCCTCCACAGCTTCACTTTTACCCTGTTGGCCGTCTTCCTCTTTGGGCCCTACTTCTTCCTCTGGATTGATATTAGGTTCCTGCTGGGAAGCCTGGGATTGCTGGCCGTACATGGTCTGGCCGAATTTAGACAAAGTTTCCGATAATTCCTCACCTTTCTTTTTCACATCCTCCAAATCTCCCTTTTCTATTACCTCCCGCAAGTTTTTCACCTTCTCCTCAATATCTTTTTTGGTGTCCTCCGGCATCTTATCTCCGGCATCCTTGATGGTTCTTTCCGCGGTATAAGTTAAGGCATCAGCGTGATTTCTAACCTCAATTTCCTCTTTCTTCTTCTTATCTTCATCGGCATGAGCCTGGGCCTCTTTGGCCAGCTTCTCCGCCTCATCTTTGGAAAGTCCGGTTGAGCCGGTAATGGTAATCTTTTGCTCCTTGCCGGTAGCCTTATCTTTGGCCGAAACATTTAAGATTCCGTTGGCATCAATGTCGAAACTAACCTCAATTTGCGGCACTCCCCGGGGAGCCGGTGGCAAACCATCCAAGACAAACCTGCCTAAGGACTTATTGTCCGCGGCCATCTCCCGCTCACCCTGCAAAACATTAATCTCCACCTGGGTTTGGTTATCTGCCGCTGTAGAAAAAACTTCAGTCTTGGAAGTGGGGATGGTGGAGTTTCTTTGGATCAAAGGAGTCCTAATCCCACCCAAAGTTTCAATTCCCAGAGTCAATGGTGTCACGTCCAAAAGCAGAACATCTTTGACTTCCCCGCCCAAAACTCCCCCCTGGATAGCAGCGCCAATGGCCACCACTTCGTCAGGGTTAATCCCTTTGTGGGGTTCCTTGCCAAAGAAGTCAGTCACCGCTTTTTGGACCGCCGGCATCCTGGTCATTCCTCCCACCAAAACCACCTCGTCAATATCTTTGGCAGTAATCTTGGCATCTTTTAGGGCATCCTTGACCGCATCAAAGGTTTTTTCAATTAAGTCAGCCACCAGGGATTCAAGTTTAGCCCGGGAAAGCTTCATCTCCAGGTGTTTGGGACCGGAGGCATCGGCGGTTATAAACGGCAGGGAGATGTCGGCCTCCATGGAAGAGGAAAGCTCAATCTTGGCTTTCTCGGCGGCATCGCGGAGCCTTTGCAAAGCCTGGCGGTCGGACTTAAGATCCACCCCTTGGTCTTTCTTAAACTCTTCTACTAGGTAATCAATAATTCTCTGGTCAAAGTCATCTCCCCCCAAGTGGGTGTCACCCGAGGTGGATTTAACCTCAAAAACACCTTCTCCCAAATCCAAAACCGAGATATCAAATGTGCCTCCGCCCAAATCGTAAACGGCAATGGTATGAGCCTGGGCTTTTTCCAAACCATAGGCCAAAGCAGCAGCAGTCGGCTCGTTAATAATCCTTTGGACGTTCAATCCGGCAATTTCCCCGGCTTGTTTGGTGGCCTGTCTTTGGGCATCATCAAAGTAGGCCGGAACGGTAATGACGGCATCAGTTACCTTCTCTCCCAAATAGGATTCGGCATCAGCCTTAATTTTTTGTAAAACTTGGGCGGAAATTTCCTGGGGAGTGTATTCATGGCCCTCAATATCCACCACCGCCATGTCATTTTTGCCGGCTTTGATGGTATAGGGGAGCCACTTCATATCCCTTTGGACTTCCGAATCATCAAACTTTCTACCCATCAAACGCTTCACCGAAAAGACAGTTTCTTTGGGGTTGACCACCGCCTGGCGCTTGGCCACCCTTCCGACAATATTTTTAATCGGGTTAACTACAGATGGAATAACGTTTTCACCTTCAGCACTGTGGATGACTTTCGGTTTGCCCGCTTCCATCACAGCTACTGCGCTATTGGTTGTTCCTAAATCAATTCCTACTATTTTTGCCATAAATTACGATTCCTCCGTTTCTATTTCTTCTTCAGCTTCCTCGCTCATTTGGGTTGGGTTGCTTTTTCCCACCACCACCCGGGCTGGCCGGACAACTTTCCCATTTAAAGTATATCCTCTTTGGGCAACTTCTAAAATAGCATCGTTTTCGCCCTCGCGCACCTCCACTGCCTCATGGAGCCTGGGATCAAATTTACCGGTTGTTTCAATTTCAATTAAGCCCTCATCCGCCAAAACCTGCCTTAATTGCTTGACCGCCATCATTACCCCTTTGAGCCACCCGGATTCCGCCTCCGACTGGCTGGCTCCGGCGATTGCCTGGTCTAAGCTATCCAAAACCGGCAGGATCCGGCTGATCATTTCTGACCGGGCATATTGGACAATCGAGGATGAATCATCCTGGATTCTTTTCTCTAAGTTTTGGTAGTCTGCCACCGCCCTTTTCAACTGGTTTTCCAGGTGCTGCATCTTCTCTTCAATTTCTTTTGTTTCGTCTTTTTTAGCCATACTTTGTACCTTAATTCCTTTTTAAAACAATGTCCTCAGAGGGAGGTAAGAGTCTTGTTATATATGACCCGCCTCCGTTAACACTCCTCCCACATATCTAAGATAAGGTAAAACTAAAGGAAAATTCAACCTGTCGGGACCAATTACTCCGATGACTCCCTGGTGTCCGGATAAATTATCGAAGTTGACAAAGGCAAAGCTGGTCGGACGGAGATATTCAAAATCGGTTTCTTCACCAAAGATTACATGCAACGGTTCCGAACCCTGGGCTTTGTCCAATACCTGCTGCAAAATTGGCAGCTCGTCAAACATGGATAAGACAAAGCGGGTAACATCAATGTCATAAAATTCCGGTAAATCCAGGATATTGGCAGCTCCGGCATAGTAGATATCGTTATCGTTGACGGAGATGGCCAGAGTGCGGCACTTTTTAGCCAAGGCCCGGGTAGCAGTTTTAATCATATTGTTATACTCAGAGCGGGCATCCATTACTTGCTGGCGGATATTGACTTCGTCCACCACCGGTAATTCTTTTTCTTTCATCAGCTCACCAATATAGAGCCTAAAGCCTAAAGCGGTCGGGGTCCGTCCGGCGCTGGTGTGGGGTTGTTTTAAAAATCCGCCATCAGTCAAGCGGACCATTTCATTGCGGATGGTAGCAGGGGAAACACCTAAATCGTAGTTTTTCTCAATGGCATCGGAAGCCACCGGCTCTCCGGTTTTGACATAGAGCTCAATAACTGCTTTTAGAAGTTGTTTTTGTCTTTCTGAAAGGTCTGTCATAACAAAAACTGTATTAGCAGTAATATAGCAAGAGTGCTAACTATTGTCAAGAGATTTTTTACAAAAAGTGATAAAATACACCCGCACTTTAATATCTTGGGGTATTCTAAGACAAATAAGGAATAATTTAGGAGGTGGACCATGAGTTCATACCAGGTCAACAAGCCCGTATCCCGGATCGACACTATTCCGCAAGGCGGACAGTTTCTTGGCTTTCTAGTGGGATTGGCTCTCTTCATCCTAACGGTGATATTGCTCGGCTACCTTATACGGGGGGAAGAGATTCCCCAAAATTTAATCATCGTTTGGGTCGCACTCGAGGTGAACCTTATCCTGATCGTGAATAGCGAAACAACGCGAAAAATAGGACTACAGTTCTACCTATACCTGATCCCAGTCAGTATTCTGGGTCTTTTAGTAGGGGTTGCCTTATCTTACCCTGGACTTTCTGGCCTATCAGTATTAGGAGGCGTTGCCGGATTTGCCGGAACCTTTTTCTTTCTTGGCGTCAACGCGGGTTAGCTGTCTTAGATCCCCAAGATCAAATTGTGCTACGCCTGGGAGGCTTAAAAACAGATGAGGGTTTGCGTCAAGCTGCAGACTTCTTGTTGGTTTTTATTTCCCAGGCGTTAGAACCCACGGTTTTTTAAGAGATTTCTTCCACTTTGCCGGAGATTTGACTGTTCCCTACCTGGTAAGAAAAACTATTGCCTGTCGTCTTACCCAACAGAGCTGCTCCAAGGGGTGATTTGGAGGTAATGATTCTTATCCCCTCGAGACCCACGGAAATTGGGGCATACAAAGCACCCTGCATCTTCTCTCCGCTATCAGAAAATTCTATCGAGAACTCTGCGCCCTCTTTAATTTGGGACATTTCCTGACAACCCTTTAAAAACTCTTCGAACTGCTTTAAGCCTTTGATAACCTCTTTTTGGGCTGCAACTTCCATCTCTAAAGTTTCCCTGCTGGTATCGTGCCGGGATTCCATGGCACTCGGAGCCTGATTCCTGGCATCTTCCAAGTAATCTAAATATTTCCTGGCTTCCGCCAATTTCTCTTCAGTTTTCTTTAAATATTTTTCCTTACTTGCTAGTTTCATTTTTATAGAGTCAATTCTCTAAGTTTCTCTCTTGCCTCTTCTAAAGTTGTAACAATGTGTCCAGCTTTTTTGACAAACTCAATTGACCAACTCGGTCTTCCTTCCTTCCAGATAATAATTAACTTATCACAAAATTCTCCAGGTTTCTTAGTATTTAGAGCATAAAAATATCCAATTTCTATCATTGTTCCTTCTGAGGGGGCAATTCCTGGATTCGCCACTAAAAACTCAGCTTCTTTTACAGCTTGTAAATCTTGCGGAAAGAAAGTTTCAGAAGAAGTTTGATCAGAGTCAAATTCTGGATCGTAACAATTAAATCCCTCTAAACATTTAAAAGTTTCTCTCCAATTATTTTCATACTGCGCAGGTTGTCCAGCTAAATAAACCTTAGGCTTTTTCTTCATAAATTAAGATTTTAGGATTGAGAGAAACGCTTCCTGGGGGATTTCGACCCGGCCGATCATTTTCATCTTCTTTTTACCCTTTTTCTGCTTTTCCAAAAGTTTTCTTTTACGGCTATAGTCTCCTCCACCAACAACTTTACTGCCGTGCATTAAAACATCTTTTCGAAAAGGCGAGATTGTTTCCCGGGCAATAATATTGCCTCCGATAGTTGCCTGAATGGCGATGGTAAAGCTTTGTCGGGGTAAGACGTCTTTCAATTTTTCGGCAATCTTTCTCCCTAAAGCCTCAGCTTTCCCCCGGTAAACAATGGTGGATAAGGCATCGACTTTTTCTCCTCCCACCAAGATATCCACCCTGACAGCATCAACATCCCGAAATTCCATAAAATCCCAATCCAATGAGGCAAACCCGGAAGAAGCTGATTTTAATT
>JAJYNN010000001.1 GCA_021786315.1 bacterium
TTCCGATCTATTGGTCAGTGGTTTAGCCAGGGAGAAGTGGGGATGGTATCTTTTGGATGAAAAAATTAAGGCTAGCCCAAAAACGATTAAAAAAAGAAGTGTTTGAAGCTGGGGAAAATTGACTGTGACTTGCATAGTATAGACGGCATGTTATCTTAACAGATATATCTTAATCGGACAATGATATTTCCTAAAAAAAGAGGTCAAAAAAACCCGCACGTAGCGGGTTTCTTTGAAAACCTATCAAGAAAATAAGCGAAGCTTGATTCCTCACCTAGCTCGAAAATAGGCAAAAGATTTATACCATCACTTGCAACCCGGGTCAACTCTGTCATAATATGTCAAAATGGATATCAAGACAGATGCCCACAGGACAACCATCAGACAACGCCCTCTGGTATTTCTGGATTTAGAAACCACAGGTTTGGAAGTGCAAAAGCATGAGATTTTGGAAATCGGAGCTTTAAAAGTACAACCTAAGAAACCGTTCAGGGTTTTAGGGGAGCTTTCCCTTAAGGTAAAACCGAAACATTTAGAAAACGCTGATAAGCAGGCTTTAAAAATTGTTGGCTTTTCTGAAGAAGGGTGGGAGGGGGCTGTTAGCTTGGAGGAAGCTTTAAAGCAACTGGATGAATTCGGGCAAGATGGTGTTTTAACGGGTTATAACGTTTCATTTGACTGGTCAGTTTTAGATAAAGCCTACTTTTCTTTAGGCAGGCAGGATCCCTTTTACTACCATCGGCTGGATGTGATGCCAATGGCCTATCTTAAATTATTTCCCAAAAGATCAATTAAAAGATTTAGTTTGGGGGAGATGGGCCGCACTTTAGGTATTCCTGATTTTAAAAAGCATCGGGCTTTAGATGATGCCCGGGCAACATACCGTATTTTTAAAAAGCTTTTTGCGTTAAAATGATTTCAGAATGATTTATATTGGAGCTGACCATCGGGGTTTTGAATTAAAACAAAGACTTTTTCAAAGACTTACTGATGAGGGTTATCAAGTGACTGATTTAGGGAATGACCATTTGGATCCAAATGATGATTTTGTGGATTTTGCTGCCAAAGTGGCTGAGGCGGTAGCTTCTGATAAAGATAACAGAGGAATTATCCTCTGCGGGTCGGGAGCGGGAGTTGATATGGTAGCCAATAAAGTAGATGGAATCCGCTCAGCTTTAGCTTTTGATATTACCCGGGCTAAACAGGCCCGGGAAGACGATGATGCCAATGTCTTATCTTTGCCGGCGGATATTTTAGATGAGAACACTGCCTGGGAAATTGTTCAGACCTTTTTAGAAACTCCCTTTACCGATAACGAACGCCACTTGCGCAGGCTGGAAAAGCTTAAAGATATGGAAAACACCGGCTCGACTTAAAAGCCGAAATCATCTAAACTTAAAATATGCTTTCTTTGGGTAAGTTATTCTCCGGCTCTGAAAAACAGATTGTTTTAAAGCAGGAACCTGTCGCTGTTGAGCAAGTTGTCATCAAACAAGTGGCTGTTTTTGGAGGGGCACATGTGACCCCTGATAGCCCAACTTTTCGTGAAGCTAGATCAGTTGCCAAAGCCTTGGCTGAGGCAGGGTATACGGTAATCGACGGAGGGGGACCTGGGGTTATGAAGGCGGCGAGTCTCGGAGCTAAAGAGGGAAATGGCAAAGCGGTAGGCGTTACTTTTTACCCAAATGATATGCCCACTTTTGAAGGTCGGGATAAAACCAACCCTATTGATGAGGAGATTAAAACTAATAATTATGTGCAAAGAACCCTTACTTTAATGGGAGAGGGTCAGGTTTTTGTGGTATTTAAGGGGGGGAGCGGCACAATTTCCGAATTTGGAATGGCCTGGGGATTGGCCAGGCTTTACTTTGGTCACCATAAACCGTTAATTCTGTACGGAAATTTCTGGAAGAAAATTATGAAAGCTTTTGAAGAGAACATGATTATCCAACCGGAAGAACTCAAGGTTTACAAGGTTGTTAATTCTCCTAAAGAGGTGATTTTGGCTATCCGTGATTTTGAAGATGAGCTAAATCGGGGAGAGCATCCAGGAGTAAGGGCCGTCATTAATAACGGTGTAGTTTAACTCCCATGAAACTCACTGCCCAAAAAGTCGAGGAACTGGAAAAAATTGCCCAAGAAGTCAGGAGAGAAATTGTCTCGATGATTTATCGGGCTGGTTCCGGCCATCCCGGTGGATCTCTGGGGATGGCCGACATTTTTACGGCCCTATACTTTCAAATCCTAAACCACAACCCCAAAGACCCGGAATATCTGGAACGCGATAGGCTAGTTTTATCTAACGGCCATATTTGCCCTGTCCAATACGCTGCTTTAGCTTTGGCTGGATATTTCCCCTTGGAGGATTTACAGGATTTAAGGAAAATTGGCTCAGGGTTACAGGGTCACCCTTACCGGGGATTTTTACCGGGGATAGAAACTACTTCCGGGCCTTTGGGATCCGGGCTTTCTCAGGCAGCAGGTATGGCTTGGGCGGGGAAACACGACCAAAAGAAGTGGCAGGTAGTTTGCTTAATGTCAGATGCGGAGCAGGACGAAGGAAACGTTTGGGAGGCGGTAATGTTTGCTACAAAATATAAGCTGGGGAACTTAACGGCAGTGATTGATAGAAACAAGATTGAGGTTGATGGGCCAACGGAAAAAGTTATGCCTTTAGGATCTTTGAAAGAAAAGTATCAGGCCTTTGGCTGGCATGTTTTAGAAATTGACGGGCATGATTTTAAGGAGATTGCTAATGCTTTTGAGGAGTCCAAAGACATTAAGGGTAAGCCTGTATTGATCGTGGCTAATACTGTTTTAGGGAAAGGTGTTTCTTTTATGGAAAATAAGATTGAATGGCACTCTCATTCTATTAATAAGGAAGAATTAGATAAAGCGTTAAAGGAACTTGAATAATGTTAAATAAAACGTTAAATCCGAAATTATTCAATGAAGATGTAGAAAGAATCTCCATGCGGGATGGATTTTCAGAGGGGTTAGTTAGAGCTGGGGAAGAGGATGAGAATTTAATAGCGGTTTGTGCAGACTTGGTGAAGTCGATTAAGATGGATGCCTTTACCCAAAAGTTTCCTGACCGGTTAGTGGAAGTGGGGGTAGCGGAACAAAATTTGGTAACTGTAGCCTCAGGAATTGCGGCGGCCAGCAAAAACGTTTTTGCCGGATCTTATGCCATCTTTTCTCCGGGAAGGAATTGGGAACAAATCAGGACCACCATCTGTATTAACAACCAACCAGTTAAGCTTGTCGGATCGCATGCCGGGATTGGGACCGGCCCCGATGGGGTAACTCATCAAGCTTTGGAGGATTTGGCTCTCATGAGAGTTTTGCCCAATATGGTAGTACTTTCTCCCTGTGATGCCGAAGAGACTAAAAAGGCGACATTGGCTATGGCAAAGTTAGATATGCCTTGTTATATCAGGTTTCCCCGGGAAGAAGTGCCGGTAATTACTACCAAAGATTCCCCTTTCGAAATTGGAAAAGCTCAGGTATTTTGGGAGGGGAAAGACGCTACTATAATTTCTACAGGAGAGATGGTTTACCAAGCACTGTTAGCGGCCAAAGAGCTTGCAGAGAGTAAAATTAGTGTTCGGGTAATAAATGTATCCACTATAAAACCTCTGGATACAAAATGTATTTTGCAGGCTGTGGAAGAGACCGGAGCAATTGTGACGGCGGAAGACCATCAGGTTGCCGGGGGTCTAGGCTCTGCTGTTTCGGAATTAGTTTCCCAAAACTTTCCGGTGCCTGTAAAAATGGTGGGAATTCATGACCGCTTTGGGGAATCCGGCCAGCCGGAGGAGTTGATGGAA
Organism: bacterium; assembly: GCA_021786315.1. Lineage (GTDB taxonomy): Bacteria > Patescibacteriota > Microgenomatia > Daviesbacterales > UBA10151 > JAJYNN01. The sequence continues at coordinate 3,831 of JAJYNN010000001.1, forward strand.
AAGTACGGCTTAACAAAAGAGGAGATTATTAAGGGTGTGCTCACGGTTCTGCGGATGAAATAGTTTTTCCATACTTGACGGGGAAGAATTTAATATCATATTATATCCCCCATAGGGGGATTTCATGTATAAACCTAAAGATACTCAGGAAAGAATACTTCACCGTTTTAAAATTGCTTCGGGACATTTAAAAAAAGTCATTGAGATGATTGAGAAAGATGACTATTGTATAGATATTATTCATCAGTCACAAGCAGTGCAGAAAGCTTTAGAAGAAGCCAATAACCTGATTTTGGAAAATCACTTAAAGACTTGCGCTTCTGATGCGATCCGGGGAGGCCGTCAGGAAGAGGCAGTGGCTGAAGTGATGAATGTTTTTAAGCGAAAGAATTCTTAAATGAACGAGAAAAAGATTATTATTGGGGTTATTTTGGCCAGTGTGGTTATTTTGGTGGGAGCTATTTTCCTTTTGGGAGGATCCTCTTCCGGCAAAGCTAATTTAGAAAAGACTGTGGGGGCAAAGTTAGAAACCCCGGAAACCAATTTTGACTTTAAGGATATATCTTATTCCGGAGGGGTAGTGACTCACGCATATAAAGTCAAAAATACGGGCGATAAGGATTTAAAGATTGCTAATATGGCTACTTCCTGTATGTGTACTCAGGTTTATCTAAAACAGGGCCAGACAGAAGGGTTTAAATTTGGCATGAAAGGGATGTCTCCTGCCTCTGATTGGACGGGGATAATTAAGCCCGGAGAAGAAGGGGAGATAGTGGCAGCCTTTGACCCGGCTTACCATGGGCCCCAAGGAGTAGGGCCAATTCAAAGGCTTGTCAGTTTTGAAACTAATGACCCTGACCACCCATATGTAGAGCTTAACTTTTCCGGGAACGTAGTAAAAAATTAAAACTATGAGAAAAAAGAAGCTGCAAAAAGTTTTGGCTCAATACGGCATTTATCTGATTGCTATAGCTTTTGTTTTTGGAATGGTGGCTGAAAAGCAAATTATAAAAAATAATCTTAAGGTTGCTTTTGAGAATGGTAAGTTAAGCATTACAGATTCCCAAAGCATCACCAAAACTAAAGAACAAACCCCTAATATTGATCTGGCAAAAATTCAGGATCAGGTTTTGCCACAAAATGGCTTTACCTTCAATATCAACTGGGGGGATTTAGGCAAAAAGATGGTGGATGATGGGGTGATAGATAAAACAAAACTCGCCCAGGCTTTAACCGGAACTGACAATTTACCTCCGGAGATAGAAAAATACCTTGATGGGTCTGACCAAAAACAAGTTGAGCTCAATGGGAGTAATGCTCAATTTTGGGTTGATGTACTTTGGGGATTGGGGTTGGCAAATAAAAACGATATTTTGGATAAGGGGCCGATGGTTGAAGGAAACCAAACTGCTAACTTTGCTTCCACCGGCGGATATACTATTGGCGCTGCGAAACCAATGGATTTATACAGTAAGTTTACTTATATTAATCTCACCCCTGACCAGCAGAAGATGGTTAAAGAGATGGCCGATGGTATTTATCGCCCTTGCTGTGGCAATGCGACCTCTTTTCCGGACTGCAATCACGGGATGGCAGCATTGGCTCTAATTGAGCTAATGGTTTCTCAAGGGTTTTCCAAGGATGAAATCTATAAAACAGTCCTAGCATTTAACTCCTACTGGTTCCCGCAAACATATTTAGATATTGCTTATCATTTTGAGAAAAACGGTAGGGATTTTAAGGATGTTTCTCCTGCTGAAATCCTGTCTAAAACATTTTCTTCAGCTTCCGGTTATCAGGCTCTTCAAAAACAGTTAGGACCAATCTCCTGGCCTGCCCTAAAAAGCGGGGGAAGTTGCGGCGCCTAAATTTCCCATGGAAAATTTAATTTTTCAAACGTCGCTGATAGCTGCCTTTGTAGCCGGAATGGTAGCCCTTTTTGCGCCTTGCTGTATCTCCTTCCTGCTTCCGGCATATTTAGGAAGTGTGTTCAAGGAAAAAGAAAAAGTAATGCTGATGACTCTGGTTTTTGGTTTGGGAATTTTTGTGGTATTGATGCCGGCCGTCCTGGGAGTTTCCTTAGTTTCCCAGTCACTTTTCCGTTATCACGATACTATCTATACACTGGGCGGCATTATTATGCTAATAGTTGCGGGAATAACATTTTTAGGGATTAAGCTTCCTATGCCAAACATTTCCCGCGGGGGTATGGGCGGAAAGACTGACGTTTTGTCTATCTTCACCTTGGGTATCTTTTCCGGTTTAACCAGCGCTTGCTGCGCGCCGGTTTTAATCGGAATTTTAGCAATGACTTTTCTCTCCCCTAACTTTTTCGGGGCACTTTCTGTTGGGGCGATGTATGTTTTGGGGATGGTCACTCCCCTGCTTTTGATCTCAATTTTTCTTTCCGGCAAAATGCCCAATGTCACTATTTTGCGGCAGCCCATGGCTTCTTTAAAGATCTTTGGTAAAGAATACCCGATTATCCTAAGTAATCTTATCGCTTCAGCAGTATTTTTTATCACCGGATCCTTAAGCCTAATACTTCTTAGGGAAGGGCGGTTATCAATGGCAGGTACGGAAAACGTTACTAAGATGATCCAAAACACCGGTGGCTGGGTTAACTCCATGTTCGGGAATAATTTATTACTGAATGCTCTCTTTTTAGGGGGAGTAGTCTTCTTTATATATAAGATTTCCAAAAAGATTTAAAATAATAAAAGGGGGTGATAAAACATGATGTGGGGAGATGGTTATGGAGATATGATGAATTGGGGAAGCGGTTTTGGTCTTTGGGGTATTATCGGCATAATTTTTTGGATTATATTGTTTGTTGATGCAATTTTACTGGGGCTTTGGCTTTGGAAACAAATCCAGAAAGGTAAATAAATGGACAGTAAGGGGATAGTTAGTGTTTTAGGGGCACTAGGTATTATTTTTATCTACTGGTTTTTTCTTGGTAAAAAAGAGAAGGAGATTGAAATTTAGA
>JAJYNN010000002.1 GCA_021786315.1 bacterium
CTCAATGGTGGATAAGGCATCGACTTTTTCTCCTCCCACCAAGATATCCACCCTGACAGCATCAACATCCCGAAATTCCATAAAATCCCAATCCAATGAGGCAAACCCGGAAGAAGCTGATTTTAATTTGTCATAAAAATCAGTAATCATTTCCGCCAGCGGCATTTGGTATAAAAGCTCAACCTGGGTCCCAAAATAAGTTTGATTTTCAAAAACCCCTCTTTTTTCTGAGAGAAGGTCCAAAATCCCTCCAATAAATTGTTGGGGGGTAAAAATCCGGACTTTAACCCAGGGTTCTTTTAAATCCTTAATATTTTCTCCCTGAGGCAAGTCTGCCGGATTGGTAATTGGTTGCTCTTCTACCAGATATTCTACCGAAGGGGTAGTAGCCAGAAGATCCAAATTAAACTCCTCCGAAAGCCGTTGCTGGACCACCTCAGCATGCAAAAGCCCCAAAAAGCCACAGCGGAAACCCGCCCCCAAAGCTGCCGAATGTTCCGGTTCATAAGTAAAGGCGGGGTCAGTCAGCCGGAACTTATTTAAAATATCTTTCAACTCCCCAAACTCCGATTGTTCAATCGGATAAAGCCCGACATACACCATCGGTTTGACTGCCTTATATCCCGGCAACGGGTCAACCTGTAAACCAACTTCAGTTAAGGTATCACCAACCCTTACCAAATCCGCTTCCTTAATTCCGGTGGCAATATAACCTATTTCCCCTGAGACCAAACTATCCAAAGGTGTCATTTGCGGACCAAAACAACCCTTTTCCAAAACTTCACCTTCTGCACAAGTTGCCAAAAATTTTAATTTTGAATTAACCTTAGGCACTTGGCCGTCAATAATCCTCACCCCTGCCACCACTCCCTTGAATGAATCGAAAAAGGAGTCAAAAATTAGAGCCCTCAATGGTTTTTCCGTATCAACTTTAGGTGCCGGAATTTTTTCCACAATGGTTTGAAGTAGTTTATCCACTCCCTCGCCAGTTTTTCCGGAAACTAACAGGATATCCTCCGGGGCAAAACCAAAAGTATCCACTAATTGTTTAGTCACTCCAGGAACGTCTGAAGCCGGCAGATCGATTTTGTTAATCACTGGAATTAAAGTTAAATTTTGTTCCATTGCCGCCAAACCGTGGGATAAGGTCTGGGCCTGGATTCCCTGGGTAGCATCCACCAAAAGCACCGCTCCCTCCACCGCTGCCAGCGACCGGGAAACTTCATAGGTAAAATCCACATGACCCGGGGTATCGATTAAATTCAGGGTATATTCCACCCCTTTTAATTTATATTTCAGTCTCACCGGCGCCAGCTTAATGGTAATTCCCCGTTCCCTTTCCAGAGCTAAGGAGTCCAAAAGCTGTGGCTTCAGCTTATCTTTGGGCACAGTTCCGGTGACTTCCAAAAGTCTGTCGGCCAAAGTCGACTTCCCGTGATCTACATGGGCCACAATAGAAAAATTTCTGGTATTCATACTTGGGTATTGTACTGGAGATGAGGTGCGATGGCAAAGAAGTTAAACAGTTTCCGGTTCGCTGACAATTTCTTCCGAGCGGAACTTGAACTGGAGATTGTAAATTTTCTTGAGGAGTTCCCCAAAAGTCTCTAGTTCCTTAACCTTCAACAACCAAACCAAAAAGAGGTAAATTCCTAAACCAAGCAAGGAAGCAATTCCCGTGAGCACCAGCAGGTTAATGGTTTTAGTGGTATCAAAAACTAACTGGTCCAAAGCCTTAATCGGCAAATATAGGGCCAAAGCTGAAACAGCAGCCGCAAAGATCATCTTTCCTATTGGTATGAAGATCTCCTCAGCGCGGAATCCGCCAACCTTATTCCCCAAAAATGCCAAAAGCATCACAATCGATAAATTAGACGAGACGGCGTACGCCAACCCCAAACTCCAAACATCAAAATGCATTACCCTCACAAAAACAAAACTTAATGTAATGTTTAAAGCCACACTGACTACCGAAACAATAACCGGCGTCCGGGTATCTTTTAAGGCGTAAAATCCCCGGATTAAAAGCAGTACTATAGATTGTGCTGTTAATCCTGCCGCCAAAAAGGCCACTGTCTTCCCGGTTAAAACCGTAGCTTCCCAGTTAAATTGGGAAGCTCCAAAGACAAGCCTGACAACCGGAATTCTTAAGACTATGAGGATCGCTGCCGCCGGAAGCGATAAAAACATAATCTGGTGCATGGTGGTAAGAAGCGTAACTTTAAAAGATCCCTCCTCCCCCTGCGCTTTTTCCCGGGATAAAACAGGTAAGGCTGCCTGGGCCAAGGTTGCCCCGAATAAACCGATAGGGACTGTTTGTAAATGCTGGGCAAAAGTTAAAAATGTTACCGAGGAGGTAGAAACCAAAGAGGCTAAAATTACCCCTACTGTTTCATTAATTTGTTCAACCGCTACTCCAATAGTTCTCACACTCATCATCCCCAAAATCTCCTTAATACCATCACTGTAAAAATTTAACCGGAATCTGTAGCGGAAACCCAAAGACTTAACCAGCCAGACTTGAACCAAAATATGCAGAAACGCCCCCAAAACCACTCCCACCGCCGGGCCCAAAATACCCCAAAAGGGTGTCAGGAACAAAATCCCTAAGATAATGCCCACATTATAAAAAAGAGAGGCCAAAGCGGGAATAATAAAACGCTGGAAGGCTTGGCCGATACCGGCAAAAAACGCCCCGATTACCAAAAGGATCTGCCCTATCCAGATCACTTGGGAAAGATTAGCTGTTAAACTTTTTTGGCTGTCGCTAAATCCGGGGACAATGGCCGAAGTTAAAGGTAGCGCTAAAATTGCCGCCGCAATTCCAATTACCACAAAAATCACTAAGACTACGTTTAAAATATCTGCGGCAAACTCAAACGCTTCCTTTTCCCCTTTTTGGTGAAGGTAGTCAGTAAAAACCGGGATAAAAGCTACCGAAACCGCCCCAAATATTAATACCTGAAACATTAAATCGGGGATCCTAAAAGCTGCAAAAAAAACTGCGGTTGTGTCCGGGGTAAAAGAATGGGCAAGCAACCTATCGCGGATTAAACCTAAAACTTTAGAGGCGGCAACAGTAACCATCAGCACCAAGGCTCCGGATAAAATGGAACTCTGGCGAGCTGACAAGAGAGAGAGCAAATTTTTAACCATCGCAAACTATTGTAGCAAAGGAGCTTGCGCCAAAGCTATAGTCTGTGTTACCATTACCGACTAGTTATGCCATTAATAAGGCAACTTGCCTTCAGCAAGATCTTGTTAATGGTTTAAACGTAGATATATGCCATTAATCAAGTCAGCAATTAAAAAAGTCAGAAAAGATAAGACTCGTACCGCTCGGAACGCGAAGCGGGAGAGTGCTTTGAAAAAAATCCTTAAAGACACCCGGCGCAATCCTGACAAAAAAAATCTCAGCGCAGTTTTCTCTGCTTTAGATAAGGCTGTGAAGGTAAATATCATTCATAAAAATAAGGCCTCCAGACTAAAATCAAACCTTTCAAAACTCGTTAAGTAAAGTCGGTCTCTCTTATTCGTTACGCCCATAAGATAAGGCTCCGTCTTGTAACCTTCGGTCTAAAGGCCTCCAGATTAAATCCAACCTCTTTCACCTCATCCTACCTTGCCTTCTTCCCCTCAAGAACGTAAACTAAGAGTATGAGTGATTCTGCCAAAGACTCGCCTAAAAACCCCAAAAAAGAAGAGCCTGGTTCTGCGTCGCATAAAAAAGAGGAGCTCCTGACTTTAGACAAATTAGCTATGAAAAAAGGCAGCAAGCTGCCGATCTTCCGGGTTAATTTACTAATGCGCAAAGAGGAACAGTTAAAGGTACAAGCCCGCCTTTTAAAATGGCTTCTTTCATCGGGAAGGTTTATTGTGGTTTTTGTCGAGCTTCTTACAATAGGAGCTTTTGTTTACAGGTATAAATTAGATACCGACCTGGCGGATTTACAGGATAAAATCAAAGAGCAGGTGCTCTATATTCAGAGTTTAAAAAACGATGAGGCGCAAATCCGCCAAACTCAATTTCAACTTGCCACTATCAAACAAGCCCGGAACGATGGGACTAATTATTCCTCGGTACTTGTAAAGATAGCCGGGCTAACACCTAAAAATATTAAACTTTTAAATATCACCATCAACACTACTCCAGCCTCATCCCAAACTACATTCGCCGTTACCGGAGAAACACCATCCAATTTAGAACTCTCCGCTTTTATAAGAGCCCTGCAAAAAGACCCCGCCTTTGCCGGCGCAACACTGACCAACGTTTCATTTGAAGGCACAACCTCTTTCACGATTACCGGAACAATAGCCACGAAAGGAGTAAAAAGCAGTTAATATGGCCGAAGCTAAATATTCCCGCTACTTTACCTACATCAAACCGGCAACAGAAAATAAATATGTTAAATCTTCTGCTCCCTATGTCTTTAGCCTATTAGCTATTACGGTTTTAACCGTATTTGCCATCCGCCCAACTGTTTCCACTATCTTAAACTTACAGAAAAACCTGGAGAACAACCAGCAGGTTCTGTCATCATTAAACAGCAAGGCTGAAACTTTAGCTGCTGCTAAAAGAAACTATGAAAATTTAAGCCCTGAGGTAAAAACTAAGATTAATGATGCCATCCCCGACCAGGCCAACGTCACTTCAATTATTGGCAGCCTGAAAACGGCTTCCTCCAATATCTCATCATCATCTGCCCTTCAAATCCAGCCAGTAACCATTATTGATACCACAATACCAGCCAATAAAACTAAATCCACTCTGGGGGAGGTCTCTTTTTCCTATAATGTCGAAGGATCCTATGCGCAGTTTATTGCAATCTTAAAAAATTTAAGCAAGACACCCCGGCTCATTAATATCGATAGTATTATCATTGGTAAACAATCCGAAGATAAAACAACTATAATGTCTATAAACGGTAACGCTTACTATTTAAAGTAGGCTTTGGTCTTTAAGGAATAGAGATATTTTCTTAAAATAATGCCATGAGCGGGAAACAATTTCTATACATTGCGGCAGCAACTTTTATTACAGTCATTATTTGGGTATCCTTAGATATCATGCATTCCCGCGCCGAAGTTCAAGTTCCTTCAGAAGTCCAGTCCCTCTTAGAGCCTATTAACCCAAATTTTGATCAGGAGGCAATAAATGGGCTCTAAAATCCGTATCCCGACACTGCTTGGACTTGGGGTGTTGGTAGTGGGGATGGTTGCCGGAATTTTCCTAACTACCCAAAAACAAGCTGCCTTATTTAAAACCAGGGCAGCAATCTCCGCCGCTCCTAAAAATATTACCGTCACCAATATTTCTGATACTTCCGCCTCAATTTATTGGCAAACAGATGAGGACGCTCCGGGGTTTATTCAAGTAGGATCAAGTTCCTCTTTGGACCTAACCTTTAAAGATGACCGGGACAGTGGACCACCGCAAAGCCATCGTCTGCATTTTGTCACTATTTCGGGCCTTACCCCTAATACTACCTACTATTACAAAATCAATTCCGGTTCAGCTATCTACCCCTCCGGCGATCCCGCCACTTTTAAGACTGCTGATTCTCAAGCTGTTTCCAACCTGCAGCCTTTAGTCGGCACCATAATAGATAGTACAATGCAACCCGTAACTGAAGCCCTGGTTGTTTTAAGTATTCCCGGAGCCCAAAACTTAGCCACTATCAGTAAAGTCTCGGGTAATTTTATCCTTCCGCTGAAGGAAATTCGAAACACCGATCTAAAACAGATGGGCCTCCCGGAAGGAAGCACAACCGCCACCCTCACTGTATTTAACTCTCAAAGCAAATCCCTCATCAATTTACAGTTGCCTTTATCAAACAGTGTCTTACAGCCTATTACCTTAGGTCAGGACTTGAACTTAATTCCCACTCCCGCTTCACCGGCAGCAACCCAAAATAAATATGACCTTAACGGAGACGGGGTCATTAATTCTTTGGATATGAGTATCCTGCTTAAAAATTTTGGTAAAAACCCCAAGAACAAAGCAGCTGATTTAAATGCTGATGGGGTGGTCAACCAAAAAGATGTCGATCTTTTAAATAAATTTATACCCCGCGTGTCACCCCGGTAAATTTTTCAGTCAAGAAATCAAGTCCAAAATCTTCCGTCATTAAACCACTTTTAATTTTAAACTCAGTCTCCAGAGTTTGGCGATAAAGGTTAATCCAGTCTTGCGGAGAATATTTTTCTTTTTGGGAGAGGATCTTTTTTCGCATAAAGTCTGATGAAGGCAAGGGCAAAAGGTTTCTTCTTAAGAGGTAATAGACCATTGTTAGGGTATAAATTCCACCATATTCAGACATTAACTTATGAAGTTCCATAAAAGAAACTTTCTTTTTTTCTATTAAAGCATCCAAAAAAGGAAAGGCAGTCAGTTCCTTTTCTCCCTCGAAAAGCAATAACTTGGCTGCGGATTTTTTAGCGCTTTGCAAAAGAGTGCTCTCGGCTTTAGGGGAATTCGCCACTATTAATAATGTCAGCCCAGAATCTCCGGAAATCTTTTGTAAATCCAGGCTATCAGGGACATTTTCCACAACTATTAATCTGGAATCAGTAATAAACAATGAAGGGGAGGCAAGCTGCATCTCCAGCTCACGCAAAGGCGCACCCTTTAAATCTATTTGGGTAGTATTGTCCGGGGAAAATTGCTTCCTGATTTTTAAAGCTTCATTCCTTTTCCCAACTTCCCCCACTCCGTATAAAACTATAATTTTCATCTCTTACTTAGGGGCAGTTATAGCACTTCCTGATGCCTCAAAAACTCCGGATAAAATATCGGCTACATATTTACGGATCCGGGTAAAGTCATTTTTGGGCGGAGTCAAAACCCAAGCCCCACCATATTCTGCTGTTGGCGGGGTAATGAGTAATGGGTCCTCACCACTTTCATCAATCACATAGCTTTTCACCTTATCCACCTTTCTTAACGTTGTGGCAAATTCCAAATACTGGTTCTGGGTAATGTTGGTGTCGATGCTTTTGCCAAAAGTACTGACCAAGCTTACCATCTTTCCGACATTGGTTAGAGTATCCAAAGACACCACCCTGGCTTTAAAAGCCTGAAGGACTAACTGTTGTCTTTTGGATCTGGCAAAATCACTACCCTCACCGTTTGTGCCGTGACGGGAACGGACAAACTTTAAAGCAGTCGCCCCATCCATATGGGTTGGGCCCTGCTTAAATTGCAGGTGTTCATAACGGCAGGGGAAATATTCAAAAACCATATCGTCATCATAGTTAATGTCCTCTCCGGGTTTGGCTGCGGCTGTCGCAATCTTGTTATTTGGATCCAGAAGAACTTTGAGTTTCCCCGGTTGGACCCCCAAGGTCTGGGCCTGGTCCGAAGAAATATCCTGTTCTGTTTGGGTATACCCGCACATACTGTCTTCTTTTCCGGGAACCGGATAATCGTAATCGTCAAAAGAATGGGCAACATTAATGTCTAACCCCCCAACCAAATCCACCGCCTTAGTAAACCCATTAAAATCCACCCTAACTGCATAAGGAATCTCAACCCCCAGCATATCCCCAATTTCCTGCCTGGCTACCCCCAAACCATCCCCTTTATCAATCCCCAGCTGATACAAGGCATTAACTTTAACCTGGTGTTTGGTCGACCAAAGATCCCGGGGCAAGGAAACCAAATCTGCTTCCCGGGTTTTAGGATCAACAGAAGCCACCATAATAGTATCGGTTAAATTGGGGCCGTCATGGCCGTCCCCTCCAATGCCTAAAAGTAATACATTTATCCTCCCGTCAACCGTTTTGATGGTGCTTTGATTTCCAAAAACATAATTGATTACACCTGTGTTATTGCCGGACCTACTCCAAAATGCCGCCACTATGACCAGTAAGATAGCCGCTATAAAGAAGGTGTATTTTTTAAGGAATTTCCAACTCTTTTTTGTTTCTTTTTTGGCAAGTAAAGGCTTAATTTCCGTCATATATTTATATCTTTGAAGCGAGATCCACTATTTTTATAAATTCTTCTGCCGACAAAGAAGCTTTGCCGACTAAAAGTCCCGCAAGCTCCTCTTTTTGTAAAAATGGCTTGGCGTTTTCCGAGGTCACACTTCCGCCATATAAAACCTCCAAATCCTCCCGGTGTTTTTGTTTCAGTTTAGTTGCTACAGCGGCTGCGTTATCAGCGTTATCGGGGTTACCGGTACCAATCGCAAACACCGGTTCATAGGCCACCAGTTGGACACTTTCTGGAACTGGAGTATTCTCATCTTGAACACAGACTAAGGGGGTAATTTTATAATTTATTGCTTGTTCTGCTTTATCTGCCACCATGTCGTCAGTCTCGTTAAAGTTTTGTCTTCTTTCAGAGTGGCCCAAAATTGCCAAATCCGCCAACTCCGACAAAATCCTGGCCGATTCCTCTCCGGTATACGGCCCGTCTTCAAAGGGAGAAATGTCCTGCGCCCCTACCAACAAAGGATAATTCCCCACCAAAATAGCTTTCTTAACCTCTTCGATATCGGTAAAAGCGGGACAAACAACTACTTTCAAACTTTCCTGCCGGGGAATTTTCGACCCCACTTCGGAAACCCAAGCCAATGCCTCGGCAATGTTTTTGTTCGATTTCCAGTTTGCGATGATCCAAAGTTTTTTATGCTCCATAAAAATAATTTTCAATTACCAATTTACAATTTCCAATGAATGTTCAATGTTTAGAAATTTAAAATTTAAAATTAAAAATTCTGCTCTCCCCACCAACCGTACTTTTTCAAGTCTACTATAAAATCTTTACTTACTTCTACTCCCTCATCCTCCAGAAGCGCTTTTTGCAAGGCTTTTGGGTGTTCCAGACACTTTGTCGAGATATAGCCAAATCTATTAATAATCCTTTGCCAGGGGAGATCCTGATCTTCGGAACAAAAATGTAAAATCCCTCCCACTAGCCTTCCACCACGAGGAAGTCCTGCTAAAGTTGCCACCGTGCCGTAAGTTGTTACTTTACCATAAGGGATTTTTTTAACTACCTGGATAACCCTCTGTTTGAAGTTACCTTCAACCATTAATCAATTTTAACAGTTCTGATTTCGGAGTAAAACCAACCTTGCGACCAACTTCTTTGCCGTCTTTAATAATGACAAACGTGGGAATACCCATCACACCATATTTGGCAGCTTCAGCGGAGTTTTCATCAACGTTAATTTTTTCCACTTCGACCTTACCTTCCAATTCTTTTTCTATCTCTTCCATGACCGGCTTCATCATCTGGCAAGGACCACACCAGGGAGCCCAAAAATCTAAAACTTTAGTCGCCATACGGAAGAAAATGATACCACTATTGAAACTTTTGTAAAGACCTGAGAAAGTGTTTTTCCTGATGGTTTCTCGGTTTATCTCCTGGTATACTTTACTCCGTTTATGCCCGATCTTCTTTCTGATTTAAATCCAATCCAAAAGCAGGCGGTTCAGGCCACTGAAGGGCCGTGTTTAATTTTGGCCGGAGCCGGTTCCGGTAAAACCAAAGCCTTAACCCATCGGGTAGCTTATTTAATTTCTGAAAAGAGCGTGCCCCCGGAAAGCATTCTCGCCTTAACTTTTACCAACAAAGCTGCCGGGGAAATGATGGAGCGGATCCGGAAATTAGTTGATAACCCCCAAGCCAAACCGGTCATGGGTACTTTTCACAGCTTTTGTGCCCGAATCCTCCGTCAGGACGGCCACCATATTGGCTTGTCCAAAAGCTTTACCATCTATGATGAAAATGATGCCCAGGATGCTATCAAAGAGGCGATGAAGAATTTGGATATCTCACCCCAAAAATCCTCCCCTTCGGCTGTTAAAAACACAATTTCCGGCGCCAAAAACGAAATGATGTCCGCTTTCGAATATCCCAGGTTTGCCCGGGGATACTTTCAGGAAACTGTGGCCAAGGTTTACCTGGAATACCAAAAGATTTTAGACCGCAATCAAGCCGTTGACTTTGACGACTTATTGCTTTTGACTGTTAAGCTTTTTCAAAACCACCCCGACGTTTTAAGCCGTTACCAAATCCAGTTCCGCTATATCTTAATTGATGAGTACCAGGACACTAACGCTGTCCAATATATACTGGCCAACCTTTTGGCCAAACGTTACAAAAACATCTGCGTGGTCGGGGATGCCTCCCAATCAATTTATAAGTTCCGCGGAGCAGATTTCCGCAATATTGTTAATTTTCAGAGAGATTACCCTCAGGCTAAAGTTTTTAACCTTGAACAAAACTACCGCTCCACCCAAATAATTTTAGACGCGGCTTTTGCCGTTATCTCTAAAAATCACTCCCATCCAATTTTAAAACTCTGGACCGAGAATCCTGCCGGGGAAAAGATTCGGATAGCAGAGACTAAAAATGAGGCTGAAGAAGCATTGTTTATTGTTCAGACAATTAGGGAACTAGGCCTTCCCCTTTCGTCTTTTGCCGTACTTTACCGGACCAACGCCCAATCACGGTCTTTGGAAGAAATTTTCTTAAAAGCCGGGGTGCCTTACGTTTTAGTCGGAGGCATCCGCTTTTACGAACGCAAGGAAATCAAAGACATTTTGGCCTATCTACGGCTTTTGGCCAACTCTAAGGATTCGGTTTCCGAAAATCGGATCGAAAAAATCGGTAAAGGCAGGATGAATAAGTTTTTAGCTTTTGCTGACGATGTCAGACCGGAGCTGGAAACTCATACCACTCTTGATCTTTTGGATCAGATTTTAGAAATCACCGGCTACCTGGAATATATTGATGACGGCACCGATACCGGCAAATCCCGGGTGGAAAACGTCAAAGAGCTGCGCTCCGTCGCCGAACAGTTCCCCAAAATAAATGAATTTTTGGAAAACGTCACATTAGTCGAAAGCGAGTACACCAGTGACGAAAAGAGGAAAAAGAAATTAAAAGGCGCTTCGGAAGATAAACAAGACGCAGTTACTTTAACTACCCTCCACCAGGCTAAAGGTTTGGAATGGCCGGTGGTATTTATCGTTGGCATGGAGGAAGGGCTTTTCCCCCATTCCCGCTGTCTGCTGGATCCTGGGGAAATGGAAGAGGAAAGAAGACTTTGTTACGTTGGCATTACCCGGGCTAAATCCAGGTTGTACTTAACTTATGCCCGCCAAAGGCTTTTCTTTGGTACCCGATCCAGCAATTTAATTTCCCGTTTTATTATCGACCTGCCGGAAAATATTTTAGAAAGTAACACGGCTTTCCGTAACCAGGACCAATTTTTAGATGATGTGACCATTTATAAAGACGACGATGATTGGTTAAATACATAGAATGAAAGCTTTAGTTGGCGGATTATTTTTAATAGCTGCTTTTTTAATTCATTTTTATCTTCCACCTCTACAAAGTAAGCCTACCGTCACTCAAGCTGCTGAAGCCACTAAACCTGTGACTGAAAATTTACAGCCGATTAAAACCGAATCCCGTTTTAAAGAAACACTCTCAGAAAAGTCAGAAATAATTCCCAAACAAACTGTTTATAAAGATGATCCGGAAACAGAAGCAGGTATTGAAACTGTTGTCGACGAGGGGGAGGATGGCAAAAAAACCGAGGTGATAAAAACCACTTATTACGACGGCAAGGAGGACAGCCAGGAAGTCATGGACACTGAAATTACCCCGGCCAAAGATAAGGTCATTTCCCGGGGAACCAAGATAATCTGGAAAACTTTAAACGCTCCTGAAGGACAAATTAAATACTGGAAAAAGATGCGGGTTTATGCCACCCACTACGACTCCCATTGCCCAGGATGTAACGAATGGACCGCCACCGGGATGAGACAAGGGAAAGGGGTCATCGCCGTTGACCCCAAGGTTATTAAGCTGGGTTCTAGAATTTATATTCCCGGGTATGGGATGGCAATAGCCGGAGACACCGGAGGAGCCATTCGCGGAAACATTATTGATTTAGGCTTTGATGATGCTAAAACTGCCGGTTGGTATGCCCATTTTATAGATATATACCTGCTTTAATTTTACCACCTTGCCAACACTACGAACTCTCAAAACTCAAGTTCTAATTATGCACTTCATTAGACCCCTCTTGCACAATTATAGTCCCTCTGTTATGATCTCCCTCGATGGCTAAAGTTGCAGCAAAAGCAAAAACTACAGGCACTAAAAAAATTGCCGCTTCCAAAACTAAAACAGTTAAAAAAGAAGCTCCAAAAACTGCTATTGTAGAAACACAAACACCTATGGTTGAGTCCTTAATGACCAAGGTTGGCTGGAACGAAAAGAAGGCACTTCTGACAAATTTATCCAAAAACCGCCCTCCCAAAGTCGTTTATGTCGCCGTTGTTTTAATTGGCCTAGCGCTGCTTTTTTCTTACAAAAAAAGCTGGTTTGTAGCCGCCACGGTTAATAATAACCCCATCAGCAACTTTGAATTACTCTCCCGCCTTAACGGACAATACCGTTCAGAGATGTTAAACCAAATGATTAACGAAAGTATTGTTTTGGACGAGGCCAAGAAGAAAGGTGTCGTTGTTTCGGATAAAGAAATAAACGATAAAATTGCTCAGGTTGAGTCAAATGTGGGCGGTGCCCAAGCCCTGGATGGATTGCTTGCCCAACAGGGCCAAACCAGAAGCGGTTTAAGGGATCAAATTAAGTTCCAATTAATTATTGAAAAACTCTATGGAGGAGAAGCCACAGTTTCCGCTGAGGAAGTCCAGAAATTTATCGATCAAAATAAAGACCAACTGCAGGCTACCGATTCCGCCGGACAGGAAAAAGAGGCAACAGATGCCTTAAAGCAGCAAAAGTTAACCCAGCTCTTCCAGCAAAAGTTCCAGGAGTTAAAAACCGCCGCTAAAATCCAAATCTTCTAATAGAATGGAAGTTTTTTAAGACAGCTTACTGTCGCAAGGTCTTGCGAACTTGTGAGCAAGTTCTTAGGAACCCTGAGGAGTCGCTTTAATGGTTTTGATCATTTCTTCTACCTGGGAAGAGAAATCTTCCTTGCTGGTAGCCCGGGAACCGGTAGAGGAAACCCGGTGAGTAATGTCTAATCCTTTATTACCGATTGCCACGCACCAACGATAATTTACCCCAGTGTCAGTGGTTGCTTTGGATTTAATTACTTTATTGGGTCCCAATGTAACCGTTTCTCCGGTACAAGACAAGCGGTTAACTACTAAAACAGTTATTGGCTTGACTGCCGTATCGCAAACTACGTTCTTAGTATCCACAGACGAGGTTGGATCCAACTCAAAGTTTTCGGAATTGCTGCAAGTTAAAATCCCCCAATTATTAGGATAAGTTAAAGTAAAACCTGCTCCGGTAAATGTTTTCCTTGAGTTAGCATTAGCTGCGCCACTAGGGGCAGGTGTTGTTGAGCTGGAAGTTGTCGGCAATTGCGACAAAGGATTTGTTCCCGAATTTGGTGTTCCGCCGGTATTTTTTGAGATTCTTCCAAAGTAGAAAAAAGTCACCAATACCGCGGCGATAATAAGAAGAACTACCCCACCAATAATTGTTAACTTAGTCTTTTGGTCCATACTTCTGGGCAGAAGGTCTCTTAACTTATCCTATATATTTTACCACAAATTGGTATAAAATTAGGACATGGATTTACGATTAATTACCGCTGATCAAAAAGACGAATACAACCGTCTAGCCACCCATGTCATCCAATCATTTGAATGGGGAGAATTCCGTAAGTCTTTAGGTCTCCCCCTACTCCGATTTGGAGTGTACCACAAAAATAAGCTCGCTTCTGTATTCCAGCTTACTCTCCACAAGATACCCTTTACCAATTTTTTTGTCGGATACTTACCCAAAGGGCCAATGCCTGATAAAGAGCAAATTGAGGCATTACAAGAAATCGGCAAAAAATACCACTGTGCATTTATCAAATTAGAACCGGATATTCAGAAACCGGAAACCGGAGGCCGGAGGCCGGATTTGCCGGGATTAAGGATTTCACCAAAACCGTATTTTACGAAGTTTAATTACCTTCTAGATTTAACAAAATCCGAGGATGAGATTTTAAAAAATATGCATCCGAAGTTCCGTTACAACATTAAAGTGGCCCAAAAACATGGGGTGGTAGTTGAGGAAAGGGATGACGATGAAGCGTTGGAAGATTACTTAAAATTATATTTTGAAACTACTGCCCGCCAAGGGTTTTTAGGCCACAACCGGGCCTATCACAAAAAAGTCTGGGAGACTTTAAAAAAGGCCGGGATAGCCAAACTTTTGATTGCCTACTACACCCCTCCGGAAGAAAAAAAGAAAGTTCCCTTAACTGCCTGGATGTTGCTGCATTTTAAAGATACCCTCTATTACCCTTACGGCGGTTCTTCGACGGAATACAAAAACGTCATGGCCAACAATCTGGTGGCCTGGGAAGCAATTCGCCTGGGGAAAAGATTAAAGGCCAAAAGTTTTGACCTCTGGGGCTCTGCTGACCCTCAAGCAGGAGTCACTGATTCCTACCACGGTTTTACCCAGTTTAAAGGCCGGATCGGGGCCAAATCCGTAGAATATATCGGGACTTACGATTTAGTTTTCAACCCCCTGGTTTACCAGCTCTTCACTTTCATTGATCAGGCCAAATCCTTAAAAGTCCTCCTACTCAAACTTTTGGGGAAAAGCTAAAAATGGATATCAGGCAGTCTTCAAACTGGGGAGATTATCTTTCGCGGATCGGCTGGAAGATAGAAAAAATCGGCAACGATAGCCAGGCTTTTATCCGGCCAATTCCGCTATTTCACCATTCAGTAGTAAAGATCCAGCACCCTTACGGACCAATAAATTTTACTAAAATTGATGAGGTAGCCAAAAAACACAAGGCTTTTTTTGTTTTGGTTGAGCCACAAAGCCCTAAATATAACGAATCCCTATTCATTAAAGAAGGCTATTACCCTTCCAAAACTTCTTTGACTCACACCGCCACTATTTTAATCGACCTCAACAAATCGGAAGAAAAACTATTCTCCTCATTTTCAGAAAATGCCAGACGCAATATCAAAAAAGCCCAAAAAAATAATTTAGTAGTCAAAAAAATATTTTTAAAAGATGAGGAAGATGACGCTGAGTTTAAAAATTTTTATGCTTTGCTTTCCAATCTAACCAAACTGAAAAAGTTTTATGTCCCGGGGTATTCTGAATTCCATAAAAAAATGCTGGCTTTTAAGAAAGATTCCGTTATCCTTTTTGCCTATCACCAGGAAAAACCGGTAGCCGCTATTTGGTTAGGTATTTTAGAAGACACCGCCGTCTACATGAACACCGGAATCACCAAAGTAGGGTATGACCTTTTAGCTAATTATTTACTTGTCTGGGAAGCTTTAAAGTTAAGTAAAAAATTAAAGCTTAAGGTTTTCGACTTTGAAGGAATTTATGACCCGAGGTTTCCCCAGCACCGCCAAAGCTGGAAAAATTTTACTGAGTTTAAAAGCCGGTTTCATGGGCAGATAATTGAACACCCAAAACCATGGGTAAAATATTATAGTTTACCCTTTAAAATTTTTTACTTATGCGGCCAGATCTTATCCCGATAGTTTTACCATTAATACTTGTTCCAATACTTTTAATCGCGCTTTGGCGTATACGATTAAAACGCTTGAAAATCTACCACTCTCCGATTTTGGGAAAAATCGAAGTTTTTGAAAAATATAATAAGGAAAAAATGGTTACTATAAATAGCTACCCCCAGGGAGTATCAACGGAACAAAAAAGTATCAAGGAAAGTTATTGGTACAAAGTAGCTGATGAGGTTGCAAAATCCTGTAAAGGCAAAAAAGATCCCCGGGTTTTAATGTTGGGCTTGGGGGCAAACACCATTCCCAACCTAATTGCCGACAAAAATCCTAACATCCGTTTAACCATCATTGAAATTGATAAATTTATGATCAGGGTTTGCCGGGAATTTTTCGGGCTGGACCAATTGCCTAACTACCAACTGCTTCGCGCCGATGCTTTTAATTTTTTTGATAACCCGAAAGGTTTAAATACTAAATTTGATGCCATTATTGTGGATATTTTTACCGGCCGGCCACCTTATGTTTCCATTAAAAGTAACCAACCGAACTTCATTGAAAAACTTTTTCCATACCTTAAAAAAGATGGAATAATTCTTTTTAACCGCCCGGCCCACAACAAGCAAACTAAAGCAGACGGGGAAGCTTTAAAAGAATATCTGGCCAAATTTTTTAAGGAAACTCAGCTAATTTTTATTAAAGACCCCAGAAGATTTTCCAACCACGTTATCACAGCTCAAACCAAAATCATTTAGCCCGCTTGCCGTTACGCCATTGGTTTATAAATCCCAATAATCCTGCTTCTTCTAAAGTATCCCTCACCTTCTTCCCCAAAGTACTGTCGCCATATTCCGTAACTACTACCTCACCGGTTCTTCGGTGCTGGCAAATGTCGACTACGGAATATTCATCTCCCAAAAGGTGATGGCTGCCAAAAAAAGGCCCTTGGTGAGCCACACCCCACGGCCTACCCCAAAATCCAACGTCTGCGCTTTTTGAAAGAGGTTTCAGAGCATCGGAAATCACCTGAATAACTGAATTGTCAGCCGGGCTAAAAACGGAAACTCCATTTTGTTTAAACAATCCTCCCATTATTCCGTCTCCCGGAATAAGCCTCTTACTAAACGACCCATCATAAATTAATCCTGACCCACAGGAAGGGGAATGGATCATTAGAAAGGCTCTTTTTATTTTATGTGTTTCACAAAGTTCTAGACCTTTTTGAGCCCCAAGAAAAAATTCCGGGGTCATGTCTTCCCCATCTCTTGTTATTACCCTACCCTCTTTTATCTCTGCTTGTGGTCGGGGAATACTTAGACCACCTGCTACCTCCGGACAAAAAGGGATAGCTTTACCCGTCTCCACCCAACGTCTGGCTTCTCTATTTAAGTTTGCTTTACCATCATAGCGGCACCTTTCTCCCGCCAAACAAGCGCTAACTAATATCTCCGGCATAAGTTGTCCCATATTATTGAACCATCTGAAAGAAGTCAACATCGCTTTATTTGATATATTCCTCCTGTTTTTTACAGGTTGTATAATCCTAAGACATGAAACTTCTTCATACCGGAGATCTTCACGTCGGGATGACCAACTACTCTAAACTTGACCCCGAAACAGGGCTCGAAAGCCGGTTGATAGATTTTTTTAATACATTCGATTTTATGATTGATACTGCCATTTCGGAAAAAGTAGATGCCTTTATTTTTGCCGGTGATGCTTACAAAACCCGTGACCCTTCCCCGACTCAACAACGGGGGTTTGGGGAAAGGATTAAAAGGATTGCCAAGGCCGGGATCCCGGTAGTAATGGTCGTTGGCAACCACGATACCCCCAATGCCGAGGGTAAAGCCAATACCTTAGATATTTATTCAGCTTTGGAAATTGACAATGTTTGGGTTTCCCGAAAGCCTGAACTTTTGACAATCCCGACAAAATCCGGAAACCTCCAAGTTGTCACCGCCCCTTGGCTTCATCGCCAGGAGTTTAAGGATTTGGGGGATAAACTTTCCATCTTTTATGAAAAACTTGATAAGAGTTTGCCTGCCATCCTCGTTGGGCATCTAGAAGTTGAAGGGTCCTCTTTTGGCAGCGAAAAGGGCCTGGCAATCGTCAACGACAATACAATCCCTCTTTCGCTTTTAACTAACAGAAACCTGGATTATGTAGCTTTAGGCCATATCCACAAATATCAAATATTAAACCCCCAAAATCCCCCCGTAGTTTATGCCGGCTCTCCGGAAAGGATTGATTTTGGTGAAGAAAAAGAAGAAAAAGGGGCCGTGATAATAAACATCGAAAACAAAAAGACTGATTTCCATTTTATCCCTACCCCCGCCAGAAAGTTTTTAACTATCAGTATTAAGCTCCAGGCCGAAGATCCCGAACCTACCGAAACCATCTTAAAGGAAATCAACAAACACGAATTAGAGGAAAAGATTGTGAGGATTCTCATAGATATACCGGCCGGTTTGAATAAAGATATCGAAATGGACAAGGTTAAAAAGGCCTTGTCTTCTGCTTTTTATATTGCCGGGGTCTCCCGCAACGTCGAAAGGGCCGAGCGGCAAATTTTAGACGGACAGGAAGAAGTAGAGAGGCTGACCCCAATTGAAGCTTTGCATAAATATTTTCAAAGCCGTAAATATTCTGAAGATAAGATTAAGGAACTGGAAAAATACGCCGCCCAACTATTAGAAAATTAAATATGGAAAGGCCTAAAGTTTTACTAGTTGATGTTTTTGATACCCTCATCCCACTCTCTGAGCCAACAGTCCAATATGTCCGGGCAACTTATGGGCTGGATTGGAAGGTGGAAGACCTTACAGCTAACAAAAAGGCTAGTTTAAGGTTTCGGCAACTCACCGAAGAATGCCTTGAAGAATTTATAATCAAACGGGAATACCCTTCACTTTTCCCCGATGCAGCTCCGGGTTTACAGCAGTTTGCCGATGAAGGTTACCGGATTCATGTTGTTACCTCCGGCACAGAAGCATATTCCCCATTTATTTCATTTCTTCTAGACGAAATAAGCAACATCGCTGAATTCCATTTTCAGTCGTCTAAAATCGCCCTGGAGATGACCGAAAATGAGATGCGTTCAGAAACACTCAGGCTTGCACAGGAACGCTGCGAACTGGCCAAAAGAATAGGCGCCACCGCCGGGATTGACGACTCCTTCACCAATGTCCTGACTATGGCTGTTGGTGCTGATATGAGAATGTGTTTGCGGATCCACCCCTGGAATAATGATTCTTTAATATTTGGAGACATTACCAGCTGCCACTCGATCCCTGAAGCTTTTACGATAATCACCACCAATAAATCTTCAATTGTAGACCTTAATAAAATTCCCACTTCCCATTTAGCCAAACCTTCCGAGCAAAACTCTACCACCACATGATTCCAGTAAAACTTAAACTATCGAATTTTACCTCTTACAGCTCGGAAGTTCCGGTGTTAGACTTTAGTAAGTTTCACCTGGCAGCTATCTCCGGACAAAACGGAGCCGGAAAATCCTCAATCTTAGATTCCATCACCTGGTGTGTTTGGGGAACTTCCCGGCTGGGAGATTCCTCTGACCAACTTGTCCGCCTCGGGCAATCCCAAATGTCGGTCGAGTTTACCTTTGAGCTTGACGGGCACACTTATACCGTTACCCGGCAACGCATCCTAAAGGGCGGCGGGTCAACTTCACTTGAGCTATTCAGTAACTCCCATAATTTAACCGAGGGAACAATTAAAGCTACCCAGCAAAAAATCATTGATACTTTGCATCTGTCCTATGAAACCTTTGTTAACTCAGCCTTTTTACGCCAAGGCCATGCCGATGAGTTCACCACCAAAGGGGCCTCTGACCGCAAAAGGATCCTGGCTGATATCCTAGGGCTTGCCCATTATGATGCATTAGAAGAAAAGGCCAAGGAAAAGGCTAAGGAAGCCTCAACCAAACTCCAAATGCTCGAATATCAGTTATTGGAGATTGATGCCGAGCTTTCCCAAAAAGAGGCCCGGGAAAAAGCCTTAACCGAAGCCGAAGCTGAAGCCGAAAAGGCCGAAAAGGAACTTTTAGAAATCGAAGGAGAGATTAAAACTATCGAGCTGGAACGTGAGGTAGTTGCTACTAAACTTAAAACCTTAGAGGAAGCGCAATCCCGGTTAGAAGCTGCCGAAAAAGAGCTGGCTGATCTTAAAATCCAAATATCGTTGAAAGAAAAAGCCCAGGCTGAATACCAGGTTATCCTTGATCAGGGCAAAGAGATCGAAGAAAACTATCAAAAATTACAGGGCTTACAACAAAGACGCCAGGAACTGGAAAGTAAAAGAACGGAACTGATTAAAGTTAAGGATGAATTAAATGACCTGCAGAAGAAAATCAACGAGCGGGAAACCAACCGCCAAAAAGCTATCTCCGACGTCGAAATTAAGAAACAGGCCTTAGAAACCAAGAAACAACAACTTGAGGAGCAAAACAAAAAATTAGCGGAGCAAAAAGATGCCTGCCCTACCTGCGGCCAAGTCATCGGCCAGGATAAACATAGTGAAATTATCAAAACCAACAAAGAGGCCGAGGAAAAAATAAACCAGGAAATTGAACAACTGGAAACAACTATTAAAAAATACCAGGCAGTAGTTTTCCCGGAAGCAGCCCAAGCCAAAGATAAAGAGGACCAGGTTAAAAAACTTGAGGAAGAAACTAAGGATTTCCGGGAAACCTTTGAAACTATTACTGTTCTTGGCAAATACGAAAACCTGTATACCAAATTACAGCAAGCAGAAACCGCGGTCAAAACCCACCAAGAGACTATGGTTGACCTGCAAAAAATCTATGCCGGGAAAGAGAAACAGATCGCCGATGAAAGCGCTAATTTAAAAGACTTAACCACTTATCAAAACAGCCTGCAGGAAATTAAGGAAAGGATCCAGGGGAAGGAGACAGTTAAAACCGAACTTGCCGCGAAAGCCCGGCAATTCCGGACCCAAGCCGGAGCAGCCAAGGAACTGGTTTCCCGGACAACCCAGTTTGAAAAGATGCAAAAGGAAAAAGGGGAAGAAAAAACAAAGTTAAAAAAAGAAAAAGAGGTTTTTGAGGAACTCGCCCAGGCCTTTGGTAAAAAAGGCATCCAGGCAATGATTATTGAAACTGCCATCCCTGAGCTTGAAGAGGAAACCAATAGGTTACTGGACAAACTTACCGAAGGACGGATGAAAATCCGTTTTGAAACCCAGCGGGAAACCAAAACTAAAGTAGCCGGCGGGGAAAAAGGGATTATTGAAACTTTGGATATTATTATTTCCGATGAGATGGGCGAACGGCCTTACGAAAGCTACTCCGGCGGGGAACAATTCCGGGTCAATTTTGCCATCCGTTTGGCCCTCTCCCGTTTACTTACCCACCGGGCCGGAGCCAAATTGCAATTTTTGGTTATCGATGAAGGATTTGGGACCCAGGATGCCCAGGGAAGGTCAAGGATTGTGGAAGCCTTGCAAATTATTAAGGATGATTTTGAAAAAATCTTGGTTATTACCCATATGGAAGAATTAAAGGAAGAATTTCCAGTCCGCATCGAAGTCCAAAAAACCCCGGCGGGTTCCACCTTTGAAGTAGTTGGAGTGTAATTCTTAGCCTATTTTTTCTTTCAAAGAGTAAATATTAAATTTTAAAGGGATTAAAAAAGAAATGGGGAAGGAGGTGGAACCGCACACACGATGTGTACGAACCTCCTTCCCGAAAGGATATGTTGTTGTGGATCCCAAACCCATTCTTAACTGCTACGAGTGTAGCCAAGATCAGCAGATGCCAATCAAAGCTTGGCGGCACGAACAAGTGCAAGGCCATCCGAATGGAGAATTGACCTTTAACGCCATTCAAAGCAGGTAGATAGGTCACCGACGGAGCACGGAACTATTAGGACCGCGAGGCCTTCCTGAAAGGGGCATGCCTTCACCTCCAAACCAACCATGGGACACTATAACAAACGGGGTGTGAACCAATTGGTAAGTGACCACCTCCTTTCCCTAAAATGTGCCTCAAAAGGCGCGAAAGAGAGAGTAATCTCGGAACGGGACAACAACCAATATTGAAAAGCTCTTCTTTGAGGACCAGACGCCGTTGTCGGATCTCAATTCAGAACTGTTACTTAAAGTGCGAAAAACAAAAAACAAACGACTAATTGCCATCTCGCCATTGAGGAGGCTTCGTTTGGTTGGGTATAGTATACAACTGGTTTTGATAAGATCAAGTACCCAAAATACGCACACTTCAATCAAAATCGGAAACAGTTTACAATAAATGCGTGAAGTTTTTAAAAAAGTTGGGACCGATAATTCTTTCCGTAAGTTTGTTTGCCCTAGCAGTTTGGGAGATAACCCCGCCGGAAGATTTATCCCAGGCTACACCGTTGCAGCTGGCGGCCTTTTTTATTCCTCTGCTTTGTTTTTTGACTTTCCTCTTTAACCTCTACTTTAAATTTTTAGCCAAAAGCCTGGCTGTCAGTCTGGTCTTGACTTTACTGCTGGTATTCAAGTCTCTGGACTTATTTAACTTTATCAGCCTTGCTGGTGCCGGAATTGCCTTGTACCTGGTTATAAAGTATATAAAAACTCCCAGCAAATCCCCCATGCAATCTAAAATTCCCAAGCTTTCCCAACTAAAAAAACAGTAGTACAATCAGTGGCATGGGAAAGTTTTTCGACACCACACCAATCTATTACGTTAATGACGTACCCCACATCGGCCATACTTATACCACTGTGGCGGCAGATATCATTGCCCGTTTTCATAAACTTCAAGGAGACGATTCATACCTGTTGACCGGTACGGATGAACACGGGGCAAAAATTTCCCAAGCGGCCGAAAAACACAACCAAACTCCAAAAGAGTATGCCGACACTATCTCCAAAGAATTCAATGAAGCCTGGGATAAGTTGAACATTAACTACTCCAGATTTATCCGGACCACCGACGAGGATCATATTAAAACTGTCAGGGAATTCCTGCAAAAAATGTATGATAACGACGCTGTGGATAAAGAGCCCCGGCTTTATAAGGGGCTTTATTGTGTCGGCCACGAAAAGTTCATGTCTCCCGAAGAACTGGTAGATGGGCTTTGCCCGGACCATAAAACTGCCCCCATTGAATATTCGGAGGAAAATTATTACTTTAAGTTAAGCCTGTTCCAAAAGCAGTTGGAAGAATTAATTTCCACCGACCAAATTAAAATTAGGCCGGAAACCCGCAAAAATGAGATTTTAGGAAAGTTGAAACAGGGACTGGAGGACATCTCCATTTCCCGGGCCAATTTAGAGTGGGGCATTCCCTTGCCCTTCAACCCCAAACACAGCATTTACGTCTGGATTGACGCCTTAATCAACTACTACACTTTTGGCAAAGAAAAAGGCATCTGGCCTACAGACTTACACCTGGTCGGTAAAGATATCCTGTGGTTTCACAGTGTTATCTGGCCGGCAATGTTACTTTCTGTCGGGGAACAACCACCCAAAGAAGTCTTTGCCCATGGATTCTTTTCTATCGGCGGACAAAAGATGAGTAAAACCATTGGCAATGTTATTAAACCCGAGGAGTTAATCCAAAAATACGGTGTCGATGGAACCCGTTATGTGCTTTTGGCGGCATTTCCTTTTGGTGAGGATGGGGACTTTTCCTGGGAACTGTTTGATAAACTCTATAACGGCAACCTGGCCAACGGCCTGGGAAACCTGATAGCCCGGGTGGCAAAACTCGCTCAAGATAACAACATTTCTGAACCAAAAAACGACTTTGCAATTTCTGAGGAGGTTTCCCAGCTAATCCAAAACTACCATTTAAATGCCGCTTTAACCTATATTTGGAATCAAATAGCCGATACCGATAAGTTAATTAATCTCCAAAAACCATGGACTTTAAAAGGCGGAGAGCTTGAAACCGCCTTAAAAGAGCTGATTTTACATATCAAGCAGATTGCTCATAACTTACAGCCGTTTATGCCGGAAACTTCCGAAAAAATCTTAAAACAATTTGCCGGTGAAGTTACTGTCCAGCCGCCCCTTTTCCCAAGAATATAAATGACTAAAAAGATTGATCAAGGTTTACTTTATCAAACCCAGATCTCGTTGTCTGAATGGTTTGAAGGGATCGGACATCAAAAATCAGCAGAGCTCCGGTTAGAGGATAACGAAAAACGGGAGCGGTTAAAAAAGCTTAACGAACTAATGGGTCTGCCTTTTGATAAACCTACAAAGTTTCTAGCAACAGATATTTCTGAGCAAACTGAGATTTTAAAAGATTTTCTCAAAAGTCACAGTAGCGAGCTATGTGCATTAAGGCTCATACCAATTGATCCAAAACTTCCCAAACTCCGCATCCGCGGCCAAACCATTTTAAACTCACTTAATTGGTTCAAGGAACAAAAAATAGATCCCCAAAAATATCGGGCAGAATTTATTCCTCACCCCGAAACTCAGCTTTGGGCAACAACATTTGTCGTTAATAATAATGGGATATTTGGAGAAATCACTCGCGGTGGTCATTTTCAACTGACACAGGGATTTTATGACGAGGGAGAACCGATTGCTTTTGCTTTTAACTTTAAAAAATGGTCTTTGAGTATCTCCAATAAAATGGCAGAAAAAACAATCAAAGAGATTGTATCCTTATTAAAAGTATCCAACAAAAAGTTGCGGCAGCAGCTGAAGAGGGAGCTTGGGGCAGAATTTTCCCATGACTTTTTGGAAGGATATTTTGAAGCCACAACCTCCGCTGAATTTGGGTTATGGTTTATCGATTACAACCAAATTCTGGGTAAGATTTATCAAGATTTTTCCTTAATTAAGCCAAAGAGGCCAAAGCAAAAGAGACTACAGGGTTTGTCTGCTTGTTTAGGTAAGGTACAGGGGAGAGCCTTTGTTGTCACTGACCAAAAATTAGATCAGGCAATATTGGGCGACAACGACATCCTGGTTTGTCCCATGACCACTCCCGTGCACTTACCACTTATCAAAAAAGCCGCAGCTGTTGTCACTGATTTTGGCGGAATCTTATCCCACGCGGCTATTATCTGCCGGGAGTTAGGAAAACCATGTATCACCAATACCAAAGTTTCCACCAAATCAATCCACACAGGAGATCTTATTGAGGTTGATGCTGGCTCAGGGATTATTAGTATAATTGCATAAATGTTAATTGATACCCACGCCCATCTTTATTACGACAGCTTCAAAGATGATTTTGATGCTGTCATTAAAAGGGCTAAAGATGCCGGATTAAAAACTATTATAAATATCGGTACAGATCTAGAGACCAGCAAGAAAGCATTAGAGTTAGAAAACCCGGAAATTTCCTTCTACTCTTCTATCGGAATCCATCCGGAAGACACAATTAATTTAACTACATCTGAATCCATACATGAACACATAAAAAAATTAGAACAACTATATCAAATCCATACAGGAAAAATTATTGCCATCGGCGAATGTGGCCTCGACTACTTTACCGGCCGGGACCCCGAAGTCTCTACCCCACTCTCCCCTGAGGCTAAAAAGCTCCAGCATGAACTTTTCGTATCCCAAATTGAACTGGCTAAAAAGCTCAACCTACCCCTTATCATTCACTGCCGGGACGCCTGGGATGATATCTTTCTTCCTGAACTTGAAGGAACTACCGGAGTTTTCCATAGTTTTACCGGATCTCCGGAAATTGCCCAAAAAGTTTTAGACTTAGGCTATTACATCGGCCTTTCCTGTCCGGTAACTTACCCCAAAAACGATTACCTGCGGCAAATTATCACAGACGCGCCTTTGGAAAAGCTGCTGACTGAAACTGATTGCCCATTTCTTCCACCTCAAACCATGCGCGGGCATAGGAACGAGCCTGCCAATGTTGCCGAAGTTGTTCGAGTCATCGCCGAGGTTAGAAATTTATCTTTTGAGGAAGCCGCTGAAAAAACCTACAAAAATGCCCAAAAACTCTTTTCCGTAGTATAATTGGATCATGCGTATTATCCTATCTTTTGCCTTGGGATTTCTCTTGGCATTTTTTTTGACTGCCGTCGCTACCCAAACATTTAAAAAATATTTTCCCAAAATAAAAAGACTGCCGGTCCATCATAGTGAAATAGGAGCAATAATTCTTCTTTTGGGAATTGCCATTTCTATTTTTGGCGAAAGATTTTTGGGCTCCCCAAATCATATCTTTTTATCAACCTTTGTTCTTGGAGGAGGCATGGGGATGATTATTCATCATCTGCTCTCTGAAAGTTTTATCTTTTCCGAGAAAGCAGAAAGTGCTTTTATTAAAAAACATGATGCGGTTATTGAAAGAATTCTAGAGATCGTTCCCGGCGCCTTAACTTGGATCGTTCTCTCCTCACCTTTATGGCTATCGTTCATTTTCCCATTTGCCGTCGCCTACATTATCTTAATTGCTGATATCTACTGGCTTTTTACGGCTTTTCGGATCGCTGTCTTAATTATTGTCGGGTACAAAAAGATGGACTATGCCAAAAAGCAAAATTGGCATCAAAAGTTAGTAGAAGACTTCCCCAATGAATGGGAAAACTACTATCATCTGATAGTTCTTCCTACCTATAACGAAGGTCTGGAAGTCTTACAGCCAGCGTTTGACTCCGTCGTTAATTCTGACTACCCCAAAAAGAAAATTTTTCTGGCAGTCGGTTTTGAAGAGCGGATGCAGCTAAAAGACCCTGAAGGTATTCAGAAAAAGGTTGAGGCAGTCGAAAAGCTCTCATCAAAAATCGGCGGAGCTTTTGCCACTATCCATCCTGCCAACCTTCCGGGAGAAATTCCCGGACCCGCTACTAACCGCAACTTTATCATTAACAACGCTACTGCTGAGTTTAAAAAACTAGGTATCAAACCGGAGCAGGTAATAGTAACTACCCTTGATGCCGATTTTGTCGTCCATCCCCAATTTTTAGCTGGCGCATTACACAAATATCTCTCTACCCCAGAGAAAGAAAGGATGCACCGCTCTTTTACCGGAGCCTTCTTATACAACAACAATTACTGGCAGGCACCTGCCCCCATGCGGTTAATTGCTTCCGGTACTGCCTACTGGCAATTGTCTGAGATGGTGGGATCTGACAAATACATCAACTTCTCTTCCCTATCAATGAATATGCAGTCACTTTTGGATATTGGCCTTTGGATCCCCAACAAAGTTAATGATGATTCCGGATTTTACTGGAAAGCTTATTTCCATTACAACGGTGACTATAAGGTCATCCCTCACTTTTTGCCCATTTCTGCTGATGCCGTTTTAGATGTCACCCTCTGGAAGACATTCCAAAACCAATATCTGCAGCTTAAGCGCTGGGCTTATGGTGTTGAACATATGCCTTTCATCATCAAGCAATACTTTAAGAATAAGGACACCGACTTTTGGAACAAGACAGACAAGCTCTTGTTTATTACCTGGTCATATATGAAGTGGGGCACCTTAGCCTTCTTTATTACCTTTGCCGGATTGGCCATTCCTTTAATCAATAAAAATTACAGCGCTTCAGTCGTCGCCTATAACCTTCCGGTGATTTCCTCCTGGATTTTAACCGGTGCTTTCGTCGGGCTTTTCTCCACCATTTATGCCCACGAAAAAACTGTTCCCCCCCGCCCAAGAAGCTGGTCCTTTTTCCAAAAGTTTTGGTCGTTTATCCAGTGGGCTCTGATCCCTTTGATTTTAGTTACCATCGCCTCTATCCCCGCTATTGATGCCCAAACAAGATTGATGCTCGGCAAATATATGGAATTTAGAACTACCGTCAAAGCCCGAATTCCCTAACTGATGAACACAATTTTTAAAGTTTGGAAAACTTCGGATAAATATTTTTCTGTACCAATTATTTTATCGATATTTTCTACACTTGTAGTAGGAAATTTATACCTCATCTTCTACCGGGATCTTCCAAGCAAGCTTCCCCTGTTTTATTCACTTCCCTGGGGATCATCCCAACTTGTAAGTAAGCAGCAAATATTTATTCTTCCGGGAGTAACAATCTTAATAACCCTTATAAATTCGTTGCTTGCATCGCAACTCCACCCTGTTCATCTGGCATTGAAAAGAATTTTGGCGTTAAGCCTTATCACTGTAAATGTGATTATATTAATTACCGCCATTAAAGTATTGCTTATCTTTGTGTCCTAAACCGATTTATGGATCTTATTTTAATTGCATTAAC
Source organism: bacterium (assembly GCA_021786315.1). GTDB lineage: Bacteria > Patescibacteriota > Microgenomatia > Daviesbacterales > UBA10151 > JAJYNN01. Next base: position 27,687 of record JAJYNN010000002.1, read on the forward strand.
AGCCTTAATTGTCACTGCAGTCGCCACTCCTCTCGCCATAAAAGCCGCAAAAAAATTCGGGCTGGTGGATGACCCAAATCTTCGTCCCCACCCGGCTCATATACAACGACGGGCAATTCCCCGCGCCGGAGGTTTGCCTATTTATCTTGGTATAGTCTTAACCAGCTTGTTGTTTCTCCCTTTAGAAAAATACCTTTTGGGAATTTTCTCCGGCATCACTTTATTGCTGGTTATCGGAATCATCGACGATAAACTTCCAAACTTCAGCCCTTACGCCAGGTTTCCACTATTGTTTGCCGCAGCAGCTTTGGCTGTGGGATCAGGAATCGGCATTTCTTTTATCTCTAATCCTTTTTTTGGAATACCCCATCTGCCAACCATGCTTAACACCTCAATTATCCGGCTTGACGAAGTCATTTATACAATTAATTTTTTAGGCACACATAATTTAATTGTCATTGCCGACCTTTTTGCTTTAATCTGGATCGTTGCCCTAACCCAGATCGTTAATTGGTCAAAAGGGGTCGACGGACAAATGCCCGGTATTACTCTGGTTACCGCCGTTGTTTTGGGGTTACTATCCTTGAAATTCTATTTTGAAGGCGACGTTAGCCAATTAAGCATCGCTAAATTGGCTTTTATTATTGCCGGGACCTCTCTTGGCTTTTTAATTTTTAATTGGCATCCTTCAAAGATTTTACCGGGATTTTCCGGGTCAACAATTTTAGCCTATATGTTAGCCATATTGGCAATTTTATCAACAGCTAAAGTAGCTACCGCCTTATTGGTTTTGGCTATCCCCACAATCGACTTTTTATATACCTTTTTTCGCCGTATTTTTGAAGGAAAATCTCCATTTTGGGGTGACCGGGGACATTTCCACCACCGTCTGCTAGATTTGGGTTGGTCACATCAGAAAATTAGCTTGTTTTATATGCTCGGATCTGCTATCTTGGGGGCAGCTGCTCTGTTTATCGACACCGAAGGCAAGGTATTTGTGATAGGTTTAGTAGCGGCGATCTTTTTAGGATTTGTCTTATGGCTAAATTTTTATGGGGGCTTCTCAAAACAGCGAGGCCCAGACAATGGATAAAAAACTTTGCTCTCTTTGCCGGGCTGGTCTTTTCCGGTCAGCTTGACCATCCCGCTGCAGTTTTAACAGTTTTTGGCGCGTTTCTAATTTTTTGCGGCCTGTCATCCGCCACCTACTTCTTTAATGATGTTTTTGATATTGAAAGGGACAGGCAACATCCATTCAAAAGTAAACGGCCAATTGCTTCAGGCATAATTCCCCCTGCCGTTGCGGTAGCTATCTCCTTGGGGACAATTGCTGTACTTTTGCCCTTAGCATATAGGATATCCCCTTCGGTCTTTTACGCCTCTTTTGTTTATTTGATCCTGCAACTTTTGTACTCTGCCTACCTTAAGTCAGTCATTTTATTGGATGTTATCCTTATCGCTTCCGGGTTTGTCTTAAGGGTTTATGCCGGAATTTGGGCCATAGATGCCCATTTAAACATCTGGTTCCTGCTTTCCATCACCTCTTTTGCCCTCTTTTTAGCAATTGGGAAAAGGCGTTCCGAACTCACTTTAATGCAAGGGTCGGCCGGCAAACACCGGGAAACTTTGCTCCATTATCCGGAAGCGCTTTTGGACATCCTCACCGCCATGTTTGCCAACTCTGCCTGGCTCACCTATGCGCTCTTTGCTTTCCAGCAGCCGCCCATTATTGTTAAAGCGCCGTTTGCCGGAATTTTAAACAATGTAGCTATTCCTTTTATTGAGGCTAAATACTTAATGATTACTGTGCCTTTTGTTTTATATGGCGTCATGCGGTATCTGTACATTGTTTATGAGAAACGCCAGGGCGAATCTCCGGAAAGAGTTCTCCTTACGGATACCCCTTTACTTGTTACTGTTGTTTCCTGGGTATTAACAATTATTTTAATAATCTATTATCTAGGCGGTTAAGGCTGTTTTTGGACATAAGTCGAGGAGACATAGCCCTCTACACCGTTATCCATTCTGATCTTATCCCAACCATTTAATTCTTCAAGAAGGGTTAGAGTATCTCCCGGAATAACCCTGCCCATTTCCTTACCGCTTATTGCCGGTTTTTCCCTAACCCTTAAAAACCCGGTCGGGGTTTGTTTCACCGTAAGTTTAGGGGTAGAAGAGATAGCCGGTGCAGCAACGCTGCTTAAGTCAACATCAGAGACAGCCAGATCTACATCCAGATGCAGCAACATCCCTGAAGGTAAGGAAGCCCTGATACTTCTCTTAAGGTAATTGTCGTGGCTCAACAAGAAAGTATATTCGCCAGGCTGTAAATCCGGAAGTTGAAGCGGGGTTTTCCCCAACACCTTCCCGTCAACCTCTACACTCGCTCCGTCAGGAGCTGAGGTAATATTTACACCTTTACCGGGAGAGAGAGTTAAAATTTCTCCCGACGAAGAAGCTATACTTTGGGCAAGTTCCCGGTTTACAACAGCCATCGTTCCCCGGGTAATATTTACCACTCCCTGCCAGGAGGTATCGTCTTTTGCAAGCTTCACCTGGTATTCCTTAACCTGCATATCTTCGTTTTCGTAAGGAGTTTTTCCTACTTCAACCCCATCAACAAAAACGCTGACACCATCAGGAACCGAGGTAACTTTTATCCCGCCGTGGGCCTTATACCCTAAAAAATCAAGCGCAGGCTGATATCCAAAACGAAGTCCCAACACCACCAGACTTAAAAATACCAGGATATAAACAAGAGATTTCTTCATACGGACAGATATTCTCAATTATATCAGCCGTTTGAACGTGCCGCCACCTTGTAAGTTGTAAGCCATATTATTTGATTTAGCACGCCCATTCTGCTATAATTTTTACCCGATGCCCCCAATTTTGGGGGATATATGTTTTTTAGTAGGTTCAAAAGCCTGCTGCCTAAGAGGATTGCGGTCGGGGTCGCCCTAAAAACGCAGTTTTCGAAAATCAAGCTTTCAAGGTTAAGGGGTTATAGAAAGCTAACACATACTTTTGCCAGAAGTACTATAACAGTTAAACTTTTGCTGATAGCGCTTTTGGCTTTTTATTTTGCTCCTTACCAGGTAACACTGGCTATTCCGCCTATAAAACAAGCGGTGGCCAAAGCTGCAACCGAACAAGAACAAAGTATTTCGGCATACCATCTTTCCCAACCATTCCAACTCCCCCATCCAGGCTATATCAGTACCCATTTTTCCAGTTGGCATCCGGGTATAGATGTCGCTACCGGTCTCGGTATGCCTATCCACCCGATTGCTGCAGGAAAAGTGGTTGAAGTTACCTACGGATTTTTTGGGCTTGGACACTACGTTGTCATTGAGCATGAACAAGGTTTCCGTTCCACTTATGGCCACATGGGTAATATTTTTGTAAAAGTTGGTGACCAGGTCACTCAAGCTTCAACTATAGGAGAAGTTGGCCTAACCGGTCACACTACCGGGCCGCACACCCACTTGGAAATTGCCAAGGATAACCAATATATTGATCCTCAATTAGTCCTACCGGGTTTACCTGAGTGGCCTACTGCCGCAGGTCAAGCTCCCCAAGGGCAAGGAGATGTTAAAGAGGATATCGCCTCTCCCGCACCTGCACCACAAAAACGGGAAGAAACTACCAAACCTACCAAACTAAATCTTTTGGATCTATCAAAGATGGCCGCCCCTACACAAGCGTCTAAGACACCTTTAGAGTTAAACTACTTCGCCTTCTAAGGTAACCACCGGGCCAAAACGCCCCCCGAATTGTTCACGTTCGCGGTTAATCAGTCTTTCCAGGAGATTTTTGAGCTCAATAGGATAGTCCACATACTCCAAAATTATTTCCCCCTTATTCATCCCGGCGGTATTAATAATAATCCTGCCGTAGTGCATTAAAATTTTGTCTAAAAACCCCTGGTCAACTTCGATATGGGTAATTTTGTCGTACAAAGCAGCAGTAACCTTAACCGCAAAGATCCCTTTTTTGATAATGACTCTGCGGGTTGTTAAAAGATAGCGGTTGGCATGATAAGCATGCAAAGCCTTTAAAAACCCTCCCACCATGGCCAAAATTAAACCAACCAATAGCCCGTACCCCAAATTCATCTGCAAAAAATAGGCTAACCCCAACCCTAAGGCCATGAAAATAATTCCCGGCCAGGCAATCCCTGTCACAAACCTCCCCCGGATATAGGCTTTCCCTAAACCGGTCGCCAAAATCAGCTCCTCATCTTCGGCTAAATACTTGGCAAAGGCTTGTCTTTCTTTTTCTGAAGGTGATTCCTTGTAATGTAGCTTAGCCATCACTGACTATAATATCACAGATTAATATTCAGGCATGCCATGGGGCATCGGAGGAGTTGGAGGTGTAGATTCCGGTTTATCGGTTATTAAAACCTGGGTAGTCATGACCATGACTGCCACCGAGATAGCGTTTTGTAAAGCCGAACGGGTTACTTTAACCGGATCGATAATTCCGGCTTTCACTAAATCAGCCAACTCGCCTGTGGCCACATTAATTCCTTCATCACCTTTGGCCTCCAAAACTTTAGCCAAAGCTACCCCGTCATCCATCCCAGCATTTTGCACCAGCCTTCGGAAGGGTTTATCCAGTGATTGTTTAACAATATTTACCCCCAATAGAACTTCCTGATTGTCAGAAACAATCTTATCCAAAACTTTGGCAGCGCGGATCAAAGCTATTTCCCCACCAGGAACAATTCCCTCTTCAATTGCCGCTTTAGTCGCTGCCACCGCATCAATCACCCGTTCCTTTTTCTCCTTCATCTCCACCTCAGTCGCCGCCCCGACATTAATCACCGCTACCCCACCGGTTAATTTGGCCAGTCTCTCCTGAAATTTTTCTTTATCGAATTCTGAATCGGATTTGGCAAGCTCAGAGCGGATATGGGCGATCCGAGCTTGGATTTGGGATTTTGCCCCCTTACCATCCACAATGACTGTTGAATCTTTGGTTGAGGTAACCCGGCCAGCCCTCCCTAAATCAGAAATCTCTACAGCGTCTAATTTTTTACCGGTCTCTTCCGAGACTACAGTTCCGCCAGTCAAAACCGCAATGTCTTCCAACATAGCTTTGCGCCTATCACCAAAACCAGGCGCCTGAACTGCCAGGACATTAATTACCCCTTTAAGCTTATTAACAATCAATAAAGCCAAGGCTTCACCCTCAATATCATCGGCAATAATCACCAGGTTCCGGGAAACGGAAACAAATTTGTTTAGAAATTCCACTAAATCAGAAGCCTGGGAAATCTTTTTGTCGGTAATTAAAATATGGGCATCTTCAATTGAAGACTCCATTCTTTCGGTATCGGTAACAAAGTACGGGGAAGCATAACCTTTATCAAACTCCATACCTTCCTTGTAATCCACCGACATCTCAGTGGTTTTACCTTCCTCAACAGTGATCACTCCATCCTTGCCTACTTTGGCAATAGCCTCAGAAATAGTCTGGCCAATCTCCTCGTTTTGGGCGGAAATGGTTGCCACCTGGGTAATCTCCTCGTTGGTGGTCAGTTTTTTGCTCATTTTTTTCAGCTCTTCCACTAAAGCATCTGTCGCTTTTTCCATCCCCTGACGGAGGATCATCGGATTGGAACCGGCCTGGATATTTTTTAAACCCTCAGAAACAATGGCCCGGGTCAAAATTGTGGAGGTAGTTGTTCCGTCACCGGCCACGTCGTTGGTTTTGGAAGCCGCTTCTTTAATTAATTGTGCCCCCATATTTTCAAAAGGATCTTCCAACTCAATTTCTTTGGCTACAGTTACACCATCGTGCACTACGTTCGGAGCTCCCCATTTTTTATCAATGGCCACATTTCTTCCTTTGGGACCCAAAGTGGAAGCCACAGCCTCGGTTAAGGTATCAATACCCTTTAATAATTTTTCCCTTGCTTCTGCATCAAATTTCAATATTTTTGCCATAATTACTCCACAATTGCAATTAAATCGTCAAACTTTACCAATTTTAACTCTTTGCCGTCAATTTTAATTTCGTTTTCACCCCATTTTTTATAGAACACTTTATCGCCAGCCTTCACCGGAGTTTTGATAGTTTTACCATTATCTAAAACCAACTCATCACCAGCTGATAAAACTATACCCATTGCTGGTTTTTCCTGAGCCGATTCCGGAAGGATAATTCCGGCGGAAGTAGTAGCCTGGGCCTCAGTTGGTTCAATTAAGACATAACCCGAAAGGGGCTTGATACTAGTTTTGGCAGATGTTTTTACATCAAAATCTTTAGCTTTTCTACCCATAATCTTTAACAGATGCTTAACTAGGCAGAAATTATATGAGTTATCTAAAATTTTTGCAAGATTTTAAATATCTAGAATTTGGTTTTCCCTAAGGAAGTCTCTGACAGTATCAAAAATAAATTTATGCCCTTTTGCATTTCCGTGTACTCCGTCAAACAACAGTTTTTGATAATCCATATTGATCAACTCATTAAAGATTTCCACAAAATGAGCCCCCATCACCCTCGCAGTCGATTTTGCAACTTCGTTATATTCCCTGAGAAATTCATTCTTATAAGAATGGGTTGGCAACCAGGGAAGAGGGTCAACTTTTACTTCATCCACCGGTTGGGTTCCAACAATAATCACTTTATCTGAATACTCTTGAGACATCTCGATCAATCTCTCTAAATTTTTCTGGAACTCATCCAAGGGAACTCGCAGATGTTTTGTTTTATTTTCAAATAAAGAATCATTAATCGCTGCAGAAATAATAATTATAGTTTCTTCACCCTCCCATAACCTTCTTCCAACCTCATCCTCAAATCTTTCTAAAATCCCTTTCGTATCATCCCCGTCAATGGCTAAGTTGTAGACCAACCATTCAAAGTCAGCTTTAGTTGCCACAACTTTCTCATCAATAACCTTTCTCAATCTTTGCACCCAACCGCCTTCCGGATCCCAGCAACCATAAGTTGTACTCGCCCCAAAAACCAGGATATTAGCCATTTGGGATAATTCTACCACCTTACCTTAATCTAATACATTTGCTTTCAATCCTGCAGAAAAATATAATTGAGGCCATGAAAATTGAATCTAATAATATGGGGGAGCCAGCCACACCGAAAGAGCTGGAGCAATTATTCCAAAGAATTCAACAATATTTGCAAAATCCTCAGGAAAAACAACCTAAAGAAAATACCACTCCTCAAAAGATAACCAGAGAAATATTCCACGCACCTATTTTAGAAAAAGTTCAAGAGGGACTATGTAAACTTCCCTTACTAGGACATCTTTTTTATGGGTGGAAGGCTACAAGCAGAAATGCTGACCTGTTTTTAAGAAGATTGCAAAAAGGCGGTTTAGTTTACGAACAGCTTAAACCGTTTGATTACGAAGGGGAAATTGACGGCTTTTACAACCGAGTTACGGAGCAACTCCGTCGAGTCGGCAAACCAATTAATAAAGGAAATTCTAATCTCCTCTACAAATGGAAATATCAATATATTGGCGAAAAAGAACTCACCCTCGAACTGCACGAAGGAGGGTTCTTTGATAAGGCCTTGAGAATTGATTACCGCCACTATCCCCATTTTTGGGGAATCAGGGATAGGTTAACCTACAAAGCGCATATTGTAAGCGGTAGGAATTTTACTCTTACAAGAAATAAAGAAAGAAGCCAAAAAAGAACCAAGGAAGGGAATGAAAAAGAGCCTCCATTTATCTGGGAACATCAAGTATCGCCGGGACATTGGTCGGTAGGAGAAACAATCCAGGCGGATATTGCCGAACTTACGGAAGCCATTGACAGGCTTTTCTTAAACCCTCAGGATTAATTCCCTCCCGGTGTTGCTGCAACACGTCGGCTGTATTTATTAAAGACATCTGTAATACTTGCTTGGGTGTTTTGTAGAAGCACCGACGGAAGTTGCCCGCCCATCACCCCGTCTATAGCTGTTTGGTATAGGTTAATCATCTCTTCGTTGATGCCGTGATCCCCGGTTTGGGAATTTAAATACCAGCTACGGTAAAACGGGGCCTGGGAAACAAACGGCCCCATTATCGGATCGTTAATTAAAAGGTCTGACATATCAACCCGGGAAAAAATTCTTGCCGGAGTTTGGGCCTGAGCGTGTTGTTGGTAAATTAATTGCTGAGTTTCCGGCGAAAGCAGATAATTTAAAAATTCCCAAGCCTCTTTAGGATTCTTGGACGTACCCGAAACCCCCGCTGCCCAAAAAGAACCCCAGTCGACGTTTCTTCCGGGAAGCTGGGGAACCGGAGCAATTTTAAAATGTAAATTAGGATTGGCTTGAAAAATCTGGGCCTGACTTAAGGGCCCAAAATAAAACGCTAACTTCCCGTCGGAAAACATCTGGGTTGAAGAGGGTAAGGTCACATCCCAGGTTTTATTTTTAGGGTCAGTGATAAAACTTGTATAAAATTGCAATACCTCCCCTCCTGCCTGGTTAGCCGGTTGTGTCAGGCTACCGTCAGGTTGTTGCAAAAACAACAGCCCTAAAATTTCCGGCCAGTAATCTACATTATTAGTAGAGCCTAGCGCTGCTCCGGCAGTTTGTATCTGGCCTTGTTGGTTTTTAACCGTCACTTTTCTGGCTGAATCAATAAACTCCTGCCAAGTTTTTGGGGTTTCAAGCCCTACCCCCTTTAAAATGTCCTCATTGTAATAGAGGGCTAAGCCATCCACCTCCAGCGGCAAGGCGTAAATGTTCCCCTGCCAGGTAAGGGATTCCTTGGCCACCGGGTAAAAAGTTTTCTCAAAGTCTTTCGTAGAGATCATGGATGTGGGAAGCGGAGACAAATCCTCCCAAAACATTGGTATCCAGGAAGAATGGATTTCCACAATATCCGGACCTTCCCCAGATTCCATCTGCGTCTGAACACGGGTGCGGTAGTTTAAGATAGTTTGTTTATTATAGGTAATTTTTACCTTGGGGTGAGAAAGTTGGTATTTTTCAATCACCGCCTGCATTACCTGTTCATCTTCCCCTAACCCCCAATAAGAAAGCTCAACAGTTTTATTGTTTGATGAGGATTTATTAGATAAAACTGCCTGATAAACCCAAAATAATATCCCTAAAAACACTGAAGCCGCTAAAACCAAGAGGATTGTTTTCTTCACACTTCGATTATATCAGTTTTCAGCTTGGTACATTCAGTTTACATGAACGTACCTTGATCAGATAGCCTAAAGCCTATACAATGGCATTGTTAATGTTTCACCCTAAATTACCCCGATCCCTTTCTAAATTACTCCCGCTCATTGTTTTAGGACTGCTAACTATCGTGGCGTTTTCTTACCTTCTTTTTTTAAACTACTACCAAGGGAAAATTTTCCCGGGCATTTATATTGCTACATATAATGTAGGCAGTGAGACACCCGCGAATGTTTACCAAACCTTAAACCAAGAGTTTAACCAGCGTTCGAACAGAGAACTGAAATTTAATTATGAAGGACAAAACTTTGTCCTAAATCCTAAAAGCGCTTCCCCCAATTTAGACATTAACGCTACCGTAACGGAAGCTTACTCCAAGGGACGCGGAAGGAATTATCTGGAAAATTTCCGGACTCAACTGCAGGCTTTGATCTTTGGCTTTAAAATTGGTCCCAAGCTTACTTTTGACCGTCCTTCATCCTTAATTTATCAGGTGAGCAGCATCAACCAGGTTATTAAAAAGGACCCCCAGGATGCTAAATTAGCGTTAGGGGAAAATATTATTATTACCCCTCAAGAGGTCGGTCAAGAGTTAGACAGCAGGTTATTACTGGAACAGGTAGAAAATTATTTAAGCCTAAGTTCGTCTGCCCCGAAAACGCTGCCTCTAAAAACACTTATTCCAAAGTTTACTTCAGAAACTGCCCAAACTTATGCCGAAGCCCTGGAAAACATCAAACAAAATCCCATCAAAATCCACCACGGCAAGGATAGTTTACTGGTTGACCAAGTTACACTCTTTAATCTGCTGGATATGAGCGGTGTTGACCCTGATCAGGTTGTAGAAACAGAAAATATTAGAGGCTCACAAGTTAGAATTGACAATACAAAATTAACTCAATACCTGCAAAATATGATTTCAGCAATTAACCAGGACGCCCGGGATGCCCGTTTTGTTTTTGACTCCAACACCAAAAGGGTCAAAGAGTTCCAGTCCGCCCAGGAAGGCAGAGAGGTAGATATTGAACGAACCGGGAACCTGTTAGCCCAGGCAGCCATGCAAGCCACCAGTTCCGATATCGACCTGCCGGTAAAAATTACTAAACCCAATGTAGCCACTGCCGACGTTAACAACTTTGGTATTAAAGATCTTTTAGGCAGAGGTTTTTCCAATTTCGCCGGTTCCATAGATAACCGCATTTATAATATCGGCCTGGCCGCCTCCCGATTAAACGGTGTTTTAATAGCACCCGGCGAAACCTTCTCATTTAATAAAACTGTTGGGGAAATCTCCGGGGCCACCGGTTATAAACCGGCTTATGTGATTAAATCCGGAAGAACGGTTTTGGATGACGGAGGAGGAGTTTGCCAGGTTTCCACCACCCTGTTCCGGGCTATCCTTAATTCTGGTTTACCTATCACCCAACGGACTGCCCACGCTTACCGGGTCGGCTACTACGAACAGGGGTTTCCTCCGGGGCTGGACGCTACAGTCTTTGCTCCTTCTGTTGATTTTCAATTTAAAAACGATACCGGATCTTATATTCTCCTTCAGGCTTACACTTCGGGAGCAACTTTAACCATTGATGTTTACGGAGCCAGTGATGGACGGGTGGCGACAGTCTCTACCCCGGTTGTTTCCAACCAAACCCCACCCCCGCCCGACCTCCGCCAAGATGACCCCACATTACCCCGCGGCACGGTCAAACAAGTGGACTGGTCACCCTGGGGAGCCAATGTCAGCTTCAACCGCACCGTCATCCGCAACGGCGAAACCTTAATTTCGGAAACCTGGAAGTCCAACTACCGCCCCTGGCAAGCAATTTATTTAGTTGGTACTCAGTAACTCTTTTAAGAAATCTTTAATCTCTTGCCTACGACTTTGATTTTGATCAGGTCCGCTAATTTCATCTAGGATTTCCTTTGACTTTTCAACAGACTTTCTGGCCTCCTCTATTTTTCCAGCTCTTTTTTGTACCTGAGCCAGGTCAAAATAAGCGCTCGAGAGGAAAAACTTCTCTGGGCTTGGAGCAATCTCAACAATTCCTTTTTGTATGGTTTGCTCCGCCAGAGCCAGCTCCTCCTCATCAAGGTACACTTTCCCCAGCTTAACCCGGGTCATCCCCAAGTGTCCGGGAAATTTTTGTAAATGATCCAAGCTTTCTTGGTAATACCTTTTGGCTTGATCATAATTTTTCTGAGCTTTGGCTACCAGTCCCAAATCCCGAAGCGTTGCCCCAACAAGCATTTCATCACCCAATCTTTCCAACTCTTTTTGGGCCTTTTCCAAACTAGTTATAGCCTCCCGGTAACTTTCATCCTGATAATAGGCCACCCCGATCATATGCAGGCACTCCGCCCCCAGCCTTCGATCACCCACCCTTAAAGCCTGTTCTCTTACCTTCTGGTAATCAGCAACAGCTTGCTTAATTTGGCCGTTGTTTCTCTCAATTTGTGCCTTTTCAAACAATTCTTTTTCCGACATACTTAGTGGTATTATACCTTTAGTAAAACAAGTCTTATATGAGATATTTCATCGCCCTGGAAATTCCCGAAGAATCTAAACACGAGCTTAAAGCTGTCCAAAGAGAGATCGAGCAAATTATTCCTCAGGTAAGAATTACCAATAGCGAGAAATTACATCTGACAATTGCCTTTATCGGTGAACAACCGGAAAAATTAAAAGACCGGATTGTCCAGGTAATTGCCCAGGCTACCTCAGAGATTCCTCCTTTTTCTATCACCCCCGCCTACATTGACGGTTTTCCTCATCTCCACACCGCCCACACCTTTTGGGTGGGAGTCAAAGGGGATATCGATAAACTGGTCATTATTGAGGAAAGGATTAAGGATGGCTTAATCGGCTTGGGGCTTGATCCGGACGACCGCCGCTATGTTCCCCATATCGCAATTGGCAAAATTTCCGGGGACTTTCAGCTGCAGCCGGAACAGGAAGCAAAATTACAGGAAATGATGGTCAGAAATTCTTTTGAACCCATCCATATTTCCTCAATTAAACTGTTTGAATCAATTCCGGAAGAAGGTTTTCACCGTCACAACACATTAGCCGAAGTGGCGTTATCCCCCGAATCCTCCATCGGAGTCTCCAGTGCCTGAGGGGCTAGATAATAAACTTCCTTTTTAAAAGCATGGTCGGTAAACATAAACTCACCTTTTCCTTCAATTATCGCCTGATAATTCCGACAGTGTCGGCAAAGTGATTCTCCCTCAGGACAAACCCATTCATTCTTTTCGATTGCCTCCTGGATCTGTAATCCCTTTTCTTTTAACCAATCCAAAGTCTTTTCGGTTGGTTCCAGTATGATCTCCCGCGGGGTATCCTCCCGATCTAAATACCAATAACTCGCCTTGGTCACCGGCTTTTGGTAGTAGTTTTCCGAGAGAATGGCATAGATATAGAGCTGGATTGGGTCTTTCTCGTCTTTAACCCCGGTTTTAAAATCAATCACAAGCAGGGTTCCGTCGGGAAGTTCACCCACAAAATCCATGTTTCCGGTCAGTATTATTTTATTAGAAAGCGGGTATTTCGGGAAGTTGGCGAAGGGAGCCATTTTCCCCAACCGGCCCGCGTTTTTGATAAAGTTGGCCACCATCGAAAGTCCCCGCTTGCCAAAAACCGCTTCCTCCTCATCCGAGGCAAATCCACCCCTTTTACCATGGAACTTCCACCACAGGCTGCGGAACTTGTCTTCGGCAGAAACTAATGAAGGTTTATCTAAATCCTCCAGGTACCATTTGGCCACATCGTGAACCACCGCCCCCAGACTAATGTTGGGTGAAGCTATCTGCAACCGGAACCCGTGTTCCGGATCGCGGTAAACATTCTTCAAATAATAGGCCCGGGGACAGTTTGTAAAATCATTTAAGGAGGTGTGGGAGAGAAAAATTGCATCTTTGATAAAGATTGAGGGCTTGTGCGGGACCATTAATTAAAGTTACACCCAAAAAATACTCTAGGACAAGATAGACTTTCTGGAACAAACTGGGTCTGATACAATATCGGCATGAAGAATCCTCAAATAATCTTAGGAGTTGAAACAAGCTGTGATGAAACGGCGGCTGCTGTCGTGCAAAAAGATAATAATGGAGTACAAGTTTTATCCAATATTGTAGCTTCGTCCGCTTCACTGCAAGCAAAATATGGCGGCGTAATTCCGGAACAGGCTGCCCGGGAACAGTTGAAAAGTATCGTTCCAGTTATCGAAACAGCGATTAATGATTCGGGGTTAAAGGTTGACGAAATTGATGCTATCGCCGTCACCGCCGGACCGGGGCTGATTGGCTCACTGTTAGTCGGGGTCGAAACTGCCAAAGTCCTCTCCAAAACGTGGCAAAAGCCGCTGGTACCGGTTAACCACCTTGTCGGTCATTTTTACGCCAACTGGGTTAATTCCAGTGTATCGGAATATCGGAATATCGGAATATCGGAAAAATCAAAACCTTCCGACAATCTGACACCCCGACACTCTGACACTCCAACCTTTCCAGCAATCGGACTTCTCATTTCCGGCGGTCATACCGATTTGATTTTAATGAAGGATCACGGCAAGTACGAATACTTAGGCGGCACCCGCGACGACGCGGCCGGAGAGACCTTTGATAAAACCGCCCGGCTTTTGGGCCTTCCCTATCCCGGCGGTCCCCAAATCTCCAAAGCGGCTGAGTTCGGAAACCCAGTTACCTACGGTCTGCCCCGGCCGATGATTTCCTCCGACGACTTCGATTTTTCCTTTTCCGGACTAAAGACGGCCGTCTCCAATCTGGCTACCCGGGGCAATGCCCGAAACGACCATAAATTTACCAACAACCTGGCCGCCTCGGTCCAGGCAGCAATTATCGATGTTTTAATTAAGAAAACCCTCCGGGCAATAAAACTGTATGATGTAAAACAGGTCGTGGTAGCCGGCGGGGTTGCCGCAAACCAAAAGTTGCGCAAACGGTTGACCCAGGCAATCCAAATGGAAGCGGGGCATGTGAAAATCTCTATCCCCCCGGTTAATTTGTGCACTGATAACGCCGTCTATATTGCCACTGCCGCTTTTTTCAATTACCACCCAACTGACCCCTTAACTTTACAAGCCAACCCCAACCTTTCCTTAGGATCGTCAGATCGCAAGCTCTGCTTTAGATTATAAGATCGCAAGCTCTGCTTATCTCAGGTATAATACAGCTATGGACAAATCAGATAACCAAAATGTTGAACAAAAATTATATGAGTTTTGGGACAAGGAAGATTTATTCGCCGCCAACCCTGACTCAGATAAAAAACCCTACTCCCTTTTAATGCCTCCTCCCAATGTCAACGGAGAGCTGCATTTAGGCCACGCCATGGAACAGTCCATCATGGACGCTTTGGCCCGATTTAAGAGGATGCAGGGGTTCGACGTCCTATTATTACCAGGCGTAGACCACGCCGGCATCTTGTTTGAAGGCACCTTTAACAAAATCCTGGAAAAGGAGGGGTTGTCAAAATATAAATTAGGCCGGGAAGAGTGGTTAAAACGGGCCTGGCAATATAAAGAGGAAGTCTATAACTCTTTTCATAAAACCTGGACTGTCATGGGAATTTCGGCTGACTGGTCCCGGGAAGTGTTTACTTTAGACCCCAAGGTTCAAAAAGCAGTGTTAGCCGAGTTTAAAGCCTTCTGGGACCAGGACTTGCTATATAAAGGGGCGTATATCGTCCAATGGTGTCCCAAGTGCGGCACCGCCATTGAGGACCTGGAGATGGAATACCAGGACAGAGAGGAAAAACTCTATTTTGTTAAATACCAGATTGAAGGAACAGACGAGTATGTTACTGTCGCTACCGCCCGTCCGGAAACCATCTATGCCGACACCGGCATTGCCACCTATCCTAACCATCCAAAGTTTTCCAAATTTGTGGGCAAAAATGCCGTCAACCCTTTAAACGGCAATAAGCTACCAATTTTTGAGGATGAGCGGGTTGAAAAAGATTTTGGTACCGGCGCCTTAAAAATTACCCCCGGTCATGATCCTTTGGACTACGAGATTGGCAAGGACCACAATCTATCAATCCTGCATGCAGTTGACAAAGCCGGGAAGATGACTGATCTGACAGAAGATTTATCAGGACTCAAAATCGGTGAAGCTCGGGAAAAAGCTGCCGGAAAATTAGAAACTGCCGAAGCAATTGAAAAAGTGGAAGACTATACCCATTCAGTTCCGGTTTGCGAAAGGTGCAAAACAACTGTTGAACCACTAATCTCCGAGGAATGGTTTGTCAAAATGAAGCCATTGGCCGAAAAAGCCTTAAAACACATTAAAGAGGTCAACTTCCTACCGAAAAACTATGAGAAAATTCTCTCGGATTGGTATAAGGAAATCCACGACTGGTCAATCTCCCGCTCTCTTTGGTGGGGACACCAAATCCCGGTTTGGTATTGCCAGGAATGTAATCCCAACCATGAAGTCGGCAAAGACAAGGATATGGTTATCTTTCTAGACAAACCAAAGGAACCTTGTAAAACCTGCAAAGGCTCAACATGGGTACAGGATGAACAGGTTTTGGACACCTGGTTTTCCTCCGGGCTTTGGCCAATGGCGACTCTGGGCTGGCCAGAAGAAACCTCCGAGCTTAAAAAATACTACCCCTGGGATTTTGAAACTTCCGCCCCGGAAATTAAGTATCTCTGGATCTCCCGGATGATTATGTTGGGCCTATGGTTTAAAGACGAGATCCCTTTTAAAAATCAGTTTTTCCACGGGATGCTCCGGGATTTACAGGGGCGCAAGTTTTCTAAGTCCTTAGGTAACGGCATCAGCCCTTATGATTTGGTTAACCAGTGGGGTGTTGACGCTACCCGCATGGCGCTTTATACCTACTCTGTTCCCGGACGGGATTCCAAGGTCTCCCGCCAAATCATGGATGAAAGATGTAAAAATTTCCGCAACTTTAGCACTAAGCTCAAAAACATCCACCGTTTCATCTATGAATTAAAACCAGAAGACGCAGCCGAAGTGTCAGACTATTCTCATGATGATGATACCGAGATTATCCAACATCTAAACGGGTTAATTGATGCGGTCACTAAAAATATCGAAAATTACCAGTTACATCTGGCCACCGAGGAACTTTATGACTTTATCTGGCATAAACTGGCTGACAGCTACATTGAATGGTCCAAGAAAAGAAGATCTGACGCTCAACCATGTTTGGAATATGTTTTTGAAACATGCCTTAAACTTCTCCATCCATTCATGCCATTTTTGACTGAGGAACTTTATCAAAAACTACCCGAACACCAGAAATCTATCATACTGGCCCCTTGGCCGGAGACTAAATAACTTACTTCTTATAGAGATGTTTCAGCCATAAAGATTTGAAAAACGGCAGGGTGAGCGTGGACAATAAAAATCCAACTGAGGGAACTATAGCATTAAGCCAAGGCCTATCAATATTAATTGCCTGGAGATATAAACCAATAGCCAGATAGGTAAAAATTATCAGGAGTCCTCTCCTTAAAAAACTTGTTTCCCAAGCCTTGTCGGACTCGACCTTCTTATTCCTTTCTTCAATTTTTTGAACACGGTGCACTAAATCTTCCATATCTTAACCATACTAAAATTTTTTGGGAATTCAAGAGAGATAGATTATTCTTGGGATTCTTCAGCGGGTTTCTCTTCCCCACCTTCAGTAGAAGTTTCACCTTCAGTGGCTTCACCCTCAGCTCCTTCTTCACCTTCAGCAGGAGCCTCGCCTTCAGCAACCTCAGCAGCAGCTTCAGCCTCCGCGGCTTCTTCTTCCATTAACTTTTGGGCTTCCTCAGACACAGCATTATCAAGTTTAACAACGACTGCTTCCGGATCTGCCAAAACCGTAACTCCCTGGGGAACACTCATTTGGATAACAGTCACAGCATCGTCAATGGCTTTAAGGTTGGAAATATTAACTACCAGCTTTTCCGGAAGTTCAGTTGGCAAAGCTTCAACCTCAACCTCGCTCATCGGCTGGATAACAATCGCCTCACCGGATTTAACCACTTCCGGTTCCTCACCCTCAAGCTCAATTGGCACCCAAACCTGAACTTTTTCATTCAAGTTAACCTGGTAAAAATCAACATGTAAAGTTGCACCTTTTACCGGATCTACCTGGACATCACGGATTAAAACCGGGCGGACTTTCTCAGCTCCAATTTTAAGGTCAATTAAACCGGACTCACCAGCTTGGTCGTAAACTTTGGCAAAGTCTTGAGCTTTAACCGCCACGTGCTCGGTTTCAACCTTGTTTCCAAAAACGTGCGCCGGAACAAACCCCTCTTTGCGGAGCTTTTTGACTTGTTTTCCTAAAATCTCTCTTTCTTCAGCTTTAAGTGGAATTCTATCCATAATTTTTGTCCTCAAAAATTACAAGATCGTTCGCCGCAGGCGAAGGTAGCCTTATAATTTCTCAAATGACCAATGTAATTTATCACATCTTGAGGCTGGACGCAAGGTACATTCATGTAAACCGAATGTACCAAGGAGAAGCTACTACTTTTGCAACGTGGCCTCGAAAGCCCGGTCCTGGGAGAGATCGGAAGAGAAACTGATTTCACCGGGGATAGCTGAATTAGTGTTTGAGGTCAGCTTAAAATCGCTGGGATAAATTATTTTATAGTTGAAGCTATCCGCTCCCGTTCCCATTTGTTTGAACACATTCAACCCAAAGTTTAACTGGTCATCTGCAAACTCCACAGGCTTACTGTCGGTATAATCAAGCACCAATTGGTATTTTCCCTGGGAAGCAAAATTAAGCGTAAACACATACCCTGCTCTTCCAAAATCACTAAAGGACCGGACGTATTTAGTAATATCCACATCCTTTACTTTCACCTGAGTCAACTTGGTCCCAGAAGGCAGGTAAACTTTTACCAGCCTGTTTTGCTGCCCTCCATTGTTTTCATAGTTGACCGTCAGAGTGTGTTTGACATTATTACCCCTATCAATTGTCGTGACCAGATTGAGGTCTTTCTTCAGGTTATAGCCTCCACGGGCCTCATCCAAATCTGTTTCAATGTACGCTAAAAATTCATCCCTCTCCCCCTTCACCTCTTTTCCCTGCCGTGGCAAAATTGACCCCCAACCTCCTGACATAACCTGTGATAAAAGCTCGTTATCGGCAAAATATAAAACAATGTGTTTCTCGGTGGCCAAGTTGCTGATTGTTTGTATTTGCAGAATAATATTCTTATCAGACACAAAGAAGAGTTTATTTAATGTCTCCCTTAAAACTCCTGCTAAAAACTTCTCTTCGTTTGAAGATTGCCTTGCTTTTTGGATTAAATTCTTGCCATCGACAGTTTCCCCTGTCTCCGGAATATTCACCAAACCTAAATTATCCAGCAAATTAGCTTCCGCCGTCAGGTCCAAAGCGATTACCCCTGAAATATTTTCACCTCCTTCTTTGTTATAAAACCATTGGGCAAGTTTAGCATCGGAAGCAAAATCAGCTTCCAGGTTCGAATCCCGCAACCCCCATCCTTTATTCCCAATAATCTCTTTGACATCAGCCGGAGGATTAATACTGTCTGTTAATTTGGCGTCCAGACTTTTAATCTCCCCAACTTGGGTATTGGTAAGCTTTCCATGGTCAAAACTCACTTGGGCATAAGCCTTAATAATGCCTCCCCCACCTCTTAAGGAAGTATTGTCCACAAAAAGAATAAGGTAATTTTTCTTGGTGCCTGAAGGCGCAATTTGCGGCAATACCAAGGCTAAATTCTTACCCATTTCAGCTACCGTTTTTAAGTCCCCTACCTTCTGATTTATTCCGTTAAGCTTTGAGCCAAGAATATTTTTTTTCGAAGCCACAGAGTTGATTGTAAACAGGGAATTTGTCAGTGTCCTATTTGCTTGGTCCAGTTCCGAAAAAGCCTCTTTTAATAACTCTTTACTGTCTCCATCCTGTTCCCCGGTAATTACTTTTAAACTTTGGGATAGTTTTCCCAATCCTAAATTTTCATGTCCTACCGCCGAAGCTATATCTTCTGTTTCACCTAATAAATCGGTAGTTTGTTTTAAATCTTTGCTAAAAAAGTTGAACCCCTGAAGAGTCAACAAAATTTGCTTGACATCCCCTACCCCTTCCGCTGCCACCTTCATTTGTTCGGCCTCTTTTTTAGCACCTTCAAAATTTCCGGCAAATAACATCTTCTGTCCTGACAAAAGATGGGAATTAAAGCTATACAGACCGATGATAAACACCGCCAAAGGATAGATTAAGGCATAGGTCACCAGGGACAAAACTAAAATTACCTTGGTATAGTTTTTTAGGTTTCTTACCAGGTCTTTAAACTTTTTGCTCTCCCCTTTTAACTTCTCTTCAACCTTCTTTTCCATCACTTCAGCCTGGTTCTCTGATTTATCTGATTTCATCTGATCCACTGGTTCTTCGATGTCATCCGGTTTGATCTGGTTCTCCGGCTTCCTTTCTATCCTCTCCAATACCCTTTCAATCTTTATTGCTTCCGGATTCTCCTTAAAATAATGGATAGTTTCCTTTAAGGCCTTAACCAAGGGGGTCTTGGCTTTCCAAGTTAACTCCCTCTCTGTTTTTTCTAAATTTGGAGTTGGCCAGGGAGGCAATTCCGTAGGGGTGAATCCCCGGCTTTCGTGCCACATGGGATCCATCAGTACCTGCCTGATTTCGGAAATTTTAATCGGCGCGGAAAGGGCCCCGTCATAAATCTTTTGAGCTGTAGCCCCGTGCATAACCGCTTTGACTAATAAACTGACGGCGTCATCCACAAAGATATCCCGGGTCGTAAAATCCAAGGGAGCCGCCTCTTTTTGTAATTCCTCCTTGCAGGTTGCCTGAATCAACCTGGCTACGGGATCAGAAGATTTAAAATGCATTCTTGGGCCATAAACATTTTCCAAACGGACAATCCGGGCGTTGGCCTTTTCTTCTTTGGTAAACTTTGCCAACTCTTTTTCTGCTTCCTTAAGGTTTTCCAAATCTGCAACGTGGGAATCGTAAAAATCGACCGAGGAGACCAGAACAATCTTGGATTTTAATTCCTTGCAAATTCCCAGAAAGTTGGCAAATGCCTGACGGTAAACGTACGGGGAGATATCCGCGGAGATAACAAAGAAAGCATAGTCTAACCGGACAAAGGTTTCCTCAAATTTGTCCGAGGCATCCGCCAATAGAAAGTGGAAATTTTTATCCCGGGAAGATTCCGCTAAATTCTCTTTTCTTCCGGATGAAAGGTTGTCGAGCCCTACTACCTGGATGCTCTTGGAAAGAAGTTTATCAACCAAAGATGACCCCAAAAACCCCGCAGCTCCCACAACAAAAGCCACTGGAGTGTTTCGCGAAAGGGTAATCATATTATTTTTCTTGCTATATTAGGCATCTTTCACACGTTATGGTACTTTTTGAGCGTGTGTATTTCAAGAGAGAGCAAAGGTATAGAAGTAGTACAAGATTGTTCGGAGTTTCGGAACGTCAGCTTTTCAGAGTATCAGATCGCAAGCTCTGCTTATATTCAGATATTCTGATCTAGGATTTCATTAACGAGGGCGTCGGCTTCTTTATTCTGTTCGCGGGGAATGTATGTGTAAACAACATGACCCAATTTCATTTCTACATTTTTGATTTCATCAACCACTATCTTTAATCTGGGGTTTTTAATTTTGAATTTTCCCGCAAGTTGGTTGACCACCAATTGGGAATCTGCCCGCAATTCAATCTCTAAAGGTATATCTTGTGAAAAATTTGTCGAAAGATATTTAAAGGCTTCTTTTACCGCAGCATACTCAGCATCATTATTAGTTGCCACCCCAATATAACCCCCCTCACGTGCGATGATTTGGCCGTTTTCATCGTGTAAAACAAAGGCTGCTGCTGCCTTACCGGGGTTACCGCGTGATCCTCCGTCAGTGTTAATAATAAACTTTCTCATAGATTGAAGTTACTCAGTAATCTTAGCAGTAGAACGAAGCTTTGTCAGCAGGGGAATCAAAACTATGACCTGACACAATAAAATAAAGTATTCGGAAATGCCGGTAATATACGAGGCGGCAAGATAGCTAAACTTGGGGATAAAGATAAAGTTTAAGACGCTGTTTAGAATCAAGCCTAAAACGTAAATTAGCAGCATCAGTTTATAACGGCGGAGGGTAATTAGTGTCCACATTAAAATTGAGGATAGGAAGAAAGCTGGGAATCCTAAGGAAAGAATTTGCAGGGAAGTAATAGACCCGCCAAAACCGCGGGCTCCGGTAATAATCGGCACCACAAAAGGGGAGAGGAATAGAGTAAAAGCCATTCCTAAAATTCCCATAATTAGCATTAAACCCCCGGCTTTTTGCAGCCGGCTAATAAATTCCCTTTTATTGTTTTCAAAGTCTCTAAGCATCACCGGGTAATAGCTGTTCATAATAAAGGCCGGAACTACCAGGAGAGACTGGAAAATAGAGTAGGCGAGGTTATAAACCCCTACATCTGAGAAGCTTTTATAGTTGGAAAGAATAAAGGCATCCACCCGGAAATAGACCAGGTTTAAAATAATAGTGGCAGAAATCGGCCAGGACTCAGTAAACACCCGTTTAACATATGAGAGATCAAAAATAGGTTGAAGTTTGGAGATATATTTCCGGGTAAAACTTAAGGCCAGGAGAGCGCTTAAAAACCAGCCCAGTGAATAACCGAGTATTAAATAAGGGTTTCCCAGCCCTTGTTTGATTAAAAACACCACTGCCCCCAAAATAAGCAATGAACCCAAAGAGTTAGCCAATACTGATAGATCAAAGCGTAACTTACTTTGAAAAACGACGTTAGCTGTTGTAGTAATAGCTGGCTGGATAATTCCCAATAGCCCTAATAAAACAGTCAGTTTAAAGACCATCATCTGGGGGTAAAAGAGGAGGATGGTGGCAGCCAGAATCGTTGCCAGGACAGCAATAATAATCCTTAGTCCTAAAAGCCTCTGCCACTCCCGGTGGCTGTTATCACCTAAAAAATTAGGCAAGACGTGGGCATTAAGCCCAAAATCAGCCACAACAGCAAAGAAACCTAAATAGGCAAGGGCTAAAGTCAAAACCCCTACCTCGCCTGGTCCAAAACTTCGGGCAAGGGCTCCTAAAATAATAATCGTGGAAAAAGAAGTAATAGCTTTACCAATGAGTTGCCAGATAGTCTGCTCGGAAATTTTAAAGATCGTTCTCACAAATAAAGTCTAACACAGATAGAGTGGGGAGTTACTCAGCCGCTTCTTCTTCGACGGGCTCAGAGACTTCAGCATCTTTAGTTTTCTTAGAAGCTTTTTTACCGGTTACAGGTTTTATCACCAAGTGTCTGTCGCGACCCTCACCGGCACTTTCCGATTCCACACCCTCAATATCACCAATAACCATATGAATCACTCTTCTTTGCCAGGAAGGCATTGGGTCCAATTCTAATTCTTTACCACTCTCTTTTACCTCCTCTACCCAAGTCCTCGCTCGTCTTTCCAAATCCCCTTCTTTGTTCTTTCTCCAACCGGCAACATCAATAACCACTCTTTTAAACTCATCAGGGGTTTGGCGGCTGACAATTTGGTTGACGATGAGTTGCAGGGCATCCAAGGTCTCACCCTTAAAGCCAATGAGTCTTCCGGGGTCGGTTGTCTCAATAGAAACAGCAATTTCCTCAGGTCCCTCAATTACTTCAAAGCTGCCTTCTAAAGCCAAGAGTCCTAAAATATTCTCTAAAATTTCTGAAACTTTTGCTTCCACGTTTTTTATTTCTCCTTATTAAATACAATCCTTTTAAATTAAAAAGGCAAGGTTCTGTGAGTGCGAGGTATAATTTCTCATACCGAAGCACGATACAGGTCCTTATGCGTGGTAAGTATAAAGGATTATCTTGAGCTCGTCAACGAGGATAAAAGAGTTATCTTTTAATAGCTTTTATCCAGCTCTCAAGCCCGCCCCAACCGGAGATTAAATATTGCTGGAAGATACCTAAAATTGTCATAGTGTTCCAGTAAAGGGCAAGCCCTGCGGGAAGCTGGAAAGCAAAGTAGCCAATCATAACCGGCATCATGTACATCATCTGACCCTGGACAGCTGCCATAGCGTCATCAGTGCTCTCTTTTTCCTTCTTTTCCTTAGGGGAATCAGACTTGTAGGTTTTTAGTGGTTTAGGCGACATCATCTTTGACTGCAGGAAGGTCATAGCGGCTGTAAACAGGGGAATAAGGAGTAGCATTCCGGTGGTGGGCTTAGTGGCTAAATTTAACCCAAAGAAACTTAAATCGGGAGTGGAGTTAAAATGCAGCCAGGGAAGATATAAGGCATTATTAATCCTTTCCAAACCTGAAGCTCCCGAAAAGAAAGCAAAAATTGTTTGGTAAAGGGCAATAAGTACAGGGAACTGGATTAAGGTTGGTAAACATCCTCCAGCCGGATTAACCCCATGTTCTTTATATAGGGCCATCTGGGCGGAAGCCAAGGCTTGTTTATCATCTTTGTGTTTTTCTTTTAAGGCATCCAGGTGAGGCTTTAAATCCTGCATTTTTTTGGCGCTTTTTAACTGTGACCCCATAAACGG
Organism: bacterium; assembly: GCA_021786315.1. GTDB lineage: Bacteria > Patescibacteriota > Microgenomatia > Daviesbacterales > UBA10151 > JAJYNN01. The sequence goes on from JAJYNN010000002.1 coordinate 51,415, forward strand.
CCAAACCAACAAACGGATTAAAACTGTCAATAGAATAATTGATATACCAAAAGCGCCCGGGAAATGGATAGCCTCCAAAGCGTGCAAAATCATCGCCAAAAGGTTGACCACCGGTCCAAAGAATATTAAGTTAAAGATTTCGCCGATTATCTGCATGAAATTACTCTCCTTATTCCTTTATAAACTCCGATAAGGATACCATACTTTTCTACCATTTGTTTAGTGTATTCCGAGCAGGTAGGGGATTGTTTACACGCCCCGCCCGGAGCGAAAATGGCCAATACCCCCCGGTCAAACGAGAGATAAATTTGGTAAAAGCTAATTAGTTTTATGACTATCTTCTTCATTTTTTTTTATCCTTTTTAAAAGATCGTCCAAAGCATCTGTAATCTCTTTCGGGTTCGCTTTTAAAACATTTGCCTGGGGCATTGCCACAATATTTATTTTTTCAGGAAGAGTAGTATACAAAGCTTCGAAACCTGTGGAAATTAATCTTCTTGCCCGGTTCCTCTCGGTAGCTTTTTTAAAAGTAGATTTGGATAAAGCAATGCCAACTCTTGGGGTTTTATTATCTCCAAACCTAATAAACAACTTAACCAAACTGTTGGCTTCTTTTCTTCCTGATGCTACCCATGAAAAATCTTTTTTCAGATTTAGCCTCTTGTTCCTGGATAACATTTATATGGAAAGTCTTGCCCTGCCTTTGGCACGTCTTCTCTTCAAGACATTTTGACCATCAGTAGTGGCCATTCTCAACATAAAGCCGTGGGCTCTTTGTCTTTTTACTTTTTTCGGTTGGTATGTTCTCTTTGGCATACCAGTGAATTTTAAAGGTATTTAGCCAAAAAGGCAAGCTACTTATAAAAAGAATTTAAATTTTTCTGTTTTTTATTTTTTCTTAGTCAAAAACTGCAGTTCGTCGGTACTCAGTTCTGCCGCAACTTTTCCGCCAAAGGCATTAATCAGTAGCACCCGACATCTTCCCCGGGAATCAAGTTCCCGGTCATAAATAGCATCTAACCCTTCAAAAGGGCCAGAGACAACCTTTACATATTCCTCAGGGGAAAAGTGCGGAGAAAAGCGACGGTTTAGTTTATTTACCCTTTCTCTAACTCCTTCGACCACTAGCTCATCTATAGGAGTTGGCTCTGCTCCCTTAAGAAGAACATATTGGACTCCCGGAGCCGAACGGCTTCTTATATAATCCGGATCGCCCTTAAGATTTACAAAAATATAACCTGGAAAGAAAGGCTCACTTTTATGAGAATTTTTCATCAGTAAAGGAAGGTAAACATCAACACCCAACGTCATTAGTAGTGTTGCTACCGGGAGTTCTACCCGGGGTTTAGTTCTATACACATACCAGTTAGGAACCTCAATCATGCTTGGGGATTTTACCATTTTTAGGCACAATTTCCAAATTAATTGACCTTACTTGATATATTTCGAAACACTTTCTCCCTCTTTTTTTGTGGATAACTTTTGCACTAACATTGTCCCTGTGGAAAAGTAAAATATGGACAAGAATTGGTCGAAAGTTTTAGATAAGGTGCGTGATCAGGTTTCATACGTCAACTTTAAAGGGTGGCTCAATCCTTTATCTGCCGAGTTAAATGACAACGAACTGACTATCTTCGCACCTTCTGCCTTTGTTAAGGAAACGGTTTCCAGCCGTTATTTATCCCTACTGGAACCAGCCATTAAGGAAATCTATGGTGAAAATACCACCTTTTCTATTAAGGTTGACCCCAACAAAAATACTCCCAAGGAAGTTGTAGAGAGCGAGCCGGAAGAAATTTTTACCCCTGACATCCCATCACCGATGACTTTTGGATTAAATCCCAAATACACCCTGAGTAACTTTGTAGTGGGATTATCCAACAACCTGGCTTACGCGGCCGCCCAAGCTGTCGCTCAAAATCCCGGCACCAGCTACAACCCTCTCTTTATCTACGGCGGCACCGGAGTAGGGAAGACTCATTTAATGCAGGCTGTGGGAAATGTTTTGCTGCAAAAAAGGCCGAATATAAAAATCATTTATTGTTCCTCGGAAAGGTTTATGAATGATCTGGTCCAAAGTATCCAAACCAAAAGGACCGGGGAATTCCGGGCCAAATACCGGGCTTGCGATCTTTTACTAATTGACGATGTTCAATTTATCTCCGGCCGGGATTCTACCCAGGAAGAGTTTTTCCACACCTTTAATGAACTCCAGGCTAAAAACTCCCAAATTATCCTCACCTCCGACCGGCCGCCCCAGGAAATCCAAAAACTGGAACCCCGTCTCCAGTCCCGTTTTCAGGGTGGATTAATGGTGGATATCCAAAACCCTGACTTTGATACCCGTGTCGCCATTTTAAAGGCCAAGTGTGCTGAGCGGGGGGAGATAGTTTCGGAAGATATCCTAACCTTAATTGCTGAAAGCATGCCCACTAATGCCCGTGAACTTGAAGGTAAGTTTATCCAGATCGTTCAGTCAGCCAAACTGTTAGGCCAGACATTAACTGATGAAGGAGTCAGGCGTTTCCTAGGTGCCCCCATCCAAACTACCCAAAAGATTGACCATAAAAAGGTTATCGGGGAGATTAACCATTATTTCAATATTAAGACGGCCGATTTAACCGGTCCCCGGCGTAAAAAGGAATTGGTTATGCCCCGGCAAATCACTATGTACTTGCTTTATGAAGAGTGCAAACTTCCCTACGAGCGAATAGGGGAGCTTTTAGGAGGCCGGGACCATACCACTATTATGCACGGTGTGGAAAAGATTGGCGAAGCCATCAACCGTGACCGGGAGATCCAAAGGATGCTTATTGAAATTAAACAGGCTTTGCAAGGATAATGGAGTGGGGGTTATCCACACTATGCACAAGGATATCCACAAAGTTATCCACAAGTGCACAAGGTGTTTTACACACGAAGAAGGGGCGAAACGCGTGGGTAAAATGAGCTTATTATCCCCTTATCAACCGGCCCTAATAATATAACTACTGTTTATAAATATAACAGGGATGTTCTACGGAACATGTGGACAACTGATAAATAATGAATAACGAGCTGGTCTATATTTTATTTGGCATTCTTGCTTTAATAATCGCCTATTTATTAGGAAGGTTACATAATAAACGTTCGGAAAATATTCCGACGGATTTAATTGACCTTTATAAAGGAGTTCAGGATTTACCAACTAGAGTCCTACAAACCATCCAGGGTTCGATTAACCCCCAAAAGGGAAAGATGGCGGAACTTCTAACTTATGCGGAATTACGGTATGACTATGACCGGATTGTGCCTTTAGGGTGGCCGATTGACTTTGTGGGAATTAAGAATAATGAACGGATAGATTTTATTGAGGTGAAGTCTGGGAACTTTCCCACCTTGACAGAAGAGGAAAAACACATTAAAAACCTAATACAAACCGGAAGAGTCCATTTTCGGTTAATTAAGGTTTCTGAAGAAGAGGTTCACCGTTTAGTTTCTGCCCGAAAGGAAGAATAAATTTAGGGCTACCTTTTGACTTTGTCAAAACGATCCTGTAATTTTTGAAGACAAAAATTATGAAATTTTCAATCCTACAACAAGATTTAATGCCGGCTTTATCCGCAGTTGCCCGTTCATCCGGAGTCCGGGCCCAATTACCTGTTCTAAGTAATATACTTTTACAAACAGAAGCAGGTAGGCTTAAACTTTCAGCCACTAACTTAGAGGTTGGGGTGGTAAAGTATGTCAAGGCGGAGATAGTTGAGGAAGGCGAGGTAACGGTTCCCGCCAAGACTTTGGTTGAGGTAGTGGCAAATTTATCCGGAGAAAAAATCGAGTTTTCCACAGCCTCCGATATTCTGGAAGTGGTTACTCCCAGTTTTTCCTCTAAGATTTCCGGTATTTCAGCCAGCGAATTTCCCACCATTCCTTTAACAGGTAAAGAGGCGGTGGTGATTGAGGCGCCGTTAATTTCTAAGTCGTTACCTCAGGTAGTATTTTCAGCAGCTGTAGATGACGGCCGGCCGATATTGACCGGAATTTTAACCGAGATTAAGGATGGGAATTTACGGTTAGTGGCCACGGATGGATATAGGCTGGCTCATAAAATAGTTCCAACCCCTAAAGATATCTCTTTTAAAGCCTTGGTTCCCCGAAGGACTTTTGAAGAAATAGTCAGGCTTATCTCTGAGGAGGAGACAGACCAGGTTAAGATTTCAGTTTCCGACGATCAAAACCAGGTGGTTTTTAGTTTTGGGAATACCGAATTTTCTTCCAGGTTGATTGAGGGGCAGTTTCCGGCATGGGAAAAGATTATTCCTTCTGAGCCCAAAGCCCGGGTTGTGGTTGATAAAAATGAAATCCTGAAGGCGGTTAAATTAGCCTCGGTATTTGCCAGGAATGAAGCTAATATAGTGAAACTGCAAAACTTACCCGGAAAGTTACTACTGACTTCCGAGGCTAAAGAGGTGGGTCAGCAAAAGAAAGAAGTTGAGGCTCAGGTTGAAGGGGAAGAGGTGCAAATTGCTTTCAATACTAAATTTTTACTGGATGTTTTATCAGCTATAAGTTCTTCCCAGGTAATTATTGAGCTCTCCGGTAATCTTTCGGCAGCATTGTTTAAACCAATGGGGGATGAGGGGTTGGAATATATTGTGATGCCGGTAAACTTAAGCTAGCTATACACCCTTGTACTCGATGGTTTTAAAGTGGTAGTTATAATCCCGGTCTAATTTTTTCCCGCCGTCAAACTTGGTATCGTTTTTATAGATAAATAAAGTATAAGTGGTGCCTAAAGCGAAGGTGGAAGTGGGAATGATTTTAGCTGTCTTTTTATCGTCGGAAAGTTTAATGGTGTATCCTACTGCAGGCTCTATTTTGTGTTTAAGTTCGTCTTTATTTTCCAAAGGCAGGTTAAAAGTAATTTCTATATCTTGAGTGGGTAAAATAATGGCGTTGTCTAAAGCTTCCGGGTTGGTGGAGATAATTTTGCCGTATTCAGGTGCTACAGAAATATTTTGCTGTTGCAACTTTGGGGAAGAATGTGATGGCGAGCTATAAAGCCCTTGTTTAAAAATCAGGATTAATACAGCTCCGATTATGGTGGCTGCGGCAATAATTTTTTGTTTAAAACTTAAGGACATATTATTTTATTCCGGTTTTATCTCCCAGGTTATATTGTACACCGATAAATCTATGCCCAGGTTGGTAAGTCTGGTTTTAATTTCATTTTGCATATTTGCAATCTGGTCATTAATTGAAGTGGAGGAGGAAGTCTGGGGATAAAGTTTTCCGATAAAATGGGGGTCTCCTTGGTTTGTCGTAAAGTAGACAAAATATTCCTTCTCCTCTAAAGGAAGGCTAAGGAACCAGGGATATTTTTGTATAAACTGGTCTCTTTGCTCGGCAACTTGCTGGTCAGCTTGAAGTTGAAGTTTTGTTTGATCTTGGGAAGTAGCTTTCTCGACAGGCACGGTGGTAAATGTCCAGGAATGGGTTAGGCCAAGATAGATTAACTTGGCAATATATTTTTGGTTTGGATTAAGGGGTTTGGGTAAATCTAAGGAAAGGATTTTATTGTCGGAAGACCAATTGGTGCTACCGGTAATGTCAGGAAGAATTGTGATGGATGTAGTATTTTTTTCTGTCTCAGTAAGTGAGCGGGAGAAATTAACCTGAATTTTAGGGAAAAGGCTGATATTGGTACTGTTAGGGGAGGGGTAAGCTGATGTAATTGTTATGCTTGGCTGGGTGGTGGGGGTTGGGGATTGAAACTGGATAAGATCCCTAGGCTTTTGGGTCTTTTTAAATAATGGGGAGATAAAAGAAACCACTATAAGGGCTAGAAGCAGAAAAACTCCTAAAATTAAAAAATACTTTTTCATTTAAATATGTCCTCCAAAACCGGTAATTTTCTCATCGGGATTAAAGTTATTTTGAATTTCCCAATTATCCACACTATATGTCCATCCGGTATATTTACCAGCATTTGAATCATAGGTGGTTATATGACCAGTCCCGGTTGTTTTATCGACTGTGTTTTCTTTAACAATTGAGACATGCTCATTATAAGTTGTCACACCTGGTTTTTCTTCTTGGAACATGGCAAAACCCGGTTGGACATCTTTTAGAACCTGATGGTTTTGTTGATAATCGAGATAAATATAACCCAAAGAGGAAGATTTTTTCCAGAAGTTTTCCATATTAACTACCAAACCATGAACAGCTTTATCCAACCCTGAAAAACCAGCTAGATTGAAGGAGTCAATTACCAGGTATGTACAGGCATAGTTATTACTAGCTGCGGCAGTGTAACCATTATTTGTGATAGGAGAAAGGAGAATACTGCTGGATTTTTTATCGAAATTGTTAATAATTGTCTGAGTCCATTGCAGAATATTATCCAATAAACCTCCGGAAGAAGCAGCGCTCTTACAGCCTTTGTAGCTGTTCCAGAGGTCGGAGCAGTAGCTGTAAGTTTGTCCGTTTTGGGAATACTCACATCCTCCATAGTAGGAGCTGGCTATTTGCCTTATTGTTGCCTCGTTATAAACAGGGTTTGTTCCGGCATCAAGTTTAGCCTTGATGGCGGTAGCTATAATTTCGTCCTTTATACTGTAGATCCGCATCTTATCTTCTGTTGTCTGCTTGTAAAGGGGATCATTAGGATCCTGGTATCTTTTTTGGGTTATTTGGTTGCCTAATGGATTTGACAAATTCCCGTGATATTTATCAATAAAATCCCTACTTTTTACCCAAACGGGAATAAAACCTGTTTTTTCAGGGAACCTCTCTTTTAATTCATTGCTGTTGACTATATCAAGCCAAGTAGTGGGGGTGAATTGTGTGGCTCCAAAAGCTACCGGTTGTTGTGTGTCCTCGTCAAAAGAGTTGTGATCATCAAAATCATTCTCAAGATAGCTGGGATCATTGGTATAAAAACATTCCGGGCATTCGACCCGTAATATCCCCGCGACGATAGATGGTGGGACTCCCACTCTTGAAGAAACATTATTAATAAGCTTTGGCCATTCGGGAGTTCTAAATTTTAATCCGGGAGTAGAATCCCCACCCCGGTAGAAAGTGCAGGAGGTTACATCTCCACTTGGGCTGACATTGTCGGGGTTACTAGAGGATCCACCCAAAAAGCCGAAGAATAGTATTATTCCAGCGAGACCAAAAATAATACCGACAGCTGCCGGGCCTACCAGTCCAATTCGCAGCCAACTCAAAGGATTCAAATTAGAGCTAGAATGTTTATTGTTGTTATTCTTAGGAGTGTCTATATCAGGAAAGGTTTCTAACTCTCTAGGATTTTCTGATCCGCCTGCAATGGGCATAAGTACTCTCCCATTAGGCAAGATAAAATTAGAAAGATCGACATCTGGTATCCCTAAATTAGATTGAGGTCTGGTGGGTCTTTGAAGAATAATATTTCCTGTAACTCTGCCTGATATTCCTCCAATGATAAAACCAAGCGCTGCTCCTGGTGGACCTCCCCAAAACAAACCTGCCGCTGCTCCTGCAGCTCCGCCTATAATTTCTCGGGGAAAGCGGGTAATAAGCCCGTGAAGTTTTCTTTGGCTATAGCTAACTGCATTTTTAATCGAAGATGGAGTTTCGAATTGCTTTAACCTTTGGATTATTGGATTCAACCTCTCTGAAAGTGTGGGTGAAGGGGCAGATGTAACACTTTCAGAAGATAGCGAACTTTCCTTAGGTGTTTCTTGCTTTTGGGATTGAGGTTGTTCTTCTTTGGCCTCGGTTGTTCTTTTGGAAGAAGACAATGTTAGTTCTTCTTTTTTGTCCTCTTCATTTATTCTTCTTTCAATCTCTTTTCGCCTGGCTCCATCGTCGTTAATATTATCCACCTCTTCCGGAATTAGATGGTTGGCTAGGAGAGGTTGTTGTTGCTCAGATCGGTTAACTGCTAAGGAGAATAGGTGTAATCTTTTCTCGTCATCAGAGTACTTAACAAGGAAGGATTTAGAACTGTCAGGTGATTTTTTGCTGGAAAAGTATTCATTTTTATATTTTTGATCCATTCCTCCTGGAAGTTCAGATGAGACCATTGAAGCTGCATCCTGAAACATTTTTAAATAAAAGATTAAAGGTCGGCCTTGATACCTTATGGGCAGTCTGGCATCAATATAGCTGTCGATAAGTTTCCGTCCGCTTTCGGTTTGGTAGATTTTAAGAAACTGCTGGGCGTCTTTAATCTGATTAGGCCGGTATTTAGTAAAAAGATTGGTTAAATTAGCCATTATCTACTTTTTTCCTTGCGAGGAGTTCCTGGGGGTTGGTGGTGATTAAATTATGCTCTTCTTCTGAGGCAACTACCCTCATGGCAACGTGGGTATTGCCGGCAAAGAACAATCCCTGGCCGATACTGCCTGCCTGCAGGATCCTTTTTTCTCCTTGGGAAAGGTTAAAGACCTGGCCTAAGGTTTCCACGGAAATAGGCGCTTGTTTTAGTAGAACCTGCATGGCGGAGTTGGAAATAATTTCCTTGCCCCGGTCGGTGCCTAAGAAATCCTCCACATCTTGGCTGATAGTGGTTACTCCTAAGAAATATTTACGTGAACGTTTAACCATCTCTACTAAGAAGGCGGCGGAATCGGGATACTTCATCATGTACCAGGCTTCATCTACTACCAGGATCCTTTTCTTAAGCTCCCGCCTGATCTTTGTCCAAACATAATCCAGGATCAGGTACATAGCCAAAGGCCGCAGCTGGTCGGGAAGTTCGCGGACGGAAAAGACGGTAAAAGGATTGTCTAATTTGATATTGGAGTGGGTAGAGAAAATCCCGGATAGTGATCCTTTAATAAACCTCTCTAGTCTTACAGCTAAGGAGTTGGCTATTTGGTCTTCCATGCCGATTAAGACTTTATACAGATCCTCCATAAGGGGCGGTTCGGCTCCGGCGGGCATGTTGGTGGAGGTAATTCCTTTGAGGCGGTAAGTCGTATTTAGTGCCCGGTCTAAGATTGCTGCTTCCTGGGAATTAAGATCCCCTAAAACCAGCTTCAAAAATCCAATTAAAGAAAGGATTTTTCTTCCCAACTCATCCTCGCCTCTGTCGGCCACTTCCGGCAAGTCAAAGGGGTTAATCTTTACCGGTGAGTTTGAGGAGAAGCTAATATAATCCCCGCCCACGGCTTTAGCTAAATCGGCATACTCCCTTTCCGGATCGATCACGATAACCTCAGTGCCCAGCATTAACGACCTTAAGGCCTCAAGTTTGACGAAGTAGGATTTACCGCTGCCGGCCGTGGCCAAAACTACCGAGTTGGCGTTTTCCCCTCCAAAGCGGTCGTAAATAATTAAGGAATCATTATGTTCGTTGATCCCGTAAATTACCCCTTCAGCCGACATCAGTTCAGAAGATGTAAAAGGGAAAGTGGTGGCCAAAGAGGTGGTATCCATGTTGTGGGTCAGGTACAAAAGATCCTGGCCTAACGGCTCGGTGCAGATAAACCCTTCCTGCATCTGTAAAATCGAAGGTCTGACAGTCACTGAAATACTTCCTAAGGTTGATTCAACGAGTTGAGATTTGTTGTCGAGCTCGGTTTTGGACCTGGCGGGAGCAGTAATATATAGGCTGTATTGGAAAAATCTTTCGGCGCCTTTGGCCAGTTGTTCCTGTAAATCCCGGGCATCTTCCAAGGCCACGGTAACTGAGGGGTCGATCACCCGGCCCCGTTCAACGTCGGTCTGAATGGTTGCCTCCATCTCGGCGATCTTTCTTTTTAGATCATCCAGAACTCCGGCAGATTTAGTAGGGTATATAAACATGGAAATATATAAGGAATGCTCAAAAGAAACGAGTGGTTCCAGCCAATTGGGTTGAACAAATCTGGGGTATCCCGAAGCATAAAAGGTGCGGTAAACACTGTTACAAAGCCGAAGATACGAAAAATCCACCTCCATCTCTAAAGGTGCAACGACATCTTCAATATTTAGCCCTGTGGAAACAGGAGCTGGTTGGTTAGTTTTTTTACGGCCCAAAATCATCGTTTAACTCTTCCACGACAAATGGGGGAGAAAGGGGGGTGGTGGATGAAGGAGCTGGGGCAGAGGGAATGGGAGTTTGGGGTATGGGGTGAGGCGCAAAAGCTGGTTGAGTGGGAGCGGGTTGAGGTAAAGGTGCAGTAGTTTGGGGAGCAGCTACTTCCACAGGTTGGTTTATTAGCTTCTTGTCTTCACCGGCCACCTGGTCTACTGATTTATCTGATTTTCTGGCTTCCGGCTTCTGTTTTCCATCCTCCAGGCTAAACTGGTTTTCCGGATAAGGTGGGTTATAGATGTTGTAAAAGAGGGTCACCAGGTCAGGGGTGGTCATTTGTCTGGACTTTAACCCTAACCTGGAAAGTTGCCTAATGACGTGGTCTCGCCTGGGGGCAAGCACCGTGGTTGCCCGTTTGCTTTTGTCGGCAATATTTTTAGGTAAAACTCCGAGCTCCACCGGATTTACCGCCAGGCAAACATAAAATTGTTTATCCAGGACGTTTTTCTCCTTAATAATACCGGCCACAAATTCGCGGTAACGGGCGGTCATGTTTTTTAACAGGGGATTAGTCTGGGTGGCCAAAGCCTTATCTAAAGTTGACAGGTATGATGAGACATCCAGCCTTCTGGACTGGACAACAATTTGGATAGGGAAGGAGAGGGAGTTTAAAAACCCGGCAAAGGATTCAATAATCGACATTTGCTCAGTTTCAAAAAGCAGCCCGAAGTTCACAGCGGAGGTAGAAATGACCATAGTTACCCCTCCGTTTTTTAAAAAGACTAAATTATCTTTAATATCGGCAATAGGTACAAAACTTTGGCTACGATTGACCATTTTCTGCTTTCTTTGGATGGATTGTAATTGGCTGAATAACCTCCCCTTCTAAAGAAATTTGTAAGGTATCAAATTCCATGTTCTCTTTTTCCATGGTTAAGTTGTAGGTTCCTGAGGGGAGTGGAGTGGCGCCACTGAATTGTCCCAGCTTATTTGTCTTTAACGCCCTTACCGGAAGGCCCTCGCTGTTATGGATAATAACAATTACTCCTTCCAGGAAGTTGCCTGCTTCATCAGAGATAACTCCGTTGATGACGTTGGGGAGCGAAGTTAGGGTGATCTGGGTCTTAACCTCTTTTTTGGGTTCTACTACCACCACATGAGCTTTTTGGGGTTGCACAACTGGGGTCGGTACAGCAACAGGGTTTTGGGGTGTGGGCTGAGCGGTTACCTGGTTGATTTGGGAAGTTTGTTGATATAGTTTTCCGGTTTGGGCAACCAGGTTTTGTAAGTTTTGGGAAGCTTGTTGGAATTTTGCAGCGTATTCCGGCCCCGCGATTTCTTTTTGGGCGGCCATGCTCCGGAGAACTTGGATTTGCCTTTCGGCTTCGGCGATTTTGGATTGTAATAAATGCGCCTCATTAGCCATAGCTACCAATTTGGATAGGTTTTCACTGGAGGGGAGCGCTGTTGGCGCAGGATTGGTTTGGGTTGTTGTTTGCAGCTGTGGTGTTGGCTCAGGAGCAGGACTTGGACCAGGTGTTGAGGAAAGTGGTGCCTGTGTTTGAGATACCGGGGTTGAAGACGGTGCCAAGCGGGTCATCCTTGGCAGAGGTGCGGCAGATTTGGGCTGGGGAGCGGGAGATGTTACCCCAATATTAGTCAGGTATCGTTGCAGACGGTTCTTAAAGAGGGGATCGTTGTCGCTAACCTTATTTTTTTGGCCTGTGATTACCCAAAAGCCTTGGGTAGGCGAGTAAATGGCCTTAAGAAATGCCAAAACCCAGTGATCTAGAGGCCGGTCAAAGATAGGCACAAAAGCAAAGGCTATGCCGGTTAGGGTTGAGACTGTAATAATAGGCAGAGCCAGAAAAATATTTACCGGGAAGAGCAGGGTAAAAGATACATAGGCAATGGCAAAGCCGGTAGCCAGATACCCAAACTGTTTTAAGGTCATATCTCCCACCAAACGGAACTGGAAGGAAGTGACGTTTTGGGGGACAGGATGATCTAGCATAGCAAAAGGGATCATATAGCGTGAAAAATGGGTCGTCTAGGGGCTCAAAATGGGTCATTTCCGACCTATCCTTACTTATTTAATTCACAAGATGAAAAAATAAACCCAAAAATTGGGTAATTGACACAAAAATTTAAAGTTGTTAACGTAATTTCCGTGGTGTACCGGGTCAGTATTTTTGGCCCAAGGTACATAGGGAATCTTGTGTAAATCAAGAACTGTGCCGCAACGGTAATCCAGAATGTCGGAATATCGGAGCGTCGGAACGTCAGAAAATTTAAATTCTGAAACGCTGATACTCTGAAACGCTAACACAATGGTTAAGTCCGGAGACCGACCACAATCCAAAATATTTGGATCAATCCCGTTGCAGGAATATGACAGAGATATTTTTAAATCCTCTAAAATTAGATCAAGCTAATTCATCTAGCAGTTGCACTCCTGATCCTTCTCTCTTCGAAGAAGTTGTCGACCATGCTTCTAGAATTTCCCGTTTCGATTTAGAAATCCAACAAAAACCTGATCAGCCAGCCAACCAAATGCTGTTACAGGCCCTAACACTAACCCCTTATTTTTCCTGTCCTAAATGCGGCCAGGTTATCTTTTTAGGGCCGGAGAAATCGGGCTGTTGTAGCTGCTGTAAAACAGATGCTTAATGTTTGACAGGCTCTAGAGTTTACGCGTACACTTAACTTGAGATTTGTCCCCTAAAGTGCTATAATTATAGGCTTTCATGGAGGACCTATGTCAAAAGAATTTATGAGTGAAATTGGGTCAGAAATAGCACCAGGATCAGGATCTGGTTTTGTGGAAAATTCCTCTACTGGAGATCAAGGCAGTTCTCCGTCATCTAGTGAAATACTCAGTTCTCCTGTTACTTCTCCGGAATCAAAAACAACTTCAACAGATGATTTGATTATAAAAGAAGATGGCCATTTTTGGGTAGCTTATGATTCTTCAGGTCACGAAGTTAGAAGATTTCCAAAAGTTGAAGGTGGGGCGCCTCGGGGTCGAGGCTTGGATCAAGAATTTCTCGAAGCAGAAGCCGCGAAATTAGCAGCGGAAACAGATCCTTATAAAATTATTGCCACTGTAGATGGGATGGCTATTGGGGAAGCTGGGAAACTAGCGATCTTATTGCAAGTAGATAAGCTGCGGGGAGAACAGCCGTATTTAGTTTGGGAGAGAGTAGAGAACCTAATTCGGGGTATAGAAGCCCAGGGGGCTGAATTTCCTGATGGAACAGCCTCATCCCTTGCCAATATTGTCAACGAGGGATTGTCATCCAACGATGAGCTGCGTTCGAAACTGTTTAATTTAATTTTAGCCCGTTACCGTTATCAAAACATAAGCTACGGTATAGAAGTTGTGGGACTGGAGACTGCGGCGAAACATTTTGGTAATTTAAATGGAAAACAAAATGAAGCTATTTTGGGATTAGGTGGCGTCACTCAGGCGCTTGAGCTGTCTAACCGCCAGGATGTGGTCAGGCAAAAAGATGGTCTCTCAGATCTGGCTAAAAACGTTAACAACCGGATGACTATTGCCCGGGGAATTCTGGATGGTAAGGATTCAGTGGGGGTGGCTACAAAGAGAGATGAATATCACAAGCTTTTCCCTGACGTTGATATTGACGCTTTAATAAGCAGCGGGCATATGGAGGAATTATTCGCTTTAGATCTAAGCCTGCTTGCTGTAGTAGAAAAAAAAGGAACAGAAGCTGGCAAGGAAGATTTTATAAAAGCGGTCGATAAGGTGGCTAAAGTGGGCGATCGAACTTTTACTGATGCAGAGAAAGAAGCCTTAAAGAAATGGTGGGAATCGAGAAATGAGTTGGAACAACGGGCTTTAAGCAGATTGCAGCATGAAACTGTACGGGCATTTGATTTAGCCAAAAAAGCGATGAATGTGGTAGGAATTACCGGCAGGTATGACAGCCCGGTTGTCCGGACCGGTAAAGGCGCCAATGATTTTACTTTCTTGGATATTTATAGAGAGCTTGATCCGATTGTTTCCTATGAAGATGCCGCAGGGGAGAAGCTCGAAGTACACCTTAATTCTGTGGCTGATATAGCAGACGTTGTAAGAACTATCCGCGATGGGTCTGGAAGAGCAGGGATTGTGGCTATTGCCGGTGAAGATGCTGTCGCGAAAAAAGAAACTGAAACTAAAAAGAGTATTCTGGATGCGAGTGAAGACGATTTAATTAAATTAATCAGAGAAGGAATGTCCAAGGTAGCTACCAGGGCCCAGGTCGAAGCGATGGCAGCAATCATACCTGATGTCAGAATAAGAAATGGGCTGATTGATTTATGGGCAGTAGATAAGATTAAAAAAGGTGACGAGGCAGTTGTTAAAGACATTAAAGCAAAGCATGAGAGGGGTGAGGATGTTGGTTTAGATGACTTGAAAGATCTGGATTTAGGTTACTCTTATAAGATTGCCATGGCCTGGGATAAGGCCTTGCGGGAATACTTTGTAAAACATTGGGATGAAATTTCGATCCCGTTATCTTTACAGGGGAGTGCCCCAACTTCCCTTAAAAGGGCTTACTATTTTCCAGCCTTTATTCCCAGAACGTCTAATGCTGATAGAGGCCGGGCAGGTTATCTTTGGAGATATTCCCATCTTAACGCGCTCGATTTAATGAGCTATACAGGCAGGTCTTCTATTGTCGACCAGCTCAAAAATTGGGGTGATGACATCGGGATTATTCTTTCTTGGAGCGGAAGGCTAAAAGGAGCGGATGATATGCGTAAAGTAATCGCTGCCGGAGGAGAGGTGGCACTCTTGGATAGTCCTGATGTGCTTAATAGCCCTATTACTTCTTTACCGAAGCTAAAAGGGAAAGCTGCTTATGTTCCACCAGAAGAGCTTCGTGACTATATGGGGCATTGGGCAGAGGGTGTATCAATATTTTTGAGAAAGTTTAACCGACAAACATTTGGTGGGAAATTTAAGAATGTTGATGTGAGTTCTGAATATGAAACTTATAAAGCCTTAACTGCTCAGGGAGTTATAGATCAGAACGTAGAAAAAGAGCTTGTAAGAAGAGAGTTTGGTTTCTGGGGGTATTTTAAAGCAGAAGTTATTTTATTTGTTCAAAGAGCGGATTGGGGAGGGGCGTTTGGAGATGCCTTAAAGAAATTTTTAAGCGCACTTGGTTTAGGTTCAGGAAAATAATTTAATTAAGGTAAGATTCGCCCTATTCTACTCCGAGTATCTGTGGGAGTAGGGCCAAGTCCCATTTTCTCTTTTTCTTTCGCTTCTGTATAAGCTTTATTTTGTTGTTTAAATCTGGAGGTCAGTTTTCCGTAGAAAGCTTGGCTTACACCCATACCACCCATGAAGCCTCCAATTATTGATTTGCCAAATAATGGATTATCTTTGATTCCAAAGGCACCCTTAACTGCGTCAGGTATAGAAGGAACCATAAGCAGAACACCATAAGCTAGAAGTAGACGTAAAAAGTCAGGGCTTAAATTTCCCAAAAGAGGAATGGTACCTGTAAAATTACCCGGATTGCCGGTTACGTTAAAGGGTGCACTCTGCCATTTTAAAAGATAAGCAGCAAAAAGTAGTGCGGCAAAAACCGCTGGAAAGACCATCAAATTTCCTAACATATTTTTAATCCAGCTTCCCAAAACGTTTTGTCTTCCGGGAATACTACCTAAGAGGAACTGGAGGGGAGCTGTGACTGTATTTATTAAAATTGATATGTAAGATGTGATTAATCCGAATACGGTTTTAAACATGGCGATGAGTAATGCAATTATTAAGATAATATATAGCAAAAGCCCAACAATTCCTCCGGCAATATTAAAGTGGGTTAATGCAAAAACTATTCCGCTGCCGCCGATACATCCAACTGTTTTTTTAGGGTCAAGTGAAAACCCGATACCGAATGGTTTGATATCAATACTAGTAAGCCCTCCAAGCGGGCCCTCATCAATAATTTTTTGTCCTAAATAACATCCCACTGCAGCAGAGGTTAGATCGATCATAGTGCCCAAAGGTCCTTGTTTGATGTAATCTAGTGTTTGGGCTGTAGTCCCGGCAAGTTCCCAGGGGGCATTACTGGTGGGGGAGCTATATTGGCCTACTATGAACGGGCTGAACAGACTAAAAATGTTTTGGCCGCTGAGCAAATTCTCGGTAGTATTTTTTTGCCCATCAATGATTCCTTCTTGTTCAAAAACTTTGCCTACCAAGTGTACTGAAACAAAAGTGACATCCACTACTAAGGCAGCTAAAAAGTAGCTGAAAGTAATTAGTATTAAACCGACGACTAGTCCTGGAAGAGCGCTTTGGGCGGAAATAACAGTTTGGGGGTTAATTTTTTGACGGAACATAATCATAAAACCTATTACCAGGAAAATAAAAATCATCGCCAGATAGGAGATATTTCTGGCTAGTTTCCATAAAGGTAGGATGGGTGACAAAACATCATTCCCTGATCCTCTAACCTGGGCGTAAGCAGGTGTAATAATTCCCATACCCTTCCCTGCATCTGCAATATAATCTGCAGCAATTAACGGAGGGGTGGCATAAAGATAAGAAATAAAGTAAGTCATTGAGCCGATTGCTCCTCCTGAGGAGATAAATGTTTCCTTGGGAACCATAGTTCCGGCTTTTGGTCCTTGAGTTTCCCTTTGATATTCGATACAGGGCTGACCAATGATAGAGGATCCTTCCGCTAAACAGCTAAAGGTATGAATTAGATTTATTACTACCATGTTGGCATATTGAGGTGATTGATTGGAAAAATTAAGGGAAGTTGGTTGGACAAGTGCAGCGTCTGGAGTGGCAGGTTGAGTTTGGGCTTGAACTGAACTCGCGAAAAACCAGGAACTGACTATGAGCAGGAAGCTAACCAGGAAACGGGCAGGCATTACATCCAGAATATAATAGTTGGAGTCGAGTTTGCAACCATTAAGGACAGATTGGAGCAAAGCCGATACAAAATGTAAGGATATTAGGTACTCCGGTGAAAGCGGCAATTAGTTTCAGTATTAGCCAGGCAAGGATTAAAAATAGTATCCCTAAAAGTGCCCAGGTGATAGTGCCGGAGGCAGAACTTAAGGCTTTGGATTCTCCTCCGGAGGTAATCATCCTGATACCGGCCCAAGTCAGCATAATGATGACTAAAATAAAAGCCACACCCACTGAAAGATTAATAATTCTTTGGATTAGCTCTTGAAGTTGTGTAACACCGGCAGGTCCAGGCCCCATGTAACTAAAGGGTACTAAAAAAAGGGTAGTGAATCAATAACGGAGATTTATCTGACTGGTGTGGGAGTAACTATGATTGGAGCGGTGGATGTCAGAGAGGGGATAGTTAAGTTGCCCAGGATGTTAATGCCTAAGATATTGCCGACTACAAAGACTATCACAAAAGCAAATGCCAAGATTGCGAGGCCGATTAAAGCGTTGGTAATTCTCTTCCGGGCATTGCCTACAGCCTCCTTGTCACCACCGGAGGTGATCCATTGGAAGGCTCCGATAATCAGCATCACCAATACTGCTAAAGCGGCAACAACGAAAATAATTCTGATAAGGTTGGTAAAAAGTACCCCGACAATACCATTGGTGGGGGTGATGGCGGTTCCCGGGGGAGGAGCAACGTTGACTGTAATGTCCGCAAAAGCTTTGCTGGTGATTGCGAGTGAGCCTAAAGTAGTGAGTAAAGCAGCAACTCTTTTCATGACTGATCTCATCATATGCCGATTATTATTTACTTGTCAAGCACGGCCTTTATTTAGTTAGCTTGACTTGTCCTTCGAAGAATTGGAATCCGGTAATATCGCCAATGACATTAATAATGACCCAGGCTAAAGCCAAAAGAACTATTCCAATAATTGCCCAAGTGAGCCTTCTCCGGGCGTTGCCTACAGCCTCCTTGTCACCGCCGGAGGTGATCCATTGAAGACCGCTGATTAAAACCATAAAGATAAAGATTATCCCTGCCGCCACATAAATTAATTGGATTGTATTGTTTAATACCGTGCTAATGCCTTTACCTCCCGGTCCTAAAGCGGCAATTGGGGTAGGGGCTTCAACTTTTCCGATGACATCGTCCACACTTTGGGCAGCAGCCAGACTAACTTGTTTTAAAAATATGGCGATACCCAAAAGAGGGACAAGAATTTTTTTCATGGGTTTGTTTTAATGACCTCGAATCCTTTCAGGCCTAAAAACTCCGGCACAAATTGGATAATTAAAAACATCAGCATTAATAGTATAAAACCTATAATAGCATGGATAATCATGTTCCGGGCACCAGAAACGGCATTTTTATCGCCCCCGGAGAGGACAAACCTAAAGGCTCCAATTAAAAAGTAGATAATGACGGCCAGTGCAGCAATGGCAAATCCCGGGCCGACTAATGCACCCATGACACTGGCTAGTGAATCATAGTTGCCAAAGCCATAAGCATCTTTTAAATCAACACTGGCAGCATAAGCAGTCGGAATGAAATTCATGGCGTTGTTACGGTTGTTATCGGTATATCTTTTGGTTTGGCCAGATCCTCTTTTAAGAATTGGCTGATAGCAAAAGCTAGAATCAGTATAACAAAACCAACGATTGACCAAATGATCCTTTTACGGGCATAGGACAAACCTTCCTTACTACCTCCGGCAAAGATGTATTGGAAAACTCCCCAGGCAAACCAAAAAAGCATTAAAAATCCTCCGACCATTAACGCCAGGTTCAAAAAAGCGGAGATTACTCCTCCTAAGGTAGGTTCTTTAATGGCAAAACCCGCCCCGGTTTTTATTGGATCAGCATCAAAAATTGCTTTAAGTCCTGGAATCATGGTTTAAACCCCGGTATTTGTAGTATATCAACACCAATAACTCTAAGAAGCATGATAGCTAAAAGTAGAAAAAGTAGCCCAATAGCGGCGTTGACAAACTGATCCTGAGCTCTTTTTAGGTTATCTGGATTCCCACCCGAAATAATCCATTGAATTGCCCCAAATATCATTAGCAGTAAAGCAATACCCCCACCAATACCAGCTGCCACTTTAACCAGGCTTTTAACTAAAACAGAGGGGTCAGTAGGAATACAGCCAACAGAAGTGGAAATCCCTCCTCCTGTAACACCGGCTTGAACATCACATGGATCACCTGTGGCTTTACTGCAACTAGATCCTGAGCAATTAAGGGTAGTGGCGGTAGGAACCACAGTTGTGGGTCTCGGCCCTTGGTATTTTTGGACAGTAAACTGAGTGGCAGGACATGCTTCATTTCCGTTTTGATCATAAAGTTTTAGTGTTGCTGAGTAACCTTCTGAAATTCCTTTGCCGACTACCATTTGGAAAATTTGGCCGTTAGGTCCTGAATTTAGATTATCAGCAATAGTGGTGGTTGTTCCTGAATTTATGGAATCAAGTCTAAAATTACTATTTTTAGGAAGGTTTGTAGCGGTGAAGGAAATATTGTCTTGTACTGTTGGTTGGGAAGGATTAATCAAACAGGTTGGTTGGCGGGTTATCTTTACGGCCCGATAAGTGAAGGTTGTAGAATAGGAACAGGTTAAACCCGCAGTCCCAAGAGATATTGAACGACCGTTTTTAACGGTTGCACAAATCTTCTTTTCGCCAATCTTTTTAAATCTGTCTCCATCATCACCAGGATTTAAAGAGATGGGGGTGTTGCTGCTGGAAGGAACTGTTGCCTCTTGGACAGAGAAATGATCTCCTTCCCACCAGAAAAGATAAGCGTTTCCTGGGTTAGCGTTAATCAAAAGGACTTGTGGTGTTTCACCTAACTCCAGTTCTTGGATAACAGGTTCTAGTTGGACAGTACTGCCGCCTTGTTGCTGAACTTCGAATGAAGCTAATGCTACAACATTGGGGTTACTACTTGGATCTCCTCCGCAGTCACTAACTTGAGTTGCAGCACATACTTTGGCGTACCATGCACCCAAGTTATTTCTTCCTATAGAGCCTTGAAATAAGTTGATACTGGCGGTAATTGTATGTTCGTCCGTCGGCTGGACGTCATGAACGATATTAAAATAGTTGGCGTAAAGGCCTACATTATTTTGGGCGGATTGTGGATATAGGATGACTTTATGGTTGGTTGCAGTAATAAATGATGAACACTCGGAGCTGGTTGTGATGGTCATTGAATTTCGGTAATCCGGATCAGTAATTATTGAAGGAGTGGCAGTATAGCTACAGGCAGCAAAAGCATTTTTAGGGGTAAAAAGCTGAGCTAAGACTATAACTACGAAGAAAGACAATAAAGTTAAGAATTTAGGCATTAATCCCAGCTTAGCCTACCCTTGATTTCTTTGCAATATTAGGTGAGCTTCGTGTGGTAAAATTTGGATATGCCCCGGTTGAACCTTTTCCAACTTGCCGTAATTGTTGCTTCCCTAATTACCAGCTACTTTATACTAACTACTTTTGCCAAGGCTGATGAAATTGATGATTTACAGAAACAAATTGATTCCCTAAACAAGGCTCGGGAGATGTCCATCGCCGCTACCAAACCCCTGGAGGGGCAACTGGATTCTTTAAAAATACAGTTGGCCCAAATCCAGCAAAAATTACAAAACCTTTCCTACAGCATTTCCCAGAAGGAAATTGATCTTAAGCTTCGGGAAGATAAATTGGTGACCCAACAGGCCCTGCTTTCATCCCGGGTCCGTTCCTACTACATCCGTTCATATTCAGCTACACCGTTATTGGTTATTTTTTCTTCTGCCTCATCAGGTGACTTATTCCGTGACCTTTCTTACCGCCAGGCTGCTACCCAGGAGGACCAAAAAATCATTACCACCATTACCACAGAGATGTTGGATTTAATTACCCAAAAAGAAAAGCTGGAAAAAGACAAAGCCAGTTTGGCCTCGCTGCAGTCCCAGGTGGACAAAAATGCTACCTTTTTGGCGGGGGAGGTAGGAAAGGCGAAGGCTTATCAGCAAACTTTGTCCACCCAAATTGCCCAGCTTTCTGCCCGGCAGCAGCAGCTATTAGCCCAGAAGTTAGGAAGCTTGAATTTGCCCATTTCGGCTTACGCGATGCACGGTGGGTGTTCCGATGACCGGAATACCGATCCCGGTTTCTCCCCCCGCTTTGCCATGTTTACTTATGGTGTGCCCAACAGGGTAGGGTTGAGCCAATATGGGGCCTGGGGTAGGGCCAAAGCCGGCCAAAATGAGGACCAAATTTTGCGGGCCTACTACAACTTTGATGGCTACCAAAACGTAAATACTGGGGTCAATATCCGGGTCAATGATTCCAACGGCTTTAACTCCGGCAATATTATTTGGAGCGGAAGTTTGGAAGACTATATAAAAAGAATCTACGAGGTGCCTGATTCCTGGTCAGATAATAATTTAGCGGCCTTAAAGGCTCAGGCAATTGCCGCCAGGTCTTATGTTTTGGCGGCGACCAATAATGGCGCTTCCTCGATTTGTGCCAACGAAAATTGCCAGGCTTTCCAAACTAATCCCAAAGGCGGCAACTGGGAGTCGGCGGTGAATGCTACCTCGGGGAAAGTTATGGTCCAGGGTGGCCAGCCGATTAAGGCTTGGTTTTCCTCAACTCATGGAGGATATGTCTTCAGTTCGGGGGAAATTGGCTGGAGCGGAACTTCCTGGACCAAACATGCAATCGACACCACTTCCGGATCAGCCGGAAGTTTTGCTGATTTGCAAGGCAATGCCTACGATAAAGACTCACCGGTATTCTATTGTGACTGGGGTTCCCGGGCCCAATACAATAAAACTGCCTGGTTAAAATCCAGCGAGATGGCGGATATTGTTAACTCTATTTTGCTGGTCCAATCCGACAACTCTGCCGATTCCCATATCCTCCAAACGGATAAAGGCTATCCTGACGCCTGGGATGAGAGCAGGGTCAGACAGGAATTATCTAAATACCGGACTCCTTTTAACAGTATTTCCTCAGGGAGTGTTGATGCTGACTTTGGGAACGGCAGGACGTCTACGGTGCACTTTAGTGGTGACGCCGGCTCAGTGGACTTTCCCGGGGATGTCTTTAAGAAATACTTTAACTTAAGGGCTCCCTCAAACATTAACATTGTCGGCCCCCTTTACAACCTGGAGAAAAGGTAAGTTATTTATGATATTATCCACCTAAGATGGGCTTCTCGCTTTTTCCCGCTATCTTTGACCGTCCGGAAAAAATTGCTTTTGCTGATCAGGAAGAGGACGAATATATTGAACTCTTTTTAAGGCACCACTGGGTAACAAATGTCTCCTGGGTTTTTATCGTAATTTTAGGTTTTGTTTTACCGATGGTGGTAGTGAACTTGCAGGTAGTAAAGGATTTATTGGTTTTCTCCAGAATGCCAACCGAAATTTTTCTCTCCCTGCTTCTTCTTTGGTATATGTTTATAGTGCTTTATGCCGTCTCCCAGTTCCTTCACTGGTACTTTAATATTTACATTATTACTAATAAACATTTAGTGGATGTCAACTTTGTCAATTTGATGTCCCGGGATAAAATCGAGGTCCAACTGGATGATATTCAAAGTGTAAAATCTACCCTGAAAGGGATTTTAGGCTCTTTATTTAATTTTGGGGATGTGGTGATTGAGACTGCGGCTGAAAAGCAGAACATTAATTTTTATGCCGTTCCTAAACCGGATTTTGTTACTGAAAGGATCCAGGATTTGCAGGAGGCGGAAGAGAGGAGTAATAATGCCGGTTGAAAGCCAGCTTTTTCCCCTAACACTGACTCCAATGGGAAGTTTTTGGTGGATTGTGAAAGCAGGGGTGGTTATCTTATCCCTTTTTGGTTTTGCCTTTAGTTTAATTACCCTCCGCCAGGTAAATTTAATGACGGACACCTTAATTACCGAAAATGCCGGCCTCTTGCGGGCATTTGCTATAATCTTTGCAGGTACCTGCCTAGGGTTAACGATTCTTTTTATTGGCTTGTTGTTTTAAAATTGTATGCTGAAAACAGCAAAAGTAGTGGGTCTAAATTCTGATACTGCTGCTGCCTTAGCTTTAATTTCTCCGTGGTTTGTTAGCGACCAGGGTGAGGGAGGCCAAAGATTCTTCCTTTCAATTGTTTCCTGTGAATGTGAAGATGCTTTTTCTAAAGTCCGGCAGTCGCTTTCTTTAGCTGAAGAGGAAGCCATTACTTCCACCGAGCCGGCAGCTTTGCGCTTGCCGAAGATTCTGGGGCAAATAAAGGACTATTTAAAAGATGCTGATAATTTTGCAGCACTTTTAGTGGCGGTAGTTGAGGACAATGAAGGGACTGCCCTTTATCTTTTATCGGAAGGGGAGGGTTTAATTGCCAACCTTTGTCGGGATGGCAAAGAGAATAATTTACCGGGATTAGGCGATGGCCAAGTGGTTTCTGGGATTTTAAAAGAAGGGGACAGGATTGTCCTTTCTACCCAAAGTTTAGCTGATTTTCTTGGTACCCATTCTGTATCTTTAAGCAAAATACCAATCGAAAACTTTGAGGATGAGGTTGAAAGCTTTTTGCCGGAGGCCCAAACGAATCCCCTGGCAGCTATTGTTTTAGAAAAAGAAGTTGAAGTTAAGGAAGAATCAACAGAACCAGTCTTAAAAGAACTAAATAATAAAATTGATATTCCCAAACCTTCACTTCCCAGAATTACCCCAAATTTAGGGGGAGTGTTGCAGGCTATCCGTCCCCACTCCAAAAAATCCGTGCTAATTTTGGCAGTTGCTATACTTTTGGGAGCAGGAATTGTCGGAGGTGTAACTTACAAGAAAAGACAGGATGCAAAAGTTACAAGTCAATTTACCCAAGCCCTAAATCAAGCCAGGGAAGCAATGGATAAATCAAATTCCGAAAAAGACAGCGACCCCCCGGCAGCTTTATCCGCTTTGGCGGACGCCAAAAAGTATGTCCTGGAAGCATTATCAATTAAACCTAACCAATCAGAAGCCCTGTCTTTAAAAGATCAAATTGAAAAAGCTTCGCCGGCAATTTTAAAGGTCAACAGCGTCGAAAATTTCCCAGTCTGGTTGGACTTAGGTTTAATTAAACAGGGGTTTAGAGCTTCCAATCTTTCTTTATCCCATGGCAATATCTTAATTTTAGACAACAATAAACAAACTTTAGTGAGTATTAACACAAAAACCAAATCTCATGAGATACTGGCCGGGTCAGAGAAGATTGGTGAAGCTAAAATTACTTCCCTAAATGGGGGAGTTTCCTGGATTTACTCGGATGATAAAGGGCTATTAAGGATTGAAGACGATAAAATTGTCAATGTGGCCAAACAGGATAAGGACTGGGGGGATATTGCCGATATTTACGGTTTTGCCGGTAACGTCTATGTTTTGGATGAAGGGAAAAACCAAATCTGGAAATATATGCCGATTGCCAGCGGGTTTTCTGATAAGCGGGAATATTTGCAAAGCGGGGTGAAGGCTAATTTTGCCGGGGCCAAAAGGATGCAGATTGAATCCTCCATCTATATTCTTAAAGGGGGAGGGGAAATATTGCGGTTTACCCAGGGAAAGCCTGACTTTTTTGCCTACTCGGGTTTGGATAAGCCGGTCAAGGATGCCCGCAGTTTCTTCGTTTCCTCGGAAACCGACAATTTATATCTTTTGGATGGGGACAATAGCAGGCTTTTGGTTTTGGATAAAAAAGGCGCCTATAAAGCCCAATACCAATCCGATAAATTCAGCCAATTTAGTGATCTGGTGGTAGATGAGGAGGGTAAAAAGGTTTATTTACTTGATGGTAGTAAAATATACTCAATGGATTTGAAATAAATTTTCAAGTACCAAGTACCAGTTTTCAATCAATATCCAATAACCAATTTTCCAATTTAGACGTTAAAAAATTGAAAATTCATTGGAAATTTAAAATTATGAATTTAAAATTATAACAATGAGGATTATCAACAAGCGGGCACTGCATGAGTACCATATTTTAGAAACCTTAGAAGCTGGGGTGAGGCTTTCCGGTGCTGAAGTGAAGTCAATCCGCTCAGGCAGAATTGATTTGGGCCAGTCTTTTGCGAGAATTTTGGATAATGAAGTATATCTAATTAACGCCAATATCCCTCCCTACCAAAACGCTCCGATTAAGGATTACGATCCGATCAGGAAAAGAAAACTTTTATTACATCGCTCTCAAATTGATTCTTTAATAGGAAAAGTATCCCGGGGTGGGATGGTTTTGGTGCCGGTGGCAATTTATGAAAAACACAATTTAATGAAGGTTGAGTTGGGTTTAGGTAAATCCAAGAGGGAAGTGGACAAACGCAAGGTTATTAAAGAACGCGACCATCTCCGCCGGGTGGAACAAGAACTGCGGGGCAAGGAGTGATCTAGGAAAATTTGATTCCAGGCTCAAAATTTGCTAAAATACACATCACGGGGACGTACAGATTCGACGTTCTGGCACTTTAAAAACTGCAAGCCGAAAAGGAAACCTTATTCGTAAAATACGGTTTCAAAAATAAATGCTAAGGTAAACACCTTCGCATCCCAGGTGCAAAAGTTTGCACTCGGTGTATTTTCTACACCGCAGCGCTACGCTCTAGCATAAGGGTACTTTAGGGTAATGTCTGTCTGGCGCAATCCTTAAGGTAAGTACAAAGCCAGGTTGCAAAAATTATGGTGTTGGTTGATCCGTAATTTTTAAAGACAACTCAATCAAGTTTTAGTTTTCCTGCTAGTTTGGTTACAACTAGAACTTAAAAATTAACTAGCTAAGCTTGTAGAAGTTTTTACTCTGTTAGTACACACAGGGCTCAATGCCCTCGTCTCCACCATTTTTCTCTTTGTGGCATGATTAAGATATGCCACATATCCTTGATATCTTATTTCCTAAGCTCTGTGTGGGTTGTCATAAGCTTGGCACCTATTTTTGTCCCAAATGTATAAACAACATTGCCCAGGGGGAGTTGGTGTGCCCAAATTGCGAAAAAGCGGCTATTGGGGGAATGACCCATCCGCTTTGTAAAAAGAGGTATGGTTTGGATGGGCTTTGGAGTCTGGGAATTTATCAGGATCCTTTAAAGAAAGCGATCCAAAAACTCAAATATAAATTTGTTTCCCAGATTGCCGAAACGCTTTTGGATTTAATGATTGTTTATTGGGCCAAACACATTCCGCAATTTTTGGAGGAGATTAAAAAGGATAAGGGAGTAGGGTGGGTGGTAGTGCCGGTGCCCCTACATCCCAAAAGACAAAAGTGGCGGGGCTTTAATCAATCAGCCTTATTGGGAAAAATGTTATCCCAAAAATTAGGTATGGAATATGCTGAAGCTTTGAAGCGTACCCGTTACACTAAACCCCAGGTAGGTATAAAAGCTTGGGAAAGAAAACAAAATATGCACAATGCTTTTGCTCCGAATTTAAAATTTAAAATTGAAAATTTAAAATTTCTCCTGGTAGATGATGTCTGGACTACCGGTTCAACCCTAAAAGAATGTGCTTATGTCTTAAAAAAAGGAGGAGCCCAGAAAGTCTGGGCAATTACATTGGCTAGGTGATTATTGATCCTGAATTTGATAAAATTGTCAGGCATGGAGAGGTCGCATAAGACATCTTTGCCTTCAGCAAAGAATCTTGAGCTACTCTCTGTTGTAAAAGGAGAGGTCGCATAGTGGTCTAGTGCGGCGCAGTGCTAATGCGCTGACCCCGTAAGGGGTCCGTGGGTTCAAATCCCACCCTCTCCGCCAAAGGAGGGGTCGCATAGTGGTCTAGTGCGGCGGTCTTGAAAACCGCTGTCTCGCAAGGGACCGTGAGTTCGAATCTCACCCCCTCCGCTTCACATCTTGCAGTTTGTTTCCTATTCATCTAATATGTAGAAGATATGTTACCTGGATTGGCGGATTTCTTAAATGTTGGTAATCAGTGGCTAGTTCTTTTAATTGTAATTTGGGAATTGGTTTGGAAAGGGCTTGGACTTTGGAAAGCAGCCAAGAATAACCAAAGATATTGGTTTATAGCCATGTTTCTTTTAAACACCATCGGCATTCTGCCGATTGTCTACCTAAGATTCTTTCAAAAGAAAATGAAATCGTAGTATACTTTGGGTAATGCCCAAGTTCTTTACCAGGAAACCTTCGCTAAAAGAAGAAACAATCCCTGAAGCTGTCAAGCTGCAAACTGAGCCTATTAAAGAAGAAAAGCCACTTCCGGAAACCGAGGATGAAACTTACCTAATAAAAACCTATCTTAGCTGGACAGCCCCTTCCCGTCCTTTTCGGAAAAAAGACCGCTCCTATTACACCACTATTGCTATCATTGTCATTTTGTTAGCCTTAATTTTGCTTTTAGCCAAAGAAATTTTGCTAATTGGGGCGATTTTAGCAGCAGCCTTTGTGGCTTATGTGTTAGCTTTTGTGCCCCCTGATGATGTGGAATATAAAATTTCTTCCCAAGGGGTAACCATTGGAGGACATTTTTATTTTTGGAATCATCTGGATAGCTTTTGGTTTGCTGAGAAAGAAGGGCAGAGGATTTTACACATCCTAACCCATTTAAAGTTTCCCGGAGAATTAATGTTGGTTTTGGGGGGACAGGATGAGGAAGAAATTAAAAAAGTTGTGGCCAGGTTTTTGCCGTTTCATGAAATTGCCCCCAAAAGTTTGATGGAAAAGTGGGGTGATTCGCTGCAAAAACATTTTCCCCTAGAAAATCCTCACCGATAAGTATTAGATTCTAGGTTCCAGTTGTTGTAAAATTCACCTGTATGCCCTCGTAGGCTAATGGATAGACCACGAGATTGCGGATCTTGATATGTGGGTTCGATTCCCGCCGAGGGCACAAACAAACAAAGTGTGGTTTGTGCACGAAGGGGAACAGGATCTTTGACGAAGTCAAAGTAGCCCTAATCCCGCCGAGCGCGCCAAGTTTTGGAGGTGGGGTTGCATAATCCGCCAGGTGACGGATTGCGATAGTTCCACTGCTTCGCAGTGTGTAACTATCTAATGCGGCCTAGATAATTTGGAGGGTTGTCCGAGTGGTTTATGGAGATTGTTTCGAAAACAATTGGTGCGAAAGCGCCGCGCAGGTTCGAATCCTGCACCCTCCGCACTTGCCTTCGTAGGCTAATGGATGAAGGAGTAAAGCTCCTTCCGATAGTTCCACTGCTTTGCAGTGTATAACTATCTAATGGCCACGAGATAATGTGCCCGTGGCGCAATGGATAGCGCATCAGATTCCGGATCTGAGGGTTGGAGGTTCGAATCCTCTCGGGCACGCTTTAAAATGACAAGAGAATTTTCTGCAGGCGGAATAGTTTTTAATACTTCTGGGCAAGTCCTGCTTATTTGTGCTTCAGCCATGAAGGAACCGGAGAAAAAGCATTGGGGTTTTCCTAAAGGTAATGTCGGAGAAGGGGAGAGCATGAAGGAAGCGGCTTTACGCGAGGTGAGAGAGGAATCCGGAGTGGAGGCAGAAATTACCGCCAAAGTGGGAGACTCTAAGTATGTTTATACCCGGCCTTGCAGTGGGGAGAAGGTTTTTAAAGTGGTGAGTATTTTTTTAATGAAATATCTCTCCGGAGATACCAAAGATCATGATTGGGAAGTGGAAGATGTTGGATGGTTCGAACCGGAAGAAGCTTTAAAAACACTGAGTTTTTCCCAGGATAAGCTTTTATTAAAGAAGGCTTTGGAGATATATGGCCAGTAATAACTTTGTCTCACGCGGGGGTGAAAAACTCCAGGCTGCTATTGAAAATTGGAAACTGAAAATTAAAAATTCAACTATTCTCGACGTCGGTTCCTCCACTGGTGGGTTTGTTGACTGTTTACTGCAAAACGGAGCGGCTAAAGTGTACTCAGTAGATACTTCTTATGGGGAATTAGCCTGGAAATTGCGTAATGACCCCCGGGTGGTGGTAATGGAAAGAACCAATATCCTTCATCTGGAAAAATTACCGGAGAAAGTTGATTTAATTACTATTGATGCCGGCTGGACTAAGCTGGAACTGGTTTTACCAGTAGTTAAAAAGTTTCTAAAACCAGAAGGCGCAATTATTGCTCTACTGAAACCTCACTACGAAGCCCCGAAAAGTATTCTAGTTAAAGGGGTAGTACCTGAGGAGAAAGTAGAAAGTATTAAGGGGCAAGTATTAAAAGAGATTGAGGATTTAGAATTTAAAGTGGAAAAAGAAATGGAGTCTCCAATTTTAGGTGGTGGAGGAAATAAAGAATATTTATTACTTATTAGGTCTGATTAGACTAAATTTTTATTTCGCTTTCAGTGCTTGATCTAAAATTTTGTGACAATCTACTGTGCTATAAAACTTTGCTTTTTTGGCGTTGTTAATGTCGAGCCACTCTGGATGCTCTATCTGTGATTTTTCGTAATCTTCTAAATATTCAAGAGAAGCGGTGCCTCCAATAACTTCACATAAATAATAAATTAAAATTGATTGAACAAAGATGTCTTGGTCTGGAAACTTAAAAAAACAGTGCGTGCAGGTAACAAGTTTCCCCACTTTAATATCAAACCCCGTTTCCTCTTTAACCTCTCTTATTAATGCTTCTTCAATAGTTTCACCGAGTTCTATGCCTCCACCTGGAAAGTTATAGCCACTCCATTGTTTAGAAAGAAGTACTTGATTATTTTTAATAATTATTCCGTAAACCGAGGGACGAAAAGAAAGTTTGTCGGAAGAAACTGTGAAAGTGGCTCCTGTGATATCTTTGCAAATTACTTGTTTCATATCAGCGGAGAGGGAGGGATGATTCTCTCCTCGCTTTGCTCGGAGTTGAACCCGCTTCCTACTGTGTAGAGCGCAGATTCTCGGTCCCATTCCCTCAATATTTAAAAAACTCAACCATAAGGTTGGTTCTTTTAAATGCGGAGAGGGAGGGATTTGAACCCTCGATACCTTGCGGTATACGCGCTTTCCAAGCGCGCGCACTAGGCCACTATGCGACCTCTCCATATGCTTTCTAAGCTTAGGTATTATACCTAGTTTAAGCTTTCCAGTCATCACCCCTTGATTTTTGGGTTTTTTTAGGATACAATCCGCCCAACAATCCCTTGTGGCCACCAAAATTGGGGCGATCGGGTGAATTGACAAACTATGGATGATTTAGACCTCATTAAACAAAAGATCAATATCGTTGATCTGATTTCCGAATATCTCCCTTTAAAAAAAGCCGGTGTTAACTTTAAGGCACCTTGTCCCTTTCATCAAGAAAAAACTCCTTCCTTTATGGTTTCCCCTGACCGGGGTATTTGGCATTGTTTTGGCTGCCAAAAAGGCGGGGACATCTTTAAGTTTTTAATGGAAAGGGAAGGGGTGGATTTTGCTGAAGCTTTAGAAATTTTGGCCAAAAGAGCCGGAGTGACTTTAAAAAGAAAAAACAGCAAAGAAAAAGACAAAAGGCAAAGACTTTTTGACGCTAACTTAAAGGCAGTCCAATTTTACCACCATCTTTTAGTAAAACATCCTTTAGGTAAGGTGGCCTTAGAGTATCTGAAAAAGCGGGGATTAACTGACCAAACTATTGAGGAATTTAATTTAGGGTATGCCCCCAACTCCTGGGAATCTTTGTCCGGTTTTTTAAAAAAACGTGGTTTTACTACCCAGGAGTTAATTGATTCCGGACTAGGGGTGGCCTCTAAAAGCGGCTGTTATGACCGTTTCCGGGGGCGGATTATGTTTCCCTTAATAGATATTAAGAGCCAGGTTATTGCTTTTGCCGGCCGGGTTTTAGACAAGAGTGAACCGAAGTACATTAATACCCCGCAAACAGCAATTTTTGATAAAAGCAATTTCCTTTTCGGGTTAAACCTTTCCAAAGGAGAGGTGAAGATTAAAAAACAGCTGATTTTAACCGAAGGGGAGATGGATATGATTATGTCTTACCAATCCGGGGTTAAAAATGTGGTGGCTTCCAAAGGGACCGCTTTAACCCAGGGGCAAGTTGAGCTTATTAAAAGACATGCCGACAACTTACTTTTATGTTTTGATATGGATTTGGCTGGGGATAGCGCCTCCCGGCGGGGGATTGAGATGGCTGACGCTGCCGGTTTAAACATTAAAGTTATCGAGATTCCGGAAGGTAAAGATCCGGCGGAGTTGGCCAGTAAAAATATCGAACGTTGGCAGGAAGCGGTAGATCGCGCCGAGCCGATTTATGACTATTACTTAAGGTCGGTTTCTGCCCGTTACAACCCCAAAACTGCCGAGGGCAAAAGGAAAATTGCGGAAGAGATGATCCCGGTTTTAGGGAAGATTACTGATTCTTTTACCCGTGAGCACTATATCCAAAAGTTGGCGGCATTAATTTCTACCTCTGATGAGTTGTTAAGGAAAGAAATTGGACGCCAGGGGAATGCTCTTGCCCCTAAATTTACCACAGTTGTTAACTTGCCGGTCGATAAAACCCGGGCTAATATCCGTTCCCGCCGCGATCTTTTGGAGGAATACTTAATGACTTTGCTTCTGAAAATTCCCTCCGATATTACCTTTGTCCCAAGTTTCCCGGAAACCCTGTTGTTGTCTGAAAATTTCCGCTCGATATATGTGATGTTAGTTCTCTATCTTGACAATATTTCATTTAAGGGCGAAAGTTTTAATATTGGCGATTTTGTTAAAACTTTACCTCCCGAACTTATACCTATAGTTGACAGGTTGTATTTATCCGAGATTGATGATAAATTATCAAGCTCGAGGGTCTGGGAAAAGGAAATTGAGACAGTTGTGGCAGAATTAAAGAAGGCTTTGATTAAGGCCTCCCTGGAAAAACTATCAGCTGAGATCAAATCAGCTCAAGCTTTTGACAAGATGGAGCTACTGGAAACTTTAAACAGGCGTTTTCGGGACCTATCGGTGAAGTTAAAGAATTTATAATTTATGAACGAAGTGAAGAAATTACAGGATCGTTTTAACAAAGTTAAAAGGTAGCCCTATAAATATGGCACGAGCAAAAGACACACAACTTGATGATAAAAAATTATTAAAACTCGGACACGAGCGGGGTTTTGTGACCCAGGAAGAGATCTTACAGGTATTCCCCAAACCGGAAGAAAATATTGAGGCCCTTGATGATTTCTATCTAAAGCTCATTGAAGCTGAAGTTGATGTTTTTGAAACTACTGCGGAAGAGGTGGCCGAATCCGAAAAATCTTCCACAGATTTGGAAAAAGAGCTGGAAATGCTGGCTTCTTTGGAGGAAGGGTCGGTAACCGACCCCGTCCGCCAATATTTACGTGAGATTGGAAGAGTTTCCCTGCTCACGGCTGACGAAGAGATTGAACTGGCCAAAAGAGCGGAAAAGGGTGAGCAGCGGGCTAAGGACAAATTAATCTCCGCTAACTTAAGGCTGGTTGTTTCCATTGCTAAAAAGTATGTTGGCCGCGGTATGAGCCTTTTGGACTTGATTGAAGAGGGGAATATGGGTTTGATGAGGGCGGTGGAAAAATATGACTGGAAACGGGGGTTTAAGTTTTCCACTTATGCTACCTGGTGGATCAGGCAGGCTATTACCCGGGCCCTGGCTGACCAGGCCCGGACTATCCGGATTCCTGTCCATATGGTGGAAACAATTAACCGTTTCAACCGGGCCCAAAGAAAATTAATGCAGGACCTGGGACGAGAGCCGACTCCGGAAGAGGTTGCTAAAGAGCTGGGGATTGATGCGGCTAAAGCCCGGGAGATTATTAAAGTTTCCCAGGAGCCAACCTCACTTGCCACTAAAGTAGGGGATGAAGAGGATTCGGAATTGGGTGATTTTATTGAAGCTCCGGGATTAAAACCGGATGAGCAGGCAACCCGGGCTTTACTTCGTGGTCATCTTGATGAAGTATTAGATTCACTTTCCCCGAGAGAGAAGAGGGTTTTGCAGCTGCGGTTTGGTTTAGAGGACGGAAAACAAAGAACTCTGGAAGAGGTAGGAAAAGAGTTTGGTGTAACCCGTGAACGTATCCGCCAGATCGAGGCGAAGGCAATTCGGAAACTTCGTCATCCCACCCGCGCCAAGAAACTCCGCGACTATTTAGAGTAATTTCCTATTCCAGCTTTGACTAAAAGCTTATAGTTTGATAAAATTATCTGCATGAGTGAAATTTATAAGGCGATTCTATCGGCCAGAGCTGCTGCTGAGATAAGGCAAAGTACTGCCAAAGTTGCCGGGGATAATGTTGAAACTATTGATGTTACGGATTTTGGAAATGGGATTAAAGTAGTGGCTGACAAAAAGGGAATTCGGGTTGTCCGAGACGTAAAACCCACCAGTAACAATATTCTTTCCTCTAAGACAGAAAAACCAGTTGATTTCTGGGATGATGTGGTTAAGAAAAATATCTAACTTTTTGCCCAGCGGTTATATAACCAGGCAAAAAAGAAACCGCTTATCCAGGTTGTGATCCCGGTGACTACCAAAGCAACTAGTAAAGATTGGATAGTGTGGGTTGGCTGGAAAAAGGAAGCCACATCGGCCCCCAAAGAAAGAGAGTTCATTAAAAAGTTGTAGGCATCAGTGGAAATCCGGAAAATGATCCAGCAAATTAGGTAGGCGGCAACGGTAACGGCGGTTAAGGCATTGGCCAAAGGAATAGGTTTTAACATCTTTCTCACCTCCTCTTTATTTATCATAAAGTAAGTTTTTGAGTTTGTCCAAAGGGTGGATTTCGGACTTTTTAGATGGTAAAATTCCTGAGTACATTAATATTCCTCGGTAGCTCAATGGTAGAGCGGATCCCTGTTAAGGATAAGGTTCTAGGTTCGAGTCCTAGCCGAGGAGCTGAAATTTGTTATTATAACCAACCTTATTGTCAGAATTTAGCTTCTAGTCACCTGGTTCTGTTCTATAAGTTTATGAAGAAACAAGAATTGCAAAAACTCCACGAGCTTGAATATGCTCAATTTTTTATCGACTGGTTTAACGGTAAATATGGTCTAGATTATAAAGTATTGCCAAATAAGGAAGAGTATTCAGATACTGACATTTTTGCTGATTCTGATACTCAAGAACAGCTACTGTTGCAAAATGTTACTTCCGGGGGAGAAATGTTAGAGCTGGCTCATGTAAGCGCAGGACAAATACAAAGAGGAGAACAAATTAATGCCATGCAAGTAAGACCATTAGAGTGGATCTCAAAGTCGATTGATGATAAAGAGAAAAAATACGGGAATTTAGCACAAAGTTTAATGTTGTTAGTTGAAGGATTCTTGCCGGTACCTTCACCAGAAGAAATAAGTGGATTGTCTGCAAAATATAAGGATTCGAAATTTAAAGCTATTTTTTATGTTTCACCACCCGTATTGTCATCCACAAGAGAAGAATATGAAGAAAAAGGTTATGTATATCCTATTAAGGGCTTTAGGGTGAGCTAGCACTTAGGGGTATAATGTTTCAAGGGATGGGGGGCAAAACTATTTTAATCTTGCTCAAATATTTGCTATACTGTTTTGGTGAGTGTAATTAAAGGTTTAGTTGTCCTAGTAATTCTTGCAGTTTTAGGCTTTGGTTATTACCAGTTTTCTGCCAATAAACAAACTGCAAATACCCCAACCCCTTCACCCACAGCTGTGCCTACCCAAACAACCCAGGAAACTGTTACCCCGACTTCATACCCCGATACCAAGTCCGCTATTGCCGCTTTTTTGGCTAATAAATATCAAAAACCGGTGTCTGAAGTAAAGGTTACTGTGGATAAAGAAGTCCCGGGGTTTGCTTCGGGCACTGTTTCATTTGGTAATGGCGGACCCGGGGAGGTGGGTGCCTGGCTGGCTGTTTTAGGTAATGGCTGGAATGTGGTTTGGGACGGTAATGGTAATGTTGACTGTAATAAAATGCGGAAAGATTATGGTTTCCCGGACACCATCTTAAAACCCAATTTCTGCAATTAGAATATGAAGTTTAAAAAGCTGTTAATGCTTTTAATTGTATTTCTGCTTTTGGCTATTAGTTTTCTCGCCTTTCATGATATTTTTGAAAGACACACTCTTCGTGACTGGCTAACCCTTACAGCTTCAATTCTGGTTTTTCTTTATTTTGTGAAAGAATCGAAGAAATAGTTTCCTAAAATTATTCTTTACAGCAATCAATGGCTTTTTGGACAACTGAGCCGAGTTTATCAAAGACGGAAACGGAAGCAATTTTGGCTGATTTTTCATCAATTAAATTGACTTCATGACTCACTCTTTTACTGTCTTTTAAATTAACCAGCTTTAAATTGATACCCCAAAAGAGGGAGTAGAGTTTGTAGGCTTTGGAAAATAAGTCCCAGGCCTTTTTCTTGTTGCCGGAACCTAATTCCTTAGTTCCTACCTCCATTAATCTCATGGAGGAGGCTAAAAGGTGCTTACTGATGCACCAAACCTCGCCCTCATATTCGGTGATAATTTCCTGGAGCAACTCTTTGCGCATCTGCCGGACCTCGTTTAGAAGATCCAAATAGCCGTCTTTGCCGGTTTTTTGGGAGGTGTAGAAGAGGTGTTCCTCAATTGCCACCAGGTTCATAATGGCGATGGACAAATCCTCATCAGAGGAAAGGTCCAGCTTTTTTTCTTTAGTTACCTTTTCGACCTTCTCTAATAACTTTTTAACGTCTTCTTCCTGTTTCATAATTATTTACTTAAGAGATACATGGCCAAACTGCCCAAGGCTAAAGCCGCAACCGGAAAGACCACTTTTTGGTAAAGGAAAAATTGGTGCCCGGCAGCCTTGCGGACTTGTTTATCCAAATTCATTCCCAAAAGAAAGACTAAGGATCCGACAATTGTGCCAAAGACTAGTTTATCGACACCGTAAATAGTGTTAAAAGGATGGCCGATGATTTTACTAAACCATAAAGGCAGCAAAACAATTAAAAACATAAACACAACAGAAAGGAGGGAAAGATAAGAGTTTAAAGAGGGGAGCAACTTTCTTTTTTGTGCCCAGGAAGACAGCCAGAAAGAGGAGGAGAGGATTAACCCGCCGACCCAAACTCCGGAAACGGTATCATCAACCCCCAAATACCGGGCCAGACCCAATCCGGCTCCAACGGCGACGGTGCAAACCGGACAAACGGCGTGAACAGGAGTAGTAAGTATTAAGTAGAAAGTATTAAGGGATAGAAAAGCAACTGTCTTTCTCATGGGTCTTTTGCATCATATCATATAAATTTGAGACCTTGTAGTTAAAAAAAACGTTATGTACAATGGGGTCAAACTTGCTGCCCGCAAGGGAGGTGAATAAATTGAGTCGAAACGTAACAATCTTGGTTATTATCTTGGTGATTTTACTTATTGCGGGATACCTTCTTTGGCTTCGGGGCAGATTCCAGGCTACAACTGTTACTCCTACCCCAACACCGGTTTCAGAAGTTGCAACTCCGACTGCGGTTCCAACCGTGGCCAGCCCATCGGCAACTGCGACGCCGTCCGGCACAAAGAAAGCGAGTCCAACTCCAACCCGTACTTCTACTAGTTCCGCTGGTAGAACTACAAGATGACAACCTAGAAAGATGGAAGATATGGAAAAAATAGTCATTATCGGTTCAGGGCCGGCGGGGCTGACCGCCGCCATCTATGCCGCCCGGAGTAATTTAAATCCGCTGGTTATCGCCGGCCGGACTCCCGGTGGCCAATTGACTTTAACTACAGATGTGGATGATTTTCCCGGGTTTCCCGAAGGTATCCAGGGCCCGGAATTAATGGCGCTTTTCCGGAAACAGGCGGAAAAATTTGGCACCCGGTTTATTGATGAAGACGTAACGGCGGTGGATTTAAAGGGCGCTCCTTTTAAAATTACCACTGAAACTCAGGAAGTTTCTGCCAAAGCGGTGATTGTGGCCACCGGCGCTTCAGCCCAATGGCTGGGGCTGCCGTCTGAACAACGGTTAATTGGTAAAGGAGTTTCGGCTTGTGCCACCTGTGACGGGCCTTTTTTCCGGGATAAAAAGATCATCATTGTCGGCGGGGGAGATGTGGCGATGCGGGAAGCCCAACACCTCTCCAAATATGCATCCGAGGTGACCGTGGTCAACCGGAGGGATGAATTCCGGGCCAAACCGGCTTTAGTTGACCTGGTTAAAACTAAAACCAAGGTAAAGTTCCTGATGAATTCAGTAGTGGAGGAAGTTTTAGGGGAGGATAAAGTTACGGGAGTTAAAATTAAAAATACCCAAACCGGGGAAATTTCCGAGATGGAGATTGACGGGGTATTTGTAGCTATTGGGCATCGTCCAAATACTGAATTTCTAGGCTCCCATTTACACCTGGATGAAAAAGGTTATTTGGTGGTCAAGGACGAAACCCAAACCTCTGTCCCCGGAGTGTTTGTTGCCGGGGATGTGGCTGATTTTCGCTACCGACAGGCAATAACTGCGGCAGCGGCTGGATGTAAAGCTGCATTGGATGCGGAAGAATACTTAGAAAAACTTCAAGATTAGCTTTCTATTCTGTGTGCGTTTTAGGGTATAATGTCTCTATATGGAATCTGCTCAAAATGAAGTAGTTATTACACCAGGACAAGACGATTCCCAACATGCCGCTGGTCTCCAGCAGGAAGTAGCTGATACTTTATCGGCTATTACCGGCCAAAAAATAGAACCGGAATCAGTGACCCCGGCGATAGACCAAACACCCGTCACCCAAAATAACCTGCACGAAGAACCAAAGACCCAAGCTGATTTGCAGGAGATAATTGATGCGGAAAAAGGACGTCCGCGGACAGAAAGCTCGCATAACTTCTTAAAGATTTTATACGGCAGGTTAAAGAAACAAAATCCGGGCAATGATATTAAAGTGAAGGAGGGGTAGAGTTTTAAAATGGAAGCAAACCAGGTTGCAGCAGGTACTGATTTTTTTAATTTGTTTCTCCTTATCGGATTGCTGGTTATTCTTCTTTTAGGAGTTGTTTTAGGGCTGTTATATTTTAGCCGGTATTTTATCGCCATGTACCGTGACCGGGACCGGGAAAAACGTTCCTTAAAGTCGGTTTTAATCCAGGTTAATGTTCCCCGGGACAACGAGATTAAGATCGATGCCATGGAGCAATTTTTTGCCTCCCTTTATGCCATCAAAAAAAACCAGGGGTTTATGAACTTAAAGCCTCAGGCCCAGATTTCCTTTGAAATAGTCGCGCTGCATGAATCTATCAGGTTTTTTATCTGTGTCCATGAATCGTTACGGGATTTGGTGGAAAAACAGATTCACGGAGCGTATCCTGACGCTGAAATTAAGGTTGTTCCGGAATACAATATTTTCTCGGAATCCGGTCAGACGGCTTATGTTATGTACAAGCTCAAAGGGGCAGACTACATGCCGATTAAAACCTACCGTGATTTGCCGACCGATCCGCTTTCCGCTTTGACTTCCGCTTTGGCCAAGATGCAGGAGGATGAGGGGGCGGTAGTCCAGATGATAATTTCCCCGGCGGACGGGAAGTGGAAGGACTTTGGAAAAAAGTGGCTTAAAAAAGAAAAGGATCCGGGAAAACCTGAGGCTCCCAAGGCTCCGCCTGACGCCAAACAACTGGAGGCGGTGGAAAACAAAATTTCCAAACAAGGGTTTAATGTGTCTTTAAGGATTGTCACTTCTTCCACTTCCAAAGACAGCGCCAAAGCCCATTTGTCCAATATTAAAGCGGCTTTTGAGCAATTTGACGGGCCATACAACAGCTTTTCGGGAATGAAGATCCGTTCCGAAAAAGGGTTCATGACCGATTTTATCTACCGCTATATGCCGATGTTTTCCAAAACTCCGGTTTTGACCGCCGACGAGCTGGCATCGGTTTACCATTTCCCCAATAAATCAGTGACCACGCCGCACATTTCCTGGCTGCCGGCCCGTTCCGCCCCGGCTTCAGAAAAAATTCCTACGAGCGGTTTGTACCTTGGGAAATCCGTTTTCCGGGGGACGGAGAGGCCGGTGTTTATTTCCGAGGAGGACCGGGCGCGCCACATGTATATCATCGGAAGAACCGGTACCGGAAAAACTACCTTGCTCAAGACCCTGATGCTGCAGGATATTTTATCTGGCAAAGGTTTGTGTTTTATCGACCCCCACGGCGATGCGGCGGAGGAGCTGCTCTCGCTTATTCCGCCCCACCGGGCCCAGGATGTAATTTATTTTGATCCCGGAGACACCCAAAGGCCGTTCGGGATGAATATGCTGGATGCGGAAACTGAGGATGAAAAACACTTTGTGGTGGCCAACATCTTAGGACTTATGTATAAGCTGTTTGACCCCAACAAGACCGGTATTATTGGGCCGCGGTTTGAGCACGGTGTCCGCAACGCCATGTTGACTGTCATGTCGGTGCCGGGCAATACCTTTGTGGAAGTCATGCGGATTATGCAGGATCCGGAGTTTGTCCGTGAGCTTTTGCCGCACGTGAACGATCCAATTGTTAAACGCTACTGGACCGACCAGATTGCCCACACCCAGGATTTCCATAAATCCGAGGTTTTGGATTACACCGTTTCCAAATTCGGCCGCTTTGTCACTAACCGGATGATGAGAAATATCATCGGCCAGTCAAAGTCTTCCTTTAACCTCCGCCAGATTATGGACGAGGGGAAAATTTTGATCGTCAACCTTTCCAAGGGAAAGATGGGGGAGGAGAACTCCAACTTCCTGGGATTAATTTTAGTGCCGAAGATCTTAGCCGCCGCCATGTCCCGGGCCAATATGCCGGAAGAGCAGCGCCGGCCGTTCTACCTTTACGTTGATGAGTTTCAAAACTTTGCCACCGATACCTTTGCCACTATTCTTTCTGAGGCCAGAAAATACCGCCTGAACTTAACGGTAGCCAACCAATTTATCGGCCAGATGCCGGAGGATATTAAATCCGCCATTTTCGGTAACGTTGGTACCACCATTGCTTACCGGGTGGGTGTGCCCGATGCCCAGTTCCTCCAGCATGAGTTTTCTCCGGTGTTTACTGAACAGGATCTGGTCAATATTGAGGCTTGGCATGTTTACATCAAGACCCAGGTAAAAGGTGAACCAATTCCGCCTTTTTCAATGTTTGTGAAACCTAACTTTGATGCCTGGAATGCCTTAAAACGGCCGGATATAGCCCAAGCCATTAAGGAGCTTTCCCGGCTCACTTATGGGCGGGATGTAGCGGAAGTGGAAGCAGAGATCAACCAAAGAGCCAAACTTTAAGCAGCTTTTGGGTTGGAAGGCTTACGCTGTTCCTCCTGTAATCTTAATACAACCTTTTTCCAATTAGGAAGCGGCTCGTTTATTAGTAAGTTGAGGGTTTGTTGCCGGGATATCCCCATCATTTTTAGAATCCCCAAAGCATTAAAGCTGTTCTCTAGTATCTCTTGTTGATACTCGGTGACAAAAACTTTTTCTATATTTTGTTCGATTAGGGGACGGAGCGGTTCTCCTAATTTTTCAACAAAACGGTTAGTAATCATTTTTCTCCACTCTTGGCTGAAATAATCATACAAACCTCCTTCCTCTTTGGGCTGTTTGAGATAATATCTAATTGTGGGTATTTCCCGCCCGTCTTTCCAGTAGGCCAAGATTTCATCTTTAGCTCGTCTTTCTCCTATTGCTCTTCCTGAAACAAGAGCTTGGTGAATAAGGGCTTGCTGCTCCTGCTCATTTTTGTCCTGCAGATCCATTTTTAATACCTTCAGTGCAAGCTCAGAGATAAAAAGATTAACTTGAATATTTTCCTTAACAAAAGAAGGGGCCTTCTGGCCATTCTCGAAGAGTTGAGCGCTATATTTTTTGTAGGAATCTTCAAATAATGCCATAACGGCGTGCTGCTCTTCGTGGGTTAAGATCTGTTTGCCCTGAGTATTAAAATCCCGTCCGTGGGCGTTTTCCAAAATAATGCTGTGTTCCAATCCTTTTATTTCCGGGTATTGAATAAACACCCCTCCAGATTTGTTGGCAGCTGCAACATCTGGTTGGCCTGATTCTTTATCCCTGAAATTGCCTCCGTACACATACGCGTAGTCTTCCGGGTTATTACAGCGAAAATATAAAGTAATTGGGCCGACTATAACTTCTACTTTGCCTTTTGGTTGATGTCCAAAAAGAAATCCAAAGAGTTCGTGGTCGTTGGGGTGTGCTGCCCTTATTTGTTTAACCTGTTGATGTCTATGCAGGTAGAGATCAATTCCGCTTTGGATTAAGTCTTTTTGTGTGGGGGTTAAATTCTCCTGTCCAGGGATCTTTTGGAAATAATCCATAAATTGTTCTTTAGTTAAGTCGGGATAATATCTGGCATAGTGTGCTAGGAACTGGAGGGTATTGCTGAGATCCTTTTTATTGGCAGCTAACTGTTCTTTAAACTCTTGAAGTTTTTGTGGTCTTTCTTTGGTAGGATATTTGAGAATCTCTTTAGGGTTAAGGGAGCTGGGGGAGGTAGGAACCTCTGTTGTTTCTTGAGAGTCCATAAAAACAGTATATCAGATGGTAAGCAGGCTCTAGCTTTGATATAATTTGGCAGTTAGCGCGGATAGCTCAACGGTAAGCAAAGCTTGCGACCTTTGGTCTTAGAGCGATTGTCTTGCAATTTAAAATTTGGAGCTGTAGCTCAATGGTAGAGCGAATGTCTTATACACATTTGGTTCCTGGTTCGAGTCCAGGCAGCTCCACCAAATTTTAAATTGAGAATGTAACAATTGGTTCCAGGTTCGTTCATAACAAGGTTATGCTTACTTGTTAAGGTCCAGGCAGCTCTACTAAATTAAAGTTCTTCGAGTTTGATCTTGCTGCGAAGCAGAAGATTAAGTTTATAATTCTTCTAACTTGATCTTATCCTCGGAAGTTCGGGAGGGGACAAAGGCTAAATATCTTTCCGTAGTGGAAACCCGTTTGTGACCGGCAAGCTTGGAAACAATAGAGAGCGTTAACCCGGACTCCAGTTGGTGTACCACCCAGGTATGTCTTAAATCATTAACTTTAGCCCCTTTGATTCCGGCCAACCTAAAGTACCTGTCGATGGCAGTCCTGATGTTTCTGACAAGCAGGGGACGGCCGGTTTTGGTGACAAATAAGGCTTTGCTTTGGGTCTTGGGTCTGATTTCGAGGTATCTTTTTACAGCCTCAATAGCAGATTTAGTTAAAGGCACAGTTCTTTCTATAGAACCTTCTTCGGGACGGATATAGATGTGGGGGTTTTCTCCCTCAAGACGGACATCTTCTACAGTGAGCTTGGCTAATTCACCGATTCTGATACCGGTTTGAAGAAGTAATTCGATAACAGCTGACATCCGGATATCGCCCCGGGCAGCGTCCCTTAAAGCCCGGTATTCCAGCTTAGAGAGCATCCTGGGAGGCTTGTTTTCAAACGTGGGGTGCTCCAGACCAACAGCCGGATCGGATTCAATAATATTGGAGGTTTTTAAGAACTTAAAGAAGGTTTTGGTGGAGTTGGTTTTACGGGAAACAGATTTTGGGGTATAGTTTTCTTTGCCAAGTTTACGCATGAAATCCCGTAAATCTTCGGTAGTGACTTGTGAGGGGTCTTCAATACCCTTAGAATTAAGGAAGTCTACCAGCTGCTCAATATCCTTACCGTACGCAAGGATAGTCGCAGAGGAGCGGCTTCGGCCTTTAAGATGCCCGATAAATTGTTGTCTGGCGTCTGATAATTTCATAAAGAATTATGAAATTACAGGATCGTTCCAACGTAGTTGGAAGGTAGCCCTATAAATTCATAACAATGTAGTAATTTTAGCATACTACAGGATAGTTGTAAAGAGAAACTTATGGGTAAGAAAATAATCTATTTTATAGCTATAGCCGCAGTTTTATTTTTGTTCTATAGTTTATCTCAACAAGTTTACCAATCACTGCGGGCAGGAAACCGTTTGGATTCAGAAGTTGAGACGCTGGCAGCTTTACAAAAGAAGAACTCTGAGCTCAAAAAGCAGCTTTTGGAAGTGGACAGCCTGCAATTTATTGAAAAAGAGGCCCGGGATAAGCTCAATCTTTCCCGGCCGGGTGAGACAATAGTGGTTATCCCTGAGGCTAACATCCAGAAAGTTTTAGACAGTTGGCAGGAGAAGAAGGTGGAAATAATTCCCAACTGGCAAGGTTGGTTGAGATTGTTTTCCAAATAAAAAGCCCCCTAGGGGCTTAACTTTTGTTGCGGGGGTTGGATTAAGTCTACTTTGACTTACGTCAAAGATCTTGTAATCTCGCTTCGCTCGATTATCGAACCTGCTTAGAACTGTGTTCTGCGCATAGCTCTCCCAATACCCCCATATAACCGAAAAAGCCCCTCACAAAGAGGGACTTTTTCAATTGGTTGCGGGGGTTGGATTCGAACCAACGACCTCGAGATTATGAGCCTCGCGAGCTGCCACTGCTCTACCCCGCGTTGTATAACCAAGGTATTATACAACTTTGAGATCTTCATGCAAAGCTTGAGCTGATATAATGGCCTTAATGGACAAGTATCCTGAAAAAAGTTGGATTAACCCTAAGTTAGAGGTTAGAGAAACTAAAATAGGGAAGGGAATGTTTACTAAGGAGCCTCTTAAAGAAGGTGAGGTCGTAGTAATTTGGGGTGGTGATGCTATTAATACAGAGGGTGCAAAACTAGCTGAGGAAGCTGGAAAGCTAGTTTTGCAATGGGATGACGATGTATTCTCCGTTGAGGACAGGGGAGATGACCCTAGTTATTATATTAACCATTCTTGTGATCCTAATTTGTGGATGGAGGGTGTATCAACCTTAGTTACAAGAAAAGATATTAAAGCAGGAGAAGAATTAACTGCAGATTATGCTCTTTGGGAGGCGGATGAAAATTATGTTTCTAAGTGGGAATGTCATTGCGGATCACCTTTTTGCAGGCATAAAATAACAGGTCAAGATTGGAGGTTTCCAGAGCTTCAGCAAAGATATAGAAATCACTTTTCAAAGTTAATAAATAAAAGAATATCTCAACTAGATTCTTAAAGTTTGTTCAGGAGGTATAAATTTGGTAGAATTGATCCTGCGGCAGGGTAGCTCAGTGGTTAGAGCACAGCATTCATAACGCTGCGGTCGTGGGTTCGATCCCCACCCCTGCTACAAAACAAAACGCTACCTTTGTGGTAGCTGTTTTCGTTTTTATAGGGGATTGGGGGAGAGCCGTGCGCGCCTCACAGAGGCGAAGCAGGTTCAGCTCCGAATGAAATGAGGAGAGATTTTCCCCACCCCTGCTACTTTAAACTCCTCGCATTTTTTATCCTTAGATGATATATTCTAGCTATCTATGAAAAAGAGAGTTTTTTCCGGAATTCAGCCTTCAGGAAACCTTCACATTGGCAACTATTTAGGGGCTTTAAAAAATTGGGTAGCCTCCCAGGAAAACTTTGACAATGTCTTTTGTATTGTGGATTTGCATGCTATCACTGTGCCCCAGGACCCCAAAATCTTAAAGCAGAAGATCCGGGAGATTGCCGGCATCTATTTTGCTGCCGGCATTGACCCGAAACAGTCAACTGTTTTTGTCCAGTCAGATGTCAGTGCTCACGCGGAACTGGCCTGGATCCTCAATTGTTTTACCCCTATGGGTTGGATGGGAAGGATGACCCAGTTTAAGGAAAAGTCTGAGGATAAAAAAGAGAATGTCAGCGTCGGGTTATTTGATTATCCGGTTTTAATGGCCTCGGATATCCTGCTTTATGATACCGATGAG
The DNA here is from genome assembly GCA_021786315.1 of bacterium. Lineage (GTDB taxonomy): Bacteria > Patescibacteriota > Microgenomatia > Daviesbacterales > UBA10151 > JAJYNN01. Next base: position 95,966 of record JAJYNN010000002.1, read on the forward strand.
GTGCCGGTAGGGGAGGACCAAAAGCAGCATGTGGAGATTACCCGGGATATTGCCCAGCGGTTTAACTCCATCTATGGAGAGACTTTTAAACTGCCTTTGCCAGTTATCCCTAAAGCCGGAGCCAGGGTGATGGACCTTTTAGAACCGACCAAGAAGATGAGCAAAAGCGATGACCGGCCTGGCCGGACCCTCCCGCTTTTAGCCTCAACGGATGAGTTGCGTTCGGCAATTATGGGAGCGGCTACTGATTCCCAAAAGGAAATCCGCTTTGATTTAGACCGGCCGGGGGTTTATAACCTGCTGGAGATTTATGAAGGGGTAACCGGTTTAGACAGAAAAGAAATTGAAGCCAAATTTGAGGGTAAGGGTTACGGGGAGTTTAAGAAGGATTTAGCGGAGAAAGTCATTGAATTCCTACAGCCGTTCCAGAAAAGATATCGGGAACTAACCCAAAACCCGGATGACATTGATACACTTTTGCAAGAGGGGGCAGAAAAGGCCAGGCCGATAGCGGAGAAGAAGTTGAACGAAGTGAAAAGTAAAGTTGGCCTAGGCTAAATAACCTATAATGAACACTATTAGTACTCAGACAATTTCCATTGATGATCTTTCTAAAGTTGAGATTAAAGTAGGCACTATTGTCTCAGCAGAGGAGATTGAAGGCTCAGAGAAGCTTTTAAAGCTGCAGGTAGACTTGGGGGAAGAAAAACCCAGGCAGGTTTTGTCCGGAATTAAGAAATGGTATAAACCAGCATCTTTAATTGGGAAGCAACTGGTTTTTGTAACCAATTTAGAACCCAGAATAATGATGGGACTGGAATCCCAGGGGATGATTTTGGCGGTTGGGAACGAAAATCCGGTTCTTTTAAAACCAGCCAAAAAAGTTGCTCCCGGTGCCAAAGCCCACTAGTTTTTGACTTCAATTTCTGTAAAAAAGTAATCTTTACTATGGTTTTTTGAGGCTAATTGTGTTAAAATCTGCTGGTGGCAAACGGTAAGAATCGTAAAAGTCCTTCAAAAAAAGCTTTCCGCGGGTTAAGGGATTTGGCAGTTTATGCCCTAATTGGGCTCGCGGCCCTAATTTTCTTTGTCAACCTTTCCGGAGGCAGCAAAAAGGGAACAGAGGTCCCGATTTCCCAGGTAGTGACTGATGTCAAAGATAAAAAAGTGGACACCATCACTGTTGAGGGAGACCAGGTGACGGTCAAATACAAAAATTCCGACCAGACAGCAACCTCCCGTAAAGAATCCGGCGAATCCATCTACCAGATTCTAAAGGACGGCAATGCCGATCCTTCCTCGGTCAATATCCAGGTGGCGGATACCTCATTTTCCCAAACCTGGCTCTCACTTTTAGGCACAGTTTTGCCTATCGCCCTAATGGTTGGATTCTTCTTCCTTATTTTTAGGCAGGCTAAGGATGCCGGACAATCAATTTTTGCCTTTGGCCAATCCCGGGCCCGGGTGTTTTCCAAAGATGCTCCTCAAGTTAAATTTGCTGATGTGGCGGGGGTGGATGAAGCTAAAAAAGAGCTGGAAGAGGTGGTGGATTTTCTGAAAAGTCCCCAAAAATATAAAGATATTGGAGCCCGGACTCCCAAAGGCGTGCTTTTGGTTGGGCCTCCGGGAACCGGAAAAACTTTGCTTTCCCGGGCCGTAGCCGGGGAGGCTAATGTGCCGTTTTTCTCCATTGCCGGATCGGAATTTATGGAAATGCTGGTTGGTGTGGGTGCCGCCCGTGTCCGGGATATGTTTGCCCAGGCCAAGAAAAATTCCCCCTCAATCATCTTTATTGATGAAATCGAATCTATCGGCAGGATGAGAGGTTTTGGAATTTCCGGAGGCCACGATGAGAGGGAACAGACCTTGAACCAAATCTTGGTGGAGATGGACGGGTTTACCCCCAACGACCATGTTATCTTAATTGGAGCCACGAATAGGCCTGACCTTTTGGATCCGGCCTTGGTCCGCCCGGGAAGGTTTGACCGCCGGGTGGTTTTGAACCTACCTGATTTAGAGGAAAGAAGGGCTATTATCCAGCTTCATATGAAGGGTAAGCCGTTTACCAAAGATGTGGATGTGGAGCGGCTTGCCAGACGGACCGTAGGCTTTTCCGGGGCAGATTTGGCCAATATGTTGAACGAAGCGGCCATTTTGGCTGCCCGTGAGAGTAAAAAGGCTATCGATAACGCCGATTTAGAGGAGGCTGCCACTAAAGTAAAGCTGGGCCCCCAAAGAAAGAGGATGCAAACTGAAGATGACCGCAAACTTTCGGCTTACCACGAAGCGGGGCATGCGGTTGTTGGCCACTTTTTGCCCCAGGTTGACCCGGTGCACCGGATTTCCATTGTCGCCCGGGGAATGACCGGAGGGCACACGATGTTTCCTCCTACCGAAGACCGTTCCAATGAAAGAAAATCCAGGCTGCTGGAGCAAATATCCACGGCTTTAGGCGGTAGGGCAGCGGAAGAGCTGATTTTTAGGGATGTTTCCACCGGGGCCTCCAATGACTTGGAAGTGGCTACCGCCATTGCCCGGGAGATGGTTACCCAATACGGGATGTCCGACCTGGGTCCAATCAATATTAAGTCTAAGGGTATGATTGGGGCTTTCGGTAATGATCCGGATGAACCCAATACTATCTCTGAATCGATGCAGACAAAGATCGACGCCGAAATCAGGAAGATTATTGATAATGCTCACATCCAGGCCCAAAAGATATTAAAAGAGAATAAGATAAAGATGGATAAAGTAGCCAAGGCCCTTTTGGAAAAGGAGACTTTGGATACTGATGAGTTTGAAAAGATCGTCGGTAAAAAGAAAAAATCTGCTTAAGGTTTAATAGCCGCTGAGGTTATTTTCTGTTAAAATTCCCCTATATGAAACGACTAGTTTTGGTTGATGGAAACGCGCTTTTGCACCGGGCTTATCACGCCACACCTCCGCTTTCCACCACCTCCGGCGAGCTGGTAAATGCGGTTTACGGGTTTACCTCGATGTTACTCAAGGCCATGGAGGAACTTCACCCGGATTATATTTGTGTTGCCTGGGATATGCGGGCACCGACTTTTCGCCACGAAGCCTTTGAAGGCTATAAAGCCAACCGCAAAAGGGCCGATGATGCCTTGGTGGCCCAATACGACCGGGTGCATGAGGTTGTTGGAGCCTTAAATATCCCTGAATTTAAACTTCCGGGGTTTGAAGCGGATGATTTGGTGGGGACACTGGCCAAACAGGCTGCCAAAAAGGAAAAAGCGATGGAAATAATCGTAGTTACCGGGGATCGGGACATGATGCAGCTGATAGATGACAGGACCAAGGTATTTATGCCTAAGAAAACGATCCAGGATGTGGGAATGTATGGGGAAATGGAATTTGCCGCCCGTTTTGGTTTTGCCCCAATAAATTTAGTGGACTACAAAGGCTTGGCCGGGGATGCTTCGGATAATATTCCGGGAGTGCCGGGAGTAGGGGAGGTAACTGCCACTAAATTAATTCAGCAATATCGGGATTTGGAGGGTGTGTATAAACATTTGGATGAATACCCTGAACGCTTGCGGAAACTTTTGGAGGAGGGGAAAGAGAGCGCTTTCCAAAGCCGGAAGTTGGCAACTTTGGAGACGGATGTCCCGATTAAGTTAGACTTTCCGGCCTGCCGGGTGCACGACTTTGACCGGGAAAAGGTCAAAAAACTCTTTGAGGAGCTGGAATTCAGGAGTCTTTTAGCCAGAGTGCCGGAATATCAGAATATCGGAATGTCAGAAAGTCAGAAAAATAATAAAACTGATAGTTCCGATACTCCGACACACCGACACACTGAAGCTCCGAGCACAACTGACCTTGACCATTCGGTTGAACCAGTGTTGAAGAAAATGTCCGAAACCGGGGTTTTGGTGGACCTCAGGTTTTTAAAGGAGTTGAGCGAGGACCTGCACCAAAAATTAAATGCCCTGGAGGCGGAGATTTATGCTGCAGTGGGGCATGAATTTAATATTAACAGCCCCAAGCAGCTGGCCGGTATCTTGTTTGATGACTTAAACCTGCCGGTTATCAAAAAGACTAAGACCGGCAGGTCAACTGATGAAGAGACGCTGCTCCAGTTGCAGGATGCTCATCCGGTGGTCAAGTTGATCCTCCAGTACCGGGGGCTTTTTAAGCTGGTTTCCACCTATCTTGATGCTTTACCCCGGTTTGTTGACAAGGATGGCAGGATTCATTCGACTTTTAATGTTGAAGGTGCGGCTACCGGCAGGCTTTCCTCGGAAAATCCCAATTTACAAAACATCCCCATTAAGGGGGAGATAGGTTCAGAGATCCGCAAGGCTTTTGTGGCGGCCAAAGGTAAGGTACTCCTGGCTGCGGACTACTCCCAAATTGAGTTGCGGATTATGGCCCACTTGGCCGATGATCCGGGGTTAAAGAAAGCCTTTAATGAAGGTTTGGATATTCATACAGCAACCGCTTCCAAGATTTTCAATGTTCCTGTTTCCGAGGTAACGAAGCACCAAAGAATGATCGGCAAAACCATGAATTTTGCTACCCTTTACGGCCAGGGACCGCATGCTTTGTCCCGCCAGCTGGGGGTGGATTATGCCACCGCACAAAACTATATCGCCGAGTACTTTGCTCAGTTTCCCAAGGTCAAAGACTGGATGGCCAGGGTGGTTTCTGATGCCTATACCAAAGGCTATACTGAAACTCTTTGGGGTAGAAAACGGTACTTTCCGGAATTAACCACCGGGGTTAATCGGGCCTTCCGGGCAGCGGGGGAGCGGGCGGCGGTCAACCACCCGGTGCAGGGGACAGCAGCGGATATGATTAAAAAGGCCATGGTGGAGATTGATGAAGAATTAAGAATTAAGAATTCAGAATACAGAATGATTCTTCAGGTGCACGATGAATTGGTTTTTGAGTGTGACCCCAAGGAGGTAGAAAGTACGGCCAAATTAGTCAAAGAGAAGATGGAAAATGCCTTGAAACTCTCGGTGCCGGTCATTGCCGAGCTTAAAATTGGCCCCAACTGGGGCGAGATGAAGCCTTTGGATATGCTAAAATAGACCCATGATTGAAATTCCTCCAGGTTTAAATGATTGGTATGAGAAGGAATTACTACATCAAATGATTTCGGATAGTGGCGCCAAATGTCCGTTCGCTAAAAGCTCTCAGTGTGTGATGCAGGAAGGAGCACCTGTCTGTGATAGATACGATGAGGATGTTAGGGAGTGTGACGTTAGGCAACAGGGGATAGAAGAGTACATTTTACCTCTTCTTAAAAGGCGGGGTCTACACGAAGGTGATCAATTTTTCGAAGAGATTTGTCGGTCATTTGGAGAAAGAGTGCAAAAAAAGATTGATAAAAACCCTAAAGCACTAGACCACTAGCTTTTTTACTTCCCGTGTTTCAACCTCATAATGGGTAAACCCGGTTTTTTCCAGGATTAAAAAGATTAATGACAGTAGGGGCGAAAGAAAGATTGAAAGAAGGGAAGAAAATGTTTGCAGGGTAAAAAAGAGGATGACAGCCAAAAAGATGGGAATGTATTTTTGATAAGGAGCAATAAAGTTATCAATTTGAGAACGGATCATCGGTTTAATTAGTTCCTGGGGTGAAAGCTGGCTTTGGGATTGGCTCTGTGTTTTGATGGTTTCCAAAACTTTGGGATCCAGCCCGAATTGTTTTAAAGCCTGGGGGTTTTTCTCCAACAGGGCAATTTGTTCGGGGGATAAGGCTGGAAGGTTGTTTTCCGTGCTGCCTACCGCCAATTGGTCTTTAGGGATAAATTGCAGGCTCATATCAATTAAAGAATCAGGGAGGGTGAAACCTTTTTGGGTAATGAATTGATCAGCTGCTAGGTAAAACCCCACCGAGGAAATGATAACAAGCAAGGTTATCAGCTGTTTTGTTTGAGGGGAAAGTAGATTGGAGGCCTGGAAGGTGAGGTAACTTTTTAATTTTTGTAAAAGTAAAAAGGAGACGGCAAATAGGGAAAGCAGCAATTCCCCGGCAACAATGAAGCTTAACGGTGCCGGTAAAAGAAGGATGGGGGAGATCGCGGCAATGAAAATTACCGGCAGGATATACTTTAAATCGGAGGTCAAAGTAACAAAAACAATAAATGATAGTCCGGATAAAACAATTAAAGCTGAAAGAATAATTGTTTGAACCAGGATCTTAGTATCTAAGGATAAAACAAAATTAGGATCCTGGAGAAAGCCACTAAATTGAAGTAAAAACCCACAAAGGAAGAGGATAAAGGGCAGGGCAAAGAAACCTTTTTTTAGAAGATCCATTAATCAAGTGTAGCATTTTTAATGCTTGTGGTCATTTTTGGGAGAGCCTTGAGAATTTTATCTTGAGCTGATTGACAATGTTTTTGGATTTACTTATAGTGTTTTTGTGGAAGGTCACGAATTACCTACTAATCAGTCAGGGTCTGCAAGTAATGAACGCATAAGAGCTATTGAGTTTGTTCAAGAACATGCAGTGGGGGAAATTCAAGTTGCGAGAGAAAGGCTTGCTGAAGAGCAGAGGAGACTGAGAGCATCTCAGGAGCAGCAGGCTTATCCTACGGAAAGAACTGTGGAAAAAGTTCTTTATCTGCTGGAATTAGTAGAGCATAGTAAATATCTAAAAGAATATTTCCAAAGGATGGGCACAAAAATAGACTTTACTCCTTGGCGGCCTTCGTCAAGCCGCGTAGCAATAAGTATAAGCCGTATACCAGGATTAAGAGGGTATGGGAAACCGGAAAGCGAAGTGGAGGGCTTGATAGTGTATCGGGCTGATGAGAATCAGCTTCGTTTATTTGGAGCCAAGGATCCTCATAGCCAACTTGGACCTAAGTATGGCGGTGCCTATTTACAGCCTGTGACTGCCGAAAGAAGTATTCATGTATTGGCGGACAATGGAGATGCGCCGAAAACCCTGAATTATTTGGGAAGCTTGAACAAGGAGGTTATCCTTGAGAAGCTTGAGAAAGCAGTTGATCCGGAGGGCAAATATCATCAAGATAACCCAGACACTGCCGGTTCGGGGGAAGTTGCAACAGAAGACACCGGGAAACTTCTGCAATTTAAGCCAAGGAATAATTAAAAACTAAATTTTAGGTGGTTCTTCATCGCTAAATAGCTTTTTTCGCTCTTTCTGCTAAAATTTATCCATTATGAAAGTAGCGTTGGTTCATGATTATTTAGTGGAATACGGTGGGGCGGAGATGGTGTTGGAAGACTTGCACCGGATCTTTCCCGATGCTCCCGTGTACGTTTTTTACCTTTACCCGGAAGGTTTGGGGATTCATTACCAAAGGATCAAGGATTGGAACATTAAAACTTCCTGGTATCAAAAGATGCCGGGAGCAAGGAAGTTCCTCTCAGCCGCCAGGATGATTGCCCCCTGGACTTTTGAAAGGTTTGACCTTTCCGGGTTTAATGTGGTTATCTCTTCCTGTAACACCCATTTTTCCAAAGCGGTCAAAACCGGTCCCCATACTTTGCATATCAGTTATATCCATACCCCGCCGAAGATGCTTTATGGGTTTACCACCTCCTTTAACTATAAAAAGCACTGGTACACCAAAATTGCGGCGGAAGCAGCCAACTATCTCTTAAGGATTTGGGATTTTGAGATTTCCCAAAGGCCGGATATCTTGGTGGCCAATTCCAAAAATGTCCAGGCCAGGATTAAAAAGTTCTACCGCCGGGAGAGTGAAATCATCTACCCAGGGGTGGATATTAGTGAATACAATAAAGCCAAAAAGATTAAAGGTGATTATTTCCTGGCTTTAAACCGGTTGATGAGAGGGAAGGGGACAGAAATTATTGTCGAGGCCTGCACCAGGTTAAACTTGCCCCTAAAAGTTGCCGGATCGGGATGGGAATTGGAAAACCTGAAAAAGATTGCCGGGAAAAATGTGGAGTTTTTGGGGGCGGTGACTGAAGAAGAAAAGATTAAGCTTTTGGCCGGAGCCAAAGCCTTGATTGTGGCCACGGAACAGGAGGATTTCGGGATTACTCCGGTGGAAGCCATGGCAGCTGGGACACCGGTAATTGCGGCCAAATCCGGAGGTTATTTAGAAACGGTTGTCGAAGGTAAAACCGGGGAATTTTTTGCAGTTTCTCCGGATTTGGGAGGATCGAGAAAATATGTGGATGAAGAATCAGCGGGTCATTTAATGGAAATTTTAAAGGATTTTCAACCTGAAAAATACAATCCGGAAGAGTGCCGGAAACAGGCGGAAAAGTTTTCCAAAGAGAGGTTTAGAAAAGAGATTTTAGATTTAATAAAGAAAAATTTGCCGGGTTGAACTTTTAAAGTTAATCTGAAAAACTAAGGTAATGAGCAGGGTGGAGGAAATATTGGCCAGACAGACAGGCATTGAGGAAAAACTTGGCCTTCCTCATGGGTATATTAAGGATTGGAGTGTATCCCGGTACCAGCTACTTGAAGCCCAAAGAGATGACGAAAAAGCTTTGGTTCAGGCAGAGGTAGTAGAAATTCTAGCTACACCCCCAAAAGACAAAGCCGCAACTAATTGGCCATTGGTGGGAGCAATCAAGCGTTGGCTGGGAACCAAGGCTCAAGAACCTGTACAAGACTCTCTGCCATTTCCCTCCCGGTCCTAGAGTTTGTAGTAAAATGCTTTTATGCCGGAACTTCCCGAAGTCGAGACAATCAAAAGGGGACTGGAGAAAAAGATTATCGGATTGTCTTTAGAAAAAGTTGTTATCTTAAACCCGAAAACCTTCCAGGGTGACCCCCAAACACTACAGGGTAAAAAAGTACTCAATATCTTTCGAAAAGCTAAGATGCTGGGGATAAATCTCTCTGGTGATACAGCTATTGTTTTCCATTTAAAAATGACCGGGCAGTTAATTTTTGTCGGTGATGGGGAAAGGCTTTTGGGAGGTCATCCAACGGAGGATATGAAGGGGCAGATGCCCAATTTTTCTACCCGGGTAGTCTTTGAATTTAATGATAAATCCAAACTTTACTTTAATGACCAGCGGAAATTCGGCTGGGTAAAGGTTTTCAAAAGTTCAGAATTAAGAATTAAGAATTATGAATTACTTGGTAAACTGGGACCAGAGCCTTTAGAGCCGGAATTTACTTGGCAAATTCTTAAATCTAACCTCTTAAATCATAAATCTCAACCTGTAAAGGTTGCTTTGATGGATCAGTCGGTAGTTTCGGGAGTGGGGAATATTTATGCCTCTGAATCCCTCTTTTTAGCCCGGATTGACCCCCGAAGAAAGGTGTCGACATTAAGTGATGAGGAATTCAAGAAATTACACGATGCCATTATTGAATCCCTGGATTCTTCCATTAAAGCCGGAGGTTCCACCCGGGCTCATTTTGTCAATATTGAAGGGGAGAGGGGATACTTTTTAGATTTTGCCAATGTCTATAACCGTCAGGGCCAAAAGTGTAAGGGTTGTCCGGGTAAGGTAGAAAAGATCGAACAAGCTGGTAGAGGAACATATTTTTGCCCCAGTTGCCAAAAGTGAATATAATCAAAATATGGAAGTTCAGGAAGATTTTATACCAACTCAAGAACAGAATAAACGCCTATATTACACGGAGTTTAAACCTCATGAATTTTCCGTTTCAGGTAAGGAAGTAAGGCCGATAATTTCAGCAAATATTATCTATTTTGGTGGAACTTTTGAAACGCCTCACACTCCATCAACTGCAGATCTTAGACAGTCTTGGGCTGATTACAGTGGGTCTAACAGTTTTGCTTTCATGCCTACAGAGAATGCGGAAGATGTCCGCCAGTTCATTAAGGGAAGAGGACTTAAAAATGTGGTTTTGGCAGGATATTCACAAGGAGCAATGAGGGCAATTGAATTAGCTAAATTAATGCAGGGTGAAGGATCAGAAGCATCTGTTGAGGGTTTGGTTTTATTGGAACCAACAGGGTTGTACCAGCAGGGAGAATTTGAACTGGCCATGAATTTTGTTCTTGATAGCGCAGTAAAAACTCCATTAGGCCTTGTAAAAAATCGGGAATACATAAGGAGGGGAATGGGAGTTTTAAGAGAATTTTTACCCAGAGGAGTTCCAACTCCACCGGATGCACCCTTCCTCGACGCACCTTCTTTAAGGAAACAGATAGCGGTTATGAGTAAGGTGCATCCAGATTTAGGGGATATTCAGGTGCCGGTTGTACTTATGCAAGGGGAACATGATATTGTATCTGCTCATGGAAAGGTTGTGCCCAATGAGGTGGAGGAACAGAATTCTGAGAGAAAAAGCTATATCAATAAGCTTCAAAGTCTCAGACGCCAGTTGGGGAAAAAATGGAATGAATTTGAGTTTCCTAGGTTTGAAGACTTAAGAGAAACCTTTCTCAAACAGCATATTTTTCCTAAAAGCCCTTATGTAAAGATGATGATTCCTGAAAGAGCCGGCCATCACGGAGTGGCGATTTTTAGGCCCGAAGAGGTAGCTAAGACATCTCTTTATATGCTTAGCCGTTGGAGCCGGCAAACCTCAGAGAAATAAGTTTTCCTGTGTCTGGTATAATGTCTTTTAGCTTCACCGGAAGCGGGGTGAGTTATGTCGGAAAAGCCAAGTTTTTCCTCGGTCATTGCCAATAAAGGTTTCCGTTATCTTTGGTTCAACCAGATTCTGGTCCAGCTTGCCTACAACACCCTAAACTTTGCCTTGATTATCTGGGTCTATAAACTGGTTGGGTCCAATCTGGCCGTTTCTGTCCTGATGCTTTCGATTTACTTCCCGGTAATCTTGTTTGGGATCTTTGCCGGGGTGTTTGTGGATATTGCCGACCGGCGCAAGATTATCCTGGCGATTGATATCCTGCTTTCAGTAGCCTTTTTACTCTTTATCCTGATTAAACGGTCTTATCCTTTGATCTTACTAAATACATTTCTGGTCAACTCTTTGGCCCAATTCTTTATGCCTTCGGAAAGTTCGTCGATTCCGATGCTGGTGTCTAAAAAGCAGCTCTTTTTGGCCAATTCCTTGTTTTCGCTGACCCTTTACGGGGCCTTTATGGTTGGCTTTTCCTTGGGCGGCCCGGTCTTAAACCATCTGGGGATTAATGCTATCTTTTATTTAGGATCGCTGGCGCTTTTTTCAGCTTTCTTTATGGCCCGGAATCTGCCTTCAATCAAGGTTTCCCGTCCCAAAAAAAGCTTTGGCAATTTACTTTCCTTAAAAAATTTTCGTTTTATGGTCAATTTGACCCTCAAAGAGGGTAAAGAGACAATTGAATTTGCCCGGGGTAGAGTAAGGGTGGCGGCAGCAATCGGGTTAATGTCAGCCGTCCAGGGGGTAATCGGTGTGCTGGCGGTGGCGATGCCGGATTATCTGGAGAGGGTATTAATGATCCACGCCAGCGATTCATCGTACTTTTTGGTGATTCCTTTGGGGTTAGGAATGATTACCGGGGCCTTAGGGATAGGCCGTTTTCTGCATGGAAAGTCAAAGCGGTCGATTGTTGTTCCGGCTGTAATTGGCACCGGGTTGGTGTTTTTGTTTATTGGGGCCGTGCCTGCTTTGGCCCATCTTTTACAACTCAAAGACCTTCCGTTTTATATGGGCAAGCCGCGTTACTTTTTCCATGCTCCGTCCCTTTCCTTCTGGCTGGGAATTGCCTCATTTTTTGTGGGGATTTTCATGGTTTCCATTATTGTCCCTTGCCAGACAGTGTTGCAGGAAAGCACTACTGAGAGAAACCGGGGAAAGATATTTGCAGTGCTGGCGGTGGTGATGACGGGATTTGCCGCCATTCCTACGGTGGTGGCCGGAGGAATTGCCGATGTAGTGGGGGTGACCCCTTTAATTACTGCCATGGGAGCGGTAGCTTTTATCTTTGGGATTATCGCCTTGCGTCCGAACTTCTTTTTCCGGGAAAAACACTTACCGTTTAAACTTAAGGAATTTTTAGGTTTGGGGCACTGGATCCAATAGGATTTGTGTTAATATCTTCAGGATGGTTTTAAAAAATCTCACGCTGACTAATTTCCGTAATCTTGCCAAGGTGAATTTAGAGTTTTCTCCGGTGACGGTTCTCTTGGGTAAAAATGCCCAGGGCAAGTCCAATATTTTAGAAGGGGCCTATTTTCTGGCCACCACTAAGTCGCCCCGGGCGGAAAGGGACTCCCAGCTGATTAAACAGGGGGAAGAATTTGCCAGAATCGAAGGTAGCGTGTCAGAGTGTCAGAGTGTCGGAGCGTCAGAAAATTCTGACATGCAGACACCCCGAAACGCCGATATTCTGAAATTAGAAATTGCTATGCAAAGAAGAGAGGGGATGGAGGGGGTAGAAAAAAGGGTTAAGGTAAACGGGGTGGCAAAAAGGGTGACGGATTATTTAGGGAATTTAGTGGCGGTCCATTTTGCCCCGGAGGATTTGAATCTGGTTACCGGATCGCCGGCTTTGCGGCGCTGGCATGTGGATTTAACCTTGGCCCAGGTTGACCGCCGGTATAAAAACGCCCTGACCCAGTACCATCAAGCCTTGGTTTCCCGAAACCGGATCTTAAAAAATATCAAGGAAGGGACAGCCAAACTTAATGAACTGGATTACTGGACTAACCTCATAGTTGAATCAGGTGAGGTGGTCAGCGAGAAACGAAGATCGTTTTTTAAGAGCCTTAATGAGGAAGCGATAACTTTAAATAATTTGGGCGATTTGAGGTTTACCTACGAAGAAAGTGAAATTTCTGCCCAACGAATCAGGGAATATTTGAGCCGGGAAGTGGCCGCAGCTACGAGTTTAATTGGCCCCCACCGGGATGACTTTATATTTAAACAATCAGGACACGATTTGGCCTATTTTGGATCCCGGGGCCAGCAGCGGATTGCGGTTTTAGCCTTAAAACTCTCGGAACTGAAATTTATGCAGACAATTACCGGGATCAAACCGCTGCTGATTTTGGATGATGTTTTTTCCGAACTGGATGAAGCGGCCCGGGATTTTGTGGCTGAGGTTATCTCAGACCAGCAGGTGATCCTTTCTGCTGTGGAGAAGGAACATATTCCGGAGAAGCTAAAAGAGGGAGCCAAAATAATCCGGGTGGAGAAGGGGAAAATTATCTCTTAACCTTAAAGCGGGAGGCCATCCGGGAGAGTTGGTAGGTGATAAGGACAGCGAAAGAGGTAATAATTACGGCATAAATTAACCGGGATAAAAGGCCCGATCCGGGAATTCTTGGTTCAACGAATTGGTTAACGAAATCCTGGATAGCCTGGTTCCAGGCTAGAGCAGCCACTAACCCAAACCCTGAAGTGGCTAGGGTTAGCATCTGGGTAATTAGCTCCTGATGGAAGGACTTCTCCTTTTCCTTTTGAGTCTGACTTTTCTTGACCATATGTGAGTTTATTATATCAGAAAGATAACTGCTTGAATTTTGCGGGAAATATGCGAGAATTAAAGGGATGAAAAAGCCAGCGGCCTTTGCTTTCCTTGACCGTTTACCCTCGCTTTGGCTACCAATTACGCTCATTGTAGTTTATATCCTGGTGGCTTACCTGACCCGGGATATACTGCCTTCTTCCGAAGAAATAGCCACCAACTTTGCCCGGCTCTTTGCCCGTTATGGGTATGAGATTGTTTTAGTGGGGGCGTTTTTGGAAGGGGCGTTAATTATTGATATGTTTGTCCCCGGAGGATCAATTGTTTTAGTGGGGGCATACTTTTCCAGTATCGGGGTAATTTCCTATCCGATCTTTTTATTATCTTCGGTAACAGGATTTGCAGCCGGATTTTTCCTGGATTTTTTGGTTGGTTACTACGGATGGTCAGATGTTTTGGACAGGGTAGGGTTGGGAAAACAACTATCCTTGGCCAGGGAAAAGGTCAAAAAACACGAAGGGAAAGCCTTTATCTTAGGTTATATCCACCCCGATTCTTCAACTATTGTGGCGGCTGCCGCCGGGGCAATAAAGATGGATATCGGACGTTTTGCTTTATATAATGTTTTAGCGACTTTTATCTGGGTGTCTGTTTGGACCGGTTTGGTTTACCTTTTTGGACCGGTAATCCAGAAGGCTTTTGAAGGCAAAATTGCCTATATTGCAGTTATTCTCTTAGTGATAGCAGCAATTTTGGGGTGGTTTGGGCTAAAAAAGGTTCAAGATAAGGAGAAGAAGTAAGGTATGTTTGTTCCAAGATACACAATTACCAACCGCATCCTAAAAAATATCGGGGTGATCGATGCTTCCCGGGAAGTAATTTTGAATTCCCCATTAATTCCGGCTTGGGAGGCTAAATTTAAAAAAGAGGCTTTGGAGCGAAGTGTCCACCATGGAACGCATTTGGAGGGGAACAGGTTATCTTTTGAAGAGGCCCAGGAGGTTTTAGACGGGCGGGAAGTTTTAGCCCGGGAACGGGATATTCAGGAAGTCATTAACTACCGCAATGTTTTAAAGTTTTTGGATGAGCTGGCAGCCCAAATCCGGGCTGATGGCCGGTATACCTTAACCGAGGAAATCCTATTGGGCGTCCACAACTTAGTGGTTGATAAGATTGTAATTCCGGAAAAAGCCGGGCAATTCAGGACCCGCCAGGTGGTTTTGAAAAACAGTTTGACCGGGGAGATATCTTATACCCCGCCCCCTGCTGCCGAAGTTCCTTATTTAGTGGAGGATCTTTTAAATTGGATTAACGGCCCGGAATCTTTGGATGTCCATCCGGTCCTAAAGGCGGGGATAGTCCACTACGAGCTTTCCCGGATCCATCCTTTTGTGGAAGGTAACGGCCGGACAGCTAGAGCTGTAGCCACCTTACTGATGTTTTTGGATGGCTACGACATTAGAAAGCTATTTTCCTTGGAGGAATACTTTGACGCCAACCCCATTGATTACTATTCGACATTGCAGGCGGTTTCCAACCAGCTGGTTTTGGATTCCCATGAAAGGGATTTAACTCCCTGGCTGGAATATTTTGTGGAAGGGGTAGCCATTGAATTAAACCGGGTCAAGGAAAGGGTGAGGCGGATTTCCATGGATGCCCGGGTCAAGGACAAACTAGGGGAGCAGGTGACCTTAAATGAACGGCAGATGCTGATTATGGAGTACCTGCACCGCCACAAGCAGATGCAAAACAAGGATTTCCGGAAGGTTTTCCCCGATTATTCCGACGATACGGTTTTGCGGGAGCTGCGTTTCTTAAAGCAAAAAGGCCTGATTAAAAAGACCGGTGGTACTAAAATGGCGATGTACGTTTTAAAGTGAGGGGGAAGCTGGCTTAGGCTCTGCTGACACTTCTTCGAAAATAACTGTTTGGTTGCGTTGTTGTTTGGCCTGGTAAAGAACCTGGTCTGCCTTTTGCCTTAAGCTCTCGGCATTGTCTTCTTTTTGGGTTTGAGCAATCCCAATACTGATGGTTTGGTCCCAGGGTAAATTAGGGAAATTCTCTTTGACTGCCTGAATAATACCCACCCGAATTCTTTCAGCGATAGATTTGGCGCTTTCCAGATCGCAGCCAATTAAAAAGACGGCAAATTCATCTCCTCCCAATCGGCCTTTCAGGTCGCAATTACGGGTAGACTGGTTAATGACCTCAGCATAGAGTTTAATAAGGTTGTCTCCGGCAATATGGCCTTGGGTATCGTTAAACCTTTTGAGCTGGTCGATATCTAAAGCCAGAAGCACTGATGGAAGATTTAGCCGGCGGGTTAAATCCAGCCACTTAACTAAGGTTTCGTTGAATCCATGAGAGTTGTAAAAACTGGTTATTAAGCCATCGCACTGGGCCTTTATCTCCAGGTTTAAATGGATGGAAGCTAAATCCTTGGCAAACTGTTCCAGCGTAACGTTCCCCGAAAGTAATTCCTGGGCCTTTTTTTGATAATAATCCAATAGATACTGTTGGTGGCTTGTGTCCATTTTTATTTAACTCATAGCGACTATGCCTACTTTCAGCTTATAGATTGTTTACAGCATAATCAAGCAGGGAATAGTATATCATTTTAGGCCTATAATACACAAATTTTTACTTGTCAAGGTGTTTGGGATAAGCTACAATCCAAAATGTGACCTTTGCTCAATTTACCCAATTCTTAGAACAGTTAGAAAACACATCCTCCAGGCTGTCCTTGATTGATATTTTATCCCGGCTTTTCCGGGAGGTTTCCGTTTTAGAGATTACCCAGGTGGTGTATCTAATTCAGGGACGGGTGGCGCCGTTTTATGAACCGATTGAGTTAGGGATGAGTGAAAAGCTGGTTGCTGCCGCTATCGCCCGAGCGTATGGGGTCGACAAGGAAGAGGTCTTAAAAGAATACGGAAGAGTCGGGGATTTGGGGAAGGTGGCAGAAAAAATAGCCCAAGATTTAAGAATAAAGAATAAAGATTTAAGAGTAGATGAAGTTTTTAATATTTTACTGCAGATTGCCAAGACTTCAGGGGAGGGGACGGTGGATAGGAAAGTTACCCTTTTATCCGACCTGCTTAAAGGTATGGATCCAATTTCGGCAAAACATCTAGTGAGGATCCCCTTGGGAACCAGCAGGCTGGGGGTTGGAGATCCGACGGTTTTGGATGCCTTTGCCCAAAGCAAGTTGGGGGATAGGAAACAGAGAAAGGAGTTGGAGGAAGCCTACAATAGGACTTCGGATTTAGGGCTAATTGGAGAGACACTTTGGAATCAGGGTTTGGAAGGAGTCAAAAAGCTGGATGTGACTGTTGGCCGGCCAATCAGGCCTCAGCTTGCCGAACGGTTGCCGACTCCCGAGGCAATCATGGAAAAATTTGGCGGCCGGGCCCATGTCCAGTTTAAATTTGACGGGTTCCGCACCCAAATCCACAAAAACGGTGATGAAGTTCGGATTTTTTCCCGCAATTTGGAAGAAACCACGGCGATGCTGCCGGAGATTGTCGAGGGGGCCAAAAAACAAATTAAAGCCAAGACCGCAATATTAGATGCTGAAGCCTTAGCCTTTAATCCTACCTCGGATGAGTTTTTGCCTTTTCAGGAAACTGCTAAACGGAGAAGAAAATATCAGGTGGAGGAGATGGCCCAAAAGCTTCCCTTAAAGGCCTTTGTTTTTGATGTGATGTATGTGGACGGAAAATCCTATGTGGGGATGCCGCTTTCCGAAAGGATTAAGGAACTGCAAAAGGTTATCTCCGGAGATGAGGTTTTAGTGGTCCAACCGGGGGAGTTTACCGATAAAACGGAAAGGATCCAGGAGCTTTTTGATGATGCCATTACCAAAGGTTTGGAAGGATTGGTGGTTAAAAAACCGGACACTGGGTATGAGGCGGGAGCAAGAAACTTTAACTGGGTCAAACTTAAAAGGCACTCCTCCGGTGAGCTCAAAGATACTATTGATGTGGTTTTACTAGGTTACATCTTTGGCCGGGGGAAGCGGGCGGAGTTTGGGGCAGGGTCACTTTTGGTGGGTGTCTATGATAAAGAAAAAGACGAATTTGTAACGGTGACTAAAATCGGCACCGGGTTATCAGATGAGGAATGGCGGCAGATCCATGCCCGGGCAGATAAAATCCGGGTGGAGAAAAAACCGGCGCGGGTCAATGCCATTGTGGAACCTTCGGTGTGGATTAAACCGGAGATTGTTTTGGAGGTTTTGGCTGATGAAATTACTAAAAGCCCGGTACATACTGCAGGAAAGGTTGATGGCCAGCCGGGTTATGCCTTAAGATTCCCTAGGTTAGTTAATTTCCGGGATGACAAGAAGCCTGAAGATGCGACAACTGTCAAAGAGCTAGTCGAAATGTATTCCCAACAGTACAAAAAGGGATAATTTTAAAAGGTGACTGCCTCGCCGGATGGCAGGCGTCACCTTGAGAATTAGAAAGGCTGGATTTTTCTTTTGCGTCTTTTTTGGAAAAAGACGCCCAAAAATCGCCCACAGGAAGTCGGGCTAAATTCTTCCGTTTGTTTACCGGGGGATGGCGCCCCTTCTGCCTTTCGCTTCGCTACAGCAGGCTCCCCCTGGTGCACTCACTCCAGAATTTTTAACGCCCTTTGATCCTAAGTGGGCAGAGGAAAGAATGTTATACTTAATTTATGCAAAGTAAGATTCTCTCAAAAATTAATGAATTGGATAAAAAGCTGGATGCAGTGGAGGATATTGAGGGGCACTTGGAAAAGCTGGTGGAAAAAGAGGATCAGGAGATCAAAAAGATTGAAAAAGAGGAAACCAAAATTGAGCGGGCAGTCTTTGAGGTTGGGGCTTTCACCATTAAAAAATCCCAGATGTTGGAGCTGGCCAGGGGGGTGGCGGGTGCCTTTTTGGGTGTAGGGTTAGGCCAGGTTTTAGGGGGAAGTGTCAAAATGGCCGAAACTTTACCCTGGGTCAATACTTTGGGGATCCTGCTTTTTATCTTTATTTTGGTAGGTGTCTTGATCTATAAACATGATAAGGATCAAATAACCCAGCATGATTCAGCAGTATTTTATATTTTTAAGAGGCTGTTTACTCTTTACTTAATTGCCTTACTGGTGGAACTTTTGGGTCTTGCCTTGTTTAACAATTTTCCCGGTTGGGATACTACGCTCCTTAAAGCTTTAATTATCGGTTCCTATTCCGCCATGTCCTCGGCAGTAGCCTTTACTTTAATCTAATTCCTGTAACCTAACTTCTAGTAAATTTTTAATAACCGTAGTATCTTAATGTCATGAAACTGGTTATTGGTTTAGGAAACCCTGGGAATAAATATGCAGGTACCCGGCACAACTTGGGGTTTGCGGTTTTGGACGAATATGCCAAAAAACACCAGGGAAAAGAGGTGGTTTGGACGGAGGATAAAAAGTTCCATGCCGAAATCTTAAAACTCTCTCCGGATTTATGGCTTGTTAGGCCGCAGACTTATATGAACAATTCCGGGGAGGCGGTTTCCGCGCTTTTGGCGTACTTTAAAGTTGATATTTCCGAGATTATTATCGTTCATGATGAGTTGGATCTGCCTTTGGGCAAAATCAAGGTCCGTGAAGGCGGAAGCGGGGGAGGGCACCACGGAGTGGAATCTATAATTAGTGCTTTGGGCAGTGACAAGTTTGTCCGGGTGAGGCTTGGTATAGGTAATTTAAGATCGTTGAGCAGTGAACACGGAGGGCAAAGCTTTAATGTTGAGCATTACGTTTTGGAGCCTTTTACTCCGGGAGAGAGGCCAAAGGTTAAACAGATGATTAAAAAAGGCATTGATGCTTTGGAAACCTTAATTAATGAAGGTTTGGTTGCCGCCCAGAATCAGTACAATTGATTGACACTCCACTGCGCTCAGTGTAAACTCTAAAACACATGCCGACCAGTCCTTCTAAACTGACTATTTCCACACCCACAGCAGTATTAATCGGCAGCATCTTTATCAGTATCGCCATCTTAATTTCCGGGGGAGTGATTACCGGCAAAAACCTGAATAAGAATACAGCCGGAAGTGGGGCACCTTCTGCCCAAGTTCCTGCCCAGCAAGCCAAAACTGAAGCTGACATTGTCAAATCCTTAAAAAGTTATGCCGGAAAATTAGGGCTTGACCAAAACAAATTTAATTCCTGTTTGGATTCCGGACAAAAAGCGGATCTGGTTTCTGCGGATGAAAAAGACGGGACAACAGCCGGGGTGCAGGGAACACCATCTTTCTTTGTTAATGGCCGGCCTTTAATGATCGGGGCGGCGCCTTTTGATCAATTTAAGAAAGTTATTGATGAAGAGCTTTCCGGATCGGCCGCAGCCGGTACCAAGAGACAGGATGTCTCAGTCGGCAACCTGCCGGTGCGGGGAGACGCTAATGCCCCTGTTACCTTTATCGAATTTTCTGATTACCAGTGTCCTTTCTGCGGCCGTTTTTATTCCGATGCCGAGGTCCAAATTCAGAAGGAATATGTTGATACGGGCAAAGTGAAGCTTTATTACCGTGATTACCCTTTGACTCAAATCCATCCGGGGGCGGAAAAAGCTGCGGAAGCGGCCCGCTGCGCCGGAGACCAGGGCAAGTACTGGGAGTACCACGACTTAATTTTCTCTAACCAGTCCAATATTTTCTAAAATCCATGGCTGATCAAATTATTCTCACTTGCGACGATGAAGGTAACTTTTCCGGCGGGTATATCCCCAAAGAGGAGGGCCATACCGGCTCGGGTAAAAGACATCTGGCTATTGCCGTCCTGCTTTTTAATAAAGCGGGGGAGGTCCTTCTTCAAAAAAGGAAACACCGGATTTTTAACGATATTTGGGACGTTACAGGTGCTACCCATCCCCTGCACCTGGGAGACGGGAAAGATGAAACTTTTGAGGAAGCTACCTTACGGTGTTTAAAAAGGGAATACAATATTAACCCGGAAGAGGTTAAAGATTTAAAGAATTTAGGAACTTTTAACTACTTTGCGTCTTACGAAGACGGCCTTTGTGAGAACGAACACTGCGCTATGTTAGTGGGGGAATATAACGGGGAAGTCAAAGTCAATCCGGAAGTAGGTTATGGCTACAAATGGATGGAAAAAGATGAGTTCTTAAAAGACATTAAAGAAAATCCTCAAAACTATTCTCCCTGGGCGGTGGAGGGGATAAAAATTTACATCCGGTAATTAAAATAATATAATCTTTCCTTATGATTTCAGGTGTGGAGATTAAAACTCAAGAAATTGCTCAGGTAGCTGACTATTTGAAAGATTTGGTAGCTAAACTAGA
Organism: bacterium; assembly: GCA_021786315.1. Classification (GTDB taxonomy): domain Bacteria; phylum Patescibacteriota; class Microgenomatia; order Daviesbacterales; family UBA10151; genus JAJYNN01. The sequence goes on from JAJYNN010000002.1 coordinate 116,588, forward strand.
GCCGAAAATATGCGCTGGGGAATACGATTTGCTGGTGGTGGAAGGTGTAAGCGCCCGTATTCCGGGTACTGTTGTGCATAGATTAATTAACGAAAGCTATAGAGCGTTAGGCAGAGATGAGGTTGTCCCGATTTACTTAGGCAGGGATAAAAATGGGAATCACTCGCTAGGAGTAGATGAGTTAGAAGAGAAATATGGGAAAGCGCGGTTGCCGGAGAATGCTCATGCTTTAATCTTAAGCGAGATTATTTACCGCGGAGAAAAGATAGGCCGCTTAGGCCAATTTTTGGAAAGCAGGGGTGTAACTTACGATGCGGCGGTGGTACAAAGTGCTTACGATGAAGCAGAATACCGCCGGTGGGGCTACGTTTCGGAAAGAGCAGGTTACTACTCTGGATGGCAGTATCCAAGATCGACTGTTGACTGGGCTGATTTTAATGATCGGGCAGTTTACTCCCCCTTGTATAAGCAGGATTGGATGAATATAGGGGTATGGAATTTGCTAATGTCGGCTGGGGAAGAATCTGTTCTTGATCCACGAATTCTATCGGTGAAACAAGATCTCAAGACTCTTCAGGATTGGATTTGGAGAGGCCTTGAATTTCAGCGGGCAATCCACGCACTAGCTTCTGTTTAAGGAAAATGCTAAATTTATAAGACATGGATTTTCAAGACTTCCTAAAACAATCCGCTCAAGAGATAAATCAAGAGATAGATAGATCATTTGAAAAGTGGAGTCAGGAAGTGGAGTCAGTAAGCCCAAAGCTCACGGCTTTGAACAAAGCTTTTATCCAGGCCAATGAAGGGGGAAAAAGGATCCGGGGAGCTTTAATTAAACTAGGCTATGAACTTGCCGGGGGGAGTCCCACCATGGAAATCCTCAAACCGGCAGCCGCTTTTGAGATTTTTCAGACCGCTATCTTAGCTCATGACGACATAGTTGATCTATCACCACTTCGAAGAGGTAAGCCTACTGTCTATAAAGTTCTTGGGGGTAATCATTATGGAATTTCGCAGGCATTAACTTTAGGCGATGCGGGGTTTTTCTTGGCGGTGCGGCTCATTGCCGAAACCGACTTTCCCGATTCCCGGAAAAATAAAGCCTTAGCCTTTTTTGCCCAGGCGATGCTGGAGACAGCGCTGGGTCAGATGCTGGATATTGAGTTACCTTACCAAAAAGAGACCAGAAAAGAGGTTGACGCCTTAACAATTTTCCGCCTTAAGACAGCCCGCTATACCATTGTTGGCCCATTAGCGCTTGGGGCGATCTTAGGGGGAGCGGGGAAGAAGTTTTTAGAAGACGTAGAAAAGTTTGGCGAGGCTTTAGGGATAGCTTTTCAGATTCAGGATGACACCTTGGGGGTGTTTGGAGATGAAAAAACCATCGGTAAATCTGTTACCTCAGATATTGAAGAGGGGAAAAATACTTTGCTGATTATCTATGCTTTGGACCGGGCGACCAAGGAGCAAAAGGTAGTACTTGATAAATACTACGGTAAAGGAAAAATTGGGGGAAAAGAGCTGGAAAAAATTAAGCAGGTATTTGTAGACACAGGCGCTTTGGAATATTCCCGGAAAAAGGCGATGGAATTGGTGACTGAAGCACTTTTGGTGATAGAGGGAATGGATATCTCTCCTGAGTATAAAAAACTACTTACTCAAATGGCAGATTTTCTAGTCAGAAGAGACAAGTGATTGGGAGTAAACTTCCCTGAAGGCAAGCTTTGCCCGGTAGAGTTTTCCTTCAGCAGCCCGTTCGGATACCCCCAGGATTTTGGCAATCTTGGCAGTGGTTAATTCCTGCCAAAACTTTAGGTAAAGCAGCTGGCGTTTTTCTTTGGGTAAAAGCTTTAAACACTCCTTAACGTTTTGGGTAAGTTCCAAAAGGACAGCTTTTTCTTCCGGATTTAAACTGGGATCTTTGATATTTGCCCACATTTCCAAGGTCGGAACAACCCGGGTGGACCTTTGGTTAACCTGGTCCCGGTAATAATCCGCCATTTTATTTAAGGCAATCCGGCAGACCCAGGTAAAGAATTGGCTTTTTCCTTCAAAGGTATAAAATCCTTTCCAGGCAGCAACAATAGTTTGGGAAAAAACTTCCTCGACAGCTTCCTGGTCTCCGCCCATTCTTTTGACTAAGAATTTTGTTAAGGGAAGAGCCCAGTTTTTATAGAGGGCGGCGAAACTCTCATGCCTTTGGGCCAGGTTTTTGGGGGAAAAGTGTGGGGTTTTTTCCATAAGTAAGACTAACTATAAAGGGTAAACAAATAGTTTACAAGCAAAAATGAAAGCCTATCTTAAAGAAATTAAATTCGAGTCCAAGGATTACGCTTATTTTAAAAACTTAACCGACGAGGTAAAGGAAACTGTTAAACAATCCGGAGTCAAGCAGGGGATAGTGGTGGTCAATTCCAAACATACAACCTTAACCATCGTGGTTCAGGAAATCTCTGAACCGAATCTTTTAAAAGACATGCTTAACTTTGCCCTCACTTGTGTTCCCACTGACAGGCGGGCTTGGCAGGCCAAAAAGGAAGGTTTCAAGCACCCGACTTCTGACTATCTCCACCGTTGCCAGGACAACCCTTTTTGCAACGAAATTGATGAGGATTACAATGCCCCTTCCCACATTCGCTCCATGCTCTATGGCCATCCTTCGGTTTTTATCCCCATTCAGGAGGGGAAGCCAGTTTTAGGGAAGTATCAGGAAGTGGCGGCGTTGGAATTTGACGGCCGGGACGGGACGGGTAAAAACCCAGTCCGCCAGAGAACTGTGCAAATTTGGATCTATCCTTTGGAAGAGGTTGTGACACTCTAAGATTGAGATACTTGATAAACTTTGGTTTCCCCGGATTGGAAAATTACCTTGCCAAGTTCGGCGAACTTACTTTCCTGCAACCGCAGATATTTTTGTCTCTCCAGGGTGCCTATAAAAACGTAGGAAATATTGTATTTCTTAATTAACTCTTTGGTTAAGTTTAAATCCGGTGTTTCATATAAAGTTGTTACATCTTGTGACCTTCGGCCAGCTTCGTCATAAGAGCCCCGCCAGAGCCATTCATGGACCGGCCAGCCGATTACAGTTGGCAGTCCGGTATTGGAGGAAACCCGGGCAAAGTCAGTGTAGGAATCCCCCTGGCCCTCTAAAATTACCGGTTGGCCTTTGATATTTTCCCGTAGCCACATAACTGCCTGATAATCAGTGGGGTAGAGGGTATAAAGGTAGTTTAAGCCGTTTAAGCCTTGATAATTTTCCAGGCCGCCGTAGTAGGAATTAACGCCGAAGATTGGGTAAATCCCGACTAAAAGGAAAAGCGGAATAAAGATTATATAGAATAGGATCTTTTTTAGTTCCATTATCCGGGTAATCATATACCCGGAAATAAGGCCTAAGATAATGAAAGCCTGGTAACCAAGCTTAAAAACGGTGTTGGCCCGGTAGTGGGCAGGATAGATATCCTTAACGTAGAAAAACTCCGGGATCAGGATTAGGATAGTTGCCCCTAAAGCTAGGACTAAAACTAGATAATCAGAATTTACAATTTTAAATTTTAAATTTTCAAAGAATTTTTTAATTCTCAATTTTAAAACTAAGATCATAAAGCTAAAAATGACAAAGTAATAAAATCCCCAAAGAATCATTAACATCCACAGCGGGGATTTCATGCAGTGGTCAGGTTCAAAAAGAAACGGCCCAAGATGGCCTTTATCAACTAAGAACTGGGGAGCGCACAAGACTCCGATTCCCTGGCCAAAGGGGGCAAAAGCCAGCCAATAGGGTAGGGAAAAGATTACGGCCAGGAAGCTTAGAGGGATCATGACTTTAAATGTTTGCCAAAGTGATTTTTCTAAAGTATGGCCTTTTAAAGATGAGAAGAAAAACAGTAATCCGGACACAAGAAGGTAGATCGGGCCGTCCAAAACGTTGGTCATCAAAGAGATCGATATCAGCAGTCCTAGAAGTAAAATATCCGTCAATCTAATCTTAGATTCAAAGAATATCTTAATGAGTAAGGCGATAGTCAAAAGGACAAAGGGGATATTTAAGACGTGGCCGTGCAAGTCAGCGACAATAAATGAGTAGCTGGGGAATTCGTGGATGGTAAAAGGGATAAACCGGGTAGCGTTGGGGTACCAATAACCCTGGAGGTTAAAAGAGAAGGGTAACTGCCAGAAAGGAACCGGTTTATCGGGGGTGTAACTTTGGAAAAAGATATAAATGGTATGCAGGTTCCCTCCTAAAGTGACCAGGAAAGCGCTTAAAATGCCTGAAAGGTAGGAAAGTTTAGTAATTTGTGCTTTGAAACTGGAATAAAGGTTAAAACCAATGGAAAATGAGGCCGAAAGGCAGATGCCAAAAAGCGTGGCCAGAATTAAGTTATAGGAGATGCTGGGATCAAAGCCCGAGATTTTAGTCATGACCGCTCCAACAAGATGCCCGAAGTAATAATAATTAATAGAGAGAGGGGTCATCCAAAGGTCCCGGGGAGGGAAGTATCCGGTGCGGAGAATGGAATTGATGAAACCAAAGTCCATAAACTTTTCCAAGCCGTGGATGGAGGGTTCGTGGGCTCGGACAAAAGCCCAGAAGATCAACCCCCCTAAAAATAACCCTTCCTCAAGGGCATAAATCCTAAATTGCCCTAAAAGCGGGGGAAGTTTGAGCCGTTGTTTTTTTCCTCCCCAGATGATTGCCGAGTTAATCCCGATAAAAACCATCCAAATTAGAAACAACTCTAAGGTATTAAACGAAAAAATCCTTAAGCTTGAGAGAACCCAGGCGATGTAGCTTATTAACAAAACCCCGAGAATTTTCGATAAAGCATAGCCTTTGTCAAAAAAATTATGGAAGATTAAGCCGGTTAAAGGGAAAAATACGATACCGATTAAAAACCAAAGCAGCCACCACTGTAAAACATAGAAGACATCACCTAAATTCATGAATACATTTTACGGCAAATACCTTTGAATTTCTGCAACTTGGGTAACGGGGATAATACCGGAAGGGACACTTGCCATTTTATGGGTTGGGTTGTACCAAAAAAACTTTGTTTTAGGGCAAGTTTTATGGAGGTGTTTTAAAAGATCTAAGTCGTCATCAATGTAAAGATTAATTTTTAACCTCTTGATAGCTTTTTCCTTAAAAAGGTGGGGTTGCTCATTTTTGGTGTTGAGGTTGACTGAGGAAAAAACATCGGCCAGGTGGTATCTTCTTAAAAGCTTGTGGGTAATTTTTTCCAAGAATTTATAGCGGCTGGAAATCAGGTAAAGGTTATGGTGCTTATGGTTTTGGTGAAGCTCGTAAATAAAATTCGTATTGGTGGAAATCTTGGGCCGGAAAAGGTGGAAATGACTGATTTTACGGAGGGTCTGTTCGGTTTTGGAATGGGGAATACGGTAAGTCAAAGTTTTTTTATCGTGTCTTCTATATAACCAATCAATTAACCAGGCCGGGACAAAAGGGGGATAGTTTACTAAAACACGATCGAAGTCAAAACCGATGTTTTGGGGGACAAATCTGGACATATCGTCTTCCCTTTGTTGAGTCTTTTTCCCAGATTGTCCCTTCATATCTATTTCTCGCTTTGGGGATATGCCGTGAATAATTTACCCCAATCGGTTTTCAAAAATCTACCGGTTCTCCACCTGCCGAAGCGGTTCCACCAGTACCTGTCATGATAAAAATTGGAGGCAAAATAGCTCCAGGGAACAATGGCTGACTGTAATAAAGCTTTTTCGACCCAAATAGGAGCATGATGGTAGATTAGCTTTTGGCCTTTGGAGGCTAAGGTATCGCGTTTTTTGTAGTGCCAATTAACTTTAGAGATGTCTTCGCCGACCACTGTAATCTTTTTCGGATCAGCAATTCCTAAGTTGCCTTCCTGGGCTAATTTTAAATAATCCAGTTTTAAGGGGTTAAAGCCCATCATCTTGGCGGCAATAGCATCAATTGAGACTAAATCCGAACTTGCCAGAAGGTACCCTTTTTCTTCCCACTCCATTGCCCGGGGTCCGGAACCCTTGCCGACAGTAGTGCCGTCCATAACGGCAAATCTTCCGGGATGGATCTCTTCCTGGATTGCCAGAAGGTCAACCAAAGTTTCGTGGATATTGCGGTGGGCGTAGTGGCGGGTAGTGCGCAGCATCCCAAAGTAATTTTTCATCGCTCCGGTGTTGGTGGTAAAGACATGCATCTTCATAGTGGGAAGGTGGATAATATTTTTGCCGACGATAATTTTAGGAAGTGAAATTTTATGGAAAACATTGCCCATAACCAGCATTTTGGATTTTGGGGTGTAATCCACATAAGGCTCATCGGTCAAAAAGTGCATCTTGACTCCATATTTTTTAAGGACCGGCAGCCATTTATTATTAAAGGCGCCTTTTTCCACCTTGGTAACGACAGTGCGGTTTTCTACCGGGATAATATCTTTGGGTTTGACGCCGTCTTCAATTAAAGTTTTTAAGACCGCTTCCAGTTGCCAGGGCCAGGAAGAACAAGCCGGATAAAATCTGGTCCAGGAAAGGTTGATTTTAATGACTGTGGGAACGGAAAGGTCGAAAGTTTTTAAATAGCCGGATTTGCGGAGGAGCTTTTGGTAATCGGAAATGATTGTATTGGGGCTGGCTTTGGAAACGTAAACTTTGCTCATAATTTTAGTCTCTAGAAACTAGTGTATCATATACAAGTGCGCTTACTTTTTACAAGCACGTATTATTTGCCTTATATTTCCGGGTTAACGGTTTATATCTCCCGATTATCCGGTGAACTAATTAAAAAGGGTTACCAAGTAAACATCCTGGCTTCCCAACATCAAAAAGATTTACCTTCGGAAGAGGATTATCAAGGAATAAAAGTTTTTCGTACTCCATATTTTTGGAGACTGAGTAAGGGTTTTATCTTACCCCTTTATCCTTACCATGTTTATAAACTTCTGCAAAATAACGATATCCTAATTATCAACCTTCCTCAATTTGAAGGGTTTGTTTCAGCTTTTATCGCCAAAATCTTAAAGAAAAAAATTATTTGTATTTATAACTGTGAGGTTTATTTGCCCAAGGGATGGGTAAATAGAGTAATTGAAAAGCTTCTGCTATTATCAACTTGGATCACCCTGCAACTGGCGGATCGTGTGGTAACCTATACCAAAGATTATGCCGAAAGTTCTAAGTTATTGCCCCAATTCTGGAAGAAAGTAACTTTTCTTTATCCTCCCATTCCGGCACCCAAAATTCAAATCTTGGCGAGAAAGAGGTTACTCAAAGGTATTCCTCCGGCAACAAGGTATACCATCGGCTTTGCCGCTCGATTAACTGCTGAGAAAGGAATTGAGTATTTACTGGCTTCCATTCCCGGCTTAAGGAAGCGACTAGGGGAAAACTTTATAATTTTATTTATCGGTCCCGAGCATCCGGTAGGGGAGGAGAAGTATTTTCGAAAAATCAAACCCTTAATGGACCAAAATAGAAAATATCTAAAATTTTTAGGAGTCTTACCGGCGGAGGAGATGGGCTCGTTTTACAGTCTGTTGGATGTGCTTATTTTGCCAAGCGTGAATTCCACAGAAGCTTTTGGGATGGTTCAGGTAGAGGCAATGATGCTGGGTGTTCCGGTCGTCGCCAGTGATTTGCCGGGTGTCCGTGTTCCCATACAGAAGACAGGTATGGGAAAAATTATTCCCATTAAAAATACCTCAGCTTTGGTCGAAGCGGTTGTTGATGTGCTTTTGCATAAGGAAAAATTTATTCGCAGCAGGGCAAAGGTGGAGAGTGAGTTTTCTTTAGACAAAACGATTAGGGATTATTTAGAGATACTGCGGGAAGATTAATTGGGGCAACTTTTTGGAAAATGATGACCTTGGGGTGATCGTAAACGGTAAACATTTCATCAGCATAATCATCAATAATGTTTAGGCCAAAGTTGGGGCATGTGCTATTCTGGTGAGCGATAATTCCGTAGTTGGTAAAAGGCGGCCGTAAACAAATATGCAGAAAGGGAACGGGCAAAACTGGGCGGGAGGTAAATTCTGCCACTTTGGTAAAGCCCAACGATCCATCAAATAATGATTTATAGAATTGGTTAGTTTGCGGGTATTTTTCCGGTGACCGGGTGATGGAACCATAAAGGCGGTTACTGGACAAAATAATATAATTGGTTTGGTTTAAATTTTGGGCCATTTGTTCCCATTTCTGGCTGGTCTCAGAATCATAAAGAGGGAAACGGACTCCCTGATAAATGGAGGATGAATGCTGAGGCAGGTTGAGCGGTAGCGGATCATCCCAATATTCATAGGATATTTGTGAACCAGCAGGAATATTTTTATAGATCCATTCTGATGCCTGGACTCTGGTATGAGGTTGGGTGTAGATAGAAACAAAAGATAAGGGCCAGATTAAGGCAAGAATGAGGAAAGATAATTTAATTGGCCTAGACAACTTGAGAGATTCTAAAAAGAAGGCGGTAAGGATTAGCAAGGGGGGATAAAGTGGAAGAAAATATCGCATGGCTTTGGCAAACTGAATTCCCTGATAAAAAAAGACTGAGCCGGTAAAAGTTAGGAGCAGAAGGATGGAATTTTGGGTAAACGAAAGCCGGAAGACCTGTAATTTAGTAGCAATTAAAACACGGAATGTCTTGATTGTGAGAGCCAGTGTCCCTAAAAAAGCCGCTATTCCCAGAGGTAAGCCTAAGCCCCAAAAAATAATATCCCGTAGGGGATAAAGAAGTGGTGTGGTGTGAAACCATTGGACAGAGGGAGGGTATGATGAGCTAGGCGAGGCCAAATTATTCAACTCCATAAGGCTTTTTAAAAGTGGAGTTAACGAGAGGTCAAAGATGGAAGTAGCCGAGAAAGCGTATGGATCGAAAATACGGAAAGTAAGAAGCGCCAGTAGAAAAAAGACTGAATAATGGTAAAGAGTTCGGCGGCTGTTTTCTAAAAAAGAAGACAAAGCAACCAGAAGAAAAACCGGAAGTAAGAGTAAGGCATTAATTTTAGAGGAAACCCCCAATCCAAATAATATGGCGGAAAAGATAATTAGCCACCAAGAAGGGCGAGTGAGGGTCAGAAGGAGCAGATAAAAGGCGGCCAGCATAAAAAAATTAGTGAAAGTGTCAACAGTAAAGAAATGAGCTTGTTGGATGGGTAAAACTGCAACGGTGTACAGTAATGCTGCCAGAAGCCCTGCTTTAGAGGAAAAAGCCTTCTTTCCGATGAGAAAAACTATAACCACTGTTCCTAAATCAAATAAACCGGACAGAGCTCGGCCCATAAGGACCAGATGGTCATAATCTGTCAAGTTGAGGATTTGAGCCGCCGCTTTAACTAAAAAGAGAGGAAAAGTGCCATAAACAAAGAATGGAAAGTTTTTATTGGCCGGATTTAAAGGAGAAATCGGGGTAGAAAAATATTCCGGAATACTTTTGGGCCATTCGAGAGCCTCAGTAACCATAGTCAAAAATCTTTCATCAGGATGAAGATGCTGGTTTTGGTCCCAATTTAAGCCGTAAAAACGGAGTGTGGCCGCCAGTATCAAAATCAATGAAAGTTGTAAAAGGTGGTTAGTTTTCCAAAAGTTGGCCATTTTTTAAACCCTTTAAGATATCAACTTTTTTAAAGACCCTAATAACCGGGTGGTCAAAGACACTCCAGGTTTCTTCGGCCGTTTCATCCGGAAACTCTATTTTGTAACCTAAAAGCGAGATGGTGGGATAAGAGGTAAATTCCTTAATTTTGGAAAATCCCAATTGCCCGGAAAAAAGCGCCTGATAAAAAGCAGCGGTTTTGGGAAATTTCTTTGGGTTGTGATCCAAAAAGATTCGCCGGCTTTCGATGATTATATAGTCAGCAGTTTGGAGGTCGTCTATTACCTGAAACTGGACTTGAGAGTTATTCTCATAGTTATAAAAATTAGCTGAAACCCGCCGGAAGTTACCCTCCAGGGGCAAATCTACCATGTTTCCCTCCTCCACAAAAAAGGTAGAGTTGGGGTTGGCATGGGAAAGCAGCCAATTGGAGGCGGTAGTTCTGACGTCCTGATTTATATAAATGGAAAAGAAGGCCAACAGTAAAACCGAATTAAGAATTAGGAATGAAGAATTTAGAATTAGGGAGAAATGTTTGTGGATTTTTAGTTGAGAAAGTTTGTAAAGAAAAAAAGCTGCAAAGATAGCGAAAAAGGGGAAAGTGGGGGCAACAAAGCGGGTCCACTTGGCAAAAAGGAAGGCGTTGGGGAGGAAGAGGGATAAGAAGCCAGTAATAAGGAGCATGGGATATGTAGTAAGGGATACGGATTTGGATTTGAAGATAGAGTAAATTATTAAGAAAAAGCCAAGGAACCCGAATAAAAGAAGAGGCAGGCCGAGGGCAAAAGGGTAAATTTTGGTTAGCTGGAAAATTACAGGAGTAGTGCCGATAAATTGCCGGGTGTAAAAGACCGGCAAGCTACCGGCAGCCAAAGAGCTTTCATACTTAAAGCTTGATAGAAAATGGGGAAAGTCTAAAAAAAGATAGGGGTCAACTGCGAACAAAATCAGTCCCGTAATAATTACACTTAAAACCAGACCAAGAATCATTTTGGAAGATTTCGGCCGGTATTTGAGAATAATAGCTAAAGCTAAAGTGATTCCAAAAAATGCTCCGCTTACTTTTACCCCTAAAGCGAGTCCAAGGAAAATAGAGGCTAAAGCAATAGGGGATAAGGACAGAAATGATATTTGGGAGAACCTGGAAATATGGGAGTCGGGAGTACCGGTAAATTTTAAAAGGAAGTAGAGGGATGCCAGTAAAAAGAAAATTAGGTTTGATTCCGGGGTGGCAAAGTGGGCTTGTTGGATTAATCCCGGAGTGAGGGCTGTGAGGGTAGCTGCCAGCAGGGCATAACCTTCGGGAAGAAACTTCCGGCTGATTTTGTAAACCAAAAAGATAGTCAGGGTAGAAAAAAGGGCGGAATAGAAACGCCCGACCAAAAAATAATTTAAATTGGCAAAATTAGAGTAGAGGGAGGAAAGAAAAGCTTTGGTAAAGTACATTAGATAGATGGTGACAGTGCCATAGGAAAAAAAGTGGGGGTTCATTTGGGCGGGGAAGGAGAGCTGGTTGGCTGAAATAACCAGGTGGTATTCATCGGGGTGGGTAAATAAACCTTGGCCCCAGTCTAATTTATAAAATCTGAGTAATCCTCCCAGAATTAAAATTAGAGCTAAAATTAAGTGGGTTCTGTTAATTTGCCTCATAAATTTCAAATTTAAAATTGAAAATTAGTTTTCATGGTTTATTAATTCCGCCACCTGTTCACCCATTTCGATGGCGTAGTTTGTCCCCCGGTCCCAAGGATAAACCATATCCATATTGGCGGTATAAACATTTGGGAGGGGAGAATGAAACTTGGGGATCAGGTCTTGATAGTTAGTGGTGACTACTGGTTGGGCAAAGGGAGCGGGAAAAAGATAGGGGTTAGGGGTTAGTAGTTGGTAGTTAGGATTAATTTTTTTTAGATATGGATCATAAACTTTTAAGAGCTGTTGGGCGGACATTTTAAGGTAAGGATGATCATTGGGCAGGTAATTACCGACATATAAAATATGCTCGTTACTGTAGTTTTTTGGCGACATGAAGTTGGTGTGCTCGGCTAAAACCAGGAAAGGGAAGCTTTTATCGGTGATATTTAGCCAATATGTATCTTTTAAAAACGGTTTCTTGAGGGTTAAAATAAGGTTTAAGGCAGACAGGTGGGGAATTGATTTGGCCTTGTCCATATATGATTTAGGCAACCCCGGAGCGATTTTGGTAAAGACCGGAGTGGGTAGGGTGGAAAGGACAATATCCCCGGAAAAGACCCCTTTGTCGGTTAATATCTCGTAGTAATTTTTCTTGTGCTTAAGCTCCAAAATATCAGCTTTGAGAACAATTTGTCTCCCCAGCTTTTCGATCCTTTGGGCAATCTTATCGGCAAAAACCTGGAATCCTCCCTCAGGGTAGGCAAGTGACGGAGTGCGTTTTTTAATTCTGGCCCAGAACCACGAAAGAGCAATTTCTTCCTTAAAATCCCCAAATTTACCCTGGAACAAGGGTTCCCAGATCGTTTCGGTTGATTTTTGGCCCATATACTTTCTTAACCAGGGTAGGGCTTTCCTGCGGCTTAAGCTGTCCGGATTGGCAATATATCTTAAATAGGCGGTAACCAAACCCATTCTTAACTTATCAATCATTGGCAAGTAGGGGAATTGGAGTATGGAGATAGGGGAATCTAAGGGGAGAAAATTATTCTGGATATAGACATCAGTGCTGGGTCTGACAGTAATTACCGGGTGGTTTAACTCTTTTGCCAGTCCTAAAGCACAATTGTCGCTGGTAAACCAATGATGGTAAGCTTTTTCTAAAGTCCAATCCCATCCTGGTTTTTTAAACCCACCGGCTAATCCTCCCACCTCCGGTTCTTTTTCGATGACGGTAACCTCGAAACCTTGTTGCAGAAGCCGTAAAGCTGCTGTGAGTCCGGTAAACCCTCCACCTAAGATAACCACTTTCATTAAATGTATTGTACCAATTTTTCCCAAGAAATCTTGCTTATCCTTGTGGTCGGAAACTTTTTTTGGTAGACTGTGGGGCATGGCTCAACCTAAAACTGACCATATTCCTCAACACATTGCCATTATTATGGACGGCAACCGCCGCTGGGCCAGGCTTCGGGGTTTACCGGACACTAGAGGGCATCAGGCAGGGACAGAAGCTTTAGAAAAGACGCTGGAAGCGGCTGCCAAGATAGGTGTGAAGACACTGACTGTTTATGCACTCTCCACGGAAAATATCCAGGAAAGAGCCAAACGGGAAGTTTCCGGCATCTTTCAAATTTTAAGGAGCGGTTACCGGCATAAATTAAAAAAAATGATGCAAAGGGGAGTTAAGGTGGCCATATTAGGGGAGCTTGAAGGCTTACCTTTAACTGTCCGCCGGATTATCGAAGAGATTAAAAAAACTGTTATCCAAAATGAATCCATTAAACTCAATATCGCCCTAAATTACGGAGGGAAGAGGGAGTTAATTGAGGCCATTAAAGATATCGTCAAAGAGGGTGTGGATGTCAGTAGGATTAACGAGAATACAATCGACAACCACCTGTACACTAACGGTCAGTCCGACCCCGAGTTGGTCATCCGGACTGGTGGCCGTATCAGGTTATCCAACTTTTTGCTTTGGCAAACAGCTTACTCTGAACTCTACTTTACCAAAACACTTTGGCCGGATTTTGGCCCGGCTGATTTGAAAAAGGCCATTACTTGGTACCAAAAACAAAAAAGAAACTTCGGCAAGTGATTTGTCGCTACTGGACTTCACTCCAGATTGTCAGGTCCCTGGCAAAAATATCCTTCAGAATAACCAAATATTTAGGCATGTAATTAATCTGTTCAGCCGGATCAGTATTATGTCCGTTGGAGCGGACAAACTGGGGAGGTTGGTTGGGGTTTAAAGAAATGACACTTCCGTTAATGGTTAATTGGGGAGCATTGGTACCTGCTGGGACGCAGTTGATGGAAATTAAATTACCGGTAGAGGCGCTACAGAAAGGTGTAGTAGTGCCGTTACCATAACTAATGAAGAACCCTTCGACTGGTTTAGCGCTCCCGCCCATATTTTTATCAATATAAACGGTGCCTTTGACAACAAAAACCAGCCCTGAGGCTCCGCCGCCGTAGACGAATTTATTGCTGGGAGTATTAAGGAGTAAATTGCCATCCACAAAAATGACACCTGTTTTGGTATCGGTTGCCTGTAACTCGGAATTAACTGTTAGGTTTCCGGTGATATGGTAAAGCTGGTTGCTGCTACTCAAATCAAAAATCCGGTGAGCGTTGTCATAAGATCTATCTCCGGAGAGGGTGTTGCCTGCCGGGGGGGCGGGTTTGGCTTGGGAATAATAGAGCGAGAGAACCTCGTCGTAGCTGGGTATAGAAAATTGGGGGACGGAAGCGGGGTTGCCGATAAGGCATCTGGTTGAGGAGAAGTTGTTTTTCTTTGTTGAATCAACTAAAGATAAAAACCCGTTTCCGACTTGAATAGGGGTTGACCCGCTTGGACAGCTTGGGTCTTGAGGAGCTTGAAAAGGCACAAATGGAGTGGGAGTAGGGGTAGGGGTAGGGGTGGGAGTGGGAGTAGGGGTAGGGGTAGCACAAACAGGAATAGAAAAAGAGTTGGAATTACTGTGGGTTCCGTTATAAAGCCTTACATAATAAGTGGCATTGGGTTGGAGGGAAGGGGAACTGCTAAAGCCGGTAGGGGCTGGGGTACTGCTGCTGCCTGAGACATTTTTATTCCAATAAGAGCTAAAGCTGCTGTTGCTGCTGATATCTGCCCAGCTAACGGGAACTCCCGGATTAGTCCAGGAGATAGTGACTTGACTCCCGGAGTAGGGTCCGGTGACACAGCTGACGTTTGTTCTAATTGATGGGGTTGGAGGAGCAATCAAAGAATAAGAAAAGTTGTAACTGTTGTCTACGGACATATCATTACTGGGGGTAAGGCCACATCCGTCAGGGCTGGCATATTTGCCAGCAATCTGGCATTCGTAACTTCTGTTTGGTCCGCCATAGCCGCTTAAAGAGGGGCTCCTCAGGCAGAAACCTAAACCGGCGTTAATGTTTGGGTAGCTGAAGTACCCGCTGGAGTTTGTTGTGGCCAGGCCAATATTGCACTGAGGCGGTGGCCAAGGGACCCCTGCCCTGAGTTCCGCCCCCTGGTTGATTACTACTCCCCCGATACCATTGCCGGTGACGGAGTCGGTAACTCTACCGGTTAAAGTTAGGCGGCAACCACTAATGGTTTTTGGTGATCCGCTGATTAGGGCATTATTACCGCTACCAATGTTAATACCGTAAGCGTAGATATTGTGGGAGTTACCGTCCTTTAACCAGTCGGGAGTGGTAAAAGTGAAGCCGTGGGCACCGGTGCTTCCACAAACACCGGCATTCACCAAATCCTGGCGGAAGATATTGGCTGTGGTTGCGCCTACCCAGGTATTGTTATCTGTGTAAAAGTGGACATCAATAGATTGGTTGTTATTGTCACCATCGCATGCCCAGCCGGCAAAGTTGGAACAATTGGCAGCGTCTAAATAACCATAAGGATCCGCAGCTAATGCTGGGGTAGGGGAAACGATAAAAAAAGCAGAAGCTAATATAAAAAATAGAAGTGGCAGAAAAAGGTCAATTTTCATTAGCAGAGTTTAGGTCTGAGACTACTTCATTATGCCAATATATGAAGTTGTTTTGCAAGCTAAGTTGATCGAAGATTATTGATTTGAATGGACATCTCCGCCTCTAACCTTTAAATAGGCCGGCATAGCTGTTGGGGTTGGGGTGGGTGTCGGGGTTGGAGTTGGGGTGGGTGTCAGAGTTGGGGTGGGTGTCGGGGTTGGAGTTGGGGTGGGAGCAATGATTTGGTAGGTTGTGGATTTGGAACACAGAGGTGAGCAATTACTGAAGCTGCCCTGGCAGACTTTCCAGGTATGAGTCCAGGTGTAAGTGCCGGTGATAGACGCCGTACAGGTGGTATTATTCCAAGATCCGCTGCAATTACTGACTCCCGGACGGGTATCGCCAATCCAGGTAGATGCATCACCGGTGATATTGAAGGTCATATTGCGCCCGGGAGTTTGCGTGTTGGGAGAAACGGAGAGGGAAACCTGATTTGTGTTGCAACTAATGCTGGTGGGTTGGGGAGGAGGGCAATCTCCCGAATACCAGACAATAAACCCTTCGGGGATACCACACGTCCAGGGACTTTGCCAGTTGCCGCCGTTGCGGCAATTATGGTCAAAGGAGTCAATTTGGTAAGTTCTGCCGCAGGTAGCTCCGGCAAAACTTTGTGAGGTGCTCCAACTGGATTCATGTTCAGTACAGTTGGTTTGTTTGCCGTTGCACCAATAGAGAACGGTGCTGTTGCCGGTTCCGGAGCGGCTCCAGCAGGTTCCGCTGCCGAGATTACAGGGAGCGGCACAACCCCCGTTGGCGTTATAGACACCGTTGTCGAAACCGTTGATGTTCCCGTCACCACCACTGCCGTCGTTGGTAAAACCACAAATTTTAGTGTAGTAGCCGCTACCGTAATTGGTGGTAGCGTAAACTACGCCGATTGAGGCCATCAGTATTAATACTGCCACAGGAATAGAAGCTAATTTAAAATACTTTTTTAACATTTTTAAAATCTAAACGTCTCCGGTGTAACTTTTGCCGGCTGCCAACTGACTCCGTTACTTATTTTATAGAGCATAAAAACAAAAGACTTATTATTAAATTCCGGAATAGGCAAACCGCTGGCAGTCGTGATCTCTTCGGCTGCTTTGACATCTCTTTCCTTAAACTGGACTTTGCCCCGGATATAATATGTAGCCTGAAGGCCTTTTTGGTTATCAGTTAAAGTCAGGATTGTCATATTGGGAACGTTTTTAAAGGCCGGAAGCTGTTCCAAAGTGCCATCAAAGGCAGCAAAGATCGGGGTCCCTTTGGCCAATTGCCCGGAAACGGAGCTTTCCCGGTACTCTCCTTTTTGGCAGAAATCAGGAAGAGATGGACAAATAAACGGCCCTTTCTGTAAGTTTGCGTCATACCTGCCTGATGGTGTAGGTGCCGGGGTGGTAACTAATTGTTCAGAAGAGGACTTAATTTTAACAGTATAAAAATAATAAGCCCCTGCCAAAAGAAGCATCATAGAAGCTATTAAAATTAGGGCGGGTTTACTTAAGAAGCGGTTCTTCCCGTCGTTAACATTGTAACTTTCAACAACCGGAGGGGTAGGGGGTAGGGATTGAGAAGTGGTATCAGAAGGGACAGGTTGCGGATCCACCTCTTTATGATAGCCATGTCTATGGGTATTTTTCAAGTGTTTGGGCGCAGTTTTACTCATCTTTTATTGTATACAGTCATCGTACATCAACCGCTTATTGGTTTGCAATCAATGACAGTTGTCATTATCATATAGACTTATGAAAATGAACGCCAAACAGCTACGGAGTAGTCAAAAGCCGGAAACCGGAAGTCGTAAGCCGGAAGCAGGAAACGAGATTTATATTATCTTGGATAATGTTTTGGATACCTACAATATCGGGTCGATTTTCCGGCTGGCGGACGGTGCCGGGGTAAAAAAGGTTTATCTTTGCGGACATACTAATACCCCGCCTAACCCCAGGATCAAGAAGTCTTCTATCAATACTACCGAATGGGTGGATTGGGAATACGCCGAATCAACGGTTGAGTTGATTCGAAATTTAAAATTTTCAATTCCCAATTTACAAGTAATTGCGGTTGAGCAGAGCGATGGATCAATTCCTTATGATAAATTTGACTACAAGCAACCTATAGCCCTGGTAGTAGGGCATGAAACTTATGGAGTTTCCAAAGAAGTTTTGGAGGTGGTAGATGCCACGGTGGAGATCCCCATGTTTGGGGTAAATATTTCCCTAAATGTCATGGTCTCTTTGGCAATTGTTTTGTATAAAGCCCTCGAAAAAATTGTGTAACCGCTCTTATATCTTTTTTTGTGCTTCTGGCGTACCATCTTTAGCTGATTATGAGCGAAAGGGAAAAGGGGGAAACACCCAAAACAAGAAGACCTAAAAGACCCAAAAAAGTAGCGGTTTCCAGTGAGCCGGCAAATATCTCAACAAGAATCGAACAAATAAAGGAGGCTTACACCAAAACCGAGGAGTTTTTAAACGAGAATATTGCCAGCAGGGGAATAAGGGAGGCCTCGGAGCTGGCCCGTCGGGTTTGGGTGAGTGAACCGGCGGAAAATTTGCGGGACCAAATAGGCGACCAAATTGCCCGGGGAAGAGCCAGGTTCGGGATAAAATTTCCGGCAGCAATCGCCATCGCTTCCTTTGCTTTGGGAACACTTTATGGAGCCGGCGGAGGTTTTAACGAAACCATGAAAATTGGCGGTTTTGCCTGGAATGCTGCCGGAAATGCCGCTGGTCCTGTATTTTATGAGATCCGCAAAGACATCGCCGCAACATTGGAAAACGCCGCCAACCGAATTAATCCTCCCCAATAAGATTTCTTTTATACCAGTCTTTCGATTGACACCGAGCTTCCGATTGGGTAGAATATCCAGGTTAGAGTTTTGGAGTTGAGAGTGACGAGTTTGAATTTTTTGGATATGACATTTAACAAACTTGAACTTTTAAGTTTTTAGCAGTATCTACTGCCGTCATCTTCTTCCGACTTTAATACCTTTAATTAGCACCTTAATAATTTAACAAATCACTTTTTTGATTTTGAAAAAGTGGTGGGTATAGACCTTTAAGTCAAAAAGGTCAAGACAAGAGTGCAAAATCTTTTGTCAATTCTTTGAGTAAAGCTGATGAAGCTTTACGAGATTTCTTTACAGTGATTTATGTAAAGCCAGTCAGACTTTACTTGAGTGAGCTGAGCGAGCGAAAGCAAGCTTTGCTTATTCATTATTGAGAGTTTGATCCTGGCTCAGGATGAACGCTGGCGGCGTGCCTTAGGCATGCAAGTCATGGGGCTCCGCAAGGAGAACCGGCGGACGGTTGAGTAACGCGTGGGAATCTACCTCAAAGTGGGACATAGCCAGCCGAAAGGTTGGGTAATTTCCCATGTGCTCGCAAGAGTAAAGCCGCAAGGCGCTTTGAGATGAGCCTGCGTCCTATCAGCTAGTTGGTGGGGTAATGGCCTACCAAGGCGACGACGGGTAGCTGGTCTGAGAGGATGGTCAGCCAGAATGGGACTGAGACACGGCCCATACACCTACGGGTGGCAGCAACCAGGAATATTGGACAATGGGCGAAAGCCTGATCCAGCGACGCCGCGTGGAGGATTGAAGGCCCTCGGGTTGTAAACTCCTTTTGTCAGGGAAGATTATGACGGTACCTGACGAATAAGCACCTGCTAACTACGTGCCAGAAGCCTCGGTAATACGTAGGGTGCAAGCGTTATCCGGATTCATTGGGCGTAAAGAGTTGCGTAGGCGGAAGGATACATCTTGCTTGAAAGACTGTGGCCCAACCACAGATTTGGGCAAGATATGGTTCTTCTTGATGGTATGAGGGGGTGTTGGAACCGATGGTGGAGCGGTGAAATGCGTTGAGATCATCGGGAACGCCGAAGGAGTAGTCAGGCACCTAGCATATTCATGACGCTTAGGCACGAAAGCTTGGGGAGCGAAGCAGATTAGAGACCTGCGTAGTCCAAGCCGTAAACGATGGATGCTAGTTATCGGGCGTATGCTCGGTGACGTAGGTAACCCGTTAAGCATCCCGCCTGGGGAGTACGAGCGCAAGCTTAAAACTCAAAGGAATTGACGGGGAGGCGCACAAGCAGTGGAGCGTGTGGTTTAATTCGATACAAAGCGAAACACCTCACCAGGATTTGACATGTATCTGCAAGCGCACGGAAACGTGTGACCTTCGAGGGTGATACACAGATGCTGCATGGCTGTCGTCAGCTCGTGGCGTGAGCTGTACCGTTAAGTCGGGTAACGAGCGCAACCCGCACCGTATGTTGAATTGTTCATACGGAACAGCCTCATTTTTTGAGGAGGAAGGCGCGGATGACGTCAAGTCAGCACGGCTCTTACATCCTGGGCTACACACACCCTACAATGGCGAATAACAACGAGTTGCAAGCCGGTAACGGCAAGCTAATCTCTAAAATTTCGCCTCAGTTCAGATTGAGGTCTGAAATTCGACCTCATGAAGTTGGAATTGCTAGTAATCGCGAATCAGCAGGTCGCGGTGAATACGTTCTCGCCTCTTGTACACACCGCCCGTCAAGGCAGCAAAGTTGGGGGCGCCCGAACCTCGATGTATGTCGGGGGAAGGTGAAACCAGCGATGAAGCTTAAGTCGTAACAAGGTATCCCTAGCCGAAGCTGGGGATGGATCACCTCCTTTCTGGAGATTCGATTAAGCTGGAGGATTCCTTAAACCCGCAAGGGAAGGTAGCCACGGTTTGATCCATGATCACCATTTGTATTCTCACGATACGGTGATAGAAGTTGAAGGCTTCTTAAAAAACCTTTCCCACCACTTTTTTGAAATCAAACAACTAGCCCCGTACCGAATGGTTCGGGGTTTTTTGTGGATTGACAAGGCTGGAAGGGGATAGTATCTTGGATACCAGAATGGAAAGACCGTGCTTACAATCATGTCCGGAAATTTGGTGTATTAATAACGATAAAGAAGGGTGTCCAACATATATTGGAGGTCGCTGCTTCGGCGCTCCGGGTGTTTTAGAAAAGTTTACCGATAGAGTTTATGAGGCAATAAGAAGTGCTTCACGCAGATCTTTCCAAAGAGCGATGGGGGTAGTGAATATGGAAAATGCATTAATGGCGGAGGGGGTAGTGTCCGCAGCTACTTTAGTAGCCGGGGCAATTAGCGGCAATGTCTTGATGTTTGCGGGGGGATTTGGCGGAACAGCTTTCTATAATGTGGCTGAAGTTGGCCGCTCCGGGTGGAAATTCTTAAATTCTCAAAGCTAAAGAGGATTAATTTAGTGGGCGCACATGGGATAGGGCTACCTTTTGACTACGTCAAAACGATCCTGTAATTGTCGCTTCGCTCAAATTATCGAACCATCATAAAAAATTGAGGCCTGGGTGGGAATCGAACCCGCGTATAAGAGTTTTGCAGACTCCTGCCTTACCACTTGGCTACCAGGCCGTGGAGATATCTTACCATGAATTTAGCCTTGAGGCTAGGACACTGTTAACTTCCCACAAGACAAATTGATCTTAATTTGATAAAATACTCGGGTTATGGGAATAGTGGAAAATCTTAAGGAACGAGGTAAACAGGTATTGTTTTCCTTCGGGGAAATGGGTTTGGGTGTTCTTTTGTTGGAGGGTTTCCCGGTTGTTATTCCCACAGTTGCTGCTATAGTAGCTATTACTAGGGGAGGAAATAGGTTTAAGAGAGCGTTAAGTTTTTAATTTTGGGCGCATGGCTCAGTGGTAGAGCGCGTCACTGATAATGACGAGGTCCATGGTTCGATCCCATGTGCGCCCACCAGAGAGGATTGGTCAGGGGCAGCCCCTGATAGCTAGACGAATAAAACAAGCTGCTGGAAAATGGCTACAGTAAAAAGCAGGCTAAAGAAAGACTTAAGCTTTCTCCTGGGAGTAGAGTTTAGCCAGCTGTGAGTGCAACTCTCACTCCTCTCACATACTTTGATCCATTCTTCTGACCTTGTTCTTACTCTATTTTTGTTGTTCTCTTAAGCATAAAAGTTAATATTTGCTCAATAATCAATTATGAATATCTTAGCTTGGATTGTATTTGGACTAATAGTTGGAGCAATTGCTCACTACCTCTATCCACGACCTTCTCAAGGCGGGTTGCTCGGAACCATTCTTCTTGGTATTTTGGGAGCATTGCTGGGAGGTTTTATCGGGGACCTGCTTTTCGGGGTTGCTGTTACCGGATTTAACCTTTCTTCATTTATAGTGGCGGTTATTGGATCCTTGGTGTTACTGTTTGTTAGCAGGGCTTTCTTAAGTAGTGCGCGTTGACTCTTTAAGAGACCTCTACTTGCAAAAGTAGAATCAGGATTGGGGGTAGGAGTGAAAAACTTTGCCGGGGGCTTGATAATTGAGGGCTCACACTAAGTTGTAATATTGTCCCAAAATTCCTCGGCCCTACCCCTCAACTGGTCGGAGTATCGGCATATCAGAGTGTCGGTGCACCAGAATATCAAATTTTCAGATACTCTGACACTCCGAAACACTGACATTCTGATCCGGAGCAGGGGATTATGGCGGTATTAAAATCCAAACTTCATAGATATCTAGATCAATTCCTTCCTGAAAACGGTTTGGTGAAACAATTCATTTATCTTCTAACTTCAGCACCGGTAGAATAATTAACCCAGATTTAAGAATTAAGATTTAGGATTTAAGAGGGAATTTTGTGACTCTTAAATCTAGATTCCTAAATCTTAAATCCTTACGCAACCCTTACACCGCCAGCCTTGAATCCTTACATTGTGCGACTTGACACGCACCACTTCTTCTGCTAATATTCTCACCGCAACCGTAAAGCTGCAGGTCCGCCAATAGGGCGGATTCTTATATTTCCAACGTTTGCATTCTTGGGGTTTTTGCGGGTCTTTTTCTGAAATATCAGAGATCCTGTAACTTCTCTCCGGCAAAAGCCGGGCAGAACTTATGGATAAACTGCCTTATATTAACCTATCATTCTTAAAAAAGAACGACAAAGTAAAACTATTTCTAGATTCTGCTACTACTTTCTTCTCGAAATTTTTCAAGAGGGGGGTACCGGTTTTTACCAGTTTAATGGTGATGATGGCTATTACTATTAACGGAATAGGAACACCTTTAATACAAGTTTCGCCTCTGGTCTCTCCTTTACAGCCCTTAGTGGACCAAAAGAGCCAAAAAGAGGTTTTCGGCTTTGCGCCTTATTGGACCTTTAATAAGTTGGACAAGGTAGATTTTGATACCCTGACAACTATTGCCTACTTTGGGGTTCCTGTACTCTCGGATGGCACTTTGGATAAAACCGACCAGGGATATATTACTTTTGAGTCCCACCAGGCCACCCAGCTTTTCCAAAAGGCCCATCAGCACGGAACCAGGGTAGTTTTAACCTTGACCCAGATGAATAACTGGCCGATTCAGGCTATTTTGGATGACCCTAATGCTACCCAAAATGTGATAAATCAGGGAGTTGATGCTGTCCAGTCCAGAGGGATTGACGGAATCAATGTTGATTTTGAGTATCAAGGTGACCCTGGACAAGACTATCGGGATAAATTTACCCATTTTATAGACCAGTTGACCCAGGCAATGCATAAAGCCAACCCTAATGCCAAAGTGACCGTTTCAGTTTATGCGGCATCTGTCAAAGATCCTAAAATTTATGATGTTGGGGCTTTGGCTAAAGTTTCTGACGGGATCTTTATGATGGCTTATGATTTTGCCAACTCCTCTTCGGATGTGGCGATGCCGACAGCCCCGCTTTTTGGAGCTTCCGATGGAACTTATTGGTATGACGTATCCACCGCTGTCAACGACTTTTTGCGGGTGATGCCGGCCAATAAGCTGATTTTGGGGGTACCTTGGTATGGGTATAACTATTCAGTAGGACAACCTCAGGTTAAAGCTTTAACTGGGTGGGGTGGAGGAGTCTCCCAGCCTTACTCGGTAGCCAAAGATAGCATCCAGCCTGATGCCACCGGTTGGGATAACGAAGGCAAGGTAGGCTGGGAAGCCTACCAAACTTGGGGCGGCTGGAGGATGATCTTTGTTGAAGATGCCAAATCTTTAGGGTTAAAGTATGACTTTGCCAAGAGCAAAAACCTTGAGGGTATTGGGATTTGGGCTTTGGGATTTGATGACGGAAAACCGGAGATGTGGAGTACCTTAAAAAGTAAGTTTACCGGTTTAGTGAAAGACACTGCAGTTTTGGCCAAAGCTATTAAGGAGGTGCCGGAAAACGACATATGATTGATGATTTAATCTTAACCTTTAAGACCCGCTGGAAAGTTTTTTTACTCAGTTTAGGGATCCAGCTTTTGATTACCACTTTGCTGCGGGTAGGGGTGCATGCCCCGAAAATTTTTGATGCTTTACTTCTGTCTAACCTGACCCGTCAGGTACAGACTTTAAGTTCTCCTGTACCGTCCAAACCTGATGTTTTTGGAAGTGTGAAGCCAAAGTTGGAGCAAAAAGAGAATACTTTTGAGATTAAAAAAGACACCAGTTGGGCCCCACCTGCCCTGGACCCAGTTCCTGCCTTGGCTGCAACCGGCGTGAATTTACCTACTGACTACAACCAGGCATCGGGCTTTACAGTCATTGATTTAGACACCGGCAAGGTTTTACTGGAAAAAAATGGCGATAAAAAGCTGCCGATTGCGTCGCTTACTAAGATTATGACCGCCGTTGTCGCTTCCGACTTGGCCAATTCTTCGGACACTTTTACTGCCTCCAAAAAGGCGGCCAATGTCGAGCCGACCCGGATGGGGGTAACTGACGGAGAAAAAGTGGGGCTTAATGAACTATTGCACGCGCTTTTGATGACTTCCGCCAACGATAGCGCCCAGATGATTAAAGAGGGGATTGACCAAAAATACGGCAGCGAAATCTTTGTCCGGGCGATGAATGAGAAGGCCAAATTTTTGGGGTTAAAAAATACCCATTTTGCCAATCCCCAGGGTTTTGATTCTCCTGATAATTACAGCAGCGCGGATGATCTGGCCGTGCTTTCCCAATATGCCCTGCAAAACTATCCGGCCATTAAAGATGTTGTCCAGCAGGATTATCAACATTACGATGCCAATACTAACCACCCCCAAATTGACCTCTATAATTGGAATGGGCTTTTAGATGTGTACCCCGGGGTTTACGGGGTCAAAATCGGCAATACTAACAAGGCTGGGTATACGACAGTAGTTGCCTCTGAACGAAACGGTCATCATCTTTTGACGGTAGTTTTAGGCGCCCCCGGGGTGTTACAGCGGGATATGTGGGCAGCAGAAGCTTTGGACCAAGGTTTTGCCAAGTATGGCTTGGATCCAGTAAGTGTAACTGAGGTCCAACTTCAAGCTAAATACGCTACCTGGAAATATTGGAACTAGATAGGCTGAGGCAGGGGTTGATTTTCATAACCGCTGTAGTCTTTTATTTGGTCTAACCAGCTGTGCCGGGGGAAGAAGTGCTCCGGGTGAGCTAAATATTCATAAAAAGCATAAGGGCTGCCTTCGTGTGCCGGATAGGGGCTTTGAAATTGAGAGAAGGCAAAAAGATGGAACCGCTTGCCGGCACCTTCCAGATTAACCTGTAAATTATCCAGCAGACCAGTAAGAACTTTAGGGGACCGGGCATAATAGCTGACCCGGTGGGTCAAAGACCGGTATTTATTGCGTAAACGGTTAACTAAAGGTTGATTAATCATAATGTTTCCATGGATGGTGGCCAGAACCAACCCTTCCGGAGTTAGTGTTCGTTCAACTTCCCGGAAAAACTTCTTGGTCTGTTCATCATCCATAAAATCCAAAGTGTGATCCAAAACAATTAAATCCAATGAGCTGTCGGAAAAAGGGAGCTCCTCCAAACGTCCCTGAACTTTATGATGGGAGGAAAAAGTACCCATTGGTTCGTCATTCATATCCATAAGAATGAGATTATTTTGGGGATTAGGGTGAAGGTAACGGCAAAAATCAGAAAAACCGGAGGCGGTTCCTGAGAAGGCATGAAACCCCCCCAAAAGAGCATTGATTTTCTCTTTACCTAAAAAGCCCGGTTGCTGTCTGGTTAAGATATCAACTGCCCACGTATAGGCGAAGCCCTGTTCCCCAAGGCTCACCGGTTGAACAAAACGGTAATATTCCTGCCATCCCATAATGGCTGGAATTATACATCATTGAGGGCTTTTAGTCCCGCGGAAGTTTATAGTACTATGAATCTATGCAAGTGGTTTCTGCCCAGCTTGTTTCCGGCAAAAAAGTTTTAATCAGACTTGATATTGACGTTCCGATCGGAGTGTCGGAGCATCAGAGTGTCAGTGGGTCAGAAAAAGGCAAGTTGGTGGTTTTGGATGATTTTAGGTTGAAGGCTGGATTAGGTACTTTAAAGTTGTGTTTAGAAAATGCTTCGGAGGTTATAGTGATGGGACATCTTGGCCGGCCGAAAGGGGAGGACAAAAAACTTTCCGTAGCTCCGATTTATACCTGGCTGGAGAACCAAGGTTTTGCCGGTGACCTGGAAAGCGGAAAGCTGCAGCTTTTGGAAAACCTCAGATTTGAGGAAGGGGAAGATAGCTGTGACCTCAATTATGCCAAAGAGTTGGCTGCATTAGGTGAGATATATATAAATGAAGCTTTCGCTGCCCACCATCCGGCGGCCTCAACTACAGTTTTGCCGACACTTTTACCCCATGCGGCAGGATTACGCTTTGCTGAGGAAGTGAAGACTTTATCTGAAATCCAGGACAACCCCCAAAGGCCGCTCATCGCTGTTGTCGGAGGCGCCAAGATAGAAGACAAATTACCGGCAGTAAGAGTTTTATCTAAAATTGCTGATGTGGTGTTAGTTGGAGGCAAGATATCCCAGGAGCTGGAAAAAGACCCGGGGATTTTAAAAGAATTAGGGGAGGGGGTAGTCTTGGGCGAGCTGAATAAAGATAAAACGGATCTCACCCCTGAAACGATCCAGGTTTGGAAAGAGATTATCCTGCACCATTCAAAATCGGTAATCTGGAACGGCCCTTTGGGGAAAATAGAGGATCCTCAAAATAACCAAAGCAAGTATCTGGCAGAAGCTATTATCGAATCGGGAGCAAAAAGTGTTGTTGGCGGCGGAGATACTGTATCAGCGCTTGATAAATGGAATCTTTTGGATAAATTCAATTTTGTTTCAACTGGCGGAGGAGCAATGCTGGAATTTTTAACAGAGGGAACTTTACCTGCAATTGAAGCTCTTTCTTAAATTGACATCTCCCCAAAATCCATCTAATCTGGATATATCGATGCAAAGATATTCCGAACGCGGTGTTGCCCATATTTTTGCCTTAATTCTGCTTCTTGTAGGAATTGCTGTCGGGGTTTACCTGATACAAAACCCGCAGTTCCTCAATTCCTTTGCCGGTAATCCTCCGATTGTTATTAAAGGGGCGGATGGCAGCCAGCTGTCTCCAAACAAGGACGGTGTTCCCTCGACCGCTTCCACAAAAATTGTGGTGGAACTTAACTCTCCTCTGGGGCCGGCGGGGGTAAAAACTGATACTACTTTACAGGCATCTCCGTCACCTACAGTCAATTATTCATTAACTGGTCTGAAGAAAGCTTATGGCGCCAAAAGAGGCCAGCCCAAATATGACCCCCAATACGATTTAAATAATGACGGAGTGATCAATATCATCGATTTTGCCCTCTTAATTCCCAAGCTTCAAAGCAAGCCGGAACCAAAAACCAAACCCCAAACGACGACGGTTTCTTACAGGCTGACCGAGGATGCCTTAAATATTAATCAGCTGCCGTTTGTTCCCTATACCGCTGATCCGATGGTGGTAAATTACGAATTCAGGGATAAAAAACCGGGCAAAAAGTTTATCTGGGTGGATTTCCAGGATTCCAAAGGCAAGATCCAGCGCCGCTCAACTCCGGTAGAAATTACCGCTCCGGCAGTGCCGGCATCGGCTTGCGGAGCCGACCTTTCCTATACCTGTACTTCTTCCGGAAACCGTCTGACTGTCAACTGGAGCTTAAAAAATAAATACGGAGGCAATAGCTGTAATATTTTTCTTAAGGACAGCAGGGGGGACCATCAGATAAACGGCTCAAACTATGCCGGCCCTTGTTCGGGGTCGTGGTCGGACACTTCCCTAGACGGCAGAACCGTCAGTATCGGGGATCGCTACCAGCTTTTCGTCAGCAACGGTGACCCTGCCGGAGGGTGTTACAACCAGCAAAAAGGGGACACCACCTTGGTTTGTGTGACCCCCACCGCCACCCCAACCCCAATTCCGACTGCCGTCCCCGATCAAGGCGGTTTTGAGGTAGGGCTGGAGGCGGGTGAGCAACACGACACCAGCCGGGTCAACCTGGTGGCCGAGAGCGGAGCTAAGTGGGTGAGATTGAATTTTGTGGGCTCGAATTGGGCAGCCGGTTCTTCCGACGTCAATACTTACAACAACATTATTAATGCCTACCGCAATAAAAATATTAAGATTATTGGCTTAATTGGTATTCAATCGGTTTCGGGGGGGTATGACAGGAACCATCCGGAAAACTTCACCCAAAAGTTTACTGATACGGCTTCTGATATTGTGGCCCGCTTTGGGGACAGGGTAAAAGTTTATGAACTATTTAACGAGCCGAATGATTGGGCCGGGGGATCGAGTTCCCAGGTTCCGGAAAAGTACTTTGCCACTTATCTTGCCAGCATTTACCAAAGGATTAAAATTGACCAGGGGAGAGGGGACATTTTCCTAAACTCCGGGCCGCTTTTTTCCTTTGATTTAAACAACGGCTCCAGCTATCTGCAAAATACCTACAATGAAGGTAAAAACTTGAGTGGTTCCTTAAACTGGAATACTATCAAGTCTAAGACCGGGAGCTATCCTTTGGATGGGGTAGGTTACCATATCTACGTGGCCCAGGGTGGTGGAGACCAATCCCAGGTTGAGACTAAAGTTAAAGCAAACCTGGATTCCATTAAGAGTGTCTTAAACCGGGTGGATAGCGGCAAAAAGATGTGGATTACCGAATTTGGGTGGGGAACAGGATTAGGGGGCATGAATGAAACTATTCAGGCTTCGAACCTAGAAAAGGCTTATTCTGTCTTTAAAAACTACCCGGCGGTAAGAATGGCGATGTGGTTTACCCTCCAGGATTTTGACGGCAGTAAGTGGGGCCTCGTAAAAGGTGACGGCGGGAAAAAATCGGCCTGGTACGCTTTCCAGAGAGCGGGAAGCAACACCAATACGTGTTCGGCCAGCATAGATTATAGCTGTAGCGTTTCAGATAATAAGTTAAATGTCAGCTGGAACTTAACTAACAAATATGGAGGTAATAGCTGTAATATCTATATCAAGGATAACCGGGGGGATCATCAGATAAACGGCTCAAACTACAGCGGGCCGTGTTCCGGCAGCTGGTCAAGCAATACTTTGGACGGCAGCGCAGTTTCTGGAGGCGGGCGTTACCAGCTTTTTGTCAGCAACGGCGACCCTTCAGGCGGGTGCTATAATCAACCCAGAGGAGATGTTACTTTAAATTGTAACTACCAATAGTATGAGTTTGGTGGAAACTAATATTTACCTCTTTGTCATGGCCACGGTTCTGGCCGTCTTGGAGATCCAGATAGAAGGGGAACACGGCTGGGCGAAAAATTTGCCTACCTGGAGGCCGAAAAACCCCACCTGGTACTCAAAAACCTACCAGAGAGTTATGAGCGGGAAAGAGATGACCGGGTATCACCTTTCCATGTTTGGCTTTGTACTTCTAATCCTTTGTTTGCCCTTTGTTTTTGGGCTGCCCCTAACGCTGGGGAATGCCTTAAGGATTGCTATCTTTTACTTCCTGTTTTCGGCGATGTGGGACTTTTTGTGGTTTGTCTTAAACCCTTATTATCCATTGAAAAAGTTTAAGGCTGAGTACCTTTCCTTTCACCACAAAAGCTGGCTTTTAGGCGTACCCACTGACTATTGGGGAGCCTTAATTCTGACTTTAATCCTCTCGGTACTTGGCCAATTTGTTTTGCATATGCCCAATTTGGTAGCCTGGTGGGGGACAAACGTAGCTTTATTCCTATTCCAGGTATTCTTGATGATCCTCTTTTCTTTATATGTTTTAAAGATTGATAATTGGCATCCCTCTAAAAAATAAGACTCTTTATTTGATTTCCCCTAGAGGTTGTGGTACTACATGCATATGACTGTTGAAAGTAGAGAGAATCATACATCTGAGGATACATCCAGTGATGAACATTTAAAACTAGGAATGGAGCTGTTGGGGTTAATTACTGCGGCTACTATTATAGCCGGATTATTAGGCAGTAGTGATGATGGGGCTGTAAGTGCTGTAAGACAATATTTCTTTGATAATTTATCCCGAATATTTCATTGACATCACTGCATTGTGCAAGTTACGATAGGTTTAATGCTCAAAGTTGCCATTAATGGCTTTGGCCGGATTGGCCGGGCCGCCTTTAAGATTGCTTTAGAAAAGTTTCCCCAGGAGGTTGAAGTTGTGGCCATC
The DNA here is from genome assembly GCA_021786315.1 of bacterium. GTDB lineage: Bacteria > Patescibacteriota > Microgenomatia > Daviesbacterales > UBA10151 > JAJYNN01. Next base: position 146,327 of record JAJYNN010000002.1, read on the forward strand.
AACGATTTAACCGATCCTCACATTTTAGCCCATCTTCTCCAATTCGACAGCGCCTTTGGCCGCTGGGATAAAGAGGTTTTTGCAGACGATAATTCCATTACAGTTGATGGTAAACAATACCCAATATTTGCTGAAAAGGTCCCTGCAAACATCCGATGGGGCGATATAGGGGCGGAAATTGTCATTGAAAGTACCGGGAAATTTGTCGACGAGGAGGGGATGAAACAGCATCTTTTAGGGGGAGCAAAGAAGGTGGTTCTTTCTGCGCCTTGCAAGACCGGCAATGTTCCAACTTATATTATTGGAGTTAACCACTTCCGCTACCAGGGTGAACCGCTAATTAATAACGGATCCTGTACCACCAACTGTGTGGCCCCGATTGCCGCCATTATGGATGAAAAGTTTGGGGTTTTAAAGGCTTTGATGACCACTACCCATGCAGTCACGGCGGAACAAAACTTGGTTGACGGCCCGCCTCCGGGAGGCAAATCTCAGGATCTCCGCCGGGCCCGGGCAGCCTATACCAACATTATTCCCACTACCACCGGGGCGGCGGTGGCTACCACTGAAGCTATCCCGACTTTAAAAGGACTTTTTGATGGCCGGGCCTTAAGGGTTCCGGTAATTGACGGCTCGATTACTGACTTTACTTTCCTGGTAAAAAAGAAAACCACAGTTGAGGAAGTTAATCAGGCCTTTAAAGATGCGGCGGGGGGAGAGAGGTGGCAGGGGATTATTACCTGGAGTGACGATTCGTTAGTCTCCTCGGATATTATCGGCAAAAGTGAGTCGGCCATAGTTGATTTGCCTTTAACCCAGGTAGTTGACGGGGACTTAATCAAGATTTTGGCTTGGTATGACAACGAATGGGGCTATTCCAACAGGCTAGTGGAACAGGTAATAAATATTGGGAAGGTTAAAGATACTCCATTATCAGCTCCAGCCACTCCTGATTGACAATCCGAGCTCACTTTGATAAACTTGGCTTCTAGTGAGCAGATCACTTTTAATGAGAAGCAACGCACTTACATCTTAAAACCCTTGCGCTAAGGTCTTCCGAGGTAGCGAGGAAGCCAAGACCTTTAGCGTTGTATCCCTCAATTACTTACATTTAAATAGTTTTGGACAGGAGCGACGGGCCCGTAGTTCACCCGGTAGAACGCATCATTTGCAATGATGAGGTAAGCGGTTCGAGTCCGCTCGGGTCCACAGGTGAAACGGAGTTTCACAGAGTCTAGACTCTAGAATCTAGAGACTAGTCACTGTGAGCCTCTGGCTCACATTTGCACTTTGAAATGTGAATACGATGTATGAAGGCCAAATTCGAATTAAGAATTAGGAATTATGAATGATGAATGAAAATTCTGAATTCTAAATTCTACATTCTAAATTCATGAAATAGCCAAAAGATACTCAACAAAAAGGCATACGGTGAATGCCTTGGTCGAAAGTACCGATGAAGGACGTACTAGGCGACGATACTCTGCGAGGAGCTGCCAAGAAGCTTTGATCCGCAGGTTTCCGAATGGAGCAATCCACTCTGGTTAATCCCAGAGGACCCATAAGTAAATACATAGCTTATGGGAGGGCACGCGCTGAACTGAAACATCTAAGTAAGCGCAGGAAGAGAAATCAATTAGAGATTCCCCCAGTAGCGGCGAGCGAAAAGGGAAGAGCCCAAACCACGCATCACCTTAGGCAGCAATGCTTAAGACGCGTGGGGTTGTAGGACTGACAGTAGCGAGTAGCGAGGATAGCTGAAGACTCTGGAAAGAGTTGCCAAAGAGGGTGATAGCCCTGTAAGCGAAATCCAAACTGCCGTGGTCAGATTCCTGAGTACCCTAGGACACGTGTAATCCTGGGTGAATCTACGTCGACCATGACGTAAGGCTAAATATACTTTCGGACCGATAGTGAACTAGTACCGTGAGGGAAAGGTGAAAAGAAGAGCGGAACGCTCAGTGAAATAGTACCTGAAACCGTATGTTGACAAGCTGTGGAACTCGCGATTTATCGCGAGAACCGCGTGCCTATTGAAGAATGAGCCGGTGAGTTACTTTGCATTCCAAGTTTAAGTGCCGTAAGGCGCGAAGGCGTAGTGAAAGCGAGCCTGAATGAGCGAAAGCTCCTGTCTTTGACAGTAGGGCGTTTAGGAGTGCACAGTAGACCCGAAACCGTGTGAGCTATCCATGTCCAGGGTGAACTTCTGCGAAAGCAGGAGGGAGGCCCGAACCCGTTACTGTAGCAATAGTTTGGGATGAGATGTGGTTAGAGGTGATATGCCTAACGAACACGGAGATAGCTGGTTCTCCCCGAAATATATCTAGGTATAGCCCTGTGCAAGTTTGTAGGGGGTAGAGCTCTGGCTGGAACTAGGTGGCGCAAGCTATCTATTCCAATCAAACTTCAAATACTTACAAACGTAGCAGGAGTCAGTCCGATCCGGCTAAGCGGAGCGGGCTCGAGGGAAACATCCCGAACCGACAGTTAAGGTCCCTAAATACAGACTAAGTGTTAAAGGATGTAAAGTTCCTTAGACAGCCAGGAAGTTGGCTTAGAAGCAGCCATCTTTTAAAGAAAGCGTAACAGCTCGCTGGTCTACTACGGAATTTTGCGCCGACAATGAATCGGGGCTCAAGTCTGTTACCGAAACTACGGGTGCTTGTCCGTTGGACAAGAATTTTCAAGTACCAATTACCAATTTACAATGAATTTTCAATGACCAAATGTTTTAAACATTTGAAAATTTAGACATTGAGATTTGTTTGAAAATTGAAAATTGAAAATTGGAATTTCTCGTCCTTCGGACGAGTGCGGTAGGGGAGCGTTCTGGAGGGAGTGAAGCTCATGGTGTAAACCAGGGTGGACCGTCCAGAAGTGAGAATGCCGGTATGAGTAACGAAATTCCAGTGAGAAACTGGAACACCGAAAGCCCAAGGTTTCCGATCCAATGTTAATCAGGGTCGGGTTAATCGGCACCTAAGACGAGGCCAGATGGCGTAGTCGATGGAAGACCCGTCAAAATTCGGGTATTAGGCTTTTCTGATAAAAACTTTACGGGTGGACAAAGTGGGAATAACCCAGTCCTCTATATGGGGATTTAAGCAACGAATTAGTGGGTGTAGGAAAATCCGCACCAGCTTTCCAAGAACGACTTAAGTCACTTATGTGGCTTAAGCTATCTTAAGTGATTTATCGTTTAAGGGAGCTAATCACGTTTGAAGTGAGTTGCGACGACGTAAGTGGGTGATTTTCTGTTTTCAGGAAAAGACTCGTAAAGGAGAAAAGTTATAGCCGTACCATAAACCGACACAGGTGGGCGAGTTGAGTATACACAGGTGATCGAGAGAACTATCCTTAAGGAACTCGGCAATACAGCTGGACGTAAGTTAGCAAGATGTCCCGCCCTAGACCGCAAGGTTGTGGGGTTGCAACAAAAGACGCTGAGCGACTGTTTAACAAAAACACAGGTCCGTGCCAAAGCGAAAGCTGATGTATACGGGCTGACACCTGCCCAGTGCCAGTAATTTAAAACTGTCTTTGACTCCTTGGAGCAATCCTTGGACGAGGAGGTGGTCTAAGATCTGGTGAACGGCAGCAGTAACTATAACTGTTCTATGGTAAGATTCGTTGCCTTAGAAGGTGGTGTGTTTTGGATAATTCTGCTATATGCTGGAAAATCTGAGAATCCGGTGCTACTATGGTGTAATCTTCCCATAGATATGCCGAGTAACAATGTATCCGGTGCAGAAAATCAGCAGGAAAGACTTAAGATTTGTGGCTGGATAGTTGGTTTTACTGATGGGGAAGGGTGTTTTTCCGTTTCCATCTTTAAAAACAGGACAACCAAGAGCGGATTTCAGGTAATGCCTGAATTTGTGATTACCCAAGGTCAAAAAAGTTTGAGCTCCTTAGAGCTTGTTAAAAACTTCTTTGGTTGTGGCGCTATTTATGTAAATAGACGCCACGATAATCACACGGAGAATATCTACCGCTATTGCGTCCGTTCAATTAAAGATTTGCAGGAGAAAATAATACCTTTTTTCAAAGAAAATCAGCTAAGAACCAGCAAAAAAGAGGACTTTAACTTATTTTGTAGGGCAGTGGAGATGGTTTTAAATCGTCAACACTTAACCGCAGAAGGTTTAAAGATTCTTCAAGATCTTAAGAATCCTCAGAAACCACACGCAGAACCCTGAAATTTCAGGGAAGATATGGTTCGAACTATGTGGCGACACATAGGATTTAGATCAAAGGAAGTCTAATAATAAAATGTTGAGCGAAATTCCTTGTCTGGTGAGTTCAGACCCGCACGAAAGGTAGAACGACTTAGCGACTGTCTTGAGGATAGACTCGGTGAAATTGCAGTGGCTGTGAAGATGCGGCCTTCCCATACTTGGACAAAAAGACCCCGTGGAGCTTTACTGCAGCTTGGCCCTGATTTGAAAACTTAACTGTGTAGTGTAGGAGGGAGATTCGTCGTCAATGAAACACCTCTCTTTTAAGTTTTTAAGTCTCAACCTTAGCCATAAACTGGCAAGGCGACAAGGTCTGGCGGGCAGTTTAACTGGGACGGTTTCCTCCAAAAACGTAACGGAGGAGTACAAAGGTGCACTTAGATCGGATGGCAATCGATCGTAAAGCGTAAAAGTAAAGAGTGCGCTTGACTGTGAGACCTACAAGTCGAGCAGGTGCGAAAGCAGGTTTTAGTGATCCCTACTTACCTCATGGGAGGGAGTAGGCTTATCGGATAAAAGCTACCCCGGGGATAACAGGCTAGTGATACCCAACAGTCCACAAGGACGGTATCGTTCGGCACCTCGATGTCGGCTCATCGCAGCGTGGGGCTGTAGAAGGTCCCAAGCGTCTGGCTGTTCGCCAGTTAAAGCGGTACGCGAGCTGGGTTCAAACCGTCGTAAGACAGGTTGGACTCTATCCAGTATGGGCGTTTGAAACTTGAGGGGAGTTATCTTTAGTACGAGAGGACCGAGATGAGGAAACCTCTAGTGTGCCAGTTGTCCCAAAAGGGCAGCGCTGGGTAGCTACGTTTCTTTATGATAAGCGCTGAAAGCATCTAAGCGCGAAGCAGACCCCAAGATTAGGTTTCTTTATTAGACCCCTGGAAGACTACCAGGTTGATAGGTTGCCGGTGTAAGCATAGCAATGTGTTTAGCCTAGCAATACTAATGGTCAAAGTTGAGATTTTTTGGCTTGAAGCCTTTAGAAGTCGTATTCACATTTTGAAGTAGCAAAGAAAAGCACCCCGTAAGGGGTGTTTTTTGTGCCTAAAACAAAGAAAAGGTATGGTTTTTTAGTATGCGTCTTTGGTGGCAAAGACGCCCAAAGCCACTTTGACGGGAACGAGACCTAAATTTGTCTTGTTGCTAGTCGGGGCTCACCCCCTCGGAAATTCCCTTCGGTCAGTTTCCGGTTCCCCCTGACAGCAACTTCGTCAAATTTTTAACGGTCTCCTGTTCCAAGTCAAAGAAAGAGGGGATAGATGATATACTAGATTTATGTCTGCTCGAAACCGTGGTTTTACTCTGATAAGTCTACTTTTGCGACGCAAAAGATCTTGTCAAGGTTTCACCTTGATTGAACTCTTAGTTGTTATTTGTATTGTGGCAATCCTTGGTACCGTTGCTTTATTGGTTTATACCAATACTTTAAAAAGTGCCAGAATGGCAAAGAGAATTGGGGATTTGCAAAGTATTAATACGGCAATTGAATTGTACCGGGATGAGAACAATCATTACCCAATTGCTACTAATTGGCGCTCTGAGTGTGCCAAAGGTGGTAATTTAAACCCCGATGATGTTGTCCCCGGATTAGTCCCTAAATATACCCGGATATTTCCTTCTGATCCCTTAATGGTTAAAAACACCAACTCTTCCTGTTATATGTATATCTCCAATGAAGATGGATCGGGATATAAACTTTTGGATTATCAAATCAGTGAATTTACCCCCGCTGATTACTTAAAGGAGAGGGGGCTAATAGATCCGGCCCGGGATGGGGGATCGGATCCCTGCAAGGTGGACGGAGATTCACCGGAGGCCTGGGGTTTTTATACCTATAATGCCTGTGCCCTTTAAAAGATTTAAGAATCTTAAATCTGCATTCCTAAATCTTAAATCTAGCTTATTTCAAGGAATGGTTTAGGATTAAATTACCCTTGATAATTGCCCAAAAGTTTGGTACACTAAATGTCCGGTGATTTGAGCGGTGCGGAACCACCCTTTCCCATTCCGAACAGGGTCGTGAAACACACCAGCGCAGACGATACTAGGGTCGAAAGGCCTCGGGACAATATGTCATTGCCGGGATTATCATCAAATTTTCCCTAAAGGAAAATTAGATGTCTGGCAATGCCATGCGAGAACTAAAATCGTTCTCTAAAGTCATTGCCGGGATATACAAATAAACCTCCTAAACGGAGGTTTTTTGTTCTTTTTAAACCCTTGTATAAGCAGAGCTTGAAATCTTTGCTTCTCAAAAATTATAAGCAGAGCTTGAAATCTTTGCTTCTCAAAAATTATAAGCAGAGCTTGAAATCTTTGCTTCTCAAAAATTATGGAAGACTTGCCCAAAACATCCCTAGAATGTAATAAACTTGCCCCCAATATTGCCAGGGTGGTAAAACAGGTAGAAACAGCAACCATCTCCTTGGCTGAGCTTGCCCAAAAAGAAGGGGTCGATATGGGTGTTTTGGTAAAAATCTGGGCCAATTTGCCCCTGGATGAATCCCAGGGTATGACCTATCTGGAAATGGCTGGACAATGTATCCTGGAAGTTTCCGGAGCAGTCGATAAAGCTTTTCCCGGCCTATCTTATGAGGAAAAGATCATTAAGAAATTTGAGCTGATGGCCGGGCTGCTCCTTTTAAAAGCTGAGCAGGTGAAACAAATCCGCTAGGGCTTGAGAAATAATCCTGAACTTGTTACAATCTCCCCATCAAAACAAGAAAGAGGACTACATGAATGAGCATGACCATGGCCGAGCTCTTGGCCAAAAACAATTCTAAACCTGTCACTTTACACCGCGGGGAAGAGGTTGAAGGTAAAGTCATTAATATCACCCAAGATGAGATTATCCTTGATTTAGGCGCCAAAGCCGAAGGTGTTTTAAATAAAAAAGATCTCAATGCCGAAGATTTGGAGAAACTTAAAGTTGGCGATAAATTAAAGGCTTTTGTCAGCTCTCCCGAAACAGAATCCGGACAAGTTATCTTAACCTTACACAAAGCCCTGACCCAACAGGGAGGAAAAAGGTTTACCGAAACCCTAAAGAGGTGGCAAAAGTTCTTAACCGCTGCCGGTAAACAGACTACCTTAACCGGCCAGGTGGTTGATTTGAACAAGGGTGGTTTGGTGGTGGATATTGACGGTATCCGGGGCTTTTTACCTGCTTCCCAGGTAGGGGTGGAAAATATGGGCGAAGAAGGTGCAGGGCTTTCCGGGATGGTGGGCAAGGACGTAACGGTTAATGTCATTGAGGCCGATCCGGCCAAAGGACGGTTAATCCTTTCCACCCGCAAGAAGCTATCCGAGGAAGCCCAGGCGAAATTGGCAAACTATAAACCGGGAGAGAAAGTGTCCGGTAAAGTTGCCGGGATTGTACCGTTTGGGCTTTTAATTAATTTAGATGGAGTTGAAGGGGTAGTCTATACCCAGGAAATTTCCTGGGAAGGTGATTTTTCCGGGGAAGGGGCGGAAGGGAAACTGGCGGAACAATTCAAGGTTGGTCAAGAAATTGAAGCCAAAGTTTTAGGGGTGGATGAGGTTTTGGGAAGGGTTAAACTTTCTATTAAACAATTAACTGAAGACCCAATGGCCAAAATGCTGGAAAAATACCAGACTGATGACGTGGTTTCCGGGGAAATTACGGATGTAAACCAACAGGGTGTAACAGTTAAATTAAAAGACGGGGTAGAGGGGGTGCTTCCTGCTTCCAAGATGAAGGGGGAGTATGCAGTCGGACAAACAATGAACTTTTTGGTTGACAGCGTTGATGCCGGCAGACGCCGGGTAAATCTGACTCCATTTATTACCTCCACTGAAGGCCTCATCTACAAATAATTTTAAATTTTAAAACTCAAATTTTAAAATAAACCTCAAAAAGGATGTCTAAAATTATTTACTCTTTTCGACGATTTTAGAAAAAATGAGCGTCAATTCATGGGCTTCTGCCCAAAGTTCTCGGCATTCTGTTGTAAGACCTTCTTCTGTTTTTGCCAGGATTCTTAACCAGTATTTTGTTTCTCGGCATTCTTTGCGGCAAATACAAGCCTTATTATTAAAATCTCTCTTTGAAGAAGCCCCGTTTGCTTCCATATAATTTGCACCGATACTAGTTCCTGACCGTACTAATTGACTAATAATAGGAGTGACTATGGTATTTTTCGGAGCTCTTTTGCACAGTCCAATTACTTTTTCTGCAAAAACAGCACATCTTTCTTCCAGGTCATATTTCATAGACTTATTTTATAACTTAAAATTTAAAATTTAGATTTATCATGGTTTACTGTCCACGATCCACCAGTCGAAGGTGATGTCCTGGGCTTGGGCCTGGTTAAGCTGGACTGTAAATGACTGGCCAACACTCTTGGAGGAAACACCCAGGGTTACCGGCTGGTGGGGGGTGAGGAAGATCCTGGAAGTGGCGGTAACCTGGTCGGTATTTACAATCAGGGTTGTTTGTCCGGCAGGGATAGTGGCAGTGGACAAAGTTTGGGAGGAGACCTCTACTTTTTGAACACTTATCTTACCCGTATTGTCGATTTGGGCTTTCCCATTGAAGAAATCAACCAGCGTTGCCAACGGTGAATTCTGGATAAACAAGGCGCCGATGGAGTTGACGGAGTTGCCGGTCAAAGACATTGTTCCGTCAACTGTGAAATCGCCGGCAATAGTGGTGCTGGCCAAAGAGGTAGTACCCAAAGATTTGAAGGTATCGGAGATTGTCGCCTGGTAGGCGGTCAGTTGTCCGGAGATTGTTGCCTCGGAAGCCACTGAAAGGTTAGCCAAAACAGCGGAACCGGTGGCCAGCAGCACATCCGGGGAGGTCAGCTTTAAGTTATCGACATCGGATTGGACTTTGGCCAATTGGGCGGAAGTTGAGGCCAGCTGAGCGGAGTTGGAAGCCAACTGGGCAGAAGTGGAAGCAATTTGGGCCGAGGAGGAAGCAATTTGGGCTGATAACACATCCGCTTGGGCTTGAACCGCGGCCAGTTGGGTATCAATGGTCTTTAAGGTGGAAGCTACCTCAATATAGTTGGTTCCTGCCTGGTACTGGATGGCGGAAGTGGAGGCAACCGGCTGGCCGGAAGCAGTTAAGCCTGAGGAATCCAGGGAGTTGTCGGCCACCTTAAGTTCGCCTGAAATGGTCGCTTCACTGGTGACTGCAATCTGGTCTACCTTAAGAGACGGGGTTTGCAGTGACCCATTGGTATTGACACTTAAGTTGAAGCTGGAGACTTGGGCCACGTAGCTGTTAATCTCATCCTGTTGTTCTTTAACTGAATTAATAAGCCCAAAAGTCAAGGCTCCGTAGTTTACCTCTTTCACCTGGGTTAGAGTTGTATCGGTCGGATAAAGTTGTACCTCCCTGGTGCTTACAAGTTGGGGCGCCACCTGTTCTACCTGCTGGGCAATAAGACCTGATTTGATATTCCCGTCGTCAAGCGTTCCCCCAAGGCCGTTGTATTGGAAAGTTACGGGGTTGAGGCCGAGTATTTCTTTCAGGCCGAGGTTAACGGGATTAATGTTCTTTTTCAGCCTGATATCAGATAAACAGGCTCCTAATGTCCCGCCGTTGTAAGTAAGGCATCCCTGGATGGATCCATTTCCTGCAGAATCTACGATAAACCGATTTGTGCCGTTTATTTGCATGATAATTTGTCCGCTGGCATTTCCATTGGCTATATACCAAAGACTTCTTTCTGTTCCAATGCCGGCACCGTTTACCCTGGTTTCACCCTGAGAGTCATGGACAACAAGCGGCGCTACTGCATTCGGCATTGTTGTTCCGATATAAACATTTCCGGAGGCATAAGCATTTCCGCTGACGTTAAGGCCGGCGGAATTTACTACGCCATTCTTTTGTACTGTGAACGGGTAAGAGTTCCAGGCGGCGTTACCGAGGGTAATGGCGTTATACGTTGGATTAGTGTCATTGCCGGGCTGGATGCGGATAATATCTGTTCCGGTGTTGTTGTAGGCATAAAGGGATGTTGCCCTGGCTGTTCCGGCTACATCTAGTGCAGTTCCCGGAGTTCCTACTCCGATACCTACACCTCCTGTGCCGCCACTGGTTTGGAGTAACAAATAGCCTGCACCTTTTGAATCAAGCATAAGGTTATTGGTTGCATTGGTACCACTCTCATAAATATGGTTATATCCAATGTTTACTGATTGGGTTGAATTAAGGGGCAGGACTGATAAGTAAGCTTCAGTCCCATTAGTTGGGCTTTGAATTGTCAGTACTGATCCCGGATTGGTAGTCCCAATACCCACATTACCTGAGTTTTTGAATGTTACCTTATCTGACCACCCTCCGCCATCTGTACGGATTGCGACGTCATTGCCGTTACCCAGTATTTTTGTTACTCCACCTTCTATACCAAATTGAGCATACTTAGTTGCATTATTAGAATCATGTAACCGGATCCAGTTATCTCCAGTAAAGGACAAATCTAGTTTGTAGCCTGGACTAGTTGTCCCGATACCCACATTGCCCCCGGCAGCTATTGTCATCTTGATTGAATCATTGGTTCCGATATTGACAGGGTGGTTGCTGTAAGTCCAAAGATTCATGGCTCCTGGGCCCAGTCCGTCAGTACCGCCGTTAAGAGACAGGTATCCATTAATTGTGCCGGTGGTACTATAGAGGTGCATTTGCGAGTACTGGCTGGTTGGACCCTGGACATAAATGGCATCGTTTGAATCCACAGATGACCGGGTTGTTCCTCCAAACATAGCAAGTCCGTTAACATTAAATTTGACCAGAGGGCTCGTTGTTCCAATACCCACATTCCCGGTAAAGTAGGAGTTGCCACTGCCGCTAACAGCCAGTGTCCCGCCGACGGTTAAATTACCGGAGTTAGATAGGGACATAATCGCGTTATCCAGATTTCCGGCTGTCCCATCCACCCAGCGGAAGCCTGCGCTGGAAGTTTCACCGCTGACAAATGATAACCAGTCAGCCCTGTTGCTGTATACACCTATAAATGGTGTGCCCCAACTGGAAGTGGGGAATTTGATATAGTTCAGGTTATCAACCCTGATATTCCCATTAACTTCCAGCTTCTCTCCAGGACTGGTTGTCCCAATACCCACATTGCCAGCAAATGAGCTGCTGCCTGACCCTTGAACTGTAAGTGTACCAAGTAAAGTTGCATTTCCTTGAGTTCCGGCATTGTAATCAGTGCTGACACTAAATACAGTTGATTGTGAACTACCGTTATTCCCCCGGAATTGAATCTTAGTTCCGCTACCATAAACTCCATTATCAAGATCCAAGTAATTAGAGCTATCAAAGGTTAATACGTTTCGGGCGATAGCATCTGATCCTTTCCACTGAATGGGTTGGTTATTATCAAGTAGCAAAGCCCCTCCTACAACCTGAAGCTTAGTTGTGGGACTTGTTGTCCCGATACCAACATTACCATTGGTAAGTCTCATTACCTCGGCCGAGTTGGCTTTAAGCGCTAGGGCTGTATTGTTATTGCCGATATCACCAATACCAATTGGCCCTCCTCCGGGGAAGTTAAGGACACCTCCGCCGTTGACGTTGAGTTGGGTGCTAGCATTGATGGTCCCCTTGACATCCAAGGCAACCTGAGGACTGGTTGTCCCAATACCCACATTGCCGCTGCTGGTAATTCTAAGCCGTTCATGTTGGCTATTATCTTGGTCTACATTAAAAGACATAAATGTATCTATATTGGAACCGGTTCCCCAATCAGCAGCCTCTTTTCCTACTCTTATCCATGCCCCGTTTAGTTGTCTTGTATCGGGCGAAAACTGAATTCCTGCTGTCTGAGTGGTGGTGTTGGATTGGTCTGAATTAGCTATACGGATACCACTAACATTGCCTGTTGCTGTATTGGTTATATCGAGAAATTGTCCCGGACTGGTTGTCCCAATACCCACATTGCCGCTGATATACATTTGAGGATCCGCATTGTAGGCAGTGGTAACTTTGAAGTAGCCGTTGCCGGAAGATCCGGTGGCGGAGATTAAATTACCCGTATTGGCTGAGGAAAGAACGATGTTGGCTCCCGTATTTGTTCCGGCGCCGGTAGCAATATACAAACCGCTCATATTGCCGCTGCCCGGACCACTTATCCTAAGCGCATAACCGGAAGAGTTGTTGCCCAGGATATCTAATACCGCTCCCGGGCTGGTTGTGCCTATACCTACATTACCGTTACCCTGAACAAGAAACTTTGTGTCGGGAGTTCCGTCTGCATCAACTGTCAGTTTTAGGAGATTAAAGGCTGAGCTGGCTGTTCTGTAGGCTTCGCCTCGGATCAGGTCGCTGGCAAATGCCGAGCCGTCAGTAGCAATTACCTGTAGTCCGGGATTACCTTGCCCACTAAACACAGAGATCAAAGGAGCAACAGAGATGGTGGAAGGCTCCGTAGTTTGGGTAGTGGCAATTAAACTCTTACCGGCTGAGTCATAGAAGTTACTTGTACCCACCACATCTAATTTGTAACTTGGGTTGGTTGTCCCGATACCCACATTGCCGTTTGTATCTACCCTCATTCTTTCTGCAGCCACTCCACCGTTGTTTGTATTGAAGATAAGGTTTGAGATACCGGAACTATATCCGATATTAAGGTTTGATCCGTTAAGTTCAAGCGAACCAATTTCCGCTAGCCTTAGTAGTCCGCTGCCTCCGGAAGTTCCCACATTGATGATGTCGTTGCCCCGTACATCAAGCGTGTAGGTTGGGTTGGTTGTCCCGATACCCACACTACCACCTGTTTTGATATACATACTAGCAGAGGTACCTTCTTTAAATTGCATATCTTTACCTGAAGCGGTAATGAGAGTGGTAATATCGCTGGTATCTTTTCCAAGTAGAGCCCTGATAGTCCCGCCACTATCTTTAGCTCCGTAGTAATTTCCATTAGCTATAACTAAAGAGTTGGCGTCAGCTCCTCCGGTAGCCAGTTCCAGTTTGGCCAAGGGTGCAGTTGTGCCTATACCTACATTACCTGATTTAATAATCCTGATCCTATCCTGAAGACTTGAACCATCTGTTAAGGATAAAGAGATATATGGTTCATCAGGAACAGCTCCAGTTGGCCTTCCGTAGGCTTTAAACTGAGCCATAGCGGTACCGCTGGAACTAAAATTAATTGTTTTTGGCGATTCGCCATAATCATTATCAATAGTTAAAGTTGTGCCTGATGTAGTAGCGGCTCCTTTTAGGTGTAGTAGGCTTGTTGGTGCAGTTGTGCCTATACCCACATTACCACCAGATTTAATAATCATGTTAGTAACTGTTCCTCCGCCTCCACCCTGGAAATAAACATCATTTGCAAAATCTCTTCCGAAATAGATTGGGTTACTACTTGGATTATCGATGTTAAATCCATTACTCCAAGCCCTAAATCTACCTTGATCTACATCGGAATTGTTAGCAACAAATACGTCACCTCTATTTACTCTTAGGGCAGAAACTCCTGAGGTGCCCAATACTTGCAAATTTGAATTCGGTCCAGTTGTCCCAATACCCACATTCCCATATCTATCGATAACCATTCTGGGAGAGGGTGTAGTCAGGCCAGTGGCAAGGACAATATCCCTATTGTAGGTAGTAACCCGGGGCTGGATAATGAGATTCCCGCTTTCTGCAAAAGGATAACTTGAACCGTTACCAGCTGAGTTATAAATCAAAGGAGCAACACTGGTGTTGTATGAGCTGGTGGAACCAGTTAGCTGAAGGTAACCATTAGCATTTATATTCCCATTTACATCAAGATTGTATCCCGGATTAGTTGTACCAATACCTACATTCCCGTTGTCCATGATGACAAATTTATCAACGCTATTGTTGTCCTGGGTGCGGAAAGTAAAGCCTGTGGTGGTGCCGGCACCCTTAACTTGTAACTTGGCAGTTGCATCACCTGAACCGGCACCGCCTACCATTACATTGTTGGCTGAGCCAATGGAGATTGCCCCCTGGTTGCTGGAGGCGGTGTAGGTGAGGTTTAATCCATAACCGTTGGTAAAAATATCACCCCGTTGGGTAGTATTATCGATAAAGACTATCTGGGAGCTGTCGCTTGTGCTGGCTGAGTTGATAGTGATTCGGGGATCACTGCCCTTTAGGAGTATCCCGGCATTTCTATTAGCGTTTACTACATGAAGAGTATCAGTAGGACTGGTTGTCCCAATACCTACATTACCAGCTGAGGTTAGAGTCATGCCAACTGCTGAATTTCCGCCTAATTCAAGATTTCCTACACCAACAACTCTTAAGTCATTAGAGGCAGTGCCTGCACCTATACTTCCTCTGTTAGTCAAAATATAGGAAGTATCATTTCTGATAGAACCACCCACTACGTGTAGTAAAGCTGAAGGAGCAGTTGTGCCTATACCAACATTTCCGTTGCTGCTTTGGATAAACATTCTACTAACGTTGGCCGGGGCAAAGGAAATATCTCCATCTCCACCTCCACCTCCATTGCCTGTAACAAGCCTTAAGTCACCAGTAGTTTCTATTTCCTGATGGCCTGCACTTAAACCATCGTTAGTGTTATTTATACTGGGGGACATCTTTAGTGCTCTACTTACATCAGAACGGACCAGACGGAAGTAAATAGAATCAGCATTGGCTGCATCCATCTCTAGTTTTGCTAAAGGACTGGTTGTCCCAATACCTACATTGCCACCAGTGGCATTTAACAAGGTATTATTGCCTCCATAATTAATGGCTAGAGGCTGGGAATCATAGGATTGGATAAGCTTAAATGAATCAAGTTTTCCAATTAATAACCCAACCCCCACGCTTCCTTGCGCTGGGACGCTTGTCCCAAAGGAAGTTGTATTGATACCAACATCTGTTCCTACCGAAAGAAGAACTTTTGGATTGGTGTTTCCGATACCAATGTTGCCGGCGGAGTTAATTCTCATTCTTTCGGTTACATTGGTATCCCCGGGGGCTGTAGTGCGGAAGACTATGGCTCCAGGCATGGAAGTGGCTGAAGTAACCCCGTCTATATCAAAGTCTATTCTGGCTGCGGACAGGAAACTGCTAACACCGTCACTTCCTCTACCAATCAACATCATGATGTGGCTGTTGGCTGCGGGTAACGCGTGAACGCCTTCGGTGTCGCTTGCCGATTTATTAAATACCAAAACCGCGCTGCCGGTGTTGTTCCACCAGTTGTTCATGGCTATTCCGCCATAAGTGGTGGGTTGATTATTAAGTTCCATTAGCTCTGATAGCCCTCCTGTACTGTATTTTTGATTTCCATTGATAAACACATTACCGGAAGAATTAACCTGGAATAAATTATTTGTTCCGACCGAGAGGAGACTTCCGGGGCTTGTTGTCCCAATACCCACATTACCGGTTGCATCTATAGCTAACCGGGATGCATCGTTGGTGGCCAGGATTAAGGAATTACTGTCTGCAGTGCCAACTGCTAAAGTAGCAGCACCACTGGTTATGAAAGCGTTGCCAGCTTTATTTATGCCAAGACTCGTTCCGGCGTAGGAGGCGCCGTAGACATTTTGATTAAGGTATGCACTAGTGGAGTATTGAACTGAAGTGCTGGCAAATCCAGAAGCGTTATCGTTTTGTACCTTAGATCTGACCACATCAGCCGTGTTTCCATAAACTTGGAGTTGGTAAGCTGGGCTGGTTGTTCCAATACCTATATTACCATTGGAGGCAATCCTCATTTGCTCAGTACCCCCGGTGGCAAGGTTTAAAGTATTAGCTTCTGAGGTGAAGATTCCTGTGTCTGTGTCACTGCTGAAGGTAAAGGTTGGGACTGATGCAGAACCGTTGCCTGCTCTTAGTGCGTTGGCAAGCGTTGCATAGCCGTCTTTTCTAACGGCAAATTGGGTAGCGCTTCCTACCTGCAAATCAATAAGATTGGAAGCAGCTCCGGAGGATGTATCAGTAACATTTAGTTTGATGCCGTTTTTAGTACCTGCATCGTTCCAGGTTACAGTGGCATTCATGACTGGGATATCTGAGGTGATGGTACCTAAAGCAATATCCAGCTTTGCTCCCGGACTTGTTGTCCCGATACCCACATTACCTGATCCGATACCATTTGTTATAGAAAGACCGGAATTGAGAGTGAATTGTTTGTTGGTAATATCCCAACTCATTAGGGCGTTGGGGGTGGCAGTCCCTCTCTCGAAGATCAGGTTCATCGCCTCAGCGTCATCCGTAGCATTATCAGCATTAATAGTCCAATCGTTGGAGTTGGTACTCCCGCCGACAACTACACCGATCAAGGAAGTGGCGTTGACAGTATCCGCATAAACCGTGCCAAACTTGGTGCCGGCATCACCGATATTGATGTTGCCGGTGGAGGCGGTAATGGCTCCGGTTACCTGGGTGGCTCCCAGCCGGGCATTGCCGTTGACATCCAGTTTATAAATTGGGGCGGTGGTGGCAATGCCGATATTGCCGTTACTCTCTATTGTGATACCATTTGTTGCGGAACCTCCGGTGGTAAGCCTTAATGTATTACCGGTAAGTCGGTATAGCCCGGTATCGGTGTCTCCGGTAAAAGATAGGGCGGGTGTGGATGCTGTTCCGTCAGGTAAAAGGGTATAGCCGGAGGAATTAACCTGGAACAGGTCTCCGTTTCCTACTACGAATAAAGCAGCTGGGGAACTGTCGTTAATTCCCACATTTCCGGCTCCGGTAATAGTCATTCGGGTATTGCCTGTCTGGGTGGTGTTGTTAGTAGCGGTATTAAAGTTAATATTGGTAACGGCATTCATGGTGTTTCTGCCTCCGCCCAAAGTCATTGCTCCGTTATCAGAAAAGACCAGACCGTAAGGCTCTTCTCCGGCAAGATTATGCCTGGCAGCAAGACCGCCCCATCTGCTAGTTCCGTCACCAGCAGCTCCGCTGCCGACTGTCAAAACGGGGGTGCCGTTGGGGTTGTAAATAATCGGGTCAGCACTGATATCGATCACCGTTTGGTTATCTGACCTTTTAATGAGGCCGGTGGAGATTTGGATGCTGCCTATAACATGCAGAGCAGAAGATGGCGAAGTGGTACCTACCCCGACGTTGCCGGTAAAGTAGGAGGCTCCGGAGCCGTTAACGTTTAGCACTCCGGCAACTTGGGTGATAGCGTTGTTGATGGTAGCGGTGCCAGTTGCGGCTCCCAGGGAGATGGAAGTGGCCGCACCGCCGATATTGAGGGCAGTGGCGTTGGCATTAAACAAACTGGCGGTGGCGGCAGTAGTGGAAAGCGTTCCGCCGCTTACTGCTAGGTTTTCGGAAAAGGTGCCCGATCCGGTGATATCCAAGGCGGTTGCGGGGGAGGTGGTTCCAATACCGACGTTACCGCTGGTGTTAATGGTCACTCCGTTGCCGGCAGTACCCCCGGTAATTAAGGCGATGGTGTTGGAATCCAGCCTGTATAACCCGGAATCGGTGTCGTTGGTAAACCTTAGTGCCGGGGAGGCAGCTGTACCGTCAGGTAGGGAAACAAAATTTCTGAACCTGGTGGATCCGGCAATATCCAGATTGTTATTGATTGTTGTAGTTCCTGAAGAAGCCCCGATATTTACCGCGGTAGCGGCTCCACCGAAATTGATGGTGGTAGCAGTATCGTTGACCAGGTTAAAGGTGGTGACTGAGGTGGTTAAGTTTCCCGCCACCGACCAGGTAGTGGCGCCTCCTTTATCGGCGGTGATATTGTTGATGTAACCGTTCTTAAAGTAGTGGTCGCCGTCGCCTAAAGACTCGGTGCCGTTGCCGGAGGGGATAATGTCGTTGGCCAGCCGGCCGATCATTTTGATATAGTCTGTGCTAGATGCTCCCAGTATAGTGGGGCCTAAGATCGAGGCGCTGTTGGCATAAATACCAGAAAACCTCCTGTCGGAGGTTCCCAGCGTGCCCTGACCGTATGTGACAGTGGGGTAGATATTACCCCCGGTATCTATGATGACCTTGCCTATAAACGCGTCCTTGGTTATGAGCCGCTGGCTGATCTGTTCCTGCCCCTGGGCATTGGCTATGGTCTGGGCAGAGAGGGTAGCGAGGTTATCTTCCAGGAGATTAGTGATATTATCCAGTTTGGCTTCAGTTCTTTGATGGGAAGCCTCGGCGACCAGGTTAGCCCGGTCCAGGTCGTCAAACCTGTCATTCGTGTTCTTTTGGTAGATACCTAATTCCTTGGCTGTGGCCGGCATGATGGTTTGGATGGTGGTTTGAGCCAGGTTACTAAATGGGGTAAGGACTACGGCCAAGAACGAGGGGGAAGTATTAGAAGTTTGGGCGCCTAAAACTTCCTGTTTGCCGATCTCGCTGGATTGTTCAGCCAGCTTTAAAGAAGGCTGGGACTTAACGGCAAAAAATTGCTTGGTGGGGGTAGGGCGGGAGAGATAGCTGGCCATAATTCCGGAGGTTAACAGGATTGTAGCTATAGAGGCAAAAACACCCACCACCGCAATTCTTTTGATATAGTTTGGAACGGTTTGTGATACTTGGTAAGCACCAATGGTAATAACCTCAGGTTCGGATTGAACTGGAGCTTTGGATTGTACATAAGCGGAGCTTGCGATCTGACGATCTAAAGCGGAGCTTGCGATCTGACGATCTAAAGCGGAGCTTGGGAGCTTGCGCTCATAAGGTGACGCCTTAACGTACGTCAAGGCGTCACCTTGAGAATCCGTTGAGGCATCGCCTTGATGAGAGGTCTTTGGGGACGCTTCGACTACTGGTTCTTCAATTATGGTTTCGGCAACGGTTTTTGTTCTGGCAGATGGCGCCGGGAGCCGGCTGTTTTTGGCCAATTTGGGGTGTCTTTTTTCAAAGGTCCGGAGTTGGGTTAGGGTGTATCGTCGGATACCGCCTTTGCTCCTTAAAGGGATAATGGTTCCGGCATCTTCCCAGTTCCTTAAAGTGTCAACGGAAACCCCTAAAAGTTTGGCGGCGTCCCCAATGGAGAGGAGTTTTTTTGTGACCCGTTTGTTCAAAATGTTTTCGGAGTTGGCAGCCATTTTTCTAAAGAAGTCTCTCTAAATATAATAGTGTCAAGTTTTAAGATAGATGTCAACTATCAAATAGCCTCAATTCCTAGGAATTTTGAGGAAAAATTAGGGATTTTTTCAGGCACGGAAAATTTTGTGCCGGTTTCTTATTTTGGGGTATAATGGAGGGGTAATATGCCAAAGCTTTTTTCTGTTTTTGTCTGCCAGCAATGCGGTTTCAGGTCCTCCCAATTTTTGGGAAAATGCCCGGAATGCGGGACATGGAATTCTTTAGTGGAACAGGTGGAAGAAACACAAAACTCAAATCGCAAAACGCAAAACTTTGATAAAGAAAAGGGGACTGCAATTATTGTTAATTTGGACCAGGTGGAAAAACAACATTACCAAAGAGTCTCTACCGGGATTTCTGAATTTGACCGGGTTTTGGGGGGAGGGATTGTTCCGGGGTCGGTGGTCTTGGTTTCCGGTGACCCGGGGATAGGGAAAAGCACCCTTTTGTTACAGTTAGCCTTGGGTTTAAATACTGCTTCAGTCGTCAACTCCGCTCACTCGCTCGCCAACGCAAGCGTCCTGCGGTCGCCTTCGGCAACCTCGGATACGCTCGCCTCCGGCTCGTCTAAGGCTCGCAGCGTTCGGGAGCAGCCTCCTTCCGCTAACGGCTCTGTACTTTATGTTGCAGGTGAAGAATCAGCCCAGCAGATTAAAATCCGGGCAGAAAGGATTGCCCCCAAAGCATCCCTGGATATATTGAATGAGATAGATATTGATATAGTTTGTGAGGTTTTGCAACGGGTTAAACCCTCCCTGGCAATTGTGGATTCCATTCAAACCATGGAAACCTCTGACCTTACCGGTATCGCCGGATCAGTAGGGCAAGTCAGGGAAACCGCCCATAGGCTGCAGCGGGTAGCCAAAGCTTTGCAAATTCCGATTTTTATTGTGGGCCATGTCACCAAAGACGGTTCGATTGCCGGGCCGAAAACTTTGGAACATTTGGTGGATGTGGTGGTTTCTTTGGAAGGGGAACAAAATACAAACTTCAGAGTTCTCCGCTCTTCCAAAAACCGGTTTGGCTCCACTGACGAGGTTGGTATCTTTGAAATGGAGGAGGGGGGGATGGTGGAAGTCGGCAACCCTTCCAAAGTTTTCCTTGACCAAAAGGTGGAGGCTCCCGGCTCGGCGGTGGTGGTAACTATGACCGGGGTCAGGCCTTTACTGGTAGAAATCCAGGCATTGGTTACAAAAACTTTCTCTCCGGTTCCTAGAAGAGTTGGGTCAGGAATTGATAACCAAAGGCTGCAGCTTTTGGTGGCGGTGTTATCAAAAAGATTGGGTTTGCCACTGTTTGATCAGGATGTATTTGTTAATGTGACCGGAGGCTTGCGGCTTAATGAGCCGGCAGTAGATTTGGGGGTGGCTTTAGCGATTATCTCCTCGTTTAAGGATTTGGTGATTACCCCGAAGACGGCTTTTGTAGGGGAGGTGGGGTTGTTGGGGGAATTGCGGCCGGTGAGGTTTTTGGAAAAAAGGGAGAAGGAAGCCAAAAAGCTGGGGTTTACAAAGGTGGTCTCTTCTGAAAATGCCAAATCCCTTACAGAAGCAGTCAAACTAGCTCTTAGTAAGACATAAAGATGCCTTTAAAAAAGGTGACGCCTCGGCGTATGCTAGGCGTCACCTTGTGTGTTGGAAAGTTAAGTTTTTTAGTATGCGTCTTTGGTGGCAAAGACGCCCAAAGCCACTTTGACGGGAACGGTCCCTAAATTTGTCTGCGGTTTTGTCGGGGGAAAGCTGCCCCCTCGAACAGTTCGTCCGGCATCCCCCTGACGAAAACCTTGCCAAATTTTTAACGGGCTTGCGTTCCAGTCAAAGAGGAATAGGTCTGTGTTCCTGAGTGGGCAAAGATACAGAAAGTAAGTTTTATCGCAGATTTATTGTGGGTTGGGGAATATAATCAGTGCATGCCAGGGTTGATTGAAGACATTAACGGTCAGGCCAAGGATAACACCAATTTTCGCAAAGTTTTGGAAACCGGGAAATATACCCAGGTGGTAATTATGAGTATTATCCCGGGGGGAGAAATTGGGGAAGAGGTCCACCCGGATAACGACCAAATACTTTATTTAGTTGATGGGGAGGGGGTGGCAGTTTTAGACGGAGAGGAAAAACCCTTTGTTGCCGGGGACTTGGTTTTGGTAAAAGCCGGGACAAAACACAATTTTTTAAACAGGGGGGACAGTCCTTTGTCTATTATTACCACTTACTCACCCCCACACCACCCGGAAGGGACAATTCACCAGACAAAAGAAGATGCCGATAAGGCGGGTTATTAGTCGGGGCAAGGGGCATATATTATGGGATAGGGGAAAAAGTCTTGTAGTTTCCGGTCCAATACTTCCAATTAGTGTAAACATTAACAATAACTCCCTGAGTTTTTCATTTTAGACCCTTATAAAAGAAATTAACCGCTAAATTTCTTAATTTTTGAAACTATCAAAAAAGTTACTTAGGCAATCCTTTTTAGAAGTTAGAATAAATAGATTACTCAAAATTTTTCCGGGAGAAAAATTTTAGTGATTTTCTAACAGGAAAAGGGGATTGGAACGGGTTGGAAAATATAAGGAAACAGAGGGAAGATCCTTACTAATTATAGGGTATGATTTTAAGAAAAGGTGACGCCTTGCCGGATGGTAAGCAGAGCTTGCGACAACTTCGTTGTCTAATGCCGTCACCTTATTATGACAAGAAATTGTTTAAGGCCACCCCTTGCCATACGGACAAGGAGGTGGCCTTTTCTAGGGCGGATTGGTGTGGAAAAGGTGTGGATAAGTGGTTATTTTGAGGCTGGTTTCGGGTCAATCTTCGGGTAAGGATTCGGGTAATGCCAAAAAATAAAAAGCCTTTGACTCCGCTTGTCTTATCGTGTTAATCTTTACGTATAGGGCTACTTTTGCTAACGCAAAAGATCCTGCAATTCTCGCAAGCTCGAATTATGGACGAATATTTCTTACAGGTAATAAAAGAAGGTGAAGATCCGAAATGGCCTCGACCTGAAGCTGAATTGGTAGTTGGCCATCAATCCCTTGAAGGTGGTTATACCCAATATTGGGCTTATTCTTCCGATTCCGGCAAGGAAGCAGAAGATTTACCTCCGGCCGAAGTTTTGGCCTCCGAAAACAAAACCTCGGCCGCAGCTATCCTAATTGACCAAAAGACCCCTACGCTTTTAACTTTGGTCTTAGTTAAAGACGGCCACGCCTGGGCCCACACCGAATCCGATGAAAAGAACCTGGAAGACAGCATCTCCGAGATGCTGGATTTTGCCAAAAATAAGTTTGATTTGAATGTCCAACATTTTATGACCACCAGCCGGGTTTCCCCGGAGATAGAGGATAGGCTGGACAAGCTGGAGGGGGGAGAGGGAACGGATCCGGATAAATCAGAGAAATCAGAAGATCAGTCCGTCGGTGAATCGGTGGGTCAGAATGTCAGTGAATCAGCAGAAGATGGTAAAGAAGAGGAGGAAGGTGGGAAGGCGATTAAGCATTTGAACAACTCCGGGGATGATTTTTCCTCTTTGGCCTCAAGTTATGGCAACAGGTTTAAGGCCCAGCCCGCCGCAAGACCGGACCACGCAGCTCCCGGCCTCGTGGTTTCCCGGGATAATAATCCCAAGGGGAAGCTCTCAAAGATGGCGGTTATCCTGCCAATTATTTTATTATTAGTAGTTTTTGGAGGGGCGGTAAAATATAAAGACAAAATTTTAGGCAAGCTCAGCAGCTTCAACCAGCCTGCGGCCAAGGAGGTTACCGTGACTCCCACCCCCACGCCTTCTCCCACCCCCACGCCTTCCCTGGACAGGAGCAAATACCAGGTGAGGGTTTTAAACGGCACTACCAAAACCGGGGCTGCCGGAACCTTAGCTGATGACTTAAAGAGTAAAGGCTGGGAAATTTTATCCAAAGGGAACGCCCGAAACCAGGCCACGGAACAAACCACTGTCAGTGTCAAGAAGGGGACGGATGAACTGGTGGCCAAGACAATGATCTCCGACCTGTCTGACTTGGAAGCCACCCAGGGGGCAACCCTCTCAGCCACAGATAAGGCTGATGTGGAAGTGGTGATTGGGAAGAAATAAAATTTCCAATTTCTAATTTTCAATTTTTAATGAATTATCAATGTCAAAATGTTTAAAACATTGGAAATTAGTAATTAAGAGTTAAAAATTCCTTGAAAGGGAAGATTAGGGTAAGGCTTGACTTCCGGGGTGATCGTTACTATGGTATAGTAATAGGAAATAAACTTATGGCTAAAGTGCTGCTGATTGAAGATGAAAAAGCAATGTCCGACCTCATTGCCTTAAAGTTTAAGGTCGAGAACTTCGAAGTTGACCAGGCCTTTAATTTTGCTGAGGCTAAAGAGAAACTGACTGCCGGGACCTACGACGCAATTCTGACTGATTACCTCCTTCCCGACGGGGATTTAACCGAGTTTTTAACCGGTGTCCGGGCTGATTCCAAATTCCAAAGTCTGCCTGTCATCGTTATGACCAATTACGTTGAGGATGTTAACCAGGAGAAGCTTAAATCTTTGGGGGTTTCGGAAATTATTGTGAAGTACCAGGTAGTGCCGGCCCAGATGGTTGATAAAATCAAGGCTTTGATCGTCAATACTGCTACAACTGCCCCGGCAGCCCCTGCCCCGAACCAGGGCGAAGCGATCGGTTCAGGGCCTGCAGCTGGGACGCCCGCTCCGGGAGTACCCCAAGCTGCACCCGCAGCTGCTGCACCTGCTCAACCAGTGGCTGCTCCCGCTCCGGTTGAGCCTGTAGCTCCAGCTGAACCAGTGGTTCCGGTGGCCGCGGCGCCTGCTCCTGAACCTGCTGCCACACCTGCACCTGCTCAACCTGCCTTAGATGTAAATCCCGAGCAGGTAAGTAATTAGCTCATGGACCAGAATTCTCAATACCAAAACGTTTTGACTGATTTAATTAAAAAACAGATGGTCATGCTGGGGCCGAATGTGGCCTTGGGCCAGGCCAGGAAGGTTGCCGGAATTACCGTGGGGGATGACGGGACAGTAACCGCCATTTCCGGTGACCCCCAGGCAGTGCTTTCCGCCGTGGCCAAACAATACATCTCCCTTTCCGGAGCCATTGCCCAGATGACTTTGGACTCTTTAATTGCCAAATATCCGGATGTTAAGATTACTACATAGAGTATGGGTACAGCAGAAATTATTGCCTGGATCGCGACTGTTTTAGCTTTGATTGTCAGCTTGCTGACAATGTTTAACGCGGCCAAATTAAAGACCGGGATTTTGGCTATCTCCACTTATGCTTTTGGCGGGGGAATGCTCTTTTTGGCGGGATCCTTCCTACTGACGGCGCTTCCCTTAACGGTTGAGCCTGATTTGGCGGAACTGGTTTCCCGGATTTTATTCCTGGTGGGGTTTGTTCTCCTGGGCTTTGGTTCTTATAAGATCTATACCATGAGCCAAATAAAGTAGAATTTTAAATTTTAAAGCTCAAATTTTCAAATAATTTTCAAATTCAAATTTTAAAACATTCAAAATTTAGATTTCACTTAAAATTGAAAATTTAAAATTTAGATTTTCTAGTGTAAACTAGAATTATGAACCCTGTGGCTCTGCTCGCCATTGTGCTCGGAAACCTGACCGTTTCCGTCATTGCCTACCGCTATTTTAAGAAATTCCAATCCACCGTGGCCTTGCATGACCTGGAAATGGCCAAGCGGGAAAAGGAACTCAAAAGAAGGGTTTTGGAGCTGCAGGTTTTGCGTTCCCTGGGGGAGCGGGCAGGGTATTCTTTAGACCTCCGGCAGATTCTGGAAGTGATCACCGACAGCTTGACCGGGCTGGTGGAGTTTGCCACCGTGGCCTATATGCTTCCGGGCAAAGAAGGCAGGATTATCTTTAAGATCCGGGCTGCTGAGCCTGTTTCCCGTAAGTTTTTAACCCAAACCAAGTCCCAAATGCTCGAGGCCTTTTCCGCCATGACCGGAACTTCTTTGCAGCCTGGTTTAATCGATGAAACAGCCTCAGGCAGCGCTATTGATGACACCTCGGACATTACTGTAGGCTCATTTTTCAACCTGCCGATTATTATCGGGGGCAAGGTAGTAGCCTTGGTCAACGTTTCTTCCCCTAAGACTGGCCTTTACGGGGATGAGGAGACAACGATCCTTTATACCATCTTTAACCAAGTATCCACCCAGGTGGACAAGCTGGTTTCGGTGGTGGAGAACGAAAAACGCCGCCTTTCCGCCATGATCGGCTCTTTGACCGACGGGGTGGTGATGGTTGACGGCAATTTTAACCTCATTGTGGCTAACCCTATTTTAGCCCCGCTTTTAGGGTTAACCCGGCCCGTTGCCAGCCTTTACGACCTGGTGGCGGCCATCGGCACCAAAGTGGACCTTCAGGGAGCCATCTCCCAGGCCTTTACCAAGCAAAGCATGGTTTCTTTACCGGAAATCAGCCTGGGTGAGAAGGCGGTGCAAATTGATGTGGAGCCGGTGAAAGACCGGTTCGGCTACCTTTTGGGGGTAGCCGTGGTTTTCCATGATGTCTCAGCCAGAAAAGCCCTGGAGAAGCTGCGGGAGGAGTTTACGGCGATGATGGTCCACGAACTCCGCACGCCTTTGACCACCATCACTTATTCCATCGACATGATGAAAACTGACTTGCCGAAGATGAAAACGGAGGATGTCAGCCAGAACCTGGGGATTATTAAGGGGACCACGGACAATATGCTTTCTTTGGTCAACGAGCTTTTGGATGTGGCTAAAATTGAGGCCGGGAAGTTTATCGTGGTCAAAAAGGAGGATGATTTGGCCGGGATGCTCAACGAAAAAGTCCAGGCATTTAAAGCTTTAACTGACCAGAAGCATATCTATTTGACTGCCCAGATTGATCCCCATCTGCCTAAAGTCAGCTTTGACCGCAATCGGCTTGGCCAGGTGGTCAACAACCTCCTTTCCAATGCCATTAAATACACTGACAAGGGCGGAGTGAGTATTCGGGCGGAGGGCAAGGATGGCCAGGTGGTGGTTTCGGTTTCCGATACCGGTGACGGCATCAAGCCGGAAGACCTAAATAAGCTTTTCTCCAAGTTTGAGCAGCTGGGCAAGGGTAAAACAGGGGAGAAGGGTGGAACGGGCTTGGGATTGGTGGTAACCAAAGGTATTGTTGAAGCCCACGGAGGCCGGATTTGGGTCACTTCCCCCGGTGAGGGCAAAGGGACAACATTTAGCTTCAGCCTGCCGCTGGGTCAGTAGGCCAGAGTTTCGGCGTATCAGCGTTTCAGGGCATCAGAAATTCTGACATTCCGATGTTCTGATTTTCTGATCTCAGCTTGTCCTCCCACCCCTATCCAAGGTAAAATAAGCATAGGATGATTAATAAGGCGCGTTTTTATTCAGCCATTACCTTGACTATCGCTCTCGGTCTTTTGGGCTACGCCTTAGGGGGAATCCTTCCCTTACCTGACCCCTTTACCACCACCAAAACCCGGGAAGTTTATGCCCTTCTGGGAGTTTTACTCAGTATTTTAATCTTTGCCCCCTTGTCTTCCTGGATCGTCAAAACCACCACCAAGCTGGCGGCTGAAGCCGTTTCTAAGGTTGCCTTGGAAATTATTAAGCACTTAACCACCCGCAGATTACCGGTCAATATTGAGACTGCAGCCCAGCTGGGGGTGCAGGATGCCATAATCCTGGATACCTCAACTATTATTGACGGCAGGGTCCTGGAAGTGGCTAAAACGGGTTTTTTGTCAGGTTTGATACTGGTTCCCGACTTTGTTTTAAAGGAGCTGCAGCAGGTGGCAGATTCGGCTGACCACTTAAAAAGGTCCCGGGGAAGGCGGGGTTTTGAGGTTATGGGCGAGCTGAAAAAGATCAAGGGAATCAGGCTTCAGGTTTGGGAAGAGGCTTCCGCTACCTCTCCTTTAGGGAAAGAGGTGGATGATAAGTTGATGAATTTAGCCCAGACTGTCAAAGGAAAGATTTTAACCTGCGATTTCAACCTTTCCCAGGTGGCCAAAATCCGGGGGATCAAGGTTTTAAACCTGAACGAGCTTTCCAATTCCCTAAAGACTTTGCCTATCCCCGGGGAAAAGTTGACCGTTAAAATCATGCACCAGGGAAAAGACCGTGACCAGGGGGTAGGGTATACCCTAGACGGGGTGATGATTGTAATTAAGGATGGGGCAGCCTTTACCGGCAAAGAAATTGAGGCGGAAGTGACTAAAATTCTCCAGGGTTCCTCAGGCCGGATGATCTTCGGCAAAAAAGTTTCCTAGTTCAGATTAAATCTCTTGAATTGAAAAGGTATGTTTTTAAATGCAACTTTGGTGGCAAAGTTGCGCAAAGCCACTTGCAGTGAAAGTCGACCTAAAACCTTCATCAGTTGTCTAGCGGGAACTTTACCCTTCGGAAATTCGGCTACTTCGTAGCGTCAGTTTCCGCTTTCCCTGCTGCCAACTGACTTGGTTTTTTAACGGTCTTTGTTTCAATGCAAGGGGAATAGAAGTTTGAGTTCCAGTGGGCAAAAGAAAACTTTATTGACTTATCCACATTAGCAGAAATCCCGGTGGAAAAGAAAAAGTGTGTCTTGGATTAGGGCTTTAGAACAAGATAAATAGTACCTAGTATCCTCCAAAATAAACTACAAGCCTATGGTTTTTTGCTAGTAAAAAAACTATAAGGTTATAAAATGTTGACAAATAATTTTTTCTGTACTAATATCTAATGGATGTTTAATTTTGGCCAAAAGTCAAAGGGGAGACTCACCAGAATTGCCCAAAAACGGATTGATCCGGGTTTGGAGCAAGTGAGAAAACTTTTGACGAGCAGCGACCAAAGGTTAATTCTGATGGTTCGAGGCTAAATCAAATTATAGGGGAGACATCGAAAAAGGTTCCTTGGAAGCAGACGGACCAAGGAATCTTTTTCGAGTACATTAAAAAAGACCACAAAAAAGAGCATTTAGATAGTTACTACCCGCCAGCAACTGCGTAGCTGTGGGCGGGGAACTATCGCAAGGCTCTTTTATTTGAGCACAAAAAAGAGCATTACTACCGCAGACGGACTCGAATAGCAATGCCCTTTATTAATTTCGAGAAGATGATTTTCGAGCAGAAAAATCATCTTTCTAAATAATAAGATTTCACATTTTGGAAGTCTTGTCAATAGGTCTTTTTAGGGAAAAAGGGAGTTGGGATTGTGATTTAGGTCGGGAATCCATCTAGGGCAGGGATGGGTTCCCAACTTGAGTCATAATCCCTTTTTTGTTTCTTAACCCATAACCTCAAACACCCCAGATTTTATTTGACAATGTGTGTGTCTTATAGTATTATAACTTCAATGAAACGAGCAGTTCTTGCCTCTATTGCTTTAATTGCAGGCTCATTAGCCTTTGCCGGCGGTGTCAAAGCCGGTCTAGTCCCATATTTTGGTGGTGAATATACCAACCTTTACGGTTCAGGTACTAGCGCCACTGTCCATACTGGCACCAATTGTGATCCTAATTCTGGTAGCTGTAGCGGTCCCGCGGTTTATAAGTACGTTTGTGATGGCCGCACTACCGACTGCCGTTCCAATGAAAGTTTTGGCACCAGCGGAAGCGTTTACACCTCTGAGTGCAACAAAACTGTCCAATTAGACGTCTTTAGCGGAAGCTGCAGGGGGGATAATAACCAATGGAACTGCGGCGACAATTCACTTATAGATTACATGGTTTGGTATTCCGGAGCTTGCAGTGCTCCGGCTCCTACTGCCGTGCCGACTGCAGTTCCGACCATCCCGGTAATCGTGGCTACACCAACCCCTACCCCTATAGTTGAAGCTCCTGCGCCTATAACTACCCAGGAATGTCCTGCCGGTACAGTTTACGGGGGAATTTCCGGATCCAATATTATTTGTGTCCAGCAGGTCCAAGAGCAGACCCAAAACGCCGTGGCCAACGCCAACGCAGCTACCGGAGCTATCACTATCAATGTCCCCAACAATAACTCACCGGTTATCCGTTCAGTCAGTTTTGTAGTTCCTACTCCACAAGTAGTTTTGGCTGCTACTGAGCAAAAAACTGCTGTAGTGACCACTACCGAGCTTCCTAAGACCGGTTTACCATTTGCCGCCTGGGGTTTAACCGGCTTGGCTCCTGTAGGTTTTGGGCTGAGAAAATTCGGCGCCTTTAAGAAACTTGGCGCTGATACCGCTTCCTTCATCTGGCAGAAACGGGAGTTCGAAAGGAACTAACCTCCTATGTCTAGAGAATCTGAGCAGAGATTCCAAAAAGCTATTGTTGTGGGAAGAATTGCCTCAGCTGTAGTGGCTCCTGCAATACCTTTAGTGCTTCCACATTTTGTTAATGCTGATACTTCCGCTTCCAGTTCCCATACTTACAATATCGGCAGTGAGTCACCGGTAGAGAAGCTGATGCGTGAGCTGGGTGTGGTAAGTGTTGCTGAAGCTGCTGATCCAGTATGCACTTTAAGAGAGGTGGAAATTGCCGGTGATAAACTAAAGAAAAATCCCCGCACCGGACAAAATTTTGGCGTTTTTGTTGTTGGCAGGGATAAAAAAACCGTTCTTGCCCAAAGTCGATTAGATGATCAAGGACATGCCAGTATACGCTCTATTACTGCTGCTTGTGATATGGAGAATGGGACAGCTTTAGGTTATTGGGTTTTTCTTGAGGACAGAGATAGACAGGGGAAAGAATTTGTTACGCCGAATAACGCTAAAGAACAAATAGACTCCGCTCTAATAGCGTTATCCACCGATTTTGAGCCTAAGACACCTCCCTTACCAACTGTAACCCAGGCTGCTAGTAAATTAGAGCCTACTACCACTCCAACAAAGACTCCGGTTGTTGGACCTGTTAGACCGGTTGCGACTGTAACACCTGCTCCAAGCGGACCAGTTGGTCCAAGAAATCCCGGAACTGGGCGAACGGATTGGCAGCAAACACTCCTTGATTTCGTTGATACTCCAGCTCGGATCCTTGCTCCGAATGCCAACTCAGGAACCAAAGTGTGGATAGATATTTTGGGAGACATCATCCTGCTAAGTGGTGTAGGCTTTGTTGCTGCGGGGATGGTTTGGGGAATCAGAAGGATTTTTCATTAATTATGAAAAAGATATTATTGACCATTATTGCTTTAACTTTGATTTTGGTTTTTAAAAGCCCTAGTTCAGTTTTGGCTTTTGATTTACCCGATGGTGATGTATGGGGTGATGGAGGAGTGGCTTGTAATGAAGTTAAAAGAACCCCCTATCCTCAATGTGCCGGTACTGTTGGTTTAGAGGATAAAACGAAATATTCTGTGGGAGATACAATCTTAGTAACCCCAATCGAAGATTGTTATGGGAACCTCATCCGTTATGACACTCAAAATTATGGAAACTTAGGTCAGTGTGGTGTGCCTGCTCCGGGAACCGGAAGCACGGGATCTCCTTCTACAGTAGTCTCTGCTCCGGGTAGCGGCAGTCCGATGACCATTCCGGTGGTAGTGGCTCCTTCCCAAAACCAAGAATCAATGTCCATTCCAATAGTTGTGGCTCCGGCAGCCCCTAACCAAAATCAAAACACTACACCAAACCAGGGTACTGTCCCTGGTGTAACTCCCACACCAACTTTGGGGGTTGTTTCTCCTGTAACTTCTAATATCCAGTCTTGTCCGGCCGGCACCGTTTGGGGTGGGGTAGAGGGCTCAAATATCATCTGTGTCCAGCAAAACCAATCCCAGACCCAAAATGCCGTGGCCAATGCCAACGCTTATACTGGTGCCATCACTATCAATGTCCCCAATACCCAAAGCGGACCCCGGGTAGTGGAGAGTGTTAAAGTCCTGCCGGCCCAAAATGTCGTTTTGGCCGGGACAACCACCCTTCCGAAAACCGGGTTGCCGTTTGCCGCCTGGGGTTTAACCGGACTTGCGCCTTTGGGGTTTAAGTTGCGCCGGTTTGGCGATTTAACTAAACCGGGTACAGGACTTGCTCAATATCTCTGGCAAAGCCGGGAATTTAACCGAGGCTAAAGCTAACACTTCTAATAAAGTTATTACCTTTTCTTTCCTCTCCTCTTAAGATTATGGGTTAAGCTTGTAACTTGTGAAAGAGAGATCTGTTGGGCGTATAGTCAGCAGGGCGGTTGCCGTGGGGGCAATAACCGTAGGAATGGGGGCTTATGACTATCTCCACCCTCCGGTAACGGATGCCGCCCCTGATCCCTTAAGCCCTGCTTCCACCTCCCGCCAATTCCGGGACTGTCTGACCGGTTTCCGGGTGATTTTACCTGCAGGCACCAGGGCGACCATCGATATGGAAGATGTAGCAACGGGCGAGAGGGTGGCTTCCCAAAGCGTAATTAACGACCAAAAAGTTTCCTTTAACGTCAACTCCAACACCACTATGCCCGATGGGCGTCCGGGTTTTAGGGGCAGAATCTTTAACGATGCCATTCCGGAGACAAAACTGGATACCCTGGCTGCCTGTGGGGAGAGGGCGGTTGTCGAGTTTGGCCGAAGTCCGGGGGTCCCTCCTATCACACCTCCCGGAATTCCTACCCCCATCAATCCTTTTCCTCCCGGCCCGGAAAATCCGGACATTAATATCAATTCCAACAGGGTGGATGTTAATGCTTCAAGCGTGGTGATTACCGCCACCAACCCGTTTACCGGAACCGGGACAACTATTGAAGCAGGGACTGCCGACAGCGGCGAAAATTTCCGCCGGTGGTGGTGGCTGCCGGCCAGTATTATAACTGCCGGCTTTTTGGCTGGCTGGTGGCATGTTTTGGGTGGAGGGAGAGAGACAGTGGTAGTCAGAAGACCTTACCCGCCAGGTGAAGCCCCGTCCCGGGCTCCGGGTGAACCAGTTCCCCCCCGCGGGCCTTATCCTCCGGAAAGGACTGCCCGCCCGGTGGTTGTCCCCGAAAAAGGAAGAAGGAGATGGAGGTGGCCTTGGGAAAAGAGGGAAGCGGTTGACGAAGAGACAATCAGGGAAACCGAAGTTCAAAAAACCACCGGCGAGAAAACGGCCGGTGTTAAAACCACGGAAAAGACTGTCAGGGTAGAGGACACGCAAAAGGAGAATGCTGATTTGAAAAAAGACATCCAGACCAAGGATATCGCTGTCCAGAACTTGGAAAAGCAAAACCAAAACCAGAAAAAGATGATTGAGGAAACTATTGTATCCAAACAGGATGTCCAGTCAAAGTTGGATGAGAAGGAAGAGGAGAACAGGAAGCTGAAGGCGACGATAGATAAGTTAAAGAAGACTCCGGGGAGTGCGGCGGCGAAAGAGCCAAAAGTCGCCAAGGAAACGGCCGGTAAAAATGCCGGGAAGGGAGCTGCCGGGAGGGGTAAAGAGCCTGCGAAGACGCAAACCAAGGCTGCCGGAAGCACAAACAAGGCTGTAGCCCAGGCAGGGCAGACAATAGAAAAGGCCGGAGAAAAAATATCCAAAGCCGGAGAAAAGATTGAAAAAACAGAGGAGAAAAGGACTGGCGGAACGAGGAGGCGACAAGGGAGAGGCCCGGCATGAAGCTATTATTGGGGTTTTTAGTACTAATTTTAGGGTCTATTCCAACTACCGCCTTTGCCCAGCAGATAGGTACGGAACCGATAGACGGAACAGATTTGGTGCCGATTGCCCAAGTAGACAGCAATCCTTTTTCGGGAACGGACTTGGTGCCAATTGGCCAGGTGGGGACAGAGCCTATTTCGGGAACTGGGGTGATCCCTGTGGGACAAGTGGGGACGGAAGTAATTCCTACGCCTATACCTCAGCCCCCGGTGATCCAACCGCCCCCGGTGGTGGTTGTGCCTCAGCCGCTTCCCGCCCCCATTCCTATCAACAACACTTTTAATCCGACGATAAATAACTCACCCGCTTTTAATAATGCCGTGGATATCAGTAATACGCTGGCCCAGGCTCAGTCCCAAAGGCAGGGCCAAAATGCCATTGCCAATGCCAATGCCAGAACAGGCCCCATCACCATTAATGCCCCGGCTGCTCAGCCCCAGGTCGTGACTGCGGTCCAGCCGGTCCAACCCATACAAACTGTCCAGAGTGTTCCGGTGCAGGTAGTCCAAAGTGTTCCCCAGCCGGCGGAAACCATTCCGATTGTGGTGGCTCCGGCGACCCAGACTGTCCCGGTGCAAACTACCCAGCAGGTCCAAACAACGCCTGTTACCCAGGTAGCCCAAAAGACTCCGGTGGTAACTTCCACAGGAACTGCTCCGGTGGCGGTCCAGCAGCTGCCCCAAACCGGGCCTCCCGCAGCAGCCTGGGCGCTTTCAGGATTGATCCCCTTCGGGTTACGGTTACGCAGCTTTGGCAAAAAAGTTCAGGGGGATGAAAACAACCCCAGCTTTATCTGGCAAAAAAGGGAATTTGATAAAAATTAAATTCTCAATTTTAAATTTCTAATGAATTTTCGATGTCTTAATGTTTAAAAATTGGTAATTAAAAATTTACATAACCCTTACCCTATCTTGTCAGTCTTCTTAAAGAATATAGCTACTCTTGTCCTAAAGCTATTTAAGGATGATAGCTGAAATTTATTGCTTTTTCTTTTGATTTATGGGTAGACAAGAACAAGGCCAAGAGCAGGAACCAACCATAGCTTCCGTTTACGGCATTAAAAAAGACAGGAGTTTCAAACACGGGGCTATAGTGGCCTTAAGAATATTTCTTGGCGGCGTTTTGGCGACGGAGTTTGCCGCTGCTTCCGGCTGGAATCCTTTTGATGTATTTAATACCCAGCCCGATACCACACCTCGTGTTGCCTCGACTGACCCGCCAAAGGCAACCCCGGAGGGGTGGAGTTTGGCAAATACCGCTACACCAACGGCAACCGGCACCGCTTTGGCGGTCGCATCTTTGGCCGGGGATTGGGTTTCAGCTGTCGGTTATGCTGCTCCCCGGGGCGCGGAAGATATCCATGAATCTTCGAACTTTATCAACTTGGATTGTAGCAATATCGGCAACGGTGACCCGGCAACGCCGGAGGAGCTGGTCCAGTGCATCCAGCAGAGTACCCTGGAAAGGGGTTTCTTTGAAGCTGCCGGAGCCAATGTCGACGAGTTTGATACAAGCAACGTTTTGAGTAAGGTTGCCTATAAGGATTTGGCGGAAGATTTGGCGGCCAAGGATTTAATTGATGAAGAGGCGGCCCGGGATATTTTAGGGGTAGTGGGGGAGACTAGGACGATGACTTTTAGGAAAATTCTTTCTGAGGGGAAGATAGTTTTGGGAACTGCGCCGGTAACCTTAGTTGATTACCCGACGACCAGGCGTGATGAACTGGATGTCAATGAGCTGTTTTGGGAAGTGATCTTTCAGGCCGGGGACGTCCGGAAGCTGGCTTTTGTGGAGGATCTCTGTGAAAATCCGATGGGACTTATTATTACTGCTCCCGAAGTTACTCCCACCCCGACGCCAACTCCGACAGAAATACCGCCGGCCCCCGGACCAGGACCCGGACCCGGCCCAGGACCAGAAGCCACCGCTACACCCCAAACACCACCTGGGCCAACGGCAACGCCAACCCGGGAAGCAACTGCTACCCCACAGCCGGTGCCGGAAACACCAACTCCTACGCCGCCTACGGGGGCTCCAACTCCTACCCGCGAAGCCACTGCCACACCTCAGCCCCGGCCTGAAGTGACAGCCACCAGAGAGGCGACTGCCACCCCTCAACCTGTACCGGATACTCCGGTGCCTACCTCTGTGCCAACCAGGGAAGCAACTGCTACCCCTGATCCGCCAACTCCGGTTCCCACCACCGCTCCGGCCCCGACATCTGTTCCCACTTCTGCCCCGACGAAAGAACCCACCGCCGTTCCAATCCCCACGGCTGTGCCGACTTCTGCGCCGACTGCAGTCCCAACTACCGCCCCGACAGCGGCGCCAACCAGGGAGCCTGGTGCCACCCCCAGCCATTAGGTGGCTCTTTCTCACAAGATTATTACATGAATTTTGTTTTATTTTTATCTAGAGATAGTAATCTGATATCTAGCGAAGAAAGGAACATGAAAATTGTCTAGGGAGTTCATCCCGGGCAGTGATGAGCTCCTTAAACAATCTTCATATATATAATGATTAGCAAAATATTACGTAAAAAGATTTTTCCTTTAATAGCAGCCGCTTTATTTACTTTGGGTATTGGAGGTACTCAGTTTTTAAATGCTACCCCGGCATATGCCAACACCACATTCCAGGGCGGTAACTTTTACCTTGATTCCAATACCAATAGCCCGGCCTGGGTTGATCCGGTAACAGCCAATGTGGGGGATATTATTGAATTCCATATGGAGATCGATAATACGGGAGCGGAGACGGCCCAGTATGTCAAAGTCCAGGCGACATTCCCAGCTAATGTTTCGGGTACCCAGTTGGTGTCTACAGCCACGGTGACGGCGGACAACGCCTCCTCGATGACCGATACGGCCACGATTAACGTCAACTCTTCCTCGATTCCGTCGGGAGCCACCATAAGCCTGGTTTATTTCCCCGGCCATGCGACCTTGATTACCCATCCGGGGAATGTAACTTCCTCGATTGAGCAAATCGGCACAGGCGGTGTGACTTCCATCGGCAGCCTTAATGCAGGTTCAAATGTCTTTGCCGAGGTGCTTTTCAAGGCTCAGATTGTGGCTAACGTCAGCCCGACTGAGACGCCGACACCTACCCCGACTATAACCGTAACCCCGACTGTAACCGTAACGCCGACTCCCACCGGAACCATCGCTCCAACCCCGACTACCGGTCAAGGTAATGTGGTTTCCTGTCCGGAAGGCTTTGTCTCGGTAGTGTCCGGATCCAACATTATCTGTATGCAGCAGGTAAACAACCAGTCGGTCAATGTGACCAACAACAATAATAATACCAACAACAACAGCGCCACCGGGGGGTCGTCTAACAACACCAACAACATTACCGTGAAGGCTGCAGCCGCTGCCGCAGCAGCTCCTACCCCGGCGCCCGTTGCCTCTTCAGTCCCTGCTGTTACCCAGTTGCCCAGAACCGGGCTTCCGATGGGGGCATGGCTGCTTTCAGGACTTTTACCGGGAGGGCTTGGCATTAGAAGGTTAACCAAGAGGGGACAAGGGAATTCCGACAGCGCCACTTATATCTGGCAAAAAAGAGACTTCGACAAGTAATAATTTAATTCTCAATTTTACAATTTTCAATTTTTAAATAATTTTCAAAATCTAAATTTCCAAACAGCTTGAAAATTCGGTCATTGAAAATTACGCTTCCTTCGCAATCCTGTGGCCTTTTCTATGGATGAGCTTGATTGTTATAAAGAAGAAGATAATGGCGTACAAGACCCCGCTTAAAATGTCTGAAACGTAATGTTCCCCTAAATAGACAACTGAAAACCAAACCCCCAAGACATAGGGGATAAAGAGGAGGCCTTTTTTGCCGAAGATGGAAACGGCAAAAAGCAGGACCAGGAAGGGATAGGCGGCATGCATGGAAGGGACAGCCGCCACCATATTGGGGTTCATGTTGTGGTAAAAGGTCGGCAGATCAGCCACCGCCGGGAAAGCGCCTAAAGTCTGGTCCATGATTTTAGTGAGCCCGGTTAAAAGCCCTTTTTGGGCAGCCATCCAGGGGGGAGCGGCAGGAAAAATAACATAAGTAGCCCAGGCGGCATAGGACATTAGAGATATTCCGGTAATAAATTCCTTAAAAAATTGGCGTTTGTAGAGCCAAAGCGCGTAGCCAAAAGCCAGGGGCAGGGCAAAGTGGAGGAAATAAAAGATGGTGGCCGTGTAGTCGTACCAGGCTAAAGACCCGGGATGGAAGATGTGGGATTGCAGCCAGACGGAAGGATTAACCCCAAAAATAATCTGGTCAAATTGAAGCTGGGGAAGGTAATTGACCCGGGGGTTTAAGACCCCGGCAAATCCCCGCAGCCAATCATAAGAGAGGATTAAAAACAAAAAAGGTATCCAGTCCAAGACAAATGACTTGACCCTTTTAATAAAGACGGCGGAAATCAGAAGGACAAACATATAGCGGTCGGGGGCAATGCCAATCCCGAGCTTAATCATCAAAGCTGTGGTGGCTACAATATAGACCACAAAGAGGGCAATAATAAAGGCGTGGTGCTTTTGCATTAATGATAATGATACTACATATTCGACAAGACCTTGGACTGTGAGGGTGAATCTTGAGTGCCAAGAATTTGGGGAAGCCTATAAGTTTACAAAGGAGTAAACAATTTGTATAATCCATCACTATAATGATCAGGGAAAATGAAAGGGGATTTTTCAAGTCAGCCCAAAAAATTATTTTTAACCCCAGGTCCTGGTTTTTGGCCTCCATTTTTGGAGCCGGGCTTTGTGGTGTGGACATATTAAACGGGGTCAAACCCCATTCTACCGATGATACCTGTCGCCAGGGAAATGTCCTGGAAAATGTTTACAGACCTCAAAGGCTGCATGTTTTTTCTCCTTGTATGCGGGCAAAGGGAACGGTTATAGCATCTTTACCCAATGAGGAGGATGGAGATTGGGATATCGTTATATGGCCTGATCCGGGAAGTTTTGGCCTGTTAGATCTTGGTAATTACCGTCTTGCGGGAGGATTAATGGTTGAAGTTATTCCCCCAGACCAGGATTCGCTTCATTTGCCGAAAATTGGTGAGCGTATCGCTGTGACGGGAGCTTTTGTTAAGGATATCTCGAATGGTTGGAATGAAATCCATCCAACTTGGGGATTGTATATATTAAGCAATAGCCCTCTACCGGAAAGTTTCACCGATGGAGTTCGTGGGGCCATTCCAAGATTAGAAGAGCTTTTTTATAAACTCCCGCGGCCTTAGAAGAGGATATCCTTTCTTTATCCGAATGGTCGAGATGCCAGCTTGACATCTACTATAAGATGTGAAATACTATACACAGGTTAAGAAGAGGTCTCCGGTTGCAATTTTCAATTTCTAAGACTCAATTTTCAATGAATTTTCAAGGCTATAATTTATAAATTTCCTTTTGAGAATTTAGTAATTGGTCCTTCAGTGAAAATTGGTAATTGTTACTTGAACATTTTTCCATATGCCTACGCGTTCATTTAAACCAGCACAGACTAATGATGATGAGACTAAAGCCCCGAAAGAGGTGGAGGAATTCGTGGGTTCAGATGACCAGAATGTCGGAGTATCAGAGTCTCGGAATAGCGAATCAGGGGATTCTGACATGCCGGCACGCCGATACTCTGACCAACCGTCCCGTTACGGGAGAGGTGGTTACTCTGACCGGGGATATTCCGAACGTGAGCGGGATGTGCCGACAGAAGCCGTTTCCGGTGTCTTAGACTTAATGCCGGAAGGACACGGGTTTTTGCGCCCGAAATACACCCCTTCCAACAAGGATGTTTACATCTCGGCTTCCCAAATCCGCCGTTTTAACATGCGCCCGGGGGATTTAGTGGAAGGTATGGCCAGGCTTCCCAAAGAAAATGAAAGATACCTGGGACTTTTACAGGTTGATAAAATCAATGGGGTCAGCTCAGAAAAATTTGTTTCCGAGGGGACAACCAAGGTTAAACGGACCCGTTTTGAAGACCTGACTGCCATTTATCCCAACAAACATCTCAAATTAGAAACCGGCAAAGCCCCGCTTTCCCAGCGGGTGATCGATTTAGTGGCCCCGATTGGTTTTGGCCAAAGAGGCTTGATTGTGTCACCGCCTAAAGCCGGCAAAACCACGATTTTGAAAGATATTGCCGCCGGCATTACCGCCAATCATCCGGATGTAGTTTTAATGGCTGTTTTGGTAGGTGAGCGCCCGGAAGAGGTGACTGACCTTTCCCGGTCTATCAAAGGTGATGTCATTGCCTCTAACTTTGATGAACCGGCAGAAGCCCAAACAGCAGCCGCTGAGGTGGCCTTAGAGCGGGCAAAAAGGCTGGTGGAGGAAGGTAAAGACGTAGTCATCCTTTTGGATTCCATTACCCGTTTGGGCCGGGCTTACAACTTATCTGTTCCGCCTTCCGGAAGGACACTTTCCGGAGGTTTTGATCCGGTCGCGCTTTATCCGCCGAAGAAATTCTTTGGGGCCGCGCGTAACTGTGAAGAGGGAGGATCCCTTACTATCATTGGAACAGCCTTGGTGGATACCGGTTCCCGGATGGATGATCTGATCTATGAAGAGTTTAAAGGTACCGGGAACATGGAGCTTCACCTTGACCGCTCATTGGCGGAAAGAAGGACCTTCCCGGCTATCGACATCGAAGCTTCCGGAACCCGTCAGGAGCAGCTGATGTTTAATGAGGAAACCTACAAGAAGATGGTGGTCATGCGCCGGATGCTCGGGCTCCTTTCTCCGGGGGAGAGAACCGAAGTATTTTTGGAAAGACTCTCCAAGGCCGGAACTAATGCCGATTTCCTCGAATCCCTTAAGGAAGTTAAGTAATTTTTGTATTCACGCTTTTGGCCGCAAAAGCGTGGTAAAACTCTGCTCGCAGAAAGTCGCCCTCAGGCTTTGCCTGGCACTCACTTCGTTCGTACTAAACCTCGTCGTTTTCTAGTCGGGGGCTCACCCCCTCGGAAATTCTCTCGCTTCGCTCGGTCAGTTTCCGGTTCCCCCTGACAGAAAACTCCTCGGTTTTTAACGGGCTTGGTTTCAAAGCGAGCAAAAATTACGCTCCTAGTGGCTTTGGGCGTCTTTGCCATCAAAGACGCAATCCGTTTTGTGATAAAATAGTTGCTGCCTGTGAACTCTTGGCACCGCGACCTTCGAACCTTTATTAAATTCCTGACCACATACCTTAGAAGTAGGGTGGTGCTGTTTGCCTTCTACTTTGAAAAACTTAAAAATCACCTGGTTGATTTATTAATGTTTAAACGCGGGGCGTTTCAAAAGAAGGCTTGGCATACAAGCATGATCGGTCTTTCCGCTGTGGGGATTGTGACTTCCGGCATCTTCGGCTCCCAGACAATTATCTCGTCCTCTTACCCCGGAGTGGGGGGGCAGGATCCCAGATTTGTCAACAACTATGTTTCGGAAGTGAGCAAGGATGACCCGGTCCTCAACTCCCTTTATGATACCCATACCAACGTCTCCAATATCCGGTCGGAAACTATCGATTATGAGGTTAAAAGCGGAGACACCTTATCGTCAATTGCCAAACAGTTTGATATTTCCATTGATACCATTAAATGGGCCAATGATTTGGACAACATTCACAGCATTAAGCCCGGAGAAAAGTTAAAGATTTTACCGATCACAGGTGTAGTCCATACTGTCAAATCAGGCGATACCTTGGAATCTGTAGCCAAAAAGTACTCAGCTTCTGCCCAGGCCATTATGGATTATCCGTTCAATGATGTTCCGGATGACATGAGCCTAAAAGTTGGCCAGGTGCTTTACATTCCTGACGGAGCTCCTCCGGAAAAGCCGGCCCCGGTTCGTGCCAAGCCCACATCGTCATACCTGGCTGAAGGCCCGGCTTCGATTACCTTTAGCGCTCCCGGAGGGGGAAACTTCATTTGGCCAACTAAAGGAGTACTTACCCAATACTTCTCCTGGTACCATCCTGGGTTGGATATCGCCAACCCCTCGGGGCCGGTGGATGTGGCCTCGGATGGAGGTCGGGTAGTGGTGGCCGGCTGGCCGGATAATTGGGGCTTTGGCAACCGGGTGGTGATCGACCACGGAAACGGCTATACCACCACTTATGCCCACCTTTCCAATATTTATGTTACCGTTGGCCAGGTTGTCTCCCGGGGGCAGCCAATCGGCCAGATGGGTTCAACCGGCAGGTCAACCGGAACCCACACCCACTTTGAAATCAGGTACAAAGGCATTGCGGTTAATCCTCTGGCTATTCTAAAATAAAACCCTAGGATGAGCCGAACGAAACTGGGAATATTAACATTGCTTGGGCTGGGAGTTTTGGTGGGAATTGCCCATCTTATGGGCGGAGGAAAGGTTTTAGGGACTAAGACTTACAGCTTCCAATTTAGAAGCCCCGGACTTTCGTCGGTAGTCCAAAAGGATCTGCAGGGCAAACAGGGGGACTTTGCTGTCTATATTGAAGACCTAACTTCGGGGGAAAAGTATGATTACAACGGCGCTAAAGTTTTTCCTGCAGCTTCGCTTTATAAACTGGTGCTCATGGCTGCCGTCTTAAAGGAGGTGGAGGGGGGAAGGATCAAGCTGGATGATACCTTATCTTCCAATAAAGCCCACCTTACCCAGGTTTTGGGAGGTGAAGATTTTGGCTATGAAGATGCCCCGGATCCAATCAGCTACTCGGTGGATGAGGCTTTGTCCCGGGTGGGGAG
Organism: bacterium; assembly: GCA_021786315.1. Classification (GTDB taxonomy): domain Bacteria; phylum Patescibacteriota; class Microgenomatia; order Daviesbacterales; family UBA10151; genus JAJYNN01. Next base: position 187,864 of record JAJYNN010000002.1, read on the forward strand.
GATTTCGGACAACTTTGCGGCAATTATGCTCACTGAAAAGCTCAGGCAACTTCCTGATGACGGCTTGCTTTATAAAATGGCTAAGGATTTAGGCATGGACCAGACGGATTTTTCAGCTGACCCCATTAATACTACCGCCTTGGATGTTGGCCACTACTTTGGGTTACTTTATCAGGGTAAGGTAGTCTCGCCTTCGATTTCGGAAAAGATTGTTGGATATTTAGGTTTATCTAAAATTAATGACCGGATACCGGCGGGGGTGCCGGATAATGTCCGGGTGGTGCACAAAACGGGGGAGTTGGCCCATGTCAGGCATGATGCCGGGATAGTTTACCTGGAAGGAAGGCCATATATTTTGGTCATGCTCAGCCAGAATATTCCCTATGAGGATGACGGAATTGATAACCTGGTCCAAATATCTAAAGACGTTTACAATTACTTTGCCCAAAAGCACTAATTTCTGGTAAAATATCAAGGTTAAGGGCCCGTGGTCTAGCGGTACGACGTCTCTATGGCATAGAGAAGGTGAGGGGTTCGACTCCCCTCGGGTCCACCCAGGGCTTGTAGGTAAACGGCATACCGGTACATTCGCATTGTACAGTTCCGGGTCCAATTCCCGGCAAGTCCACAAATACTTGTTTGTTGAGAAATACAGAAGGATTTACCCTAACTACTTACTGCTGATCCCTTAATACTACTACTGTTCCTTTTTAACCGCCGGGGGAGTGGCGACGTTTTCCGGTTTGGGCAGATCCAGGACATTAGGAAGGTTCTTGTTTTGTAAAGCGGAACTGGGGGTTTGGGCGGCCGGAGCCTGGATCTTCTGTTGGGCCTCCTGTTCGGCCTGTTGCTTGGCAGCAGCGCTGGCAATCTGGTCCTTCAGGCTCTTGAGCAAGTCGGAAGCAACCTGATAATCCTGGCTTCCCGGATCAAGCAGGGAAACTGTCCTTTCAGCACTGGTGGCAGCCCCCACCAAATCACCTTTATCCTTTAAGGCTACGGCCAAGTTGAAGTAGGCGTTGGCAAAATCCGGCTTTAAGTTGACCGCGTCAGAGAAGAACCTGATGGCCATATCGTAGTTTTTAACAGAGTAATAGATGCCTCCCACAGTCAGCCTTAAGCTGGGGTTCATCGGGTCTTGCTGGATAGCCCGTCCGTAGGAATCCAGGGAAAAGGTCAGGGCATTTTGAGCCACACCGGAAATTTGTCTATAGATTGATCCCAGGATTTCCCAGTTTAAAGGGTTGCGGGGGTTTAAAGCTGCAGCAGCTTGGCCCTCGGCGATTGCCTGGGAAAGGAGGGTTTGGATATTTTGTTTATCGGCATCGGTTAGGGACCCGGAAGGGGAAGCCTCAGTTGGGCCTTTAGCAGCAGCGATGGCATTAGCCAGGGCAAAGTTGGTTTGGGCCATATCGGAGCGGTAAAGGTCAACGCTGGAATTAAGCTTCTCGGCGGCAATTAGTTGGTTGTAGGCATCAAGCCCCCGGCCGGCGGCTACAGATTGGAGGGCCTGGCGGTGATAGAAGTCAGCCAAAACAAGTTTCCCGGTGAAGTAATAGGTTGTGCCGACTAAAGCCAGGACAATCAGCAAAATGATGGCCGGAAGAGCATCGAAGTGCAAGTGAACGCCATCCTGTAGGGTTTGGGTGGTGGTTAAGCCGATCTGTATGTTGTTATTCTGCCTTTTCCCACTGGCCATAAAAGCAGCCAGGAGGATAATTCCGATAACCATCAAAGGTAGGGTGGAGGTGTGCAGGGCGAGTAATACAAATAAGGTAATACCGGAAATAGCCAGGGAAAGGTTAATGCTGCCACTAGGTGCAGCGAGAGCTTTGAAAGCCTGAGAAACAAAGACCACAGTCAGGAGGATCAAAGCGATAAGTCCCAAAGCTCCCAAGGTGGCCAATGTCTGCAGGTATTCATTGAAAGCAGTATCAAAGCGGATATTCCATAATTTGGTGGCGTTAAATTCAGCCGGCTTGTAAGTTGTAAAGTCGGAAAGGTAAGAGGCGGGACCTGTTCCCCAAAAAGGTGCATCGCGGAAAGTGGAGATGGACACTTTCCAGGAGGTTTGGAATGGCAATTGAACCTCGCGGGGGAAGTTTTGGGCTTGGTTGTACAAAGGATTCTTAGTTTTGGCCATCGGAACCAAGGAAACAAAGATTAAGACTACCGCCAAGGCCAAAGGAGCCAAAACAAAAGCGGCATTCTTTTTAATAAGTAGGGGGGAGGTGGTAAAGAAAGCCAGGGCAAAAGCGGCAGCTGCGGCGATATAGGTTGCCCATGATCCGATTAAGGCGATGGTGGCGGTAAACAGGACTAATACCAGTGTCAGTAAAACCTTGTTAAAAATTTGGGCTGGGAAAAACTGGCTAAAAGCGCTCTTGGAAGCCTGCATTCTCGGAATAGAGTTCATATTGCCCAAGACCTCTTTTTCTCCATCCTGGAGGATGATCATTAGAGGGAACGGCAAAAGCAAGGCCAAAATAGCGGCAGTGGAAAAGCTTGACCCGGTGGGGGTAAAGTTTAATCCGGCTGTCCAGGGCAAAGTTAAAACATTAACCCCAAAATAGGAGAGGAGGGAAAGGATTGATAGCACTACCCCGGAACCCAAAAGTAAATAGATTAGCTGTTTGATGACGCTGATTTGCTTAAAATTGGAAACCAGGGTGAAGTATAAAATAATGTAGGCGGCAAAAGTTGCCAAGCCTCCGTGAATCCGCGGTAGGTTGCCTAGAATTGAAACTGTTTTGGTGGGGGAAAAGAAGGTGGAAATACCAAATACTGCCAAAAGCAATATAAACGGCAGGTCCAATGAGGTGCGGGCAACTGTTAATTTACCTGCAAATACACCTTTAGCTATCCAAAGTACCAATAGGATGCCGGTGATGGCTATTAAAAGGATAAACTTGGGAGTTTCGTAGAACTCGGAAGTTAAATTCCAAAAGAAAAATGGGGTGAGTAGAGCCAAAGCCATGACCCCAAAGTTAAAAATAATGTTTAGCCAGTAATTGACCCTTTCTGTCATATGTATTTAGTTTGAGGGATTAAAAAATCTTTATCAACTAGGATCATCTATATCATTACGGAACTCAACTACATCACTTTTGAGGAGGTTGTATGTGCCGTCGTGCAAGGTGACGCCTTGCGCCGCAAGGTGACGCCTTGCGTGGAGCTTGCGTGGAGGCTAAGACGTTACCTCAAGTTTTCTTGGAAAATTACCGGGTTACTCTTCGATTACTAAGGGGTAAATCAAATTTGAGATTTCATTGTTATCTGTTTGCCCTACAAAGGATTTATAGGAAAGCTTGGGATTTGTTTGGGAAAAGAATGCCAGAATCTCATCTGGTTTAACCCAAGCCCCTTGATGACTACCCAAATATGCTGGGTAGGAAGATGGTTGGCCTTGGCCGCTTAAACTATATTTGTCAAAGGATTGTTTATGGATATAGCGGGAAAGTTCCAAAAGCTGGGCATCTGTTTGGACTAAAACAGCTTTGTAGGTCCCCTGGTAGAGTGCTCCCACCCGCTTGTATTTTTTATTAAAGTACATGGTATATCTTGTACCTAAAGAGTTCATAAACTTATCAATAGCTCCGGCACTTTTTTGTTTAACCAAAAGGTGAAAATGGTTGGGCATTAGGCAATAGGCGAGAAGGGTAATATCATCTGCAAAGTTATTCATCCTGATCTGTTTTCTTAGCCCGTCTCTTTCGGGAATGGGTGTTCGGGGGTTTGCTAATTGTTCCATTAAGGAAACACTATCCTTGGGTGTCAGATAAGTTTTTAGGTAGGAGATAAAGACTGAATAGTCCTGTTGGTCCTGGAAGATGGAGCGCTTTTCAACCCCTCTATTATATATATGGTAGTAACCCTCTTCGACATATTGTTTAACTACATTTTTTGCTGGCATAATAACAAAATAACATGGATGCTAGCCTCGTGCAAGGTGACGCCTTGCGTGGAGATCGAGGGAATTAAGGGGCTCCTGTTGCCGGAGCAAAGTTAATGGCTCCGTTGTTATAGACGTTTTTGACCTGGCTAGCTGTTAAGGCATAGTTATAAATCCTTACATCATCAATCTGGCCGGGAAATAATTGCCCCGCTCCGTTACCATAACTGCCAATATTGGCAACTTCTCCCGCGGTGGATGTCGGCGTTCCGGAATCGCTGGTGGTACTAACTAAAACCCCGTTAACATATAATTTTGTAGTTGTGCCATCCCAAGTACCTACCACATAACTCCAGGTATTGATTGCCGCATCGTCAGTACTGTAGGTCCAGCTGCCGCTGGCATCGGGATTAAAAGCCCATTTGCTGGTGTTGCTAATTTTTAGGCGGTATCCGTTGGGGGTTCCGTCTCCTCTCTGGAAAATTACATACCAACCAGTGTTATTAGTAGGGTAAACCCAGGCGGAAACGCTAACCTGGCTTGTTTGATCCAAGCTGGTACCGCTACCTATGTTTACATAATCATCAGTCCCGTTAAAGTAGAGGGAAGAATTTCTTTTTCCGGTTGCTCCTTTACTCCAAGCGGTGGTATTAGTTCCGTCGCTGCAAGTTCCCATAGTCGTGCTTCCACTATGGGTACCGGAATTGTTATTGCCGGAAGAATCATGCAAAGTGTCTCCCTGGCATTCATCAAACTTCCACCAGCCAACAGGCCCACCCCGGTTATAATCATAGGCAATTTGGGCAGGAGTACGAAGGTATTTATAAATTCTCATTTGGTCAATTGACCCGTTGAGCCAGTTGCCGTTGCCGTTTCCGCCTAGAAGGGCTGACAGGCTATTGTCTATGTTTCCACTGCGGCTGGCTATAGAGGTGGGGGTGCCGTCCTGTTTACCGTCAATGTAAATTGTCCCGTTCCCATCCCTGTCAAATGCGGCAACTACAAAATGCCATTTGTTATTATCAATCCTTGATGTTGAGGTAAAGGTTGTAAATCCTAAACTGTCTTCAATTGTCGGATTTAACGTACCGTCACTCTTAATTGTCAAGCGCCAACCGATATCTCCTCCGTAACCCGCGCCTTTTCTGATAATTGCTTTTTCCTCAGAAACTGTCCCTGTTTTTACCCAGGCCTGCACAGTAAAATCTCCGGTTCCCATATCCAAATCTCCACTGGCAGGGTCTCCCAAATCCACATAATCATCAGTGCCATTAAATTTCCCAGCTTTACCTACTTTGCCAGAAGTCCAATGGGAACCGGTTCCGTTCCAGGCTCCGTCATTACCTGACCCGGAAGTGTCACAAACATCATTTGTTCCGCCAGAACAGGTATCATCCTTGCCTTCCTCAAAGTCCAAACGGGCTACCGGGGGAGCACAGGAAGTTGAATCTCCGGGCACGCAGTATTCCTGGTTGGCAGAATTTTTGTCATAAGAAGAATTGCTTCCCAAAGCCCCCATTTGTAAAGATGAACCATGATTGTACTCAAGTTTGACCTCATCAGCCGTTAAGGCATAGTTGTACATTTTTACTTCATCCATTGTACCGGCAAAATATTCATTGGCGATATTGTAGCCAATAGTGACATCGGTGTTGTTGTCGGTAATTGAGACGGTGGCCGCGGTACTATTATTCAGAGCCCCATCCAGGTAAAGTTTCAAGGTTGCTCCGTCCCAGGTTAAGACCAGATGGTGCCAGACACCAGCCGGAAGTTGGGCTGGACTTTGAGTAGAATAGACAACTGTGTCATTACCTTTGACGATTCCTCTAATGGCGTAAGAGTCGGTACTTCTTTGATATTGGAGCTCGAAGGGAATGCCGGTTGTACTCCAGGCGGAACGCTTGGAAATAATTGTTCTCCAGCAGGTGGCGACCGAACAATATGAATCCAACTTGGTCCAGGCGGAAATGGTAAAGCCGGTTAGCCCGTCAAAGGTCGATTCATTTGATGTACTGACATAATCGTCGGTCCCGTCAAAGATTAAACCTTTCCCGTATTTACCTGCTTGGGTCCAGCCGGAGGTGGCAGTGGCAGGGGAGGTCATGTTGGTTAAAGTGCCATTTAGAGCCGAACCGCCGTTGCCGGAGTTGTGAGCGGTTGTACCTTGTCCCTCATCAAATTTCCAATAACCAAGAGGGGATCCCACTGGTGAACCCACGTTAGGATGGGATCCGTTCATATCCGAGACAATTTGTTTTGATGTCCGGGCATAATTATAAATTTTAATATCATCAAGCAAGCCATTATAAGGGTAGGCTCCGTTGGTATAGGCACCAATTAAGATGGGATTGGCACCAAGATCCATACTTTTGTTTAAGGTAGTGCTATTGATCTGGACACCGTTTTGATAGGATCTAAGCACTGATCCATCATAAGTAAAGGTAATATAAGTCCAGGTATTATTACTAAGATTATTCGTTACTACGCTGTTGCCTCCGCTGTTACCGCCGCTTTTGAAATACATCACTAAATTGCTGGCAGTATTAGCTTTCCAGATTCCCCAGCTGGTACCCCACTTAGTGATGAGGTCCTGTTCATTTCCGCTAAAAGCTTTGGGATTCATCCAGAAAGAAACAGTTAACATTCCTGTATCCAAGCTATTGGCATCAGCCACTGATACATAATCATCCGTACCATCAAATGAACAGGCACCTCCGTATTTACCCTGGGCTTGAGAACAGTCAGTATGGTTATAGGTAGTCCCGTTGTTACCGTTACCTGAAATATCAACAATAGTCTGGGAAGCCCCTTTAACATGATCATCCATCTTCCAGTATCCCACTGGTCCCGGTGCCCAATTGTAGAGGTTGGAAACCTCAGTAGGTGAAAGGGCCCGGTTATAAATCCTGACTTCATCAAGTTTGCCGTTAAAATCCCGGTTGGCCGTGGGGCTCCCGTAACGGGCGCCAAGGTAAAGATTATTGGCGCTGGAATCAATGGCGCCGCTTGCAGCATCGCTGTTTTCCAAAACGCCGTTTAAGTAAATCTTCATCATTGATCCGTCGTAAACCCCTACAAGGTGATACCAGGTACCAGTGGAAAGAGACGTAGAAGTGTATTTAGAGTAAGCTTTTGTGCCTGATTGATAAATGGCAAACTCAACCTTATTGCCGTTAATCCACATAGCGTAAGCTCCCGAGGCTTCGCTTGAATCCTCACCCTTGCTGATGATCCGGTCATAAGAGTTTGCATCAACGCTGGCGGATAAGTTAATCCAGGCAGAGACAGTAATGTTACCGGTAATATCTAAGGAAGAACCGGTCCCGGCATCAACATATTGGGTGCCGTCAAAAGAACCTCCGTTGCCGAACTTACCTGTGGCAGCGCCTGCAGGTTTAGTGCAACCTACACCCGCGCAGCCTGCTGTACCATTATTGCTGTTACCTGAAGCATCTAAAACATCTGCAGAGGAGCCGGACCAGGAAGCCTCATCCATTTTCCAGTAACCTACTAGGCCATTGGATAAATAATCTTGGGTGGAGGCCCCCAAAACCGCTCCTGCGCCTGAATGGGCAGAGGCATTGGCTTTACCGGCTAAATAATCAGTTTTAATCTGGGCTGCACTTCTGGCATAGGGATAAATCTTGGGTTCATCAATAAAACCACCAAAGTAATCTTGGTGAGCAGCTGATACAAGTCTGTCACCAAACTCAAGCGGATCATTATTGGCTGAATAGACATAGCTTGGTGTTAACAATGATCCTTGGTCAAGTTTTCCATCGATATAGATTGTGATATTTTGGTTGGCTGCAACAGCAGTATCAGTTGTTATTGTTACAGAATAATAATGCCATTTATTATCGTTAACATCACTACTACTAGCCCTTTGAACATTTTGACCAGAACCATTTTTAATTTGTACGCCTAATTTATTGGCAGTGGTATTATTGACATTAATTAACCACCCAGCTCCTTTGGCCATTAAGTATCCACCTGAGGTTTGGCCAGTTCTAAACCAACCAGAAGCAGTGAAGGTAGTATTGGCAAAATCAAAATTAGACTCGTTTGCATTAGATATATAACTACTTGATCCATCAAAATATAAACATTTGCCGGCCACACACCTGTCTTCCGGCTGCCAGGTGGGGAGGGTGGCTCCCGATAATGTTCCATCATTATTAGAAGATGAAGAATCTTGGGCATTAGTGCCTTGGCCGTCGTCAAATTTCCAGTATCCTACCGGTCCCGGGCCTTGTTCCTCAGTCCCTGCTGAGGTTGTGGGCTTGGAAATGGTTGAGGCATAACTGGCAAGATTGCCGGGACTGGAATAAAGCTGGGAGATTTCGGAGGTAGACAATGCCCGGTTGTAGACCCTGACATCATCAATTGACCCTGACCAGCCCCGGTTACCCATGCTTTCGTTGTCCATGCCAATCCTGACACCTGAGGATTCGGTCAGGGTAGCCCCGGCAGTGGTATCGGTAGCCGAGCCTTCCTGAACCCCGTTAACATAAATGTAGAGTTTATTGTCAGAAGTACTCCTGACACCCATGACATGGATCCAGGCATTGGAAGAGGCGTCGGTGGTAGACTCCACATACGGGGAATTGGTGCCGTCAGTAATTTGGAAAACGATATGCCCCGAAGGGGTAGTTTCAAAAAACCGGTAACCTTTGGTGCTGTATTTATTGACAATATACCGGTAATCGTCCTTGACTGAAGTTTTAATCCAGGCACTGACTGTCATGGAACTGGTGGTAATGTCGGCGGCACTGGTAGGGGAAACACTGACGTATTGGGAAGTGGTACTGCCGTTGCCTGCAGCTCCTCCTGTAAGGCTGGCGGCATTGCTGTATTTGCCTGCAGCTCCTCCTGTGGGGACAGTACAGCCTGTATAATAGCAACTGGCTGTGCCGTTGCCCCCGCTTATTGAATTATCTTTAACTTCTCCGGCAGTCCCATTCCAGGAAGCCTCATTTAGAGCCCAATAGCCAACTAAACCGTTAAATAACCTGAATTTATTACTATCCGAGGCAGCCGGTGCTGTGGGGTTGCCGTAGTACATATACATGGTATAGGTGGTGGTGTTTTTAGGGACCAAATCAGCCATCACCCAGACTTTGGTGGAGGCGGTGCCGCACCCGGAATCTATATAGTAGGGGAGCAGCTTTCCCCCCTGGTTGGTAAACCTCAAATCCTGGCAGGAAGATTGGAATTTACCGGTGGCGGAAGTATCAACGGTGACCAGGGTTTCCAAATCAGTGATATCGTTGGCGCTGGAGGTGATAGTCAAAGTAATGGCTTTCCGGTAAAGCCAATTTTCATTAAACCAGGCAGCCATTGCGGGTTTGGAAAAATATGAGTAAATAAATATCCCAATTCCGGCAACCAAGAAGGCAGACAAAAGAAAGAGAACACTCTTAATTTTCAATTTAAAATTTACAATTTTCATTAAATTTTCAAAACACAATTTTCAGTCTAGTCTCTTAAGGAAGAAACAATTTTCTGAAATATCATTGTTAATTCTTGTGCTTCTTGTCCTAGCAGCTCAATTTCTGTTTTCTTCTCTGGAAAACAAACAACCATCATTCTTAGCCAGTGTTTAGTTTCCTGGGCTTCTTTCTTGCAGATAAAAATCTTATTTTGAAAGTCTTTTTTTGAGCTTGCGCCGTTTGCTTCCATATAATTGGCTCCAATACTGGTTCCCGACCTAATAATTTGGCTTATAATTGGTGTTGAAATTAAATCTGATCTTAAGTTTTTACAAAAATTGATGATTTGTTCCCCAAACCGGCTTGTGCGTTCTTCAAGATCGTATTTTTTGGATTGTGAATTGTTTAATTGGTAATTCATTGTAAATTAAAAATTAATAATTGAAAATTAGCTCTCATGGATTTCCTCCTGTTGTTGGGCCGTAACGGACCGCAAAGCCCTCGTTGTAAACATTCTTAATTTGGGTAGCAGTTAAGGCATAGTTGTAAAACCTGACATCATCAATCTGGCCATTGAAGTAGCTGTTCATTGTGCCTGTATTCCCGATATGGAAGTGGGTGTAAGAGAAGTTGCCGGAAGTTTGGGAGTCGGAAGTATCCAAAACACCGTTAATATATAGCTTCCTTGAGGAATTGGGGGAATCCTGGATCGCCGCAAAATTGTACCAGGTGCTGTTTGAAACTGTTTTGTTGCTGCACAATTCATGGTCACCCGCATTATAAATATGCATGCATAACTTATTGCTCCCATTAACATAAACCCTAAAGTTATAGTCATTATTGGCATCGGGGGAGTCGGAAATAATTGTTCTCAAGCCTGAGCCTGCCGCATAAAACCACCCGGTGGCGGAATAAGTCTGGGTGGAGGCATTGGTGGAGGGGCCGGAGGTATTAACATAATCATCAGTGCCGTCAAAGTTAAGTGATGCTCCGTATTTGCCGTTTCTGCCGGTATACCAGGCGGTGGTGCCGGAAGATGAGCAGGTTCCGGCACTAGTTTGAGTGCCTGTACCGCCGATACTAATTGATCCGCTGTAGCCGTTACCTGAAGCATCATTGGCTGTTAGTCCCTGGCATTCATTAAACTTCCACCAGGCCAAAGGCCCACCCTTATTGTAGTCATAGGCCACCTGGGCAGCAGTCCGGGCATAATTAAATATCCTGATTCCGTCAAGTTGACCATTAAGAGGATAGGCTGACCCAGCTACATCTCTGCCAAGATATAAAGTATTGTTATTAGTACCAAAAGAAACAGTGGCGCTGGTATTGGTGGTTTGTAAAACTCCGTCAACGTAAATTTTCATAGTATCGCTGGTGTCGTCAAAGGTGCCTGCCACATAGTGCCATTTACCATCAGCTACAGAAGTTGTACCATCAGTATAATAAACTGAAGTAGTTGCCCACGCAGCTCCTGTCCCAATGAGCATTGTTATAGATCCGTTTACGGCTCCGCCTACATCAGCAGAACTAACAACACTTAGCTGATAAGCATTAGTTTTTCTGGCAACTACCTGAGTGCTGGTGGAATTTGTTTTTACCCAACCTTCTATTGTTATACCTCCGGTTATATCAAGGTCGTTGATGGCAACCGAATCATCTGTGCCATTGAAGTTTCCTGCCCAACCGGATTTTCCTGGTACCCAGTGTTTAGTGCCGGTTCCGTTCCAGGCTCCGTCATTACCGTTGCCGGAAGTGTCACAAACATCATTTGAGCCTCCGGCGCAGGTATTATCCCGGCCTTCGTTAAAGTTCCATTCAGCAACCGGCGCCGCACAGGAAGTGGAATCCCCGGGCACGCAATATTCCTGGTTGGCAGCGCCCTGGGCGTAAGTTGTATTAGTCCCGCCGGCCCCCAGCGTTATGCTTTTACCCTGGTTCATATCCAGTTTGACCTCATCGGCAGTTAGGGGATACTCATAAACTTTAACCTCATCGGCTGATCCCACCAGGTAGTTGCTGGCTACCCAGGAATCCCGGCCTATCTTTAAGGATGACTGGTACTGGGTGGTTTCTGTGGCCTGCATGTTAGAAAACGTCCGGGTTTCACAAAGCTTGCCGTTTAAGTAGAGGGACATGGTTTGGCCGCTCCAATCCCTGACGGCGGCAATGTGCACCCATTGGCTGGTATATCCCGAGTAATTACATTGGGCGTAGCCGACTGTTCCGCTTCCTACGAATTGATAGTCAAAATTAATATACCCGGATTTGGCTCCCCACCATTGGTTAATTGAATAAAATCCGATATTCCAGCCACGGGAGCCGGCTCCCCAGGCGCCTTCGGAAAGGACGGTTTCTCCGGTGGTGGCGCTGCCGACATTTATCCAGAATGTGGCGGAGAAGCTTTTTTGGGTAAAGAGGTTGGTGGGTTCGGAAGTGTCAACATAATCCCCGCCGTCAAAACTTAAGGCCCTGCCGTATTTGGCGTTGGGAGTCCAGGCCGGGTCATCGGTGGAGGCGTTAGCGTCTGCACCCCGGGTTCCGTTGTATCCCGATCCGGCGCTGCCAGCATTATTGACAACTTGTCCCTGGCCCTCGTCAAACTTCCACCAGGTAGCAGGTGAACCCACAGGTGAGCCAACAGAGGGATGCCCTCCGTTCATATCCGAGACAATTTGTTTTGGTGTCCGGGCATAGTTATAAATTTTCAAGTCATCAATTAGGCCGTTAAAATAACTCCAGCCGCTACTTGATGGAGAATAATATCCAATGACAGCATTTCCTGAATTACTGACACTACTAGTTACAGTAGTGATGCTTTGAGGTGTGCCGTTTGGGGAACCGTCAACGTAAACAGCGCTGTTACCGCTTCTGTCAAATGTAGCTGTTATGTGATGCCATTTACCGTCTGTGACTGTGGAGGAGGATTTGGTGGTAACGGCAGTGGTACCGTCTTTGACAAATGCCCAAACAAGATTATCGTTGCCAACCCCAAGCAGATATCCGGTATTACCATCTGATGATCTTTTATCAATAATATCTTGGTAGGCTCCTGTGGCGCTGGTTTTGATCCAGGCGGAGATGGTAAAACTACTAATGCCAAAATCCAGGCTACCGTTTGCTGGATCAGTCACATCTACATGGTCGTCTGTGCCGTTAAAACTACAGCTCCCACCATATTTTCCGGGAGATTTCGAACAGTCAATACCTGTGCCGGCAGTTGTCCCATTGTTGCCGTTACCTGAAGAATCAACAATGGTTTTGGAGGCCCCTTTTATTCCATCATCCATCTTCCAATAACCAACAGGTCCCGGTGCCCAATTGTAGAGGTTGGAAACCTCAGAAGGGGAGAGGGCCCGGTTATAAATGCGGATCTCATCCATTAGACCAGTAAAACCGTATCTGCCGTTATATCCGTCTTCCCCGATATATACATCGGAACTGGATGTGGCGATTGTGGAAATTGATCCTGTTAGGGTACCGGCCTGGTTAACTCCATTAAAGTAAATGTTGGACACCCCGTTATTAAAAGTTGCGACTATGTGGGTCCAGGTAGAGAGTGGAAGAGTGGAGGTGGTGGTGAGGTTTTGCTTGGTATCTACTCCATTACTTAAAGATAAAGTAACTGTTTTATCACTTTCGACACGCAGCTCATATTGGCTGCCGGAATATCCTCCAGCGATTGTTCCTTTGGTGAGAATACCGGCTTTACTGGAAGGAGCGCTCGTCAAATTAACCCAGGCAGAAAGGGTGACTTGAGAGGTTGGAGTATTTAAGCTGTCACTGCTTGTGACCTGAACATACTGGCCATTAGTGTCTGTAGGATAGGCTCCGTCTCCGGTAAAACTCCCCCCGTTGCCAAATTCACCGGTAGCGGTAGTGGGGATGCCGTTGCCTGTGCCGGTTTGTTTGGCCTGACCGTTGTTGCCGTTGCCGGAGGAATCAATGACTTCCCCGGTAGTGCCATTCCAGGAAGCCTCATCCATCTTCCAGTAACCCACCAGGCCGTTGGAAAGGTAATCCTGGGTTTTGGCACCTAAAACTGTGCTGGTCCCGGCATGGTTGGCAGCTCCCATCTTCCCGGCATCATAATCTGTCTTAACCTGGGCTGCACTCCGGGCATAGGGATAAACTTTGGGTTCGTCAATGAAACCGCCGAAGAAATATGCCCCCGGAGCCGAGGTGACGGTAGCTCTGGTTGCGATAGTAAAAGGCTCAGTGGTGGTGACCTGGGTGCCGCTGAAAGTAGCCGTTGTTTCACCAACCTTGCCGTTGACATAAACCCTTAAGGTAGTGCCGTCAAAATCCCCGACCACATAAGCCCAGTTGTTCAAGGATAAAGCCCCGGTGTATTTGGCGATATAGACCGTTGTGCCGGTATTGACGGTTAAAAACTCTACGTCCGTTCCGTTAGTGCGGAGTTCGTATTGGGTTCCGGCGGTATTCCCGTTACTTTTGGCCATGATGACATGGTAGGAGGTGAGGTTGGTGGGCCTAATCCAGGCGCTTAAGGTTATGGCTCCGGTAACATTTAAGCTTGAACCGGTGCCGGCATTAATATAGTTACGTGTCCCGTCAAAGCTTAAGCATTTTCCGGAAATACACTGGCTTTCCGGCTGCCAGGTGGCACCAATAATTTGGCCATCATTGCCATAATCACAAGTGGAGGTGGAAGCGTGAGCAGTCCCATTCCATTTGTGTAGACCATTGCCGGTCAAGGATCCATCACAATAGGGAGTAGCGGATGAGGCTTGTTCCAACTGGACTCCGTCAAGATAAATAGTTCCTGCATAAGTGCCTCTGGTATTGATATATATCACCACACTCGTATCTGTTGCCCCGGTGGTAAAAGTTACGGTTTTTTTAGTCCAGGCGCTGGTGGCGGAGAAATTATTGCTATCGGAGAGGATGTTACTGCTGCTGCCGTTAACCTGGATTTTAAAGTAACCATTAGGATCTTTATAAAATGTAGTAAAAGTGTAGGTGGTGTTTATGGAGGTGGAAATTGATACATAAGTTCCTTTATAGGCAGTAGCCGGGGATAAGGTGACACTCATAGCATAGTTTCCAAAAAGGCCGCCGCTGACTTGGGCAATACTGGAGTTGGCGCTGTCAGTATTCCATCCTGTTGTATTTGTTTCAAAAGAAGGGTTAGTAACTAAGTTGGTGGTAGTCCCGGTTTTTTGCCAAGCGGTGTTTTTGGCGGCATAACCTTGTCCCTCGTCAAATTTCCAATAGCCGATGGGTCCAGGGGATTGTTCCTCGGTTCCGGCTGCCCCAGCCGAGGGGGCATTGGCAGTATACTTTCTGGCATAGACATAATCTACAGAGACAGCATTTGATGCATCAGTATTTTCCAGTCTGATATATTGTGAGGTAGTTGGAGTGTTGGTCGTATTGGTCGTATTGGACCCATCGGTCGAATAAATTACAGAAGATGCGGTTTGGGTAATCTCAAAGGTATGGTAGGAAGTATCAATGGTGGTTCCGGAATCGGTTAAAGTTTGGGCAGCAGTATGCCCATTATCATAAGTGTATTTAGTAGAGGAGGCATTATATAAAGCAGCTATTTGGGCAGCAGTGAGAGTAGTGTTGAGAACAAAAGGAGAATCAATGGAACCGGTTAAGGACCAGCTTGTGCCTTCACTGTCAAGATTTGCTCCAACCTTAAATGGATTTGACAGATCAAGAAGTGTGCTTGGAATGGATCCTGCGATGCTGCCGTTGCTCAAAACTCCATCAATATAAATGTCTAAATTGGTACTGGGGGTAAAAACACCAACCAAAAAGTGCCATCCTCCGTCACGGATATTCTTAGATGCTTGTCTAACCGACGTGCCGCAGCCGGAACTACCACAAACGGTAAATACTGGTACATTACCATTGTTGACTTCATTGGCTACCAACCCGTAAGAAAGATTAGTAGATCCATAAAAGGCGCTCCCTTTGGCAATAACATAGGAGGTGGTGTCAGTGGTTTTGACCCACGCTCCCACAGTTAAGGCTCCGGTAATTTGAAAATCTGTTTTTCTGATCTCATACCCAACTGGTGTTTTGCCGGTGGGGGAAGTGCCGTTCCAGCCGGCGGCGGAAGTGGCCTTAGTGGTGTAGGCGGTGATCGTAGTAGACCCTTCACTGTTATTACCAATATAGCCCCAGGAGGTGGTGTTATCGGAGTTGGTGACCACAATCATGTAAGGTGCAGAAGCAGGGGAAGCAGCAGATTTGCAGGTTCCGCCACCGCAGGCAGTGGTAAAGTTGGCTCCGGCATCAACCAAAGTATTTCCCGAGTAGGAAAGGGATCCGACATTGACAGCAATAGTTTTTTGCCTTAAATACCCAGTGGAACCGTCAAAATAATAGCCGTTGCCGTGGACTCCGGTGGTAGAAGAAACTCCGGTAAGTGATCCTTGAACCGAAAGCGGGTCACCGGCTTCTTTAATCGAGACGTCATCAACGAAGCAGTAGGAGCTGGCGCCGTTACAGACAAAGCTGACGGTATCCGTTCCGGCTCCGGCAGTAAAGTAGCCGGAATATTGGGTCCAGTCGGCTCCGGAAGGGAGGCCGTAGAGCACTGCGTTGTTGGAATTTTGGTCATCCGCCATATAAACACTAACTGCGCTGGCAGAACCGTTTTTAACCCAGGCGGTAATATTGTAGTAATGGCCGGGAGTCAAAGTTACTCCCCGGTAAGCCACACCCTGGGCTCCTCCGTTACTGGTAATCTTTAAATCCTGGGAACCGGTGTGGGCGCTGGTGTCGGCAGAAACGGAAGAATTGTAGGCAGTCCAGCCGGTGGGAGGGGAACCCGTTTCCATATTTCCGTTGGTCAAAAGCTCGGAACCGACAGCGGTGCTGTTGGCAGCCGTGGAGGATTTGAAGATTAAGGGAGCGTTGTCCAAAGGAACCACTGAGGCATCGTCCCAGTAATAGGTGCCGCTGGAAAGCATCCGCAAATCAAAGCGGTTTTGCCCGGCTCCTTTGACAACGATTGCATAACGGGTCCAGGTAGTGGTGGTAGTGCCGTTAATCAGAGTTTGGGGATCGATGCCATTAGTACTAAGTCCCAGTTGAAAACTTAAACCGGCGGTCGCTCCCTTGACCCAACCGGAAACCAGGTACCAGTTGCCGCTGGTAGGTGAAACACTGCTAATGAGGTTGGCTCCGCCTCCGTTGGCAGTTAAAACAATCTTTTGGGCTCCGGTACCGCTGTGGATATCGGTAGTCTCCTCGCTGGCTGTGCCCGTAGCGGAACCCCAAGGGGAAAAACTCCAGCTGGGTGCGCAGTTCCCGGTGTTACAATTGGTGGCACTGTATGTCCCCTCCATACCGCCGTTGGCAGCTGAGTTGGGGGTCAGGGAGACATTATCCAAATAAAGGGTGCTGGGGTTGCTTCCGGCAATAGACTTTCTAAAGCCCATTTTAACTGTTTGAGCTCCTGTTCCGCTCACTTTAAAAGTGGTTTCAACCCTAGTCCAGGAAGTAGCATTTATATATTGATTAAGGGCAATTTCATCAGCTGAGGAAGTAGTGTTGTAAACACGGGGATAGATATATCCTTCTCCGCTTTGTTTATACCAAAAACTATAAGTGTAGGTAGCCCCACCTGTTAAAGTCACGCTTTGTCCGTATTCCATGGCGCTGGTACAATCCGAGCAGTAGGTTACTTTTTGGGATCTGGTATCAAATAAAATACTTCCTGCCTCCGCATCGGCTTTGGTAGGGGTGCCCTGAATATCTGTCCAGGAAGTAGCGGCACCTCCTGAAGCAGCTTCCATATCGCCATTGGTGATAATATTTCCATTGGTATTGGTAGAGGAGTTGTAGGCTTTTTGGTCAGAGGTGCCTCCCATGTTGTAGGTCACCGGGGACAAGGTGCCTGTACCATCCATCTTGGCATAGAATTTGAGATCAGAATCGGCATAAAGCCCGGCTTCTTTGCCGGTGCCGGAGTTGTAAATGTCGGTAATTTCAGTGGAGGATAAAACCCGGTCCCAGATAGCAAAATCATCAATTAAACCACTGGCATTGCCGCCGCCATTACGATGGCCGATATCAAGGTTGCCGTCAGTTGCCATAGCGGTACCACTGGCAGTACCAACTCCGCCATAGGATGTGCCATTGACTTTTAAGGAGATGCTATTTCCGGCATAGTTCCAGGTGCCGACGATGTGATACCAGCTTCCCGCAGTCATTGGGCATTGGTTGGAAAATGCGCAGCCGGCTTGAATTTGGGAGCCCTGGGCACTGTTGTAGACCTGGAAATACAGTCCTGAGCTGCCGTTTTTATAGATGCTGAAATAGCGGGCGGATCTGGTGGCGGAGAACAGGTCCCGGGTGCTGGTATCAGATGCACTGCTCCAGTTGGGCTTAAACCAGAAAGAGATTGTTCCCTGGTTGGTATCGATGTGTTCGTAATTATTGCCGGAGATTTGGGAGCCGGCAGGGACGGTTAAAGTTGAGGAGTTATAAGTACTGACGGCTTGTCCTGATTTACCGGTATCGTAATATCCGGAGGGGGTGAAGGTGGAGGAGGCAGTTTCCTCAAGCTCGTAGTTGGCGACCTCGTTGGAGGGGACAATTGATGAAAGGTAGGTCTGTTCTTCACCCATGACTACCTGGGCAGAATCTGTCGTATATGACGAATTGGACAAATTGGTCGTATCGCTATAACCAAGACGGGCGGTGTTGACCAGGGGAGAGGCAGTTTTGGCGCGGAAGCCTAAGGTTTCCGGGCCGGCGGTGGTGGAGACCCCGACATTGGAAACCAGCTTGGCATTAGTTAATGACAAAGCATTGGAAGAAATAGAGGGCGAGCCTGAGGTGGTCCATCTAGAACCATTAACGGTTGATCCTTGATTAAAGTCATCGAAGAAGTCGAAGACCTTGGAAGGAGCTTGGGCGGAAGGGGCAGAGGCATTTCCATAATAGGCATATAAGGTTTGGCCGGAGGTAGCAATTGAAGGAACCTTGACCCAGACTTTGGTGGCAGTCTGGTTACAACCCGGATTATTTTCCTCTATCCAATATGGAAGGATTTTTCCTGAGATATCAGTTACCCTTAAATCGTTACAGGAAGAATTCATCTTTCCCGCAGTAATTAAGGAAGATGTATCTAGGGTAAAGGAAACCTGAAAATCGGTTTGGGTAGAACCTGAGGAATTGGTAACTTGAATGGGCACCCGGTAAAGCCAGGACTCATCCATCCAGGAGGCTACCGCTTTTTGAGGAAAAAAATAACCTACCACTGCAATTAGAACCAGAGCTAGAACTGATGCTCCAAGTACATCTCTTAAAACTCGATGCTTCCTCAAAAAGGGAATTTTAAATTTTAAATTTCTAATTTTAAATTGATTGAAAATTGCAAATTGGAAATTGTAAATTCTTCCCGAAGGGAAGTACACCGGTTCCTTTAGATAATTGATAAGTTTTTTAAGACTATTTTTTAACATACATACCTTATATTATTTAGAAAAAATTCATCTTAGTACAAGAGATCAAATAAGATCAAAAATCATATGTTATATTAGTTTATAGTTTGCCCTATTTGTTAATAGAACAAGTAGATTTTGTTCCTCTTTCTATTGGCTTGAATCCACTATCCACCAGTTGAACTTGATATCCGACGCATAGGTATGATCCAGGGAAACGATAAACCCTAGGCCCGCTTCCTGGTAGGAAACTATCAAGGCCTGGCCGCCGGTGGAGGAGGTGGCGGTCAAAAAGACCTTGGAATTTGCCGTTGTCGCCGTGGTGTTAACCGGAATCTCCGTTGCCCCGGCCGGGATAGTGGCGGTGCCGATGTGCTCGGCGCCGCTAACAGGGTTGGCAATATTTAACTTTTCCGTGGTTACGGTCTTGGCCACGACTTCGGTGGCCACAATTCTGCCGGTCTTATCGATAGTCACCTGGCCATTAAAGAAGTCAACCGTATCCGCCAGAGGAGAGGATTGGAGGTACAAAGTCCCTAAGGAGTTAATGGTGTTGCCGGAGGTAATGGAAAGTGTTCCGTCCTGGGTTAGGTCTCCGGCAATGGTGGTGTTGCCCAAAGTGGTTTCACCAAAGGACTTGAAGGAGTTTTGGATCTCGGTGTCATAAGCCTCAAGCTTGCCGGAGATGGTGGCATCGGAGGTGACTTTCAAGTCAACCAGCTGGGCAGAGGTGGTGGCCAGAAGCGTATCCGGCGGAGTGAGTTTGAGTGAATCCACATCGGATTGGACCTTGGCCAGTTGGGCGGAGGTGGAAGCCAGTTGGGCGGAGTTGGAAGCCAACTGGGCAGAAGTGGAGGCAATTTGGGCGGAAGTTGAAGCTACCTGGGCAGATAACACATCCGCCTGGGCTGTAACTGAAGCCAGTTGGGCGGATTGGGTAGCCAGCTGGTTGTCAAAAGTCTTTAGTGTGGAGGCCACCTCAATATAATTTGGTGTGGCTGAGCTTGCAGCTGCTGGTGTGCCTGAGGAGGTAAGGTCGGAACTATTCAGGGAGCTGTCCGCCACCTGGAGGGAACCGTTAACCGTAGCCGGACCGTCAATCTCCAAGGTTCCGGCCTTTAACTTGGGAACAATCAATGAGCCGTCCGTATCTAAAGTTAGGTTGGCTAGAATATCAGACGGATCGGCAAAGGTAACATTGACCAGGACCAAGATTTTACCGATTCCTGTTCCGGAATAATCCTGGAGGGCTTTACCGACAACTTGCCCGGGTCTGGTAGCTTTCATACCGACCCCGGAGATAGAGGAGGAGGTAATGTAGTCGCCTGTCTGGATGGGGCCGTTTTCAGTGCTGACTTTTAGGGACACCCTTCCTGCCAGGGACACCGGGCGGGGGTTTTCTGAAGGATCAAAGATATCGTCTCCGTAAAGCTGGTTGGGGTTGGTGGAAATGATACCCAAAATATTGCTTTGGTACGGTTGGCTGGATTTTGCCATATAGGCTTTGGATGTTGGTTTACCCTCGTGGGGGTCGGCGACAACCTTGGCTTGGCCGGTAGCAATCACCAGGTCGCCCGCCTCTATTGAGGAATCGGTAGTGCCGTAATTTTCTGCCAAGTCGGTGGCGGAGCCGTTACAATCTGTTATTTCTTCCATGGCGGGTCCGTTTGTGGCATGGCAGAGTGCATAGGTGTTGGCAGTTGTCCTTAAATTCATGGAAACTGCTCCTGTTGAGGCTATAGAAAGACCAGCGGTGGAATTGCCGTTGTACCTAAAAGTCCAGCTCTTGCCTTCCATAAACACATCCTGATAATTAGTGTCAGTCCTGTCCCTGAAGCTCATATTGGTAATGTTGTTAGTGTTATTAAACCCAACCTGCAAGCCCATGTTGTTAAGCCCATCTCTCCAAAGCCTGAAGTCCCCATTAACTTCCAGTTTCTGAACTGGACTGGTTGTCCCGATACCCACATTACCAGCATTCCCAGCAAACAAGGTAGCACTGCCTAGGCTAGAGTTAATATTAGCTAGATAAATATTACCTGTTTTATCAATTCTCATGTCTTCATTAGCGGTACTGGAACTACCTGAGGGGACCACATAGAAACTTAAGTAAGGATCGGCAGCATCAGCAGTGGGGGTGGAAATAGCTGCCTTTCGATAAGTTGACCCTCCAATATTAAGGGTGCCAGTTCGGGTTTGGATGGGTCCATTAACATCAAGAATAGGGCCAGTAAAAGATAACCCAGAAAAGTTTCCTGGTGCAGTTGTCCCAATACCGACATTACCTGCAAAGTAGCTAATGTCAGACGCTCCGGCCTGGTAGATGCCGTAACCAGTGGAAACTCCGGTGGCTTTTTGAGCTTCCAGGAATAAGCCGTAAGCATTTACCAGAGAACTGCTGTGGGCAGAATCAACATTCGGGCTTTGGACATATAGTCCATAGCCGTTAGTCAAGATGTTGGCGGCGTTACCGGCTCCGGGGTAGCCTACCCTGACGACTGCTTCCAGCGCCTTGGCTGCGCCTTGGGTAGCCTGCCCCAGGTGGGTTACCTGGAATAACCCCCCGGCGACGTCACCCGAGGTGGAATCCGCCAGCTGGTTTGCCCCCAAAATGACCTGGCCATGGGTTCCAAAAACACTGGTGGTGGCGGCGGTGCCCCCGAAATCTGCCCGCGTGTTGCTGAAGATGCCGTATTCCGTGCCGCTGGTATTGGAATAAGTATGGTCAACATATAGCTGCTTAGCTGAGTCCGGGGTAGTGGATAGGCCAATAGTGCCGCCATTAACATAAAGATTACCATTATTTAAATGTAGCAGTTGAGAAGGATTAGTTGTTCCTATTCCTATGTTCCCGCTTGTAGTTATGGTTAAATAATCAGTCCCGAAGTCGTCTGAGAGGGTTGAGCTGGAGATTTTGAATTTGTCAGAGTCGCTATTATCGATCCCCATTCTCCAACCTGTCGTTCCGACAATTCTAAAGTTCATGGCGGCGTCACCGGTACTGTTCTGGTCAAGATAAAGAAGGGAAGTGTTGCTGCTGCTGTTGCCGAAGATGTTGGTGAGAGAAACAGGATTGGTAGTCCCGATACCGACGTTACCCATATTGGTGATGCGCAGATAATCAGGGCCGCTTGTTTTGCCGAAGTTGAAACCGCCGAGGCCGTTGTAAGCTGCGTTGTTGGCGTTGGTTTCAAAACGGATCAAGCCATAACCGCCGTTTGCGTCACCGCTGTCTTCTACCCGCTTAATGTAGCTTGTGGTGTCCCCATCGGAATACATTCTTAGAATATCGGCGTCGGCCCAGGTGGAGATACCGCCAACGGTGATCCCTTTGCCTTCGGTTGAGCCGTAAACTTGAAGGCTTGATTGCGGGCTGGTTGTCCCGATACCAACATTACCCTGGATTAAAGCTCCATAAGTGGGCTGGGTAGCTCCCTGATAGGTAGTAGCATCACCAATGATTAAGCTGCCGGGGGTGTACATTCTGCCTGCTTGCGATAAATCTTCAACTTTCAGGTCGTCATTTATATGAACCTCATAACCTGCTCCACCTGAACCAATATCAAGGAGATATTGCGGGCTAGTTGTCCCGATACCAACATTACCCGATTGGGAGATAAACATTCGATTAAGATTGTTGGTTTTGAAGGTAAAGTCATAGGCTCTTAAATCTGCATATTGTTCGTTGTTGGCAGCATCAGTAAAGAATAATAAACCACGATTAATGGTATCTTGGCCAATATAGACATTTGCATTAGTTCCAGCTACAACAGAGAATTTATAAGCTGGATTGGTAGTCCCGATACCAACATTGCCTCCGGCTCCGTTGAGGATAAGGGGGGTTTGGCCGGTGCCTTGATGGGTGGATTGGATAAAGGAGAATAAGCCGGTAGTGTCTACGCCAAGGCGCAACTCTTCTGAACCGGAACCGTTGTTGTTGGCAATGCGAACGATTTCGGAAAGGTAAGCGGCACTGGGTTGAACGATGCTTAACAGGTCTTCCGGAGCCGTGGTTCCGATACCCACATTGCCGGTGCCTGATTCCGAGACAAAGGCATATTTGTTGGTGACAGTTCCGGCACCTGTCGGGGCGGCGACGTAGTAGCCATACCAGTTGGTGACCGTGCCGGCGGAAGCAGTCAAGCCCTGGTAATTGTTGTAGAGGGAAGTGACTGTACCGGATGTGCCGGAAAGGTTAACTGTGGGTACGGAATAAGTTCCGTATTGGGCAGTGTAGGTTAAGGAGTTAGTGGAGGAGGTTAAGTTTGGCAGGACTTGCAAAGCATAGGCAGTACCGCTAGCAGTTGGCTGGTTATTTTGAGTGATATTCACCGATCCGGCATTATAAGTATTCAAACTTAAATCAGAGGAGTTGAAGGTTTCCCCGGCAGTAATACTAAGGGGAGCCTGGGACTTGATATTGGAAGCGGTGGGGTTGGTGAAGTTGAGGTCATAGGCCATAGAGACATCACCGGAGGAGGTGAAGGAAGTGGGGACATTATAGGTGGCGGAGGTACTATCAACAGTAAAGTAATCCGTAGCCCCGTTTGATACAGAAAGTAGATAGTTTGGAGCAGTGGTACCTATTCCCAGGTTACCATTTACGGCTAGAGCTGCGGTGGTTCCGGGGTTAGCATAGCCTACACCTACAGTTCCGCCATTCGGGTTTAAGGCCAGAGGCTTGAAAGAGTTGGATAATTGGACGGATTGGATAAAGCCAAGAGAGCTTCCGTCGGACCAGATAGCCACATCATGGTTATTGGTGTCTCCGCCCATACCTACCAGCAAGCCGTTACGGTAATTGGTATATGTAGTTCCGACTCCTTGTTGGGCGATGAGGACCGCATTATTAGTGACATTATCTCCTACAATATGTAATTTGGCGGAAGCGGCTGTGCCTCCGGGAGTTACTTTATTGATACCTACATTCCCGGAGGATAAAACATTAAACTTGGAATTGATGTCAAATAAGGTAGCTGGTGCAGTTGTTCCAATACCTACATTGCCATTATCCTGAAGGTTTAAGATATTGGTGGCTGAACCCACATCAAAGGAGAGGGTAGCCACAGTAGGATTGACATTTACTGTTCTCGGCCTCATCTGGATAACTGCTGTTTTAGTTTCATTCCCAGTGGCTGAGTTCCATTCATTACTACTTAAGTTGAGAGCATAGGAGTTGTAAGCAGTGGAAGGACTGCCAACCACGGCTGTGCCGCTATAATTTAAGGTCAGATTGCCATTATAAGTACTGGCTCCTCTAAAGGTAGAAGTTCCATTGACATCAAGAAGGGTAGAAGGTGAGGTTGTCCCAATACCCACATTGCCAGCGGAATTAATCCTCAACTTTTCACTGCCGTTGGTGGTGAAGGCCATCCAGTTATTGGTGTTGTTGTATTCAATAAAACCAATATCGTCGTTCTCGTTGTCGCCCATAAGTAAATAGGAAGAGGCGGCATTACCAGAAACAATGGAAATTCCGGCGTTGTTGCTGGTAGAACCGTCGTTTCGGACCCTGAAATTAGTGACACTGCTTGGGCTGGTGAGGGTACCCAAAGAGGAAGCAACCTCCAGTTTCACTCCTGGATTAGTTGTCCCGATACCCACATTGCCGCCATCCTTAATGGATAGTCTTTCATCAGATCCTTCGTATATTCCTAATCTGTTGTTGTTACTTTCATGGGAAATTGACCACATGTCCCCATTTGACACGAGATAAAGTTCGGCATATTCGTTGGCTTGGGCTGTTTCAATGCTGGCAATAGCTCCCTGGTTGGGACTGTAGACGTTCAATAGTTGGCTTGGACTGGTGGTTCCAACCCCTATATTACCGGCAAAGTAGGAATTGGAGGCGGAGGAGGAGTAGAGGGCATATTTGGTAGCCCCGACATCAATGGAATTGTCCATGTAGATACCATAGGAGGTATTGACTGTGCCGGAGTTTGACCAACCGGAAAGGTTTAAGCCATATAAAGTACCGATAGTCCCGGAGGCGTTGCCAACTTCTCCTGTACCATAGTATAAACTGGCTGAACTAATCGTTCCGCTGGCAGAACTACCGGAGCGAATTTTGCTCCAAATTCCGTAGGCCGTTGTAATATTTCCGTTGCTTGTATTGAAGATTGGCAGATATAGGCCATAGGCGGTAGCAATGGTTCCGCTGGAAGTATTCTGAACTCTGATGTCTCCGCCTAAAGCGCCTGTGATTGTTCCGGCGTCATTGTTATTGGACTGAACTGCTATACCTGGTTGCCAGCTAATAGCTCCTGAAGAAGAATTATTGTTGGCAATAAAAGTTCCCGGATAAATATTTTTGGCAGTAGTGGTAGTTAAATTAGCCAAATAACCGTAAGTGACAGCACTGGGAGCAATGGTCAGGTTTAAATTTGAATAAGTATTGGAATCAATACTTGACCCTCCCAGGGCCAATTTTCCCGATAGACTTTGGTTACCAACTACATCTAAAGCTTGGGAAGGTGCAGTTGTCCCAATACCTACATTGCCGCTCATTACTGCTAGGCCAGCTTGAGTGGGCATAGTGGAGACCCCAATGCCTAAGTTGCCTTTGACGTACATATTTCCATTAGTAATATCGATAGCGGCTCGATCATCAATTCCGGTATTTACAAACCTTAAATTATTGCCTGAGGTGTCTAAAGTAGCCCCAGCATTGCGGAAATCAAGCTGAGTTAGTTTAGCTGTGCCCATCACATCCAAGAGGGAAGCAGGGCTGGTGGTCCCAATACCTACATTGCCGGATCCGATACCGTTGGTAATAGAAAGGCCGGAATTAAGGGTAAACTGCTTGCCGATATCCCAGCCTAAAATGGCATTAGGAGTTTCTGTACCTCTTTCAAAGATCAGGTTCATAGGCTCGGTGTCAGCAGAAACGTTATCCGCATTGATAGTCCAGTCAGCTGAATCAGTTTGGCCTCCGACAACCGTACCGACAAGGGAGGTGGCGTTGACAGTATCCGCATAAATTGTGCCAAACTTGACGCCGGCGGAACCGATGTCTAGCGATCCGGTAGAGGCACTGATAGCACCTGTCACAGTGGTAGCGCCAAGTCTGGCAGTGCCGGCAACATCAAGTTTATAGGTGGGGGAGGTAGTTCCAATGCCTACATTACCGTTGTTGAAATAGCTGGAGCCGGAGGCGTTAATGTTGATAGTTTTATTGCCGGAAGAGTAAAGGCCTATCCATCCGGCATCGACGGCATCTACTCCAACATAACCCAGACGGCCAAGTTCGTAGGTGGAATTTCTCCAGCTGACCATGTCCTGGTTATCTTTTTGGATGGTCAGTAGGTAGTCAGGACTGGTTGTCCCAATACCCACATTGCCGGCAAGGTAGGAGTTGGAGGCGGAGGAGGAGTAGAGGGCATATTTGGTAGCCCCGACATCAATGGAATTATCCATATAGATACCGTATGAGGTATTGACTGTGCCGGAATTACTCCAGCCGGAAAGGTCTAAGCCTCTGAGGGTGGTGATGGTGGAGGCTCCGGAATTGCTAACATTTCCATATAAAGCAGAAGCAGTAGTCCAAGTTCCGCCACTGGAGTTGATCAGGTAACCTTCGACACCATAACCGGTTGAGGTGGTGCCGGAATTAATAATGCTACCGTAGGCACCAGCACCGGTAGTAAGTGTTGCTCCGGTGACATTGGAAATTAGGCCAAAGGTTCCGAAACCGTTGGTGAAAGTGCCGGTGCTTTGGTTGTAGAGAGCTCCGGTAGCGCCGTAAGTATAGGTGATAGTACCGGAGGAAGTGTTATAGACACGGCTGTCCGATCCCATCATTGTTCTTTGGGTATTGGTGCCAGTAAAGTCCGATTCAAAGTAGCCGCCTTTGGCTGCGGGGTAGGGGCTGCCATTGTAGCCGCTGGTGACAGTGACTTTACCGTAGATGTTGTAGAGATTGGCAACTGACGGATTGGTATAGGTGGATTCTACATGCAAAGGAGCGATAGGGGAGGTTGTCCCAATACCTACATTTCCTCCTTCTTCAATGGTCATAGAAAATCTGGCAGGACCTCCATTGGGATAGGTCAAAAAGCTGGTTTTTGCCGGGCTTGGTTGGGTGTAGATTGCAAATTCTTTTGTACCATCAACAGCATTAACCAGTGCCGTTGCATGGGTGCTTTGGTTATCAAAAAGGATATTTAAATCACCGTCAGGGTTGGTGTTATTAAATCTAGCTAAGTAGGTGCTACCTGAAACGTTTTTGGAGACATCGAGAGTGTAGGCTGGAGAAGTTGTCCCGATACCCAGATTGCCGGAGGAGTTGATGGTGATGCCGTTGCCGGCGGTGCCATTGGTGGTGAGGGCAATGGTATTGGCGCTTAAGCGGTAAAGTCCGGAGTCTGGGTCGTTAGTGAAGGTTAGGGCTGGGGAGGCAGCGGTACCGTCAGGCAGGTTTAAGACACTGCTGACCATTAAGGTAGCGTAGCCTGCAGTGGCTCCAGTGATGTTATTAATATAAGCATTCTTCCAGTAGTGGTCGCCGTCGCCTAAAGATTCTACCCCGTTAGCCTCAGGGATGAGGTCGTTTGATAACCTGCCGACTATTTTGACATAGTCATCCCCGGATTCACCTAAGGTGGTTTGTCCAAGGACTTTTAAGTTACCCCCATTATCAACAGAAAACCTGTGGAGATACAGGCCGTAGTAGGGGTTCGTTGTTGTTCCGATGGTAGGTTTTACCGGCGGCGCCAATCCGGAGTTGGAAGGATAAACATTGCCGTAGGAGTCGATGATGGTTTTGCCGATAAAATCAACATAGGCGATACCTTGGGGAAGGGAAGTGGAGATTTCGGTTAAGTTGGCATTAACGTTATCAATCTTTCTATCGGACTGCTTAATTTGTTGGGCCAGCTCTTTCCTGTTGGCGATAGTTTTGTCGTCAACCTCGATAATGGCGGTCTCATCCAGGTTAAACCTTTGATCATCCGAATTTTTATGAAATCCCAGGTCTTTGGCCTTGGCCGGGGCAAAGTTGGTAATAATGCTTTGGGCCAGGTTGTCAAACGGTTGAAGCAGGGAGGCAATAAACGATGGCTTGGAAGTGGAAGCTCCTAGCACTTGTTGGTTTTGTCTGATAGCAGCCACTGCTGACATGCTGATTTTCTGATCCTGCTGATTCTTTGATTCTCCGATCTTCTGGCTTTCTGAAGCTTGCCCGAAGATCTGTTTGGTGCCTTGGGGGTTGACTGAATATCCGGTAACCAGAAAGGCGGTAATTAGCAGGGTAATGACGGCTAACCCGGCAACGAAGAATCCAGCTTTCCTGATGTAGTTTGGAATGGTTTGTGATATTTGATAAGTGCCGATAGTGATAATTTCGGGCTCGGAAGAAGAGACTGGAGAGCTGAGCAAGGCGTCACCTTGCCTGACGTCAAGGTGACGCCTTGCTTCTTCCTCGGGCTTGTTTGAGCTCGTGAATGTTGCCAGATCAACCTCCTTATATACCCTTTCACCGTCCTGGTTGCGGGAAGCAACGAGCTTACCGGCCTGGTCCCAGCGCCTTAAGGTTTTAGTGGAAACCCCTAAGTTTTTGGCGGCTGCGGAGATAGAGAGGACTTTGTCTAGGGCAACGGTATGGTTAGTGCTTTTAGAGCCGAATTTGAAAGCTTCCAGGGCTTCTTTGGAATAGAGTCTGGTTCCACCCGGAGTTCTGGTTGGGGTGATCTTGCCGGTTTTCTCCCAGCGGCGGAGGGTATCAATGGAAATCTTGAGGTATTTGGCAGCCTCGCCGATGTGCATCAGAGTATCGGAGGATCGATGTGTCGGTGTATCGGAATTTCGGTGGGTCAGAGTATCAGTGTTTTGGTGTTTTGGTGTTTCGGAAGATTGGGTTTTGATCCAAGAGGGGGTAGAGTCGGAAATCCAGGGGTCTTGCGGGGCCTCCATGGTTTTGACTTTCTTGGTGGCGGCTTTCTTAGAAGCTTGTTTTTTTGTTGCGGAAACCAGGGGTTTAAAGACCAAAGAAGTGCTATTTTTTTTGGCAGTTGCAGACGGTTTTTTCATGAAACTTTACCCAGATTTTTTTTGCCTAGATTTGGGTAATCTAGTAGGTTCCGTCTGCCTAGATTTATCTTAGACAATTATTATTATTGATGTCAATATATTATTTAGACAAGATGGATCTATTTTGTAAGTATTTTGTCCAACTACTTGCTAGGGTTTGATATCACTTAAAAATACCCCAAAAGGTGGTGCTTTTTCTTAAAAGGCCACTCCCTCGCCGGATGGCAGGGGTGGCCTTATGAAATTCTCAAGGTGACGCCTGCCTTGCGGACGAGGCGTCACCTTTTAAGGGCTTAACGGCCTTTGATTCTGAGCGAGTAAAGATAAAGCTTCTAAAAGTTGGCAATGGGAAAGGTGGTAAAAAAAGGGATAAAAAAGTCCTAAGGCAGGAGTATCCGTCTGCTGCTACTCCTACCCTAGGACCAACTAACTGTTCTTAGTGTAAAGAAAAGTGAAAACCATGTCAAGAGGTCGTTCTGTATCAAACTCCCTCAAAACTTTTACCGCATGACCATAAATAGCCTCAAAGTTACCCAAAGCTAACAAAGTCACTTGATCATAATATATTTACACTATATCAAAATAGGTAAACTCTGAACCCATTTGATCTTGTGAAAACATGTAGTGAAAACTATCTATCCTTGCAAAAGGGCACTCCTTGGCGCAAGTTAAGGGGTGCCCTTGAGAATTGGAAAGCTAAGAATTTGTTTTGCGTCTTTTTTAGAAAAAGACGCCCAAAAATCGCCCACGGGAACGGTCCCTAAATTCTACGGCTTGCTGGTCGGGGGAAAGCTGCCCCCTCGATCACGGCTTTGCCGGATCGGCATCCCCCTGACAGCTTCGCCTAGAATTCTTAACGGGCTTACGTTCCAAGTGGGCCAGGAAGAAAGAGGGAAGAAGAGGTTGTAGGTTTATTCCACTTGCACTAGGTATGGTCAAAGCCGTAAAATTGAGACTAACAATGAAGAAGTATCAACCAAACCAGATAAGGATCTACTCGCAAGGCTCGCAGACCCTTGTCTTTGAGGGAGGAGTTAAATGAGTATTGGTAAATATATTCCCTCAAAGATTGAGCCTAAGTGGCAAAAGAGGTGGGAGGAGAGCAACCTTTATTCCACCGACTTGTCCAAGCCAAACAAGTATTACGTTTTAGCTGAGTTTACCTACCCTTCCGGCGACCTCCATATGGGCCATTGGTTTACCTTTTCCGGGGCAGATATCTTTGCCCGCTATAAGAGGCTAAACAGCTTCAATGTCTTTTTCCCTAATGGTTTTGATGCTTTTGGCTTGCCGGCCGAAAACGCTGCCATCAAGCGGGGAATTCACCCACAAGATTGGACTTTAGCAAACATCGAACGGATGAAACAGCAGTTTGCCACCATGGGTGCTAGTTTTAGCTTTGATCACGAGGTTATCACCTGCTTACCGGAATATTACAAGTGGAACCAGTGGATTTTTTTGCAGATGCTCAAGCGGGGTTTGGCCTACAAAGGCAAATATTTATCAAACTGGTGCAGTAAGTGCCAGACTGTGTTGGCTAATGAAGCTGTGGAAGCGGGGGCCTGCTGGAGATGCGGGACGGAAGTTGTGCAAAAGGAGATTGACCAGTGGTTTTTCAAAATCACCGAGTATGCCGACAGGCTCATTTGGCCGGAAAAGCCGGATGTTGATTGGCCTAAATCATTGCGTGACGCCCAGAACATTTGGATTGGCAGATCCGCCGGGGCGTTAGTAAAGTTTGATGGGCTGGAAGTGTTTACGACGCGTCCGGACACGCTTTTCGGGGCTACCTTTGTTGTTGTCAGTCCCGAACACCCGCTGCTAAAACAACTAACTGAGGCTAATGAGCAACAAAAAGTTGAGGACTATGTAGCGGCCGCCAAAAAGAAAAGTGAATTGGAGAGAAAAGAGAACAAAGACAAGTCGGGGGTATTTACCGGCTCCTTTGTTAAAAACCCAATGACCGGAGAAGAGATTCCGGTTTGGGTGGCTGACTATGTTTTACCGGGGTATGGGACGGGAGCCATTATGGCTGTTCCAGCTCACGACCAACGGGACTTTGAGTTTGCCAAAAAGTTTGGTTTGGAGATAAAACAAGTCATTAAGGCTGGGGGTCCTGCCGCTCTAACCCAAGCTTATGAAGGAGACGGGGTGCTAATTAATAGTGGGGAGTACGATGGGTTAAGTATCGAAGAAGCGAAGAAAGTTATAACAGACTTTCTGGCAAGTAAGCGCATTGGTTCGCAGATGATTTATTACCACTTGCACGATTGGTCAATTTCCCGGCAAAGGTATTGGGGAACTCCGATCCCGGTTATTTACTGTGAGAAGTGCGGCACTGTGCCTGTTCCGGAAGAGGACCTGCCGGTCAAGTTGCCTTATGACGTTGATTATGCGCCTTCCGGCAAGCCGCCTTTGGCCACCAACGAAGATTGGCTGAATGTGAAGTGCCCCAAGTGTGGAGGGGAAGCCAAAAGGGATGCGGAAACTATGGATACTTTTGTGGACTCTTCCTGGTACTTCTTCCGCTACCTGGATCCTAAGTTCGATATCGCCCCTTTTGATAAAGAGCTGGCTCAAAAAATTATGCCGGTTGATATTTACTTTGGAGGAGCGGAACACAATTTAGGCCACACCCTCTATTCCCGGTTCTTTACCAAAATTTTCCATGACTTAGGCTTAACTGATATAGAAGAATATGCTTTGAGACGGATCAATCACGGAATTGTCTTGGGTCCGGATGGCCAGAAGATGAGCAAGTCCCGGGGGAATGTAGTCAATCCGGATGAAGAGGTGAAAAAATACGGTGCTGACGCAGTGAGGATCCATATGGCCTTCTTTATGCCCTATGAAGGTTCATCAGGGCCGTGGATTTCCGAGCGGGTTTGGGGACCATACAGGTTTCTGGAACGGGTTTGGAACTTATTTGATAAGGTAACTGGAGACCAACCGCAAGCGAAAGACCTCTTAATGATGAATCGGGCAATTAAGAAAGTTGGCCAGGATATTGAAGGGATCAGGTTTAACACCGCTGTGGCGGCCTTAATGGAGTGGTTAAATTACTTAAGTGGCAGGGAAAAGGTTAGCCGGGAAGAGTACAAGACTTTCCTGCAGCTTTTGGCACCTTTTGCCCCGCATATGACAGAAGAATTGTGGGAGATGATGGGGGAGAAATACTCCATTCACGAGCAACCATGGCCAAAATTTGAGGAGAAGCACTTGGAAGAAGAGGAAGCAACCGTTGCGGTTTCAGTTAACGGCAAGGTCCGGGACCAGCTGGTGATTGGAAAAGATATAGCAAGTGATAGTAAGGTAGTAGAAAATAAGGCCAAAGAGAGCCAAAAAGTGCAAAAGTTTCTGGAGGGGAAAGAGATTAAGAAAGTCGTGTATATACCTGTGAAAATAATCAACTTCGTTACGGACTAAAAAAGGTTTCTACTTAGCAATCCGCTATTTTTTCTGCTAGGCTATTAAAGTCCCAGATTAGGTTGTCGCAGAGCACTTTTATAAGGTGACGCCTTGATGTACATCAAGGCGTCACCTTGAGAACTCTTCTTGCTTGACGGCCAACCTTCTTCTGACTTACCATGAACCCATGGTGCGTGATGACAAGTGGCTTCTTACCCGTTTAGACTTTATCTGGAATAACCATTTCTCCGATGTGCCGCAAATCAATCCTGTTTTTATCCGTTTTGGCAGGTTTGCCCGGCTCCGTTTTGGTTCCATCAGGATGGACCCCCGGTCCAAAAAGACCTTCATTACCATTACCGGAATGTTTAAGGACCCGAAAATTTCGGAAGAGATAGTGGACCACACGATTGCCCATGAACTTTGCCACTATACCCATGGCTTTTCCTCGCCCCACAAAAGGCTGCACAAATTTCCGCACGAGGGGGGAATCATTAAGGCTGAACTACAAAATAGGGGTTTGATATATTTGTATAAGGCATACAGGGAATGGATTAAGGACTACAGGGAAGAATTAAGGGAATATTACCGGAGGAGAAGATAATTGTTGCCTGCTTTATAAGGTGACGCCTTGAGAACTACTATTATGGAAGACCAAAGCGGAGTGGATTCGTTTATTAATAAATACAAACTACCCTTAGGCATGGGGTTGGTGGGGGTGGTTTTGCTCATTGGCGGGATAGTTTCCTCCGGGATTATCCCCAAGACCTTTGTAAAGTCCACAAAAAGTTCGGCTGCCGCCACTTCCAATTACTCCAAACAGGAAACGGGAACAAAAGTGGATGTTTCGGGAGCGGTAGCTAAACCCGGAGTGTATACCTTAAACGGCAACTCCCGGGTGGAGGATGCCCTAAAAGCGGCGGGCGGGGTAACTGAATCGGCTGACCCGGTATATTTATCCAAAACTATCAATCTTGCACAAAAGGTATCAGACGGGATGAAGATCTATATCCCCAGGGTTAACGAAGCCGGGCCGTCAGCGGCAGTAGCCGGGGCTTCGGTGGTGCCGGGGAAGCTGGTGGATGTGAACACCGCAACTTTAGATGATTTGGATAAGCTTCCCGGAGTAGGGCCAACGACAGCCCAAAAAATTATTGATAACCGGCCGTATGGGGGAATAGAGGAGCTGCTAACCAAAAAGGCCGTTTCCAGAACGGTTTACGAGAAGATCAAAGAACAAATCTCCACTTGGTAAGAATAATTCTCAATTTACAATTTTCAGTTTTCAAATAATTTTCAAAATCTAAATTTCCAAACAGCTTGAAAATTCGGTCATTGAAAATTCATTCTAAATTGGTACTTGGTAATTAAAAATTTTATACTAGATATGTGGCTAAGCTTTTAGGGGTAGGTGCTGCTCTTTGGCTGGTTGTTTTTGCCTTCAGGGTAATCTTGATGGGTGGGATTGATCCCACTTATCGTGATCAGGAGGTAAAAATGCTTTCACCTCTCCGCCAGCAATTGGAGGAAGTGATTGATAAAACGCTTCCTTACCCTCAATCAGCCCTTTTGTCCGGAATCCTTTTGGGAAGCCAAAACAATCTTCCTTTTAAGCTCAAAAATGACCTGAAAACTACCTCAACTATCCATATGGTGGTCGTTTCCGGCCAGAATTTATCCATGGTGGCGGGGTTTGTGATGAGCCTGGTTTATTTTCTGGGCAGGCGGAAAACGATTGTTTTAACCCTATTGGCGGTAGCTTTTTATAGCCTATTAACCGGTTTCCAGGTTCCGGTGATCCGGGCGGGGATTATGGTCTTTTTGGCTTACCTGGCCCAGCTTTTAGGCAGGGAACGTCAGGGCCCTTGGGTATTGTTCCTGACGGCGGGTTTGATGCTCCTTTATAACCCCAACTGGCTGCTTTCTATTTCCTTTCAGCTGTCGTTTTTGGCCACTTTTGGGGTAATCGTGGTGGCGCCGGTGATTGCCAGTAGGCTGAAAAAGGTGCCAAAAGTTTTACGGGAGGATTTAGGGGTTACATTGT
This sequence comes from bacterium, assembly GCA_021786315.1. Classification (GTDB taxonomy): domain Bacteria; phylum Patescibacteriota; class Microgenomatia; order Daviesbacterales; family UBA10151; genus JAJYNN01. The sequence goes on from JAJYNN010000002.1 coordinate 222,094, forward strand.
CGGCCCAGTTTTTGGTTTTGCCGGTAATTGCCTATAACTTCGGACAGATATCCTTGATTGGTATATTAGTTAACAGTTTGATACTGTGGAGTATACCTCTGGTGATGATCTTTGGGTTCATTGGTTTGGGGTTGGGGATGGTCAATACATTCTTGGGGCAGGTGGCGGGACTGGTTCCGGGGATACTTTTGACCTACTTTATCGATATGGTCCAATTTTTTGCCAAAATTCCGGGATCAAGCCTTGTAATAGGGGAAACAGGAATAATTTTATGGTTGGGCTATTATTTAATAATTGGAGCTTTAATTTGGATTCTCAGAGTGAAGGGAGATGGAGCTCAAGAATTTTAAATTTACAATTTTAAGTTTTTAAATAATTTTCAATGATAAAATTTTTAAATTTAAGACATTCTAATTCGATTTAAAATTTGAGCTTTAGAATTTAAAATTATGGTATGATTATTCTATGGTTAAAGATCAACTTTTAAGGGATCTAAAAAAGGCGGTTAAGGATTTAGGCTACCAAGCAAATGATATAGTTTGTGCTATTCCTCCGACACCGGCCTTTGGAGACTACTCCTCAAATATCGCGTTACAACTGGCTAAACCGGAAATAAAAAACGGTAAGCAATCTCCAATAGATATTGCTAATAAAATTAAGGGAAAATTAGACAAGACCAACTACTTGGAAAAGGTGGAAGTTGCCGGCGGAGGGTTTCTTAACTTTTTTATCAAAGGCGAAGTTTTAGTTAAAAATCTAACCCAGGTTACCCAAATCCCCAAGGATGAAAAACCCCAGAAGCTGATGGTGGAGTACGGCCATGCCAATATTTTAAAGGAGGTACATTTGGGCCACCTCCGGACATTCATTTTGGGGGAATCTTTAGCCAGGATTTTAGGTGGCGCCGGCCACAAGGTTTTCCGGGCCAACTACCAGGGGGATATTGGCCTGCATGTGGCCAAGGCTATCTGGGGGATAGAGAAGCTGGGGTTACCCTCCAAAGAGCTCAATTTTGAGGAAAAGGCCGAGTACTTGGGCAAGGCTTATGCCCAGGGCAGCCTGGACTATGAGGAGAGCTCGGAGGCCAAGCAAAAGATTAACCAGATCAACGTTTCCCTATATAGGAAGGAACCCCAATTCCAGGAACTGTATAAGCTGGGGCGGAAGTGGAGCCTGGAATACTACGACGAGGTCTACAAAATTTTGGGTATTAAATATGACAAGCTTTTTTTTGAAAGCGAAGTCTATTCCCGGGGGGAGCAGCTGGTTTTGGAAAATACCGGTAAGATCTTTGAAAAAAGTGACGGGGCGGTTATTTTCCCCGGAGAAAAATACGGCCTGCACAACCGGGTCTTTATCAGCTCGGCCGGAGTACCGACTTATGAAGCTAAGGATTTAGGTTTGTCTGAGAAGCAGTTTGAAACTTTTCCCTTTGACCGGGATATCCATGTTGTCGGCAGTGAGCAGGAAGGCTACTTTAAGGTGGTCATTAAAGCGATTGAGATGGTATTGCCCAAGCTTTCCGGCCGCGAATTTCACCTTTCCTACGGCATGGTGGGCTTAAAAGAGGGCAAGATGTCATCCAGAACCGGGGAGGTGGTGACGGTCAATGAGCTTTTGAATATGGTGGCTGAAAAGGTGCGGGAGGTTGTGAAAGAAAGCAGGCTGGAAGTTAACCGGGAGGTGGTAAGGTCGGTGGCGATGGGGGCGATTAAGTTTACTTACCTTAAGTTTGCCCCGTCTTCCAATTTGGTTTTTGACCTTCAACAGTCAGTTTCCCTGCAGGGTGACAGTGGCCCGTACTTGCAATATACCCACGCCAGGATCCGGTCAGTTTTAAGGGAAGCGGGGGAAGGGGGTTCAGAATTAAGAATGGAGAATTTAGAATTAGAGGTGGAGGAGAGGAATTTGGCAAGGAGGTTGGAATACTTTGGGTCTGTTGCCGGACAGGCCGGGAAAGAGTATCGGCCGAACCTGATTTGTGAGTATTTGCTGGATCTGGCGAAAGATTTTAACCTTTTTTACCAAAAACATCGTATCATTGCCTCAGAGAAGAAAGATTTAAGGCTTGCCCTAACCCAGGCTACCGGAGAGGTCCTAAAGACCGGCCTCGAGCTTTTGGGTATTGAGGCCCCAGAAAGGATGTAGACCGGAACATCAGAATATCAGAGTATCAGAAAATCAGATAACTCCGACACTCCGATACTCTGAAACGCCGACACACTGAAATATGTTTAAAAAAGAAGAGACCGGCAGAAGAAAACGAGGTGGTTTTTTACCGATTGTTCTATTTAGACTCAGTCTTTCGATGTGCATTTTGGCAATTTTTGCTTTGGGAGTCTACCAGGCTTTCCGCTATTTTACCGGCCAGTCCTTAATGGATTTGACCCGGATTAATCCCCGGGAAGTGGTGGTTTCCCTTTTGACTTCGGATGATATTTCCAAAACCATTTCCGGAATTTTGGGGGTCAGTGTTCCCACTAAAAATCTTCTTCCCGGTTCAGGCAGCAGCGGGGTCACAAAGCCGGGCTCGCCCCGGCCAACACCTTCCGGATCAATAATCTTAAAATTTGCTGTTATTGCCGACTCCCACTCCGATAATGAAGACCTTGGCAAGGCTTTGGCACAAGCCAAAGAAAACGGAGCCAAGTTTGTGATTGGGCTGGGGGATTATTCCGATACCGGGACTTTGGGAGAGCTGGAAAAAGCCAAGGAGGTATTTTCTGCTTCCGGTTTGCCCACTTATCTTACTGCCGGTGACCATGACCTTTGGGACTCCCGGGATAAAGGTAAAATGGCCACGGCCAACTTTTCCGAAGTCTTTGGCTCACCGTACCAAAGTTTCACCGCTTCCAATATCCGCTTTATTTTACTGTTTAACGGGGACAATTATGAGGGAGTGGATTCTGTCCAGAGGGCCTGGCTGGATGATTTGCTGCACAATACCAGCCAAAAATCAGTCAAGGAAACCCTGGTTTTCCTGCATGAGCCTTTGTACCACCCGACATCGGACCGGTTTATGGGGGCAGCGATTAAGACGGATGAAGGCAAGGAAGCAAATAAGGAATTAACCAAGCAGGCAGAAGAACTGCGGGATCTTTTTAAAAGGGTAGGGGTGGCAGGAGTCTTTGCCGGGGATATCCATGCCTATTCTAACTACGATGACCCGCAATATGGCCTGAGGATGGTGACCGCCGGGGCAGTCACTTCCAAGCGTAATTCCCAAAAGCCCCGCTATATGATGGTTGACGTTTATGAGGATGGTGGGTACAATATTTCGGATATAGAAATAAAATAAATTTTCAAGTCTCAATTTTAAATTCTCAATGAATTTTTAATGATTTAATCTTGAAAATTGTAAATTGAAAATTAATCAATATGAATATTAACCCAATGACCCAAAAAACATTAGTAATCCTAAAGCCGGACGCGATGCAGCGCGGTTTGGCCGGGGAAATTATCTCCCGCCTGGAAAGGGTGGGTTTGAAGCTCATTCATGCGGAGTTGGTTAACGCCAGCAAGGAACTGGCCTCCGAGCATTACCCGACAACCCCGGAATGGCTGGAAAAAGTCGGCAACAATACCATCTCTGATTGTGAGAAATACGGTGTGGATGTTAAAGAGGCCATGGGGACAGATGTGCCTTCAGAGATCGGGGAGTTGGTCCACAAGTGGAATATGGAATATATCTCCTCCGGGCCGGTTTTGGCGATGGTTTGGGAAGGTATTCATGCTGTGGAAGTAGTTAGGAAGCTTTGCGGCCCGACCCTGCCGCTTTTGGCTCCTGCAGGGACTATCAGAGGGGATTTCTCATCCAATTCGGCAATCTCGGAGAATGTCGAGCATAAACCTATCAGGAACTTGATTCATGCTTCCGGAACTCCCGATGAAGCAGCCCGCGAAATTGAACTCTGGTTTGGCAAAAAATAACTTCTAATAATGGTCGGGGACGAGGGAATAAGGCTACCTTTTGACTTCGTCAAAACGATCTTGATCCCTCTTTAACTGTGTTCTAGTCGGGGACGAGGGAATTGAACCCTCTACTTCTCGAACCCGAATCGAGCGTTCTACCGATGAACTAGTCCCCGAAATTTATGTACCCCTGGAGGGAGTTGCACCCCCGGCCTTTCCCTTAGGACGGGACCGCTCTATCTACTGAGCTACAGGGGCCTCAAAATACATCTCATTTTACCAGAATTTAGATAAGAATACGATTAGGTCGTGGGAATTCTTATATCCATCTTTTCTTAATACTGTATACTAGAGTTATGGCTGTCCCCAGACACTTTAAAAAGATCTTCGCGATCCGTTTTCTGGGATATTTCTTAATGCAGGTGGGGCTGTTAACGGTAGTCTTAATCGCTGAGCCGGTGGTGGCGGAAGAAGCCAAATACCGGTTCGACCAGGTTACCGGAAAGCACTATTCTTTACCCACAGTCATTACCTCCACAGGTCAAACAGCACCCGATAGCAACTCTGACCAGGGAAAATCCTCCTTCGGAAGCTTGGTTGGTAGGGGTTCGGAAACTATTGTCCCTGTTTCCACGGATTTTGGCATCGTCATTGAGAAAATTAATGCCAATGCCAGGGTAATTGCCAATGTTGATCCCTCTAATGAAGCAGAGTACACCCAGGCTCTGGGCCAAGGTGTAGCCCATGCTAAAGGTACAGTTTTTCCCGGACAAAAAGGGAATATCTATCTTTTTTCCCATTCCACAGATGCCCCCTGGAACATTGTCCGCTTTAACGCCATCTTTTATCTTTTGCGGGAGCTTGATCCGGGGGATAGGATAATTATGTTTTACCAGGGTCGAAGATACGACTATATTGTCTTTGATAAGACCATTGTGAAACCCGAGGATACGGAGTTTTTGACTAACAGTTACGATGAGTCAGTGCTGACACTCCAGACTTGTGATCCGCCGGGAACACTCTCCAACAGATTAATTGTCCGAGCTAAATTAGTAGGAAACTGATCTTAAAAGGGCACTCCTTGGCGTAAGGCAAGGGGTTACCCCTTCGGTTTGAGCCCTCAGGGTCGAAGACTTATGAATTGGAAAGGTATGGTTTTTCTTTTGCGTCTTTTTTAAGAACTTGCTCTCAAGTTCGCAAGACCTTGCGACAGCAAGCTGTCTTAAAAAAAGACGCCCAAAAATCGCCCACGGGAACGGTCCCTAAATTCTACGGCTTGCTGGTCGGGGGAAAGCTGCCCCCTCGATCACGGCTTTGCCGGATCGGCATCCCCCTGACAGCTTCGCCTAGAATTCTTAACGGGCTTGCGTTCCAGTGGGCTAGGGAAAAAGAGGACGGAAAACTTATTTCAAATTAATTCCGAAGAGGTTGGGTTGGGAAGCAGTGGTTGTAGCAAAGGATGTTAAGATTACCAGCTTGGAGGAATCCGGCCAGGGAAAGACGTTCGTCCCTTCAAAGTTGCCGGCAAAGATTTCCGCCACATTGCTTCCGTCAAGCTCTGCAATAGAGATTTTGCCTTCCTGGACCAGGATTACATGCCGGGAATCAGGCAGCCAGTAATAGGCGAGGGCATCGGGTAAGGTATACTCTTTGTTTCCGGTTAAAGGTTGGCCCTTTTGGTCGGGTGTGGGGTTCTTGGAGCCGCTCTTTGCAGCCGAACCGGAAGATAGGTCATAAACCCTGGCTGACAGGGTTGGAGCTTTGTCGGTAGCTTTAGTCGGTTGGCCGCTGATAACCATAAACTTGGTTTCATCAGGCGACCACTTGGCAATAGTCGCGGAAGCTGAGGCGGTAGAAGCAGAGGCAATTTGTTTAATCCTTAGGTCCTGGATCACCGCTACCCGGCTGTCGTCTTTTGCTTTTTGGTCATCAGTCCATTCTTTTAATGTTCCGGCGACCATGGGAGTGATATCTTTTATATCAGACAGTGAACTTTGTCGATCAACCGGAAGGAGGTAGTTTCTGGTGTTGGCATCTCCCGGCTGGCCATTTTCCTGTAAAGTAACTAAGACTTGGGTGGAATCGGGGGAGAATTTAATGGAGGCTTTAGAAAAATCCAAATTTTGGGTGGAAGCTATTAGTTGGTGGGGCTCAGCTCCCCGGGCGAAAGCAATTGGCTGGTTAGTCATAGTCCAAACCCAGATGCCGCCTTTTTGCCTGACATGGGAATCATTTTGGTAGGGTACCGCATAAGCCAACTTCTGGCCGTCAGGGGAAAGGGTAGGGTTTTGGGCTCCGTTTACTGTCAAAGGATACAAAGTAGGCAGTGCGGGGAAGAGGGTAGCCTTAATTTCGGTGACCAACCCCTCGGAAACATCCACGTTCTTTTCCCAGGGGATAAAGCCTTCTTTGACGATCCGAACTTTGTAACTTTGGGGTTTAAGCTGGGAAATGGTGGTATTGGTGGCTGTGGCCAGATGTCCGTCCACATAAACGGAGGCTCCATCAGGAGCGGAGGAGATGGCAAGTAATCCTGTACCAACAACCCGGCCTTCTTTGGGGGAGAATGTATAGCCTTTAGCAAAAAAAACAGCTGCGGCTGCCCCTAATCCAATTACCACTAAGGTAATGATGGTGATGATAAATTGCTTGCTCACAAGACTCATTATACTATTTTTAGGGGATAATCAACAGCTTTCTAACACTTTGAGGGTTTCTCTGGCAGCTTTTTCCCAGGAGAATTTCTTGATTTGGGAAAATCCCTTATTGGAAAGTTCTTTTCGCAGCTTCGGATCGCTTGTCAGTTTACTGATTCCTTTGCTAATTTCCTCTTCCTGGTAAGGGTTGACGATGATGGCGGCGTTTCCGGCCACTTCCGGACAGCTGGAAGTATTGGAAGTTAAGACCGGGCAGCCGCAAGCCATGGCTTCCAGGATTGGCAAGCCAAAACCTTCAAACAGGGATGGGTAAAGGAAAGCTAAAGCCCCGGAATACAAAGCCGGAAGTTCCTCATCTGGAACATATCCTAAAAATTTAACCTGTTTTTCAATGCCTAATTCTTGGGGTAGGGAGTAAATCTCATCTGCCAGCCAGCCTTTGGAACCAGCCAAAACAAGCTGGAGTTTCTTATAAGGTGACGCCTTGACGTACGTTAAGGCGTCACCTTGAAAACCGGTCGCCCCTTGCTTTATAAATTTGGCATATGCTTTAATTAACTGTTCCAGGTTTTTTCTGGGTTGGATAGTTCCTACAAACAGGAAATAATTTTGATCTTCTAAGTTATATTTCTTTAGCGTTTGTCCTAATTGACTGCCCCTTACCGGTTTAAAAAGTTTTTCATTGTAACCCTCGTAAACAACAGTAATTTTATCTGCCGGTATCCCTACCTTATTAATTAAATCTTCTCTGGTGGACTTGGAAACGGCAATGATATGGGTAGCAGACTTCAATTGCCGGTGAGTCATAAAGTTTAAGTAAAGCCTTTGTTTTAATTGATGGGTTCGAGGTAAATATTCCGCTCCCAAATCGTGGACTGTGACCACAGTTTTTAGGCCGGGTTTACGGAAAAGGGGGAGCGTGTGGGCGGGGATGAAAAGGACATCCAGATCTTTCTCTAAAAATGTTCTTTTCGCCAAGCCATACTGGGTCCAGAGCCTGTGCAAAGGTATGAGATCAGCCTCAAAATTAGCGGCTTCCGCTATCCCGGACCCGATCCGGGATCTAAATTCCTGGATCCCTGCTTTCGCAGGGACGATCCCGGAAAACGGACTTAAATAAACTTTATATTGATTCCGGTGGTCAATTTTAGCCAGATGAGAGAGTATCTGGTAGGAATAATTCTCTGTCCCTGTCCTTTTGCCTATAAAAGATCGGGATGCATCGTAGCCAATGATCATAATAATTTCTAATTTTTAATTTACAATTTTTAAATAATATCTAAATGATTAAATGTTTTAAAATCGGAACATTGATAATTTATTTAAAATTTAAAATTTATAATTGAAAATTTTATCTCTTGCTTACGCTCCTTTTATACAAGTCCAGGTTTTCCAGGGCCATGCCTGTTCCATAGGCCACGCACATCAAGGGGTTCTCGGCAACATGGCAGGGAACACCGGTGGCCTCGGTCATGAGTTTATCCAGGTTGTTCAGTTGGGAGGTGCCTCCGGAAAAAACAATACCTTTATCGATAATATCTGAAGCTAGCTCCGGGGGAGTCTGTTCGAGAACGTTTTTGACCGCAGCCACAATTTTTTGCACTGTTGGTTCAATCATCTCATGGACTTCAGCGGTGGTAAGCTCAATAGTCCGGGGAAGTCCGGTGATGGCGTCCCGGCCCCGGACAGGCAGGGTTTTATTCTCGCTGGATTTAGGGTTAGTTGCTGAAGCGATCCTGATCTTAACCTCTTCGGCCTGGTTTTCCCCGATTATCAGTCCGTATTTCTTTCTGACAGCAGTCTGGATAGCCTCGTCAACCTTATTGCCGCCAACTCTGGCTGAGTTGTGGACGACCACACCTCCCAGACAGATCACCGCCGCCTCGGTGGTGCCCCCGCCGATATCCACGATCATGTTTCCGGAAGGGTTGGCAATTGGAATCCGGGCGCCGATGGCTGCAGCCAATGGTTCATCAATCAGATAGGCGGTTTTGGCGCCGGCAGAGAGGGTAGCGTCAAGCACGGCCCGGCGTTCCACCGAGGTCACTCCGGCAGGGACACAAATCATCACCTCCGGCTTAAAAAGGTGGGAGTGGCCGCAAACCTTATCGATAAAATAACGGAGCATGGCTTCAGTGATGACGTAATCGGCGATAACCCCTTCGCGGAGCGGCCGGGAGGCGGTGATATTACCCGGAGTGCGTCCCAGCATCTCTTTAGCTTCGTTTCCGACAGCCAATACCCGGTTATCATCAGTGGAAACAGCCACCACAGTCGGCTCATTTAAGACAATTCCTTCGCCGCCCAAATAAACCAGGGAGTTGGCAGTGCCTAAGTCAATGCCGATGCGTTTGCCTAAATTAAACATCATCTAAATTTTACTTCCGGGTTAACCCGATCACAAGACCTATTAAATATATAGAAATAGAACAAGAAGTAAAAGTTGAGAGTTATAAGCAGAGCTTGCGGCTGTTGGCCTAAAGGTGACGCCTTGCCTTACGACAAGGCGTCACCTTGAGAAAAACATGGTACACTATGAGAAATGGAAGCTACATTAAGATCTGTAAACATTTTTGGAGTCCGGGTAGACAAAGTGAATATGGAGGAATCTGTGGGTATAGTGGAAGGTTGGTTAGAAGGAAAAGAAAAACACTATATTGTAACCCCGAATCCCGAATTTATAATGGCTGCACAAAAGGACGAGGAGTTTAAAAAGGTTCTAAATAATGCCGACTTAGCAGTTCCTGACGGAGTGGGGTTAAAACTGGCAAGTGATATAGAAAGCAATACTCCCGGAGTTTATCTTTTGGAGGGGCTTTGTAGGGAGGTTTCAAAAAAGGGCTTTACAGTAGGCTTTTTGGGTGGCAGGAATGGGGTAGCAAAGAAAGCCGCCGAGTGCTTACAGAAAAAGTATCCCGGACTAAAAGTGAGTATTGCCGATGATGGCGGGAATATTGATTCCGACGGTGAATCGCTCGGGGTCTTGCCACCTAGCGATTTTCCAAAAACCGACATACTATTTGTCGCGTATGGCCAAATTAAGCAGGAAAAATGGATTTATAGGAATTTGGAAAAGATTCCGGTTAAAGTAGCCATGGGAGTTGGGGGATCATTTGATGAGATTTCCGGTCGGGTGTTGCGGGTTCCCCGTTGGGTGCACAACTTGGGCTTAAAATGGTTGGTCAGGCTCATCCTTCAGCCTTGGAGAATCAAAAGACAGCTAGCGCTTATTAAATTTATATGGATGGTGATAAGCGCTAAATTTTCAATGATCAATAACCAATTTTAAAATAAACCTCAATGATTAATGTTCAAAATTTAAACATTCAGAAATTAGAAATTCATTGAGACTTGAAAATTGTAAATTGAAAATTTAATTTGTGCTACACTGGAAAAGATGAATGTTTACGTTGGTGTTGATTGCGGAGCCACCAATCTCCGTGTAGGCGTGGCTGACGAAAGCGGAAGGGTTATTGCCTCCTCAAAAGTCCCATCTCCTTTAAGATCCCATCCGTTAAAGTTTGCCGAAAAGATAAAAGAGCAGGTTGATTTACTTCTGGAGGGTAAAGAGCATCGGGTTTTGGCTATTGGAGTAGGTATGCCCGGACCCATTGATCTTAAGAAAGGTGTGATCCTGCCCTCCGCAAACTTAGGGAACCTGGAACCGATTGATTTAACCCGCCAATTTGAAACGGTATTCGGTGTTCCGGCATATTTTGATAGAGATACCAACCTGGCTTTAATTGGCGAAGTTTGGCGGGGGGCGGCAGTAAATAAAAAAGAAGTGGTGATGTTGACTTTAGGGTCCGGAGTTGGTGGAGCAGTGATGGTGGATGGCAAGATTGATCGCGGAGCAACCGGTAAAGGTGGGGAGATGGGTCATATAATTTTATGGATGGAAGTTCCCCCAAAACAAGAATTAATCAAGCGTCACTTTTGTGTAGGAGGCAAGGATTGGGATCCGGCAACTATGGTTCTGACCCATCCTCAGGTATCTTTGAAGAAAGGCCAGATCACTTTCCATTGCGGGTTGGGACACGAAAATTGTCTGGAAGCCTTAATTAATTCCGCTAAAAGTGTGGATGAGTTGGGTACCTATCTTGGGTATGGGATAGCCAATCTGGTTGATATTTTTAATCCTCAGGCAGTGATTATTGGTGGAGGTAAGTTGAATATCGGTGACTTCCTGCCTCAGGCGGTTTGTGTGATGAAGGAAGTAGGGATGAAGCCGGCAGTTGACGAGGTGGAAGTCTCTTATGCTAAGCTAAAGGAACTAAGCGGTGTTTACGGCGGAATCAAAATCGCAATAGAAGGCACGTATGATTGAGACAAGAACCAGACAGGATTTAAAAGATGTCTTGATGGATCCTAAAGCCCCCGGGGTTAAAGACCCCTATTTTGTGATTCGCGGTGAAGCCGGACAAAATATTACAGTCCTTACTCCTGGTCTGAACGGAAATGAATTCAATAAAACCTACGGCCATTTCCACAACTATCAGGGTGTGGAGATTTACCATGTTGTTTATGGCCAGGGAGTTTTGTTGATGCAAAGAAATGACGAGATGGGAGAGGCCAAAGAGGTCAAAGTGGTAAGTTTACGGCCGGGGATGACTGTGGAGATCCCTTCCGGGTATGGCCACGCTCTAATTAATGTGGGGAAAACTTATTTGGTGGTCATTGATAACTCACCAACGGGTAAAAATGTCCATAACTTTGAACCGGTAAAAGAAAAACAAGGCTTTGCCTATTATGTGGTGGACAAGCGGGGGGAGGTAGGTTTTGAGCCTAATCCCAATTACCGGATGCATCCCCAAATCACTACTGAATCTGAGGGTTGATTTAACGTTTTTGGCTCTGCAAATACCCTAATCTACCTGCACTAGCAAAACTTCCACCTAATTGCCAATTTTCTGTCTTTTGTTCTTAAAGAAGGTGACCTCCTTGACGTTAGGCAAGGGGTCACCTTAAGAATTGAAAAGCTAATGTTTTTTTGCAACTTTGGTGGCAAAGTTGCGCAAAGCCACTTGCAGTGAAAGTCGACCTAAAACCTTCATCAGTTGTCTAGCGGGAACTTTACCCTTCGGAAATTCGGCTACTTCGTAGCGTCAGTTTCCGCTTTCCCTGCTGCCAACTGACTTGGTTTTTTAACGGTCTTTGTTTCAATGCAAGGGAAGATGAAACGGATAAACAATTGGAAGAAAATATCTTAAGCGGCAGATGCTGATTTTTGAGTGATACCGAGTAACCAGAGGACAGCTTCCTTCTTGTAACGGCGGTCACCCCTAGAGTTAATTCTAATTGCCGGTAATTTTCCCCTTTTGCCCCATCTTTTAATGGTTAGGGGAGAGACACGCAAAACTTCAGCAACTTCTTTGACAGTTAATAAATCAGGAAGATTTTCGAGTGATACTTTGTCCGCCATACTGAATCTTTTCTGTAACTTTTTAGATGACCAAACATATCAAAGTCATCGCAAAAGTGACACTAGCTGTCACTTTTATATCACAACTCGTCAGATAGTGTCAATACTTTAACACAAAAAAGACCCCGTTTCCGGGGTCCTTTTTGAAAAACCGTAGCTTTTTGAACTTACTGTAATTCTACAGTGGCTCCAGCGGCGGTTAATTTAGCTTTAGCTTCTTCAGCTGTAGCTTTATTGACACCCTCCAAAACTGGTTTTGGAGCAGCTTCGACTAAGTCTTTAGCTTCTTTCAAACCAAGAGTGGGGACGAGTTCCCGAACAGCTTTAATAGCACCAATTTTGTTGGCACCAGCATTAGCGAGAACTACGTTAAAGGTTGTCTTTTCTTCGGCGGGTTCACCAGCGGCTGCGGGAGCAGCTCCGGCTGCGGCAACTGCTACAGGAGCAGCAGCTGTGACGCCAAACCTGTCTTCCAAAGCCTTAACCAGCTCAGCGAGCTCGAGCACTGAAAGTGTTTCGATAGACTCGATGATCTTTTCTAAGGAAGCAGAAACTGGTTTCGCGGCTTTCTTTGGCTCTTCAGCGGGAGCTTCCTCTTTGGGAGCTTCAGCCTCAGGAGCAGTTTGTTCCTCAACAGGAGCAGCTTGCTCTTCAACTTGAGTTTCCTCAGCTGGAGTTTCAACTTGCTCTTCTGCTTGTACATTTTGATCTTCGTCTGCCATATTGCTTTGTCATTCCGGACTTGATCCGAAATCTAATTTATTTAGACCCCTGATCAAGTCAGGGATGACGTACTTTATTCACCCCCTTTCTGTATTCTAATTTGATCTAAAGCATAAACTAAGTTTCTTAAATTGCCCTGCAAAACATTGAGCATTCCAGTCAAAGGTGCGGCCAATGTGCCCACAACCTGAGCCCGGAGTTCTTGTTTGCCAGGTAGAGTAGAAAGCCTGGTGATAGCGGCGCTGTCCAAAAATTGGCCATCCAAAATACCACCTTTGATCTTACCAACCTGGTTATCCTTTAAGGCTTTGACTAAAAGTTTGATCGGGGAGATCTCGTCTTCATAGCTGAATAAGGTAGCAATTGGCCCTTTTTGGGTTTCTTCAGGGAGAGTAGGGAGGTCAGCATTCTTTAAACCTAAATTCAAAAGGGTGTTTTTGGTAACGGTAAACTCAGCCTGGGCCTCATCCAGCTTCTTTCTTAAATCAGAAAGCTGGGCCATGGTCATGCCCTGATAATCAGTAAAAACCACAGACCTGGATCTGCTTAGCTTATCACCGTAATTTGTAACTGTTTGCTCTTTTTGAGCCCGATTTTTAGCCATAAAAAAATCCTCGCTTCGAGGATTTTGAATTATGAATTAGGAATAATGAATTAAGAATTAAATTCTCAATTCTGAATTCTACATTCTGAATTCGTAATGCCTCGGTGAGACTTGCTTGTGTGCTCACTTTCTTAAGCTTCTGTATTGTACCTAATGTTTTATTAAAAATCAATGGATATGCTTTAGAGTGCGGGGACCCACATCCAATAACCGCCGGAGCGGTTAGAGAAGCCGTTAGGCGAGTCATAGCCCCCACTTTGTTTAGCACTGGAGGTTGATATACCTTCAATATTGCCCTGGGGGCCTCCTCCGGAGCCTGGGGTGGGGGTGGCGGAAGCAGAAGCGGTAGGAGTTGGGGAGTACCAAACGCCGGAATCCCCGGTCTTGCCAAAGTTTTTGGTGACGTAGGCTAAATCCAGGTTGTTTATCACTCCGTCATTGTTAAAATCTGCCCTTGGGTTCCAGTTGGATGAGGAGGAAGTTGCCCCGTAAAGGCTTTTGGCAACGGTGTAGTCGGCGGAGTTGATGGTGTTATCTTCGTTTAAGTCCCCAGAGAGCAGGTTTAAAGCCTGGCCTTGGTTTAAATTAGTTTCAGTGGCTCCCATAGAAAAGGTGGAGGCAGAATCAACTTGTCCCGGTCCCTTGATATAGGCAGTGTAGGTTGATCCGGGGTTGAGCCCGGCCAGGCTCAGACCGGAAAACGCCCCGGAGTCCGGAACGTCAACGGTAAAAGTTAAGATAAAGGTAGGTTTGGTGGTGACGTTGCCGGAAGCGATCCCGACAAAGACCTTCGCGGCATTTTTACCTTCCGGCCGGCCTTCCAAAGTGACCTTGAAATTAAGCGTGGGGCCGAAAGCCAGGTTTACGGCAGGTGTTGGGGTAGGCTCAGCAGTCCCCGGAGCGGTGGAGGATGACCCGGGAGCATCTTCCAGCATCTTTTTTAAGTCGGAAAGTGGGGAATCGGCGGGGACTTCCTGGGTGGCGGTAGCGGACTTTGTGGCGACTTTGGTAATGTGTTGGTTAATTGTAGCGGGGACTTTCTCGTTGGAAGCCTGAGATTGAAAAATCTGGGAATTTTTCAGCAGGGAGAACGATAAAGGAATGCTTATTAAGATGAGTAAAAAGCCCGCAATGATGAGAATTTGCTTAAAACTAAGGTTGGACATGATCTCAGATTATCATATAATGAATTGATGTTAAACCGGAAGGTGTTAATTCGGATTCTTTTAAACTCCCTTTTGGGGGTTATTTTAATCTTTGTTTGGAGCCGGTTTGTTAACTTAAATGAGCTTATAAAGGTTTTAAAGACGGTAGACGCCCGGTTTGCCGTAGTCTTTTTCTTTCTGTTTATCATCTCGGGGGTTTTGAGAAGTCTAAGGCTTAAACTTCTTTTAAAACACTATAAATTTTCCCTGAAAGATTTAATTATGCTTAACTATTTGAGCCAGTTCTTGTCTTTTTTAATCCCGGTTCGGGCAGGGGAGATTGCCAAAAGTGTTTACCTTTCCACCCAGATGGAAACTTCCTTATCCAAAACCGTAGTCTGGGTGTTTATTGACCGCTTCCTTGATTTTTGGATTGCGGTAGTTTTTATTGGCGCCTTGTTACCGTTTATTAAAACCAATCTGCCGGGGGGATTTATCAATATCGTTATTTTGGCGCTGGTCATATTTACCTTGGCCTTTTTTGTTGCCCTAAAAAGTGAGGATTTAATTAAGAAAATCGCTAATTTTTTGAGTAATTTCTTGGTTGTAAGTAATATTAAGAAATGGTTTGTTACATTTACGCACAATATTGCGGAAGGGTTTGAGGTCCTCCGCCGGCCGCCTTTGGGGCTGGCAGCTTTGATTGGTCTTACTGTCCTGGCAACACTTTCTGATTCCATGGTTTGGATAATTGCTTTTCGGGCGTTTGATTTTAAATTGGATGTTTTAAGAAGTGTTTGGGCGGACGCCTTAACTGCCTTAACCTTTTTAATCCCATCAGCGCCGGGATATGTCGGGTCGGCGGAGGCAGCGGGGGCAGCTGTATTTACCGGGATTTTAGGTTTGCCGATCAATATAGTTTCCGCAGCTTTGGTCTTCTTCCATATCTTAACATTGCTGACAATCTTGATTCTGGGAATTACCTCGTTGTACCTATTAAAGTTTGATTTAGGTATAGTTTGGAAAAAACTCCGCAGTAAAGACTAAAAAAAGGTGACTGCCTCGCCGGATGGCAGGCGTCACCTTAAGAACTGGAAAGCTAAGGTTATGTTCACGCTTTTGGCCGCAAAAGCGTGGGAAAACTCTGCTCGCAGAAAGTCGCCCTAAACCTCGTCATTTTCTAGTCGGGGGCTCACCCCCTCGGAAATTCACTGGTTGAGAGTTCAGTTTCCGGTTCCCCCTGACAGAAAACTCCTCGGTTTTTAACGGGCTTGCGTTCCAGTCAAAGAAAAATAGTATTTGGTTTCAAAGCGAGCAAAATAGAATTAAAAGGAGTATTAGAAAAATTAGATAGAGGCTAAATCAACCTTGACTCCGGGGCCCATACTGGGGGAAAGGGTTAATTTTTTGACCTTTGAACGGCCAATGGTGTTGTACAGGGCCTTGATATTGGCGCAAATCTCCTCCGGATTTTGGTCAACTTTACCAACCCCCAAGTGAATAACCTGTCCGTTAGGCTCGGTTTTATATTCAGTTTTTCCAGCTTGTAAATCAGCCACAGCTTTGGCTAAATTATCTGTGATGGTACCGTTTTTAGGGTTAGGCATTAAACCTTTTGGTCCCAAAACCCGGGCCAGTTTAGAAAGCTTAGGCATCCAGGCCGGGGTGGTAACCAAAACATCAAAATTGATCTTGTTCTTCTCGATTTCAGTGATGACCTCATCGTTGCCTACAATGTCTGCTCCGGATTTATCTGCGCCTTCTCCAAAAGCCAAAACTGTTAACTTTTTCCCGGCAGCAAAGGGGAGAGTGACCAATCCCCGGACGTTTTTGGCGCTGGTGTTCAAGTGTGCCTCGACAGTGCCTTTGAACTTGGAATAAGAGACCTCCTGGGCCAGCTTTACTGCCTCGTTTAGGGAGTATCTTTTAACTCTTTCCACCTTTTCCCGGGCTGACATGTAATTTTTACCATGGGTTTTGGGGGTAGCAGCAGCCTTTTTCTTGGCTCTCTTACTGACTTTCTCCTTGTCTGCTTTAGCCTCTTTTTTGGCAGGAGCTTCGGTTTCTATTGGTTGTTCTTCCACCTTCTTAGGCTCTTCAACTACACTGTCATCTATAATTTTTGTCTTAGTTTTTCCCATTTATTTGGCCACCTTTACTCCCATGGAACGGGCTGCGCCTTCAACTAATCTCATAGCGGCTTCAATCTTTTTGGTGTTTAAATCAGGCATCTTAGCCTCGGCAATCTTTCTGACCTGGTCTTGGGACAAGGTTCCGGCAACCTCTTTACCGACTTTTCCGGCGCCTTTTTCAATTCCTAAAGCCTTTTTGATCATCTCGGCTACCGGCGGCTCTTTAGTAATAAAAGAGAAGGTCCGATCTTCGTAAACGGTGATGACAACCGGTAAGATATTGCCCCGTCTATCCTCAGTCTTTTCATTAAAAGCTTTGACGAATTCCATGATGGGAAGTCCATGCTGACCCAAAGCCGGACCTACAGGGGGAGCAGCGGTTGCCGCGCCCGCAGGAATATTTAATTTGATGTAAGTCTTAATCTTTTTTGCTGCCATAGTATTAGAGTTTCGCTACTTGTAAGAAGTCAAGCTCAACTGGGGTTTCGCGTCCAAAGATGGAAACCAGGACCTTAACCTTACCCCGTTCCTTGTCAACGGAATCAACTTTACCAATAAACTCTGCAAAAGGACCGTCAACGATTTTAACGGTGTCACCCTCGGAAAATACAGTTTTGTAGGTGGGTTGGCCGCCCTGTTGCATGAATTTGACGATTGATTGAACTTCAGATTCAGGAATAGGAGTTGGCTTATTGCTCATACCGATAAAGGAGGTGACTCCTTGGGTGGTGCGGACTGCCAGCCAGGAAGTGTCATCCAAAACCATCTTTACCAGGATATACCCAGGGAAGATTTTTTCCTTAACATTTTCCTTTTTGCCTCCACGGATTTCAATTTTTTCCTGGGTGGGGACTAAAACTTCGATGATTTTGTTCTCTAGGTGTTCGGCTTCTACACGCTGCTTTAAGGCGGCAGCAACCTTGTTCTCGTGGCCGGAGTAGGTGTGAACCACATACCAGCGTGCCCCTTCAACGGGGTTGTCTTTAACTTCTTCCGGTACTTGTATCTTATTGTCTTCGTCCATATCTTTACTTGTTAATAACTAAACCTAAGAGGTTCGTCAGTAAATAATCAATTCCGCCAACAAAAAAGCCTACAATAACTGTTACTAAAATAACAATTACCGTAAGCCGGATTGTCAAGTCTGGACTAGGCCAAACTACTTTAGACAATTCTACCTTAACTGAGGCTATAAAATCAAGTACTGTGTGCATACTGCTAATATTACCATATTGCTAGCTTGGGCTCTAGGGAGTATATTCTGGGTGCAATAGATTTAGGATTTAGGAATTAAGAATAAAAAGCCGAAATCTTAAATCTGCATTCTTAAATCTTAATTCTCGCTATGAAGAAACATCTTGCCATCATGAACAAACAGACCATTGAAGCAATCCTTGGTGGGGTAAAAACTGTTGAAACCCGCTTTTCCAAAGCCAAAATTGCCCCTTTTAACCAAATTTCTTCCGGAGATTGGGTGTTTATGAAACCTCCCGGAGAGGAGCCGGTCGGTCAATTCCGGGTTAAAAAAGTGTTCAATTTTGAAGGGTTAACTGAGGATGATGTTAAAAAAATATTTAGGGACTATGGAGACCAAATTGCTATAGGCAACAAAGAGGAAGATGAGCAATACTTAAAACAAAAACTGGGTTCTAGATACGGCACCTTAATTTTTATCTCCGAATCCGAACGTTTTATTATTTCTCCGGTAAAGATCAAAAAATCTGATATGCGTGGTTGGATGGTGCTGGAATAGAGATTATTTAATTTCGTAGCTTAAGGTAACGGTTAAATCAACCTGGTTGGAACCCGGTTCAAGGTTTGTTTCGGTTTTTGCTGAGCCTACTGCCTGCAGCATCGGGATCGGTCGGGGAGAACCCCCGCTGCCTTCTGAGTAATTAACAATCTTTCCTAAGGAAAAACCGGCAATTTGAGCTGCGTCAGCTGCCTTTTTCTTGGCATCTGCTACGGCCAATCTTCTGGCCTCGTTTAAGGCGGAGGTTTTATCGGTTACATCAAAACCCAAATTATTGACGTTGGTCGCCCCGGCGCCGGTCATGGCGTCAATTACCTGGCCGGCCTTGTTTACATCCCGCACTTTGACCGTTAAATTGGTGCTGCCGGAAAAGCCGGTGGCCTTTTGGCTGCCGCCATTGTAATCATAAGTCGGATTAACGTTGTAGTTGGCTGTCTGGATATCTTTAGCATCAATCCCAATCTTTTTTACAGCCTCAGAAATCCTGGAAGCGGTGGAGTTAATTTGGTTCTGAACGGCAGCTTCCGAGGCGCCGGTGGCAGAAACTCCTCCCTGGATAGTGGCACTGTCAGGCTTGGCTTCAGCTTTGCCTTCCCCGGTGACATCAAAGGTGGTGGATTTGGTGGTTGAGGTGGAACTGACGGAAAAAGGCAGGGGACCGGCGACTTTGGTATAGGCAAAAAGAAGAACAAAAAAGACAGCTAAGGTAATAATTTGGGCACCGACTTGTCTTAACACCTTACTTTTAATCTAACAGGAAGAAGAGATCTTTGCAACTAGAATTACTGGGTTGTTTGGCTGGGGGAAAGGACTGAAAAGAGGTTAGCGGAAGTCATATTACTGGCCTCGACTCCGGTGGTGGGGCTGACTTTTTGGTAGCCGATGACTGTTTTGGATACCTGCCCGGCAATCCCTAAGTCCCTATTCCCGTCAACCGTGGTTTCAATAATCCCCTCAGGCTGTTTGAAAGCTATATCCGGTTTGCCCCGAAGTAAATTATCCATTAGATCCCGCCAAATGGGGGTGGCTCCGGTAATTCCGGAAGATAGAGTCGGATCCATTGGGGAATAATCGTTATTTCCCACCCAGGCGCCAACGACATATTCCGGGGTATAGCCGAAAGCCCAGTTGTCCCGTTTATCATCTGAAGTTCCGGTCTTGACAGCGACGGTGTGATCGGGAATATAAAGCTGGGAATTGGCCCCAAAAGCCGGAGTCCGGGCCCGGTTGTCAGATAAGACATTATTTAAAAGGTAGGCCACCTCTTCGGTTAAAACTCTTTGTCCGGGATCATTTCGGTGGTCCTCTAAAACATTGCCTGAAGAATCGGTAACTGTCAGAATTGCCTGAGGTGCAAAGTGGACGCCACCGGAAGCCAAAGTCCCGTACACTCCCATCATCTCGATCATCCGGACAGCTTCACCCCCTAAAGTCAGAGACAATCCATACTCGGAAGTCCGGTTAAAGGTTGTAATACCCATATCTTTGGCTGTCTGGACCATAGCCGGAATGCCTACAATTGCCAGGGTCCGGACGGCGGGGATATTGTAGGAAGATCCAAGGGAAGTTCTGATGGGAACTGCGCCGTGGTACCTGCCGTCGTAATTTACCGGGGAATATCCTTGTCCCCAAGGGTTGGTGTAGGTCACGGGGGCATCCAGGATTACATTTCCCGGGGTCATGCCCTGTTTAAAGGCGGTGGCGTAAGTTACAACTTTGATGGAAGAGCCGGGTTGGCGTAGGGCTAAGGCGACGTTGTAGTTTCCGCCGGAAGGATCAAAGTAGTTTTTGGAGCCTACCATGGCTAAAATCCTGCCGGTTCTGGCATCGGTGATCATTGCTGCCCCGTTTCCGACTTTTAAGTCTTTCAGTTTATCAACTTCGGTGGCGACAACATTTTCCGCCATTTCCTGTAAATCAAGATCCAGGGTGGTGACAACCTTCAACCCCCCCTGGGAAACGACTTTTTCCCCGTATCTTTGGGCCAGAAGATCCCGGACATACATTACAAAATGGGGGGCTTTGATATTGGTGACCGGGGGCTGGAAGGCAAGCTGGTCAGAGGATGCCTTGTCTGCATCTTTTTGGGAAATATACCCATCCTCAACCATTCTTCTTAAAACTTCCTGCTGCCTTTCCCGGCCCTTTTCGGGGTGGGTTCCGTAAGGGGAGTATTCACTGGGGGCAGCGGGTAAACCTGCCAGGTAAGCGCTTTCGGCCAAGCTTAAGTCTTTGGCGTCTTTGCCAAAATACATCTTGGCGGCAGCCTGCACTCCCCAGGCTGGGCCGCCGTAAGGTGAACTGTTTAAGTACATTTCCAGGATCTGGTCCTTGGAGTAGATCCGTTCTGCCCAAAAAGCTAAAATGGCTTCCTTAATCTTGCGGGCAAAAGTTTTATCGGGGGTTAAAAGGGAATTTTTAGCCAGTTGCTGGGTTAAGGTCGATCCCCCCTGTAAAGGATCAGCTTGATCGGAAACCAATACGCCTTGGGAAGATAAATTATGTTGGAGGGCCCGGGCGACTCCGGCGGGATCAATCCCGGGGTGGGTATAAAAATGCTTGTCCTCGATGGCAATTGTGGCTTGGATTAAATAAGGGGGAAGGTCGGAAAGTTTTACCGGCTGGCGGTTTCGGCCTTCATAAAGTTGGTACAAGACCCGGCCCTTGCGGTCTAAAATTGTGGTGGTGGAAGCGGTATTGGCAGTGATTAAAGATTCCGGGGAGGGGAGCTGGCTGGCAATTTTGGCCACACAAACTGAGTAAAAAATCAGGAGGAGAAAAACGCTCAAAGCAGCAATTCTTAAGCGGGAACGTTTAGGGATAATTTTATCAAAATTTTTCCTGGCCTTTCGCAGATAAAATTCCTTAAAAGGTGTGGTCCGGGGACGGCCTCTTCCTTTTTTAAAACCTATTTTTCTCAAGGGCACCCCGTGCCTTGCGACAAGAAGTGCCCTTGCAAGAGGTCCAACGATGCCTCTTAACAATTGAATTGTCTTGATAAAAAGGAGAAGAGCTAGTAATCCAATGACCTGAAAAGGGATAAGGGGGGAAAATTTGAGCCACAAGCCCCCTCTTGTCGGATTTCTTTTTCTTTTGCTGGTAGAAGGTTGTGTTTTGCTCATTAACACCAGCTGGAGGGCAGTCCAAGGGGATTTTCCCTGCTCTCCTAACCTCATTGTAAGTGACTGAAATTAAAAAAGAAGGCTGATTAAAGATATCAAAAAGGGTCAAATAAACTCAAATTTTAAAATCCAAATTTTAAAATAATTTTAAAATTTAAAATTAAAAATTTAGAATTGGGGCTTAAATAACCCCTTAGCATATTCCCAATATTCTGGATGGCCATGAAGTTTCATATAGTACCACCATTCAACACCCCAAAAGTATTGGTCCGAAAGCCTGGTCCATTTGGTAAAATCCACCACTTCTTTAAAGTTGTCTAAAGTGAAAAGCTTCATCTGTTCCGGAATAGGCATATCCAGAACTGATTTGCCGGGAGTCCAGGGTTCTGCTTGAAGCTCACTGACAAACACTCCCCGGGAAGATCCGGCAAAAATTAATCTTGTCAGCTGGGCTTTTAAGTCGTAATACAGAGGCGGGAAGGGATAGCGGAAATAGCCAAAAAACGGGTTCCAAACAATACGGTATAAAGAGGTGCCCATAATGTTCGAGTTCTGGAGAGCTGTAACCCAGGTTCCCAATTCTCCGGAATCAGTCAGGATAATTGGCCGGGAGTCGAGGGACCTTACTGATCCAACTTCTTCCTTTAAAAACGGTTCACCAAGCATCCGGCAGATCCCAAAATCCAAAAGCGGCTCGTTTTCTACCTGCCAGGCAACTATTTCCGGGTCATTTTTATAATGGGTGACAGTTTCTTTGACCATCCTTAATACTTTTTGCTGCAAAAGGTTATTGTCCAGGCTATTGGCCCAAGGTGGGGTAGAACATTCAGGCCAGCGGGGAACTTTGTATCCGATTGCCAGAATTACTTGAGCTCCTCTTTCCTTAGACGTTTTTAACAGGTTGTCATATTCCGAAAAGTCAAACTTGCCGTCCTCCTTTTCAATAGTGTCCCAATAGACAGGCATTCGGACTTTTCTGGATCCTAGATCATCTAAGATTGCCTGGTATGTGGTTTGCAGGTCCAACCCTAAATACTTGGTATAGCTTACAGAAAAGGTGACCCCATAGGAGGGTTTAGGGGCGGGAATAAAGAGGCGGGTTAAAAAATCAGTGCCCCAAAAAAGGGCGAAAGCAATAAAGGTGATAAGCGCCAGAGCTATTAAATATTTTAAAACTTTATGCAGGCTCATTTGGCAAGAAGATATAACCCAAAGCTAATTACTGCTGCGCCTGTTGCTTTGCGCGTAACTACTCCTTTAGAGAGGGGCTCGTCCAGTAACCTGGGATTCTTTTTAGCTAAAACTAAGGAAACAAGGAGAATAACTAAATATTGCACCCCAAATAAGGCATTAACCAGGGCGGGATTGGCCAGTGAAACCCCGAAAGTAATTAAAGTTACCGAAAGTGCCCCCATAATTTGTCCGGCACCCAAAAGGATCAGGGTGCTTTTGGAGGTCACGCCCTGGCCGGAACGGTTGACTTTAAAAATTTCCTTTCTTGCCTCGGGCAACAGCAGGAAGAAGAGGGCAAACCCTCCGGAGGCAAGCCGGCTGATGATAAAACCATTAAGGAAGCTGGTGCCCAAGAATGCCTGGCGGAGAAGGACATAAGAGACGCCAAAAAAGAAGCCGCTGGCAACCATCAGCAAAAAGGGACGGCTAAGTTTGACTCCTTTGTCCCAATAATTCCAGGTTAAAATTAAGGTTCCGAACATCAAAATAAAGAAGGCGGTACGCTGGTCATGGGAAAGGATCTGGTTGAGGAAAAGCCCCCCGACAATCAAAGAGGTGAGTGGATTAAAGGTTCCCACTACCGGCCCGACAATAGAGGCTTCGGCCTCCCTCAAGCTGGAAAAGTAAGTATAAAAAGCTAGGATCCCTACCAGACCGGAGGCGACGGCAAAATAGGTGGGGGTATCAAGAGTCGGTTTAAAGCCGAAAGGAATTAAGAAAATAACTAAAAGCTGCAGAAGGTTAACGTAAAAGGTATAAACAACGGGATTGGGCAGACTGGTGCGGAGTAAGATTTTGTCCACCAAAAGAGCTCCGGCATTAAAAGCGTAAGCTATGATTGAAATCGGCAAGAAGCTCATTTCACCACCCCTATTCCGGGTATATCAATCACATCAGTAACATGAATCCGGTGACCCAAAAACTTCATTAGCTCATGACGGATGCCATTGTGTTCAATAATATCTTTATAAATATAAGCTGAAGGTCGGGGAGTCCGCTTTTGAGTTTTGTAATCAACTTCCACTAGGCCGAAACGGGGGCTAAAACCGTCCGCCCATTCGAAGTTGTCCAAAAATGACCAGTAGAAAAAGCCTTTGACCTTAACTCCTGCCTGGATTGCCCGGTAAACTTCCTGTAAATATTGCATGACGAACCTGATTCTTCGGTCATCATTGGAAGTGGCTATACCGCATTCGGTAATGTAAATCGGCAGGCCGTCTTTCAAATCCGTTAAGACATCAAACATCCCTTCCGGAAAGATCTCCCAGCCAAGGTCAGAAACCTCTTTATTAAAGCTGCTGACGCTGACCGTAGAAGGGAACAGCCCCTTGTCTACCTGTAACCGGTTGTGGAAGTAATAGTTGATACCCAAAAAGTCGTGATATCCCTTAGTAAAGAAATAAAAAAGATGGTTAGTGGTCAAATCACTGACGATCACACCCAATTGTTCCCTTAAGGAGTGTTTGTGGAAGGCAGTGAATGATTGGACATTTTGAGCGATGCCTACCTTAGCATCGGGAATAATCTGGTGAATAATTTTATATGCTTTTTTGTGGGCTCTGATTAAATTTCGAGTTGTTTTTAAAACTGCCAAATTACTTTTCTTTTGCGGTGGCCACTTGGCTTCAATGTAACTGCAATAAACCAACACCCCCGGTTCGTTAATGGTAATCCACAGGTTTACCAAATCCTTAATTTCTGGGACAACCTTTTTGACAAACCTTTCAAAATATTTTGGGGATTTAAAATTTTCCCAGCCGCCTTTTTTGGCGAGCCATAAAGGCATTGTGAAGTGGTTTAAAGTCAGCATGACTTTAATATCACGGTCTTTTAATGCCTGAAGAACCTTTTTGTAGTGTTCGATTTCAGTTTCATCAAAGACCCCTTCTTCCGGCTCAATCCTGGCCCATTCAATCCCTAAACGGTGGGCATTTTGACCCAAGTTTTTGAGTAAATCAAAATCTTCTCCAAAGCGGTTATATTGGTCACAAGCTTCACCTGATTGGAACTCTTTTGGCTTTTTTTGTTCCCATTCCCACCAGTCAGAATTTTGGTTGTTGCCTTCAACCTGGTGGCCGGAGGTGGCTGATCCCCAGAGGAAACCTTCCGGGAAGGTGAGGGTAGCGTGGTCGTGCTTGGGAGGTGCTAGAGGTTCATCAGCCATCCTGCTTTTAGCATATCATAATATAAATATAAAAGTTGTATGATAGAAGTATGGTTAAGCTCCTGCCCCTGGGGTTAGTTGTGGTACTGATGTTGGGTGTACTGGTGTACATCAGGTTTAACCGGCAAATGCCCGCAAGCGTCAAACAAGCGGTAAGTAACGCCACATCCACCTCAACCGGCACATCCTCGCTTCTTCCCAGCAATACTTCTACGGATGATACTTCCCGAAGGCTGCGGGATTTGGAGGAAGCGGTGGCCTTGTTAACCAAAAAAGTGACCTCTATTACCCCGGCTCCCAGCAATAGCGGAGCCAACTATACTTCTTCGTACAGTGACACCCAGATTAAATCCCTGCAGGATACTGTTGTCAATCTTCAAAAGCAGATTGATGATCTAAAAAGTTCCTCAACTACTACCACTGGTTCCAAGGCTGATATTTATATTCCCTTGGGGTCGGGTGGGTCTTCCACTGCTCAGGACTGGTCGACTTTGGAAGGGTACCAGGTTTCCTTGGACCCGGCGGATTATCCCGGGTATAAAAGCATGCAGCTGGAAGTCAACGCCAAGTTAGCCCAATCCACGGGAACCGGGTATGTGCGTTTATATAATGTAACTGGTGGGTCAGCTGTTTCCTCTTCCGACGCTTCCACCGGAGCTTCGACTTATACCCTGGCCACCTCCGGCGCCTTCACGCTTCCTGCAGGCAGTAAAACCTACCAGTTACAACTTAAAACCAGCCAGGGTTTTGAGCTTTATATCCAGTCAGCCCGGATTAAGGTTAACTTTTAGGCAGCAAAAAGCCCCTTCGGGTAGACCTCGGGGGCTTGTTTGCACTCCATATTCAGTTATTGCGGAAAGCTCTCTTTGGAAGACGGGAAACTACTTGAAGCGGCGTCCTTCGGTCACCGCTTTGACCATGGTTTCGAGGATAACCCCCTCGTGTTTCACTGTAAGGTTATGCAACCTTTCCAGCTTTCGTCGATGTTTTGTACAGGCACCGATTTTAACCTGAACATAATCAGGTTCGTACTCGCGGTAGTCGAGGCGTGCTCCTTGGGGGAACATGGCTACGACTCGTTCTCCTGCTTCTTTACACTGAACATATGCGGCGATGTTTCTGTGTAGACCTGTTTCCCCGCCGCAAACAAAGCATCCGGGGGTATAATCCCAGCCGATGCCCCGGGAGCGGAAGAACTCTCCTCCTAATTCGGGTCTTTTGTCAGGGGTCCCATGTTTGGGAATGCCCCATCGTGGGTGGTCAGTAAGCTTAGGATAGTAACTCCCAATACCGATGGTGGAACGTTTCACACCCTTGGCGAGTACAGCGTAAGTTTGGTGACATTCGCCACAGGTAACAATAGACGTTCCTCCTCCGGAGATGGAAGAACTTCCTGAACGGTAGCCGCAGTAAGGGCAACCAAATTTTTCAACCTCTTCTCCTGCGACCGCAATGGGCTTGGTTTTTTCCTGTGTCATCACTGCTCCTTCTCCTTCCTAAACCTTCAGTTGGATAACCTGTTTCAAGGTCTCGAAGTGGTTGGTACACAACTGGCCAACTGCAGCCATCTCGCTTTCGGCATAGTCGGCCGCGTCCGTGTCCACAAAATGGGCCTGATACCATTCTTCGTCAATCCGGTCAACCATGATCAACCCATCCATGTGCAGTCTCGCCTGGTTGATCTGTAATGGGGTAGGGTAAGGTGCATCCGTGAGCTTTACTTGGACTATTAGCTGTGCCATGAGTTTCTCTCCTTTTTCGCTATACAGGATTTGGATGTGCCTATTGGGCTAACCCGGTGATTTCTTGTTCATCCAGGGAAGACCGGGCAGAATAGCAGAACAACGGACGATGACACTATTGTGAATTCGACTACCGGGGGGATTTGGTTGATAGGGTATCATTGCCCGATTCAGAGCATCCTCAATTGCGTGGGGAAGCTCTATCCCTAACGGATCCATCCTGAGGTCTAGTTCCGGAACATCGGCAATTACTCGTAATGCGCGGCTTTTAGGATATTGATAATCAGTGGGCACCCACTGGATTTCAACATCGAAGCCGTGTTCGAACTTGCCTCTCTCCAGAGCACGCCTAAGCGTTTTGGAGATTTCTTCTTTCTTAACATCATCGATGAGTGTACCTTGGTCTCGGAAAATGGTGATAGTGATCAAATTGACCCTCCTTTTAGGTTATTTCTGAGTTACCCGGCCGTTGTAGCGACACCCGCAATATATACCACGAGTTTCACCAGTACCGTGACAAACCGGACAATTAGGATCTGTCCGGAATGTGGGCATGCCCCTGCCTGCTCGCAGGTGCAACTCCTCTTGTCGGATAACTTCTGCTCCTTTGCCCCAATCTTTTGGTGGCTGTTCTGGTCCTGGCACCTTTTTCACCTCATACGTAATTTTGGTTTCCTTCAAGCATGGCTAGAGAAGTGAGTTGGTAATTTCCTCCATCTTAGCCTCTAGTATTGGCTCCGAGTGGAATTGGTTGGGTTTGGTACAAGGATTGTAACAATGAGCACTTCAACTACTCCCTTCGGGCTTCTCGCACCATGATTTCGATTAGCGTGCTGGTGTGATTTTCACACAACGCGCGGACTGCTTCTGGAGCAGTATCTCCGTAATCTCCGCAGTCAGTTCCGGTAAATGATGCTTCAAAGCAAGGCTCTTCCCGGGTAATCGTGATGATTCCTGAGACGAACAATCTCGTCTCTCCGACCGGCCATTCCATAGTATCCTCCTCGAATCTTTGTAGCCTTGGTTTTACTTGATATCCTTGCTAAATAGAAGATCTGTAGAGTCCAGCAATGGTTAAGATAATAACCGAACCCAGCCGATGATTTGGACACTGGAGCCCACAAGTACAGCGGTTGGGGGATACCAACCAGGGGCTCTTCCTTCTCGAGTTGCCCACATCCAGCGGTCGATCCCCGCAAGGAATACAGCAGTTCCTGCAATGATGGTGAGTACGTAGACTAGCCAGAGCATGTTTTTCTCCTTCCTATTGAAATAACTTTCCGCAAAACTGTTAAAGTGCCTACCAATTAAGAAATAAGAAGATTCAAAGCCCAAGGGAATAAGCGTCAAACACCCATATCTTGAACCTTACCTCTCCCGATTCAAATTGATGGGTGTATTTTAAAGGAAACGGGGAAGAAAATCAAAAAACTATGAGCCTTGTTTTTTCTTTTCCCCTTCCAGGGTTCTGGTTCCGGGAGGTTCCTTTTGGCCAATGGTGGTTCGGGGGCCGCTGTGTTTTACCCTGCCTTTTTCATCAATGTAAGTTGGAAATGCTGTGGTCTCGGCTCCGCTGATCGCTTCATCTCCGGCGTTATAGTCTTGCGGTGGGGTCCCCACCTGATGGGTCCGGGCGGCGCTGTATTGTTTTAGATTCTCCTCCGGCCTTTTCTTTTTGTTTTTCATCAAGTTAACCTTAAGGGTTTTAGTTAAGAGGAAGATAAGGTGCGGGTAATAACTTGGTATAACTTGGGAATTGTAGGACTGAACCTGGGAAAATGCAGGGGTACTAGGACTCGAACCTAGAAAAGCAGTTTTGGAGACTGCTGTGATACCATTTCACCATACCCCTAAACATGCTAAGTATACCAAGTGGGGGTAGGGTTTTCCAGGTGAAGTAGTGCTACTTAATTTTAGTCTCGCTATGGGAAGTGGCTTTGCGGCATTTTTTGCAGTATTTATCCAAGGCTAATTTTTCCTTGGTTTGCAGGGTATTCTTGGATGTGACGTAGTTTCTGCTTTTGCAAACAGAACACTCTAAATAAAAACTTTGTCTCGCACCTTTTTTGGCCATAGCTAGGGAATTATAACTTGAATGGGGTTCGAGTTTCAAGCTTTAATTGGAGTGAGTTCCCGAACGACAATTATGGCTTATATCCTAGGTTATCCTTTCTGCGCAACCCTTAGGCCAATTTGACATGACTCCTATCTTAAGAGATGATGATTTAAGTTAGCTGCAAAAGATCTGTATAACGCAGGGAGTAAGTTTTCTAACAGACAAAAGACAGAGGTCTTGTTATACTCTTGAGTTGTCCGCTTCTAAAAGTTTGGAGAGGGTGTTTCGCTTTTATCTATTAAAATGTCTGAAAAAGAGGGGAGCTCTTTCTCTCAGGAGTCCACAGAGGGAGAAAGTAGTTATGAAGGACATGTGGCTGTTTTTGAACATGAGGCAAGGAATTGTCTATCACTTGTTTTAGGTAAAGCCCAACTTCTGGAAATATTGATGCGGTCATCACCGACCGTGACACCAACAATGGTGGCAGCGGTACAAACAATTGTCCGTGAATCCAGGAATTTAGGCAGCCTGTTGATGGATTTAAGGATGGGGGAAGGTGAATTTGTTTTACGCTCCCGTTTTTTGGATATGCGGCCAATTCTTTATGCTACGGCGGAAGCGGCAGCTACCTTTTCCCCGGTTCACAATCTCATTGTCGACGCTCCGGAGGATCTCCCGCAAGTTTTTGCTGACGAGGAGCGTATAGACCTGGTTCTCCGTAACTTAGTTTTAAACGCCATTAAATATTCTCCCAAAGGGGGAGAGGTAAAGATTTCCGGAGCAGAAGAGGGGGATTTGGTCAAAGTGTCCGTTAAGGATCAGGGTTTAGGGGTTCCTTTAGAGGAAAGGGAACGGATTTTTGACAGGTTCTACCGGATCCAGACAGGGGAACACTTTGGTATCCGGGGAACCGGGATCGGCCTGAATAATGTTAAAAGGATTATTGATGCTCACGGCGGCCGGGCCTGGGTAGAAAGCGCGGGGGTAGATAAAGGGTCTACTTTTTATTTCACTTTGCCCCAAGCGGAGAAATAGATGGAGCCGACTGTCGGGATCGGACCGACGACCTACTGTTTACAAAACAGTTGCTCTACCACTGAGCTAAGTCGGCAAACGTGAGCCGAAGACGGGAATAACACTACTTTTCGCTGCGCTCAAAGATGTTGTTCTCGTTTCTGGCTCACTCGAAGACTCGTGAGCCGACAACGGGAATCGAACCCGTGACCCCGTTCTTACCAAGAACGTGCTCTGCCACTGAGCCATGTCGGCACGAGTTCAATTTTACCAAATGAACTACTCCAGAGTAAACTGTGGAGTATCCCTTCGGGCAAGTTCTTCTGTGAACCGTTTTTGTTAAATATTCCGGTTCAAGAACAAGATCAGGAAAGGAAACTGTGAGAAGGTTAAAAAAATCCAGTCCCAACGCTTGGGACTGGACAGGAATGTTCGAAATAATCTCAGCTGCTTGGCCGTGTTTTGAGAGTTTTTCCCCTTAGGAACAGGTGGGAATCTTACCACATTCAAAAAGATTGTGGACTCCAGATCAACCCGTTATAGGTTAACGATGGAGGAAAATACGATCTCAAATTGCGAACGTGCCAAGCAGTATCGGGAAGGATCTTGCGATCTTTAACCCATCTACTTTGTCACTTTATGTGACATCCTTATCCTAGTAAATCAGGGGGTTTTTGTCAAGCAAAAATGGGGTTGTTGCAAAGGGCTTTTAGGGGGTTTTTGATCTTGAAGGAGTAGGTGTAAAGGTAGGTGTAGGGGTGAGTGTTGGGGTGGGTGTCAATGTAGGTGTAGGCTTCCTGGGAGTTGGGGTTGGAGTTAGGGTAATTGTGGGCATGGACGTTGGTGTTGGGGTTATTATTGTGGTTCCCGGCCTTGGGGATGGACTGGGTGTGGGTGATTTACTGGGGGTGGGGGTAAGCTGGGCTGCGGCACACCCGGCAGCCAGAGGCATTCCCCGGACAAAGTATTCCTGATAAGAAGATGACCCGGCTTTGCAGGTGATAGCCAGAACGTTTCTTGGCTGGGTGAACTTTTCTACCGGTCCGGTAGAAAAATGCTCAATCAAACCTCGCCAAATAGGGGCAGCGCCCAATGATCCGGCGATATTATCCATGACTGTACCGTCGTTATTTCCGACCCAGGCCCCGACTACTAAAGATGGGGTGTAACCCATGGTCCAGGCATCTTTATAATTTTCGGTGGTTCCGGTTTTGACTGCCGCGTTGCGGTTGTTATCCAAGGCGTTACCAAACTCTTCCCGGCGGGCATTGGAATCAGACAAGATTGAGGAAATGAGGTAGGCTACACCCGGGTCCAGGACCGGCTGGGGATTTGGTTCGTACGAATAAACCACCCGGTTTTGTTTATCGGTAATCTCTAAAATAGCTGTGGGGTCATTTTTGACCCCGGCATTGGCAAAAACTGCGTAAACAGTGGCCAAATCAATCAACTTCACTTCACCGGCCCCCAAGACCAACGCCAAACCATAACGGCTGGGATCATCCAAAGTAGTAATCCCTAAACGGTGGGCCATATCAAGAGCGTTGCCTACTCCTAGTTTTGACATAACCTCGACTGCCGGAACATTTAGGGAGTTGGACAGGGCGCGCCTGACGGTGACGCTGCCGCGGAATTTACGGTCATAATTTACAGGCGAGTAAGCGGTGTACCCGGTGGAGGCATTCTTGTATGTAGTCGGCTGGTCGTGAAGGATAGTTGCCGGGGTGATTAAATTTCTCTCCATGGCGGCGGAATAAACAATGGGCTTAAAAGATGAGCCTGGTTGGCGGGGACTTTCCGGGATATCAACTTTGCCAAATTCGCCGTCATACCAGTTTTTAGACCCGACCCAAGCCAAAATTTCTCCTGTTTTTGGGTCCAAAACTACTGCAGCGCCGTTACTAACCCGATTGACGGCCAGCTTTTTGACTTGGTCGGCGACAATGGATTCGGCGTAGGTTTGCCAGTCTAAATTGATTGTGGTTTTTACTTTGAAACCGGAACGGGAAACAGTCTCTTCCCCGTATTTTTGGACCAGCTGGTCGCGGACCATCATGGCAAAATGAATACCAATATTGTTCAGTTTTTCATCCTTCTTTTGGAAGGATAATTTCTCGTTTTCTGCTTGGTCTTTTTGGTCTTTGGTAATGTACCCCTGGTCCACCATATCCTGCAACACTAACTTTTGTCTTAATTTGGCTTCTTCCAGGCTGCCGGAGATGGGGGAAAATTCGGAAGGGGCTTTTAAAATTCCGATCAAAAGAGTACTCTCGGCTAGATCCAAGTCTTTTGTGCTTTTGCCAAAATAAGTCTCGGCTGCGGTTTCGGCCCCAAACGCCCCTTCGCCAAAATAAACCGAGTTTAAATACATCTCCAAAATTTCCGCTTTGGAATACCTTCTCTCAATTTCATAGGCCAAAACTATTTCCTGGTATTTCCTTAAAAAGCTTTTTTGGGGTGTTAAAAGGGAATTTTTAACCAGTTGCTGGGTTAAAGTTGAACCTCCGTAGGCCAATTTTCTTTCCTGGATGTCGGCAATAATTGACCGGATAATGGCTTTAATAGAGAAGCCCTGGTGTTTATAGAAATCCTTGTCTTCGATGGCAATAGCGGCGTGCTGCATGTCGGGAGGAATCTCTGAAATGGGTACAAAAGTTTTGTTTTTAGCCTGAAAAAGGGTAAAAAAAGGAGTTCCGTTCCGGTCCAGAAGGGTGACGCCGGTGTCGTTGCTGTTCATGATGGTATCTTTGCTGGTTAACTGGGCGGCAAAATAGGTATAGGTTACAACGGGAACAGCTAAGGAGAAAATTAAAATGGAGATAAAGGCCGTAAAGACATCACTCCAGCCGATTGAGAAGACCCGTTTCACTGGTTTGATGATAATTTTTGAGCTTAAGTTGTGAGTGAAAAGTTGGAAAGAGAAATGTAAGTAGAAAATATTGGTATAATCCACCCATGACTGAGTTTGATTTTCCTTTAAGTTCAGACGACATTTTTGCCGCGGAAAATATGCGAGTTCCTAATCCTCGAGGTTCAGCGGAAGCTACCAGAGCGGTAATGGAGTTTCCTATGGAAAGATTCGACAGGCTTTCCGATGATGGCAGAAAGCGGGTATTAATGGCTGCCAGAATTTATGAAGTGTCGCTCCGGATGTTAGCTAAAGCTGCTAATGAGGCTCCCACTGTAGCCCATTATTTGTTTGGTATGAGAAGAGCAATCACCAATGTTTATTATCATTCGGATGTAAGGCTTGCAGCTGCTGCCCTTCACACAGACACCAAAGATAACCCTTACGATTTTGATATGGAGATGCTTGATGACGAAGTTGAATACGGTATGTTGGTGGCAGCTTTAACCGGTAGGACTGATCTATTGGCCTCGGCAGTGCGGATTTTGGACAAGGCAGTAGTTTTACCTTCCGAACCCACAAGACAAACAGTTAATGCATTCAAAAGAAGAAGGTTGGCTTACCGCAATCATCCCTCAAAAGACAATTTTCTCTCGTTAAGAGACGCATACCGGAATGCCGTCCAGTCATCCGGGGCAATTGGACGATATGAGAGGTCATCGACAATTGCTGCCCGGTTCGCCTTTGACGCCTTTGGGTCGCATCATTTTCTGGATGCCTTGGGTGGTATGGCGGTTTGTGCGGAAGATGCCTTAAGACAAAGGTCAACACTAAAAATCTTACCCAGGGAAATTGGTAAAGAATTAACTCAAGCTAAACGGGAGGCTACCTGGAGAAAAACAACTCCGCCTTTTACGGATTATTCCTACTTGGCTTTGCCTTGAGGCTTATTCTTAGAGGAAGTGGAGACGGCTTCCTGATTGTTAATCCGCTGGAGGACCTCGTTAAGTTCCCGGTAAGTGAGTCCGGTGTCGGTTAATTCGTCACCATGGTTGGGTTCCAGAAGGGGCCGGGCATTGGAATCGGCATAAATACGGACTTCGCCGATCTGACCAACAAAAGGATCTACTTGAGTAACCTCGCCGTTTTTGGAAACTTCAATCAGGCTGAATTCCAGACTCATCTTAACCAGTATTATACACACCCGGCATTGACATGCAAGGGCACTTCTTGCCAGAGCAGGGGTTGTCCTTTTACAATGCATCCATGGGAAATTTCAAAGTGGTGGGAAAAGATAAAGGGGCCAGGGCGGGGATTTTAAAAACCCCTCACGGTGAAATTGAAACTCCGGTCTATATGCCGGTGGGGACCCAGGGAACGGTTAAGGCCTTAACACCGGAAGATCTGGTAAATTTGGGTACACAAATTATCCTGGGAAATACTTATCATTTATACCTTAGGCCGGGCCATAAATTAATCAAAAAGATGGGAGGCTTGCACAAATTTATGCACTGGGACGGCCCGATTTTAACTGATTCCGGCGGTTTCCAGGCTTTTTCCTTGGGGGCGATGATTGAACATGGAGTGAGGAAAGTGGGTGGCACAAAGCGAGGGGTGACGGCAAGCGGGGCGCCCCATCGAGCGCCCGCAGGGAAGTTGCTACGACCGAGGACGTCGGATGGGGCTGCTAGCCGGCAGGACCCCGAGCTAACCTCCTTAGTTACAAAAATGACCGAAGAGGGAGTCCATTTTGTCTCACACCTGGACGGATCAAAACATCTATTGACCCCTGAGCTTTCCATAGAAGTGCAGCTGGATTTGGGTTCAGATATTTGTTTGACATTAGATGAGCTGTTATCACCAACTCACAGCATGGAGTATGTGAAAGATTCCTTGGAGAGAACACACCGCTGGGAATTACGTAGCCTGGAATACTTTAAAAAACATGCGGGTAAAGGAACTACTCAAAATCCACTGATCTTCGGGATACTACAAGGAATTGATAATGAGGAAATAAGGAAAGGCGAAGCCAAGTGGGTGGCGGCCCAAAATTTTGATGGAATTTCCATCGGCGGGTCTTTCGGAGTTAGCTCTTCTGCAGCTGAGGTGACGGCAGTTGAGGCTAGTTTAATGGGTTTACCTGCCTCCCACGCTATAGATCAAACTATGAGCTGGGTTGTTCCATTACTACCGGATAATTGGGCTCGACACGCCCTGGGGATTGGGGAAGTCTTGGACCTATTTGAATGTATTGAGCGGGGGGTGGATATGTTTGATTGTGTAGCACCGATGCGCCGGGCCAGAAACGGGAGCCTCTACATTAGCCCTAAAACGGGCGGAAAGCTTGCCAATAAGTATGTCCTATCAATTTTAAGGTCAGAGTTTAAGGAGGATAAAAAACCGATTGATCCGGAGTGTCAGTGTTATACTTGCCAAAACTTTACCCGGGCTTACCTGCGCCACTTATTTTTGGCCAAAGAGCTGCTTTATTACCATTTAGCTACCATTCATAACGTGTACTTCATTGTGAACCTGGTCAAAGACATCCGGAAAGCAATTTTAAACCAGCAATTTGCCTCACTCAAAAAGACCTGGATTAAATAATTTGCAATCTAGAAATGGTTGTGCTACAACTAGGCCAAGAGGGGTAAGTTTAAAAGACAATCGCGTCTTAAAAAGCTTTACCGCTCCTTTTTCTTTTCGCACGTTGACAATTTGCGGAAAGTTTTTTACTTTACGAAGCTAACTTCTGACATTTCATTGTGGTCCCGAAGGTGGGCCTAAAAAGCGGGTAATCCATAATTATTCACTTTTTAGGCCTATCTTCGCTGTCACTTAGAAACTAGGGTGTACGGAT
Source organism: bacterium (assembly GCA_021786315.1). Classification (GTDB taxonomy): domain Bacteria; phylum Patescibacteriota; class Microgenomatia; order Daviesbacterales; family UBA10151; genus JAJYNN01. The sequence goes on from JAJYNN010000002.1 coordinate 257,478, forward strand.
GCCTTAGCAAAAAGTGACCTTGGGACGGAGTGTTAGATAGGATGGTTGATCCGAAAAATAAAAAGGGGGAGATAAATGACTCCTGGTCACAAATTCCTGGTGTCTGTCTCAATTGTCTTTGCCCTCGCCGTCGGCGCGGTACCATTGATTTCATCCCGCCTCTCGCCAGAGGCGGCCATGCTGACAGCGTTCCTTGTTGTCCCATTCATCCTTGGTGTCCTGGTCAAAGAAGGTTCTTGGACCAACGGCGCCAACTGGGCTGTATACTTGCCTTCAGCATGTCTTATGTTACTCGTCTATAGCGTCCTGGCTGCATTGAACATCTCGCAATTGCCTCCGCTTTTGGATGTGGCTATCGCCGCTGGGGTAACTCTCCTTGCTCAAAACCTAAACAGTAACGAAGGTGTGCAAGGGGCGATCTACCTCGTTGTGTTGATTGCGACCGGATTAATTGCAGTTGATGTTCAGACGCCGCTGTTGCCTGCGGTAATTGTAGCCCTCGGTTACGTCGTTGCTTTGGCCGTCAATTCCCTGACCGCTAATAACCAAACATCATCCACAGCAACAGCCGGCCGTACAGCCAGACCAGTCTAAGTACTCTCGTTGTCATAAGTGTAATGTCCTAAGTTCTTGCGGGAAAAGGCCGTCCCTTTCTCCCGCTCCAGGCTCAAAAAGTCTAAACAATCCGCAGAAAAATCAACTTGTTAACGCCAAAGAAGGCCTATCTGAGCCCGCTTAGAAAACGCCGACTTTGGCGTTTTTCGTGGTTACTGAATTCCTAAAACTAAGTGGGCGAATTGGAGAACTTGACCCAATAAAAAGCCGATGATGGTGGTTCTGCCCACTGGAATTAAGAGTAAAAAGAGCAGGATAAACAATCCGTACCTTTCAATTTGCTGGAACTGGATAGCCAGCTTTGGCGGCAGGAATGATAATACAATCTTTGATCCGTCAAGCGGGGGAATCGGGATTAGGTTAAAAACTGCCAGGATTAAGTTAATATCCACGGCAAACCCCAGGGCGTTAAGGATTAAGGAGTTGTCTGAAGGCAGCGCCAGGTGAAAAAGCAAAGCTGCCAGGAGCGCTAAACCTAAATTGGCCAAAATCCCGGCAATGGAGACAAAAAACTCACCTTTGCGAAGATCCCTAAAATTGTAAGGGTTAACCGGAACCGGTTTGGCCCAGCCAAAAAGGACAGGGGAGCCGGTAATAATTAAAAGCAAAGGCAAAAGGACGGTTCCGATGGGGTCGATGTGTGGCAGAGGGTTTAAGGTTAACCTTCCCGCATATTCAGCCGTGTGGTCCCCAAACCTTAAGGCCATATATCCGTGCATGACTTCGTGGAGAATTACTGAAAAAAGGATTATTACGATAATGAGGGCAAAAAGAGCCGGTACCATACCAAGATTATATTTGTTTCAGTCCAAAAAAGATATGTCCTTCTTCACTCCTGTTGCATCAGAAGCTAATAGATGTTAAACTTAGCCGTTATGTTAGTTTGTAATCTTTGTCAAAAAGGTGTTCATAAAGTTGCCTATTCCCGGCACAAAAAAGGTTCATCTGGTGCATCCCAGTGGCCTCTCCGTGCTCAAATTTACAAGAAAACCCAAAGACCAAACCTTCATTCCTATAAAGGATTAAAGCTTTGTACCAAGTGTTTAAGAATGGTCAAGGCTGCTGAAAAAGCCAACAGACCTGTAGCCCCTAAAGCCCAGCCTCAAGCCGCCGCTTAATTTTTTCTCTTTTTAAGATATAATACTCCCATGATTGAAGCAGTTTTGCTTGATTTTGGTGGTGTTGTTTTTCGTAATAAAGAAGAGTATGAAGGGCCTAAGGGTCAACTACAAATTGATCCGGAGCTTTGGTACCAGGCTCGTTTGGGTCAAATTGACGATGATGTAGCCTTTACTTCTATTGGTAAAAACTATGGCGTAGATTCTGCAACAGTTTTAAACTGGCTTCTTTCTAAAAGAGAACCAAACCAAGAGCTTTTGGATTTACTTGTTCAGCTTAGACCAGGTATTAAAACAGCAGTAATCAATAACGGGCTCAAATCTCTATTTCACGGTTTATTAGATAAATATAATCTTAAGAATCGATTTAATGTATTGGTTAATTCAGCTGAAGAAGGCGTTGAAAAGCCAAATCCAGAAATATTCTTAAGAACTTGTCGTAAGCTAGAAGTTGCACCAGAAGCATGCTTAATGGCTGATGATGACCAAAAACTTTTGGAAGGTGTAGAAAACCTAGGGATTAAAACCATATTGTTTAGCGGCGTGTCGGACTTAAGAAAAATGTTTGAAGATTTAAACTTATTAGTTTAAATTCTTAATAGGAAAATCAGGGTAACCCCGAAGAAAATCTGCTAACTTTGCAGGGTTTTTGCCTTCCATTTGGACCAATTCACCCGGGAAAAATTTTACAATTTTTCCATTCCATTTGGTCCAGGCATTGGGCCAGGGATAATAGGCCCGGATCATCCGGTCCAATTTTTCCGGAGTTGGGGGATTCCCAATATCGAAATACCCGTCCTCTTTATTAATAATTTTTGTAAAAGTTGCCTCTTCTTCATTTTGGGGTTTTAAATCCACTTTCCCTGCAATAAACTGGGGAATAATATCAACCAAAAGGGGAATTGTTTCCTGAGTCATTTTTGTGTTCAAAGATTCAAAAGTATCTGTATTTGATAAGCTAATCTCCTTTGTTGCAAGGACTGGACCGTGATCTAGTTTGATATCCATTTGCATGATGGAGGTACCGGAGGTTTTATCACCGTTTAAAATGGCTGCCTGGATGGGAGAAGCCCCGCGGTACTTAGGTAAAAGTGAATAATGGATATTTATAACTCCAAATTTAGGAATATCTAAAACATTTTGGGGAATAATTTTCCCATAAGCCGCCACAATAAATAAATCAGCATTGAGCTTTTTTAGCTCCAGAGCAGCCTCATTGTCCAGTCTCTCAGGCTTGTGCAAGGTGACGCCTTGCGCCGCAAGGGGACGCCTTGCGTTCGTGGCGACGGCGGAGGGAGTTAATATTTGTTTACGGCCAATCTTTTGGTCGGGTCCCGTAACTATCCCAACAACCTGAAAATTTTCCTCCAAAGCTTCTAAAATGGGAACCACGAAGGCTGGAGTTCCAAAAAACACGATTTTGATAGACTTATCCATAATTTTCAATTACCAAGTACCAATTTACAATTAATTTTTAATGATCCAATTTTCGAAATTTGAAAATTGTAAATTGACTAAAAATTGAAAATTGTAAATTGAAAATTGTTATACTACCCTGACTTCCTCTAAAACATCTGCTCCGGCTTGGTCTTTCCCTGTAACCTTATACATCTTGCCTTTTTGTTGTAAAACGTGGTCCACGAACAAGGTTCCGTTTAAATGATCCACTTCGTGTTGGAATATCCAGGCCGTGGTTCCGGTTAAGGTTTTTTTAATGTAACGGCCTTGTTCATCTAAATATGAGGCTACAATGCTGGTTGACCTATTGGTTTCACCCCAAAATTGCGGGATGGAAAGGCAGCCCTCAAAATACCTCTTCTGAATTTTAGATCTGGAGTGGATTTGGGGGTTAAAAAAAGCTTTAAATTTTTTCCCAACTTTGGCGATAAAAAACCTCTCGTTTCTGCCAATTTGGGTTGAGGCCAAACCGACACCCTCCGGGTCTTCAAAGGTTTTTGTCAGCTCGATCATTTCCTGGGCAATTTTTAACAGCTCAGGGGTAACCTTTTTTACAGGTTTGGTTTTGATACGTAATTTATTATCCGGCGCCTTCACTACTTGCATGCCTAAATTTTAACATAAATGATCTTAAAGGGAGTCTTTTTTAAGCTGGGTAAGTCGCCGCATAGGGCTACTTGGCTTCGCCAAGATCCTGTGTGGCATCTTTCTTGAGTTGACTGAGACGCCACATAAGTCTACTTTGACTTCGTCAAAGATCTTGTGTGGAGGTTTCTCTGAGTTGTTTTAACCTCCACATGAACACTTTGGCCTTGGATTTGGCTGAGGTATAGCCTTTGGCATATGTTAGGGCCTGGTCCAAAAGGCCCCGGCTATATTGTTTAGCCAGCTTGATATAGAGGGAATAATGTTTGGTGTCACCTAATTCTTCCGCTAAATAAACTCCGTAAACCTGGAACTCCTGGGATAAATTCTTGGGGCGGTCAGGGTGTTTTTGCTGGTCGATGATCTGGCCTATACTCTTCATGTTTTTTCAAGGTGTCACCTTATGAATTGCTATTTATTTTCCCATTCTTTAATCTTGCTCAAGGCATCAGGATCGTTCGGAATGAATTTTAAGATTCCCTGCATGGCCTCTATAGCCTTATCATATTGCTTATCCGAAGCATAGATGAGCCCCAAAGAATAATAGGCCTCTTTATAATTTGGCTTCAATTTAATTGTCCTTTCCATTTCAGCTATGGCTTCCTGGTTTTTGCCCATTTGGCTCAAAATTATGGCTTTATTGTAAGTCAATTTGGGATCTGTGGGAGCCAGAAGGATAGCCAAATCCAAAGCATCCAGGGTTTTTTGGGTGTAAGCCTTGTCTATTGTCGCAAGCATGTAATAGGTTCTGACGGCGCTTCTGACATAAGAAACATTCCTGGGGCTATCCTTTAAGGCTAGATTGGTTTCGAATACCGCTTCTTCTTTAAGGAGCGCAGAACGGGTAGCATCCTCACTTTCCAGTGCCGCGGCTGCCCCGGCCGCCGCATAGCCCAATTCACTGTGGTAATAAGGCTCACCGGGGTTTAATGAGACCGCCGCAATCAACTCGTTGTATGCCTTTCCGGGGTTGGTGTCGGAATACTTTTGGCTGGTGGCAAAGTCGGTATCGGCTAGGTAGTAACGTCCTAAAGTGATAAGTATTAATCCTGCCATAATTCCTACAACCCAGGAGGCGAATTTGGGATAAAAGGGTCTTTTGTAGAGATTTAAGAATATGGATTGGAGCGAAGCTCGCGCTGACGCACTAGGATTTAGGAGCTTAGGAAAAGCGAGAGGTTTTGTTGAATCGGTGGCGGTAAAGGCAATGGCTGGAAAAAGATAGAAAAAGAGGGCAATGATTACCACAGAAAAGCCAAAAATATTTTGGATGAGGTAGGAAATGTAGGAAGCAAGAAGTGCCGGGATAAGTAGTATGTAGTATGTAGTATGGGTATTTTTGTTTTTCCCCTTAATACTTAATACATATCCCTTAATACACCATATTACGAATGTAATAATGATGGCCATGTAACTGGTAAAGCCAATTATTCCGGTTGTTGCTAGGTAATTAAGGAATTCATTGTGGGCTTTGTTATAAAGAAAATCCCATTCAGAGACTAGGTTGTGTTCAACCGGCCTGAAGTTGTAGTAGGAATAGGCAAAGGTTTCAACTCCGGAGCCAAAAATTGGGTAATGTTTAAAGATATCAATTGCCCCTTTCCAGACAATCAGCCTGATGGTTCCCGATTCGGTGCCGCCGTTTTCCAGCTGGGTTCCGGAGGGTTTGGGGGCATTGATCACTGAAGCCAAAGATGGCCGGGAAGCCGGGGCAAATTTGGACAACAGTTTAAAGTCGGTTAAAGCAGAGCCAAAGATTAAATTGACACCAATAATGATACCTAAAATTGTCATCCCTGGCTTGACCAGGGACCCAGCTAATTTGGATCCCTGTTTGCGCAGGAATGATAGGAAATAAGTGAGTCCTACGATAGCCAACCCCCCCAAAAGTCCTAGTGTGGCCCCCCGGGAATAGGTAAAGGTGAAGGCGAGGTAAAAAAGAATTAAGAATGTAGAATTAAGAATCATGAATGATCTTTTGGTGGAAGAAAGAAGGAAATAGATGGCGGGAAAGATTAACATTGCCAAATAGGCTGCCAGCCAGTTGGGCTGGCCTAACGTGGCAAAGACCCTAGCCTGGACATCCTGCACCCAGCAGGCATCATTGAAAGATCCGGTTAAGAATAAACAGGAAGGGGAGGCGCCAAAGTGTTCTGGGATGGCATATAAAGCTACAACTACCCCGCCGTAAACTGCCCATTTCAGGAAACTTAAAACCTGTCCCTTGGTAAAGTTGGAAACTAGCGCGTAGTACAAAAGGATGTAGGAAATAGTAGATAAAAGCCCGCCATTTGACCTGGAATAATAACCCCAAATGGAGGTATGGCGGTCAATGGAAAAAATGGTGGAAAGAATATTGGCCAGAAGGAAAAGCATTAAAGGAATATCCAAAGGCGTGCCCTGGAGGTTAAATTTTTTGGTTTGGATCATTTTGATAAGCCAGGAGGCGGTAATAATGATGGTGAGGAAATAAACCAGCATCATCTTGTTGTATTCAAAAAGTTCAAAGTTCCACGGAGCCCAAACAAGCGGGGTCAGGAAAAATAATATATAGAAGGAGTAAACAAGAATTGTATTAAGCATTTTTTACAAGGTGACGCCTTGACGTACGTTAAGGCGTCACCTTAAGAAACGCCAACGACTGTCAACATACTACCAAAACTCCTTGTGAATTAGAAGCCTCTCTGGTACACTCAACTCACATGTTTGACAAGTTCTGGGGCCTCCTCTCACACGATATTGGTATAGATTTGGGTACAGTAAATACTCTGGTTTTAGTCAAGGGCAAAGGGATTGCTATCCGTGAACCGTCAGTGGTGGCAATACATAAAAAAAGTAAACAAGTTTTGGCTATCGGCACCGAGGCCAAAAGGATGTTGGGCCGGACACCGCTCGCGATTGAGGCAGTGAGGCCTTTGCGTGATGGGGTAATCTCCGATTTTGATACTACTGAAGCGATGCTCCGCCACTTCATCCAAAAGATCCACCAAACCCCTTCAAATGGCCTTAAGGGCGGATTTAAGTTGCCCAAACTTCCCCGCCCAAGGGTGGTGGTGGGAATTCCTTCCGGAGTGACGGAAGTGGAAAGGCGGGCGGTGCAGGATGCGGCTTTGACCGCAGGCGCCCGGGCCTGTTACTTAATTGAGGAACCGATGGCGGCGGCAATTGGGGCGGGGCTCCCGATTGAGGAACCGGAGGGAAACATGATTGTGGATATTGGCGGGGGAACCACGGAGATTGCCGTTATCTCCTTGGGCGGGGCAGTTATTATCCGCTCGCTCCGGGTTGCCGGTGATGAGTTGGACCAGGACATTATTAATTACTTAAAAATGCGCTACGGCTTATTGATTGGGGAAAAAACTGCTGAAAATATCAAGATTGAAATTGGCTCGGCTTCCCCTTTAAAAACGGAAAAAGAAACTGTTGTCCGCGGACGTGACCTTTCTACAGGCTTACCGAAGTCCATTAAAATTTCCTCAGAGGAAATCCGGGAAGCCTTAATGGGGACAATCAACCAGATTATTTCGGCCATTGCCGAGGTCTTGGAGGAAACCCCGCCGGAACTTTTGTCCGATATTTTGGAAAGAGGAATTGTCATTACTGGCGGCGGGTCTTTAATCCGGGGTTTGGATAAAAAGATTGCCGAAGAAACAAAGATGCCGGTTTATGTGGCGGATGACCCTTTAACTACAGTTGTCCGCGGCTGCGGCCGGGTTTTGGAAGACCTTGATCTTCTCTCCAAAGTTAAAGTTACAGGTGGACTTCGCTAAGGTATATTATCCGGAGAACTGGTCCTGGCGTAGGGATTCTAATGCACTATCGTATTGTTCCTGGGAAATGCAAATTTCTTGTGGAGCTTGGTTCAGATAATAATCCAGAGCTTCTTCAACATTACACCAGGCAAAAACCTTGTAGCCAGCTTTGGCTAACCGGGCGACTCCTCCCTGTTGCCTGTCAATGACTACCAGCAGCCGGGGTTCAAATCCCAAGCGTTTAGCGGCTCCAAAAGCTGGTAAAGCACTAGTACCTTTGGAGAGAACATCATCAATTAGAACTAAGGGTTCCCCGTGGCCTTGGGGAGCATTGTCTGCCTCTACGATGGTCGTGCCACCGTCCTTCTCGATTTTTTGGAAGAGATCAAGATAAGTGACCCCAGGAGCGTATTCAGCATAAACGGAAGCAATTTTACCTCCGGTGGTAGGAATCCCGGCACAATATTGGGGTTGAACATCTAAAGGCACCCTAGCTAAAACTATCCCCATAGCCTTAAGGAGATTATCATTGGGGCTGCGGAAGTCCCAGTAAATCCCTGAAGGGGGTTTTAACTCCCTTCCTTCCCTCCAGTCCACCTCATGGCTGACCAGATAAAACTCGTTTGGTTCCTTTGGAAAATTTAAAACAGCGCCGTCTCTGTGAGCAATATAAAAAGGATTTTCGCTTCTGGGAGTTGTGGCAGGGTCTTTAACTAATTGCCGCGACTTAATTTCTTTGGGCTCAGTACGCAGAACCCGGAATAGGTTAGCTTCGTCTGGACTAAATTTTCTTTCTGCCATGTTTATGCTGCCTTTAATGATCGTATTTGTTCGTGTAATTTCATCGCCTCTCTTTGCGCTGCTAGTGCGAAGTCGATTCCTTTGGAAGCAAATATGATTCCACTGGAACTGTTAATCACAATATTGTCACCAGCAAACTTTAAAGTAGCCTCCAAATCTCCACCTTGTTTGCCGATTCCTGGAATCAGGAACAGTAAATTGGGGGCGAGTAATCGAACGGGTTTGAAGGCTTCTGGATGGGTGGCTCCAACAACCAGGCCAAAGGTCATCTCTGGATGTTTAGCTGCTAATGTAGCGGTTCTTAAAGCTATAACCTGATACATTGGCAATAACTTGCTGTCCGGCCGATGTTTTTCTAAGAACTGCTTTTGATCGTCAGTTAACTTCTCTTCCTTATTCATCTCTTCAACTAATGTTTCGGAGTAGTGTTCTCTGGCTGCCATCTGAGCTAAGTCCATCTCGTCATTGGTCATTGGAGAACCTTTTAAGATTTGTTCCCGTTGATACTGATAGATGTCTATTGGGGCATCCTGGTATAAAGCGGCACCGGGGTTAGTTGTTTTACAAAGCACGATAATTCCTTTTCCGGGATACTTATAAAACGGGTCATAGGTATCATGCCCGAAGTAAGGATTTACTGTGATAGCATCAAACCCATATCTGTCGAAAGCCATCTCTGCATACCCTTTGTTTGTATTTCCAATATCCGCTCGCTTGACATCTCCAATAATTGGAATGTGGGGGTATTCGTTATTCACATACCAGATGGTATTACTTAACGCTTCCTCTCCCGCATCGCTATGTTCATAAAAAGCGATGTTAGGTTTAATAGCGCAGGCGTAATGATGAGTGGTGTCGGTAATTGGCTTTAAAAAGTCGTAATAAACACAAGTTCGCTGATAGTGTGCTTCGGGGTCTAGTTGGCGAGGGTTATCGGGAACTGTTCCCCGAACATGGGTAAATCTTTCAGGAAGTTTATCAAGGTCAGGATCATAACCAATACAAACTAGTTTCCCATCTGCTTGATTTCTACTAATTAACTCGCCAAAGATTCTTTCAGCCATATACTAAAGGACAGATTGTTATGACAATAAACTAAGTTATTGACCACTGTCAATACCCTCATTTATAACTATTGGGATATCTTGCCAAAAGAATGTAATTTAGCCTGTGATGTAGCCTGCTAATATGATATATTAGCCCTTGTGAAAGACCTCTTTTTGGAACTTCGTATTCTCCTGGTTTTAAGTTTTATTTCCTTGTTTTTAGTTTTTATAGATGGCTTGGGATTTTTAAAATTGCCCAAAATAATTTTACAAACCGTGACTATTCCTATCCAGTATGGGGTTTATAAATCGGGAGAGACTTTGGGTTCTCAAGTTGGGTTTATCTTTTTGGCCAGGAAAGCTTCTTTGGAAAATAAGGCCTTAAGGTTACAAATGGGACAAATCCTTTCCGAAAATTCAGAGCTGCAAAAAAAGCTAAAAGAGACTGAAGGGATTGTTGATACCTACAATAAACTAAGCCCGCAAACTTATGACATGCAACCGGCCAGGATTTTGGGGGAAAACAGGTATCTATTAATTGATAAAGGGGATTCAGACGGAATAAAGGTTGGCCAAGCCGTGGTTTACAAAGACAGCTACGTTGGTCAAATTAAATCCGTCAGTGCCAAAACTTCCCAAATCTTATTGTCCACGGACCCCGATTCAAAAATTGCCGTTTTTTCCCAGCGAGAGGACGGCAAGGCCAAGGGAATTTTAGAAGGTCAATTTGGTTCCAAACTTTTGATGGATAAAATCCTGCACCAAGAAACTATCAGTGTCGGGGATTTGGTTTATTCCGAAGGAACTGAGGGAAAACTGCCCCGGGGGCTGTTGATGGGAAAAGTTGCCCAGGTTGATGAAAGACAAAATGAAGTTTTTAAACAAGCCAAAGTCGAACCGCTATTTTTATTTAGTGATTTGGATATAGTTTTCGTTATCAGGAGCTCATAAAGATGATACTCTTTGTTTTAATTTTGGCCACATTTATACAAGCTTCGTTTTTACCGATTAATATTTTACTGCTGGTGTTAATTGCCAGAAGTTTTATCACCCATGACCAAAAGAATTTCTATTTGGCTTTTTCCTTCGGCCTTTTGCTTTCATTATTATTAGGCAAGCCTTTGGGAAGCCTAAGTTTTATTTATTTGATACTTCTCACTTCAGTCCGTTTTATTAAAAGGACACCGCTTGCCTCCCGGTGGATTGTCATTTTACCCTTGGGGTTTATTCTGCTTTTGGCTGACCGTTTGATTGAGGGGTTAATTTTTAAATCAAGTTTAAACACCGGGGCCCTAATTGTTGAAACAGTATTAATTTTGCCTGTCTATTTTGTGGTTAGGTTTTGGGAAGAACGGTTTGTGCCAAGGAAAGAAATAAGATTGAAGATAGGAAAGTAAATTTTTAATTACCAATTTTTAATTTTCAATCAAATCTAAATGTTCCAATTTTTAAACATTAAGACATTGAAAATTCATTGGAAATTTAAAATTTAAAATTGAAAATTTTTGCTATGAGGATTCGTAAACGCAAACTGGGCTTAGCTTTCTCCGACGAACTAAATAAGGTTTCAAGAAAGGCCGGGCATTTTAGTGGCAAAAAACTTCAACAACCCGGATGGGAGGAAAGTTTGGTGCCGAACTTTGAACCGGATGTGGAAAACGGTGATGTTTCCTCTTGGCGTCTGGTAATTTTGGGGAGTGTTTTCTTAATCCTCTTTTTTGGGTTATTCTTAAGGTTATTTCACTTGCAGGTGGTCCAGGGGAAGGAAAACCGGGAGATGGCGGACTTAAACCGGATCCAGATTAAAGTTATTCATGCGCCTAGGGGGTAATTTATGACCGTAACGGCAAAGTCTTGGCGGAAAATAACCCCGGATTCAGATTGAAAGATAAATTTTTAACCCGCGATGAAGTGTTGGCAATGGAGGCCAAAGGGGATCCGGAATACAACAATTTAGAAACCGATGCTATCCGTTACTACCCGATGGGGGAAGTGACCTCGCAAATTTTAGGTTATGTAGGTCAGGTAACTCAGGAAGAACTGGACCAGTCCCAGGGAGATGTTGTGAAGAAAAGCGCCCTTCTCCCGGACAAAAGTCCGATGACTTATAAACTAGGAGACCGGATTGGCCGGGCAGGAATTGAAGAGTCGTATGAAAGTTATCTTCGGGGGGTGGACGGGGCGGATATTATCGAAATTGATGCTCAGGGTAAACCGCTTAGAGTTTTGCGGCACATAGATCCTATTCCGGGTAAAAATATTTACTTGTCCATTGATGCCGATTTGCAAAAAGTAGCTTTTAATGCTCTGAAAAAAGGAGTTGAAGGCGCCAGTTCCTGTTGCGGCGCGGTGGTGGTAGAAAATCCGCAAACCGGAGAAATTTTGGCCCTAGCCTCTTATCCCTCGTATGATGGTAATGCTTTTACCGATCCCAAAAGAAATTCTGAGGTCACCAATTATTTTAACGACCCCAACGCTCCGATGTTAAACCGGGTTATTGGCGGAACCTATCCTCCGGGGTCGACTTTTAAAATTGTCTCCGCTTTGGCGGGGCTTTATTCCGGAAAAATAAATGCCCAGACTCAATATGAGGATACGGGTATTATGAGCCTGGGGCCTTACACTTTTGCTAATTGGTATTTCACTGAATATGGGAAAAAGGAGGAAGGAATGATGGATGTAGTCAGGGCCCTAAAAAGGTCCAATGACATCTTTTTCTATAACGTTGGGGATTTGGTGGGAGAAACGGTTTTGGATGAAGTGGCGGAGAAGGTGGGTTATGGCAAGAAGGTGGGGATTGATATTCCGGGTGAAGTTGATGGGCTTCTTCCTACCAGAGCCTGGAAGGAGAAAAATGTGGGTGAGCCATGGTACCCCGGTGATAACTTACATATGGCCATTGGCCAGGGTTTTTTGCTCGCTACCCCTTTACAGGTTTTAACCTCCACCTCTTTTATGGCCGAAAAAGGTAGCCTGACTACCCCGCACCTAGTGACCAAAATTACCTCGCCTGCAGGCGCGGTGATGAAGGAGTTTCACTTTGACCCAATTGTCAAAGATGTATTTAAAAAAGATTACATTGATTTGGTCAACAAGGGATTAGCCGAGGTTCCTCAGGATGGGGGTACCGCGTGGCCTTTCTTTAATTTTTCCATTCCCACTGCCGGAAAAACGGGTACGGCAGAGTTTGGCGATCCCAAAAACCGGACCCATGCCTGGTATACATCTTACGCTCCCGTGGACAATCCCCAGATTTCGGCGACAGCTTTGGTGGAGGCAGGAGGAGAAGGGTCAAATGTCTCGGCTCCGATCATTAAAGACATTTATACCTGGTACTTTAATCCAGATAAGACTCATATCAAAAGCTTGGATTCTTATGCTATAGCTACGGAATCAGCCAAAGCTTTAGGGGAATAGTCAGCCTTACTCAATTTCGTCAAAAAATTGCTTTAATGTGTCTCGGTGTTCTTTAGTTCGAAACATTCTAAAACTCAGATGTCTTAGAGCTTGGGTAGTAATTATTCTAGCCCTGGATTTGTTGTCATTGCCTAAACTTTGAGCAACTTCCGTATAAGGATGTAGTTTTTGATTTTCTGCCAGACCAGTTTCCAGGCCAAAACGGCTAATGATCGCTTCTGCCTGCTGTGGTTGCAAGATACTCTCTTCCCAGTGCGTATGAGCAATATTTTGGGAAATACTCCGAGGTTTATTCCTGGTACATGCCAAAAATTCCTCTATTAAAAGATCTTTTAGGCCATTAATATTATCGCTGGTAAGATGAACAGATAATTCATCTTTCCATGCCCAAGAAAAAAGTTCTCTTGCCAGTTCGCGATAACCAAGGAAAATACTTTCGTTGTTTTGTGGATTGCTCAGTTCTCTAAACGAAGCGATTCTTTTTGCATAACTTTGTAAATAAGCCTGTAATTTCTCGACTCGTGTAGACTGTGGAAAAGAGATTTTTGCTTCAGGTGCAACTTGTAAAATGGCTTTTTTGACCTCTTCAATTTGTTCAGTGGCGATTTCAACCCTGACTTCAGGAGACATTCTAAGAAATTGTAACTTGCCAGAATGAAAATATCAGTGAAAAATTTCACACCCCCATTCTATCTCAGTCTTGACCATGAGTATTTTTTGTGCGATGGTTTATTCTAATCAACAGAGGTGGTTAACCTTGAATATTTATTGGCGCTGCATTCGGTAAACGGTTTGGGGCCGGTTAGGCTTCGGGCTTTAATGGATTATTACCAGGACCCAAAGTTGGTTTGGGAAGCAGACCCCAAAGAGCTTCAAAAACTGAGCATCTTCCAAAATGTAATTAATCTGCTTTTGGAAACCCGGAAAAAGTTGGTTCCGGAAAAATACCTGGAATATATCCAAAAATGCGGGATCTCCTGGGTGACAAGTTTTGATGAAAAATACCCCAGGCTTTTAAAGGAGATATCCGACCCGCCAATTATTTTGTACTACAAGGGCGATATTGTTGAGGACGGAAAAACGATTGCGGTGGTAGGAACCAGGAAGATGACCGGGTACGGAGGATTGGTAACGGAAAAATTTGTTAGTGGTTTGGTCGAGGCCGGAATAACTATTGTTTCCGGGCTAGCGCGGGGTGTGGATACCCAGGCCCACAAAACTACAGTTAAATTGGAGGGGAGAACTTTGGCAGTTTTGGGCGGAGGGTTAAATCGTATCTTTCCTCCGGAAAATACCCGTTTGGCGGGCGAAATTGCCTCCGGTTTCGGGGCAGTAATTTCAGAATTCCCTCCCGACCACCCATCACTCCCGGGAAACTTTCCTGCCCGAAATAGAATTATCTCCGGGCTTTCAAAAGCAGTTTTGGTAACTGAGGCGGCGGAAGATTCCGGATCATTAATCACCGCCAAACTGGCTCTAGAACAGGGCCGGGATGTTTTTGCTATCCCCGGGCCGATTACTTCCGATTTATCCCAAGGGCCACTACTTTTAATTAAACAGGGAGCAAAGCTGGTGACGGAAGTGGAGGAAATACTCGAAGAGATTGGATTAACTAGATTTAAGAATACAGATTTAAGAATTAAGAATGAAAACGAATTAAACGAAATGGAAAAGAAAATACTCGAAGTGTTGCAATCTGAGAGTAAACACATTGATGAAATATGCCGGGAGTTGCAATGCAGTGCGGCTTTGGTTTCCGCATCCCTGATTAAAATGGAAATTTTTGGCCTGGTAAAAAATATGGGGGCAGGAAATTACATCAGAATTTGCTAAGCTCTACAATCGTGAACCGGTTGTAGTAGAATAAAGGTATGCAAATTCTCCTTAGCCGAAAATCAAAATTATTCTGGTTATTTTTCTCTGTGGTTTTAATTATCGGGACTGTGGTTATCAGCACCGGAAAAGCTCCTGAATATAAAAGAGGCTCATCCTATACCTATGACCTGGCAGTTGGCCGGGCTTTGTCGCTTTTTAAGAAGGATGTTTCTTTGGGTATTGATATGTCCAAGGGTCCATGCCTTTCCAATGATTTAATGCCGGGTTGGGTGGTGGACGTGGTCCACACCCCAAGGGAGCAAATGGATAACCAGCCGGAAAACGAATGCCAGGCATTTATTGAGGGAAGATCTACCCATTTTGTCGAGCTTGATACCAATGGGAATGTAGTCAGAGTACAGTGATATATCGACGATGAAATACCTATATCTGCCAATTCATCTGCTAAAGTTTTGGTTTCTTGAAAGCCCCAAAGTAATTTTAAGATCCTGGAAAAACATCATCCTTTATCTGGAAGAAGACTTGGCTGTTGGGTTAATGTTTAAACTTTTGTTTACTCCCTTATTCCATGATTCTTCGATAGTGGGCAGGCTTTTGAGTTTCTCTTTTCGTTTAATTAGGATTTGTATTGGTTTGGTGGCTTTCCTTGGGGTTTCTGTTTTGGCTGCCGTTTTGCTGGTGGTTTGGCTGGCGCTCCCGCTTGCGGCCATTATTGAACCGGGTACCATAGCTTTAATTTGCCGGCTGCTGCTTTTTTCCGGGGTAGTTTTGTTTATTAACCATTTGGTTTCCCATCCTCACCAAAAGTTGCGGCAGGTGAAAGATTTTACCAAGATATGGAAGGCCAGTTTTGTCGGGAAAAATGATGTTAGTTTTACCAAGCTTTTAAAAACATATCCGGTAAAAAAACTGCTTTTGTACCTTGAGCAGACACCGGAAAGCTTTACCGGTTTAAATGATATAGACAGTGATGAGGTTTTCAAGAAAGTTTATGAACTGGGCAATAGCTTAAAGCTTCCTTATCTTTCCCAGGAACATTTTTTTGTAGCCAAACTTTATCTGGTTCCGGGTATTGAAGAGCAGCTTTTAAAGCTGGGTTTAAAGCTTGGTGATTTTCTGGATGCCTTAAGTTTCCTAAAAAAGAAAGCTGATACCTGGAGAGTGATTTTGCCTTGGGATGAGGATTTTAAGGTCCACCACTTAAAGGGGGTCAACCGGGGTTGGATGGGGGTGCAAACTCCGACTTTGGACTCTGTTTGTGATGACATAACCAGGGAAGCTGCCAAACAGTATATTCCTGATTTTGTTGGCCGTCCGGAGGTTGTCAAAAGGGTAATCGACATCCTCTCCTTGGAGCAAGGCCAAAATGTGGCTTTAATTGGTGAGCCAGGATCGGGCCGGGGGGCCTTAATTTCCTATTTGGCAAAACTTATTATCTCCGGGGATGCCCCCAAGGCCTTAGCCACTAAAAGACTGGTCAAGCTCGATATAAGCAGGCTTATGGCGGGGATTACCAATGAAGGAGACTTGGCAGCCAGACTGAAGAGTATCTTTGACGAGGTAAAGTTTTCCGGAAATATCATTGTCTATGTTGATGAGATCCAGGATTTGGGATTAGGCGAGGCCGGAAACCAATTTAACCTTTATGCTTTGATTCTGCCTTACTTAGAAAGTTCCGATTTTCAATTCGTTGCCGTGGCGGATTCCGCAAGCTATACCAAAACGGTGGAGAAGAATAAAAGTTTTGCCCGGATATTTACCAAAGTGGAGTTACCTCCGGCTTCGGTTGCTGAAACAGTAGGGGTGTTAATAAACCGGGCAATTGAGGTTGAGCGTTACAAAAAAATCTGTACCACTGTTCCTGCCATTCACGCTATTGCCGAGTTGTCTAACCGTTACATCCATGATTCGGTCCTACCGGATATCGCCCTGAAGGTTTTTGAGGAGAGCCTTGGCGCGGCCGAAGACGGTTGGATTAAAAAGTTGGTTGTGGAAAAGGCAATTCAAAACCGGAGTAACATTCCCATTGCCGGTGCCGGATCAGAGACCACAAAACAGCTATTAAATCTGGAGGATCTTATCCACCAAAAAATGATTGACCAGGAGGAAGCGGTTTTGGCGGTGTCCAAAGCTTTGCGCCGGGCGGCAGCGGAACTCCGGGATAATAAACGCCCGATCGGTTCCTTCCTTTTTGTCGGCCCGACCGGTGTCGGTAAAACTGAATTGGCCAAGACTTTGGTTGATGTCTATTTTGCCGGGAAGGGGTATTTTGCCCGGTTCGATATGTCGGAATACCAAACTCCGGAAGCGATTGACAGGTTGATTGGGGGAAATAATGAGGAAGGGCAGTTAACGGAAACGGTTCGCCAGCATCCTTATTCCCTGGTGCTATTGGATGAGTTTGAAAAAGCGGATCCCAAAATCCTGACCCTCTTCCTCCAGGTTTTGGATGATGGGAGGCTAACCAGCGGAACCGGAAGGACAGTTGATTTTACCAACACCATTATTATTGCCACTTCCAATGCTGCCAGTGTCACCATTGCCAAAGGTTTGGAAGCGGGTCAAGGCATGGACCAGCTGAAAAAAGTTGTCAGTGATGAGTTGATAACTGTTTTTCGCCCGGAGTTGGTTAACCGTTTTGACGAGGTTGTTATCTTTAAACCATTATCTCCAACAGACTTGCAACAAGTAGTGAAATTAAAGTTATCTGAGTTGCAAAAGCAGCTCAAAAACCAGGGTTTTGAGATAGATTTTGACCAAAAATTGATTGAAGGATTGGCCCAAAAAGGTTATGACCCTGTGCTTGGAGCCCGGCCTCTAAGAAGATTAATTCAGGATACTCTAGAGGCCAAACTTTCGGTGATGATTTTGGAAAATAAACTTCCTAAAGGACAAAAGTTCTTGGCTTCGGAACAATTATTAAACTGATTAGGCCTATAAATTTGATTTATAGGTAGAGAGTACTATAATACCCGTTATGAATATTGAAGATTTGCGTCACGCGGTTGAAGGCGCAAAAAGAAAAGCTAGTTCCTTTAGACTTTCTCGTAATAGGTGGGGAATTGCTGCAGCTTTAGTTGGAGGGGGTCTTACCCTAGTAACAATTACCAGCTGTACGCCTGCTCCTAAGATAGAAACTCCAACTCCAGTTTCTATGCCTCCGGCTCCTACACGGGAAGCAACTATTACTCCCAGCCCCCTAAATTCTATTCTTGATAAGTTGCGTGATCCCTCAAAAGGAGTTATCGAAGTTTGGCTATATCGGAACAGAGATACCGATAGTAGCGGATTGGTCCATACCCCTGATCAATTACCTATTGCCCTATGTCCAAATGACTCCATAATGTTCCAAATCAAATATGATAAACCAACACAAGGGGAAGGTTTTACTGTATCCTCGAGTGGATTTGGAAATGTATCTGGCAATTTTAATGATCGTATGGTTATGGAAGGGTTGTATGTTAATAGCAATAAGCCTGACGGCGATTATGAAGGCACAGCAACTGTGGAATGTACAGACGGGAATGCCGTAACGGCTGCAATGATTCGAGAGTATAAGATCCACTTACTCCAGCAGGCACCAGCTTATATACCTCTTCCCGGATCAGCTACACCAATACCGGAGAATAGACCCGGAAAGTTGAAGTCCCTTCCTTTTTAGGTATCAGGAAATTCCTAGCTTTGGAACAACTGTTAAGCTGATAGGTTGATCCTTTAGCACCTGCTTCGCCCACACTCTTCACACTATGTTATAGTAATATAGCGCTTGTTTCATGGAAGCCTGCCTTTTACCTGCGGTAAAATGCAACATATATTTATATGCAGAACCTTGTAATTGTGGAATCGCCGACAAAAGCCAAGACCCTCTCCAAATTTTTGGGGAGTAAGTATCAGGTGGAAGCCTCCATGGGGCATGTCCGTGACCTTCCCAAGGGTGATATCGGGGTGGATGTTGAACACGATTTTGCCCCCAAATATATCATTCCCCGGGATAAATCCAAAAAAGCCAATGAATTAAAGAAGCTGGCCAAAGAAGCCAAAACTTTGTGGCTGGCTACTGACCCTGATCGTGAAGGGGAAGCAATTGCCTGGCATTTAAAAGAACTATTTAATAGGAAGGATGCCTATAAAAGGGTGGTTTTCCATGAAATTACCGAGGATGCGATTAACGAGGCTTTTGCCCATCCCCGGGATTTGGATAAACAATTAATAGATGCCCAACAAGCCAGAAGGGTTTTGGACCGGTTGGTGGGTTACAAGCTTTCCCCGCTTCTTTGGAAAAAGGTAAAAAGTGGCCTGTCTGCTGGAAGGGTGCAATCTGTTGCATTGCGGCTCATCGTTGAGCGGGAAAGGGAGATTGAGGCCTTTAAGCCCCAAGAATATTGGAGTCTTGAAGCGGAGCTGGAGAAAAAAGGTGAGAAAGCTGCAAACTTTGTGGCTGCTCTGGTTGAACAAAACGGTAAAAAACTGGCGATTAAAAACCAGGGGGAAGCAGATAAACACGTTAAAGCTTTGGAAAAAGCAGATTATCAGGTTGCAAAAATTACCCAAAAAGAAGTCAAAAAATATGCCGCTCCGCCGTTTACCACTTCCACTATGCAGCAAGCCGCTGCCAACCGTTTAGGATTTTCCGCCAAAAGGACGATGCAGCTGGCCCAGGTTTTATATGAGCATGGGTACATTACCTATATGAGAACCGATTCTTTGAATTTGTCTGCCCAGGCAATTGCGGCAGTCCGTGATTTTATCGGCCAACATATTGGCAAGAATTATCTTCCTAAAGAAGCCAAGGTCTATAAAACAAAATCCAAAGTTGCCCAGGAGGCCCACGAAGCGATCCGCCCGACCAATGTTAAGTTAGCTCCGGATGAATTGAAAAACATTGAGGGAATGACCCGGGATCATGTCCGGCTTTATGACATGATCTGGAAGAGGATGGTGGCCTCGCAAATGGCTGAGGCGGTGTTTGACCAAAAAACTGTGGATATAAAGGCTGATAGCTACACATTAAGAGTAACAGGAAGCACGCTAAAATTTGACGGCTGGATGATTGTTTATGGAAAAATCCAGGATGAAGAAGGGGAAGAGGGGGAGAAAATTTTGCCTGAGCTTACGGAAGGTGAAATTTTAAAACTTCTAAAACTTTTACCGACCCAACATTTCACCGAGCCGCCGGCCCGTTTTAATGAGGCTTCCTTAATTAAAAAGCTGGAAGAGCTTTCAATTGGCCGGCCTTCCACCTATGCCCCGATTTTGTCGACTATCCAGGAGCGTTTTTATGTAGAAAAAGTTGAAAAAAGGTTTTCTCCGACACCTTTGGGGATTGCCGTGACCGACTTTTTGGTCAAATATTTCCCCAATATTGTGGACTATGACTTTACGGCTTCTATGGAGGATGCTTTGGATAATATTGCCAATGGAGAAGATCGCTGGCAGCCGATTATCGGCACTTTTTACCGGCCGTTTGAGAAAAAGATTAAAGAGGTGGATGAGGAAGCGGGACGGGTGGCTATTAAATCCGAAGAAGTCGATAAAAAATGCCCCAAATGCGGCAAGAATTTACAAATTAAATACGGAAAGTTTGGCAAGTTTTTGGCCTGTACCGGATTCCCGGATTGTAAATACACCGAAAGTATCGAGGAAAAGGTGGATGTCCCTTGTCCTGATTGCGGTGGGGAAATAGTTATCCGAAAAACCCGCCGGGGCCGGCCTTTTTACGGGTGCAAAAACTGGCCTAATTGCAAATATGCCTCCTGGACGAAACCCAAAAAATAGCCACGCAAGGGCAGCCCTTGCGTGGGTGTTGACAAAATAATGGGGAAGCTGTAATTATATTGAGGGCCTCTAATTTCCCCCTCTAGTTTTTAAGATTATGAAGTATATTTTTGTCTCCGGCGGAGTAATTTCCGGTATTGGTAAAGGTGTGGCTACTGCCTCGATTGCCCTTAAGATCGGATCTGCAGGGTTTAAAGTTGCCCCCCTAAAAATTGACCCCTATTTAAATGTTGATGCCGGGACTATGAACCCTATTCACCACGGAGAGGTATTTGTTTTGGATGATGGCTCGGAAACTGACCAGGATTTGGGAAACTACGAGAGGTTTTTAGATGAACCCCTAAATAAAACAAATTATGCGACATCCGGCCAGGTGTATTTATCGGTAATCCAACGGGAAAGAAGTTTGGGTTATGACGGTGACTGTGTGGAGGCGGTGCCCCACATTCCGGAAGAGATTATCAGAAGGATTGATGAGGCGGGAAAAAGCAAAAAAGCGGATATTGCGGTGATTGAGATTGGGGGAACGGTGGGTGAGATGCAAAATGTTTTCATCTTTGAAGCCAACAGGATGCTAAAGCTGAAAAAACCGGAAGATGTGATCCATATCCATCTAAGCTATCTGCCGATTCCTCCTTCTTTGGGCGAGATGAAGTCAAAACCGGTCCAGATGTCGGTCAAAGAGTTAAACTCCATGGGGATCCAGCCGGATATTTTACTGGCCCGATCGGGTGTTCCGGTTGATGAAATTCGCCGGAAAAAACTGGCACTGTTTTGTTCGGTGGAGCCGGAGGATATTATCTCGGCTCCGGACGTTAGAAACATTTATGAAGTGCCGGTTAATTACGAGGATGGTGGATTATCGGGAAGAATCCTGCAAAAACTGAGACTTAAAAGAAAGAACAAAGACTTAAAGGAGTGGCGGAAGTTTGAAAGCAAAGTTTCTTCTGCTGATAAACCTCTGAAAATTGGCATTGTGGGTAAATACTTCTCTACCGGCGATTTCACTTTGGCTGATTCCTATATTTCCGTTATTGAGGCTTTGAAGCATGCCGCTTTTACTCAAGGATATAAACCGGAAATTGCTTGGATTGATTCCGGGAAACTTTTAAAAGATATTGATCAGCTGCGGGATTACCAGGGGATTATTGTTCCGGGGGGGTTTGGATCCCGGGATATAGAAGGAAAAATTGAGGCCATCAGGTTTTGCCGGGTTAATAAAATTCCTTATTTCGGTTTGTGTTACGGAATGCAGTTGGCAGTAGTTGAATATGCCCGGAATGTTCTAAGGATGGCAGAGGCCAATACAACAGAAATTGATCCCAAAACAAAGTATCCGGTCATTCATATTATGTCTGATCAACAAAAGAAACTTTTGGAGAAAGATTATGGGGGAACGATGCGGTTGGGGGCTTGGGAGTGTAAATTAAAACCGGGAAGTTTGGTCAGAAAACTTTATGGGAAACCCAAGATTTCCGAACGCCACCGCCACCGCTATGAATTTAACAATGAGTTTCTAAAACAATTTAACAAGGAGCTATATGTTTCCGGAACCTCTCCTGACGGGAAACTGGTAGAGATTGTCGAGATGAAGGACCACCCGTTTTTTGTGGGAACCCAGTTCCATCCGGAATTAAAATCCCGCCCCCTTGACCCTCATCCTTTATTCATGGGTTTTATTAAAGCGGCTTCGAAAATTATTTTGCCCTCTTGAAAAAGTTTTCCGGTTCCTGTAAAAAAGGAAAGCAATATGGCTGGAAAGATTGAAAAATATATGCCTGATTTGGACCGCATCAAGGAACATAGCAAAACCCCCGATCCATTAGTCCTTTCCCCTGAAGAATATGATGAAATCCTGGCAGAGCACAAGTTATACAGAGGCTCCCGTCTTTCCGATGTTGGCCTGTTAAAATGTATGGAGCTTGGGCTCATTAAAATTTGGAATGAAGATGGAACATGTCCTTTTAACGAAGAGCGTGTCCAGAGTTGCTCTTATGATGTCACACAAGGAAATGAATTTTGGCATTACATTGAACACGAGATTTCTGAAATCGAGTACGGAACTCACAAAGAAACAATCCAAAATTTGGATTTGCTTGCTTATAACTTCAGGAATACTGGAGAGACTTTTGTTTACCATCCCGGAAGCGTTGTCCTCTCATTCATCGGAGAAGGGATAAGCTTGGCTAATGTGGTGTCTGCTGATTTGGGGGGCAAAAGTTCTTTGGGGCGCCTTGGAACTCTAAACCACCAGACTGCTTCGTTAGCTCATGCAGGTTTTAGTGGGAAAATCATGACAGAGCATTCTGTTAGCAATAGGTTATCTGTGAAAGTCCCGGTTGGCGCACCTATTGGGACGCTTGTCTTTACCCTGCTTGACCAGCCCAGTACCCGGCCCGAAAACCAAAAATCTGACAGCCTAAGTAAAGCCTACAGACAGCGAGGGCCTTTTGGCTATTGGAAGGATAAATGGACACAGATAAAAGCTGAGGCTATAGGAAGGTATATTTTAGCCAGGGAAAATGGTTCTGTTACTAATGACCACTACCTGGTGGATATCAGAAGGAAGGCTGAGGAATATGATTCCCTTGTTGCTAGGGGGATTATTCCGGGACAAAATCCGGTTCCTTCGGGAAACGGCAGACACAGCATGTAGAGCTTTTTGTAAAAAATAATTATGGCAATCGAGAAGTTATCAGAAATATTAAAAAGGGTAGAAAAAGAGAATCTAATTGAAGGTTTGTGTGAACAAACAGGTAAGGGTGTGGGATTGAATCTAAGGTTAGGTAAAGTTTCCCAATGGATGGAAGGATATGCTGTAGGTTTTGACAGCAAGGGTTTGGATTATCGGCAAGCTGGGTGGAGGAACGTTGCCGATTGCCAGGGTGCGAGGTTCTTAGCTGAGTGCGACCAAGAGGACTTAGTTACCTCTCAAATCTTAAAACCTGGGGTTTATTATCGGGTTGAGACGGTGGAAAAACTAAATGTTCCTACAGATCTCTTACCGGACGTTCGCTCAACACAACTTTTAGTGGATAACGGTTTGCGTTTAGAAGTGCCTGGAGGGATTGAACCAGGTTATACTGGGGCTATTCGGATGGGTTTGGTTAATCAAAATAGTTTTTCTGTCCCCATCCGTCTTGGCAGCCCGATTTGCCGGGTGGTTTTTCATAAAGTCGAAGAGTAGTCTTCATCTGAATAAACTGTAAAGGTTAATAAGATATGCCAACAAAAGAAGGAAGTAGCCCCCAACAGATTCTGGAAGTATACGGAATGCCACCAGTGAGAAAAGAAAATTATTTTGGACGCGGCGCTATCAACCTGCTTGCTCCGTTAGACTACAAGATGAGCATGTTGATCGGGGATCCGGATAGCGAAACGGCAATTATTACGGCTTGGGGTGACCCTTGGCACGCTTTACCCGAGGATATAGTGAAGGAATGCTCGGTAGCTGCCTCTCTAAGAATTCCCTGGGGTGTGGATTTAATGCTGCACAATTTAGCCAGTAATCCCCATATTCGGAGGGTGGGAATTTATGCCGCCGGGAAAAACGACAACACCGAAACCGGGCAGATGCCTCTGGGTATTACCCGATCTTTGTGGACTAATGGAGTAACAGATGAGGGTGGGGTTATTGGCACTGGCCATAAACTTTCTCCGGAGCTGGTAAACGACGGCGCTATTGAAGCTGTCAGAGGTGTTTTAAATAATGTGGAGCTGTGTGAGTGGAGCCATCTTTCCCCGGAGGAATTATTACAGGAAATTCAAAGATTCCCAAAGGTTGGACCATATGGGGAGAAGGTAGTGCTTCCGGAATTTAAAATCCAGGAAGTGGATACCTGGCCATCAGAGCTGGAGGGGCTAGTGGTTCGCAGGAGAGGAGCTTTTAATGCTTGGTTGGGAATAATTTCATCTATTATGCGTTATGGGCGGGAAGCATGTTTAGAAACAGCTACCAGTATTAAGATTAAGGAACTTCCCTTTGTTCGGGTGGTGATTGAGGGCGAGAGGCCCTTTGATGATATTCCCCAATGGGCTTTGGACCTAAAAGCAGTATCAATCACTCCTGAGGGATTGGAAGACTATTACCAAAGAATTTTTAGACCCGAGAGGCACCTCAAGGAGATCTTTCCTGGAGTGAAAAAGTTTGAAAGGCCAAAAGAGGAGAAGTATTTGTATGGGGAGTTAATCCATGCTTTTCCTAGGGATGAAAAGTACACCCGGGCTGTGTTGGAGCTGGCAAAACAAAGCGGCATTCAAGTTACCAGGCAATTTTTGCGGGGTCTTGCTGGAGAGGCTACCGAGCAAATGGAAGAAACTGCTGACAGTGTTATTTCGGCAAAAGATTTGGATCCAGTACAACAAGCAGAGATTTTGCTAGAGGTGTATACACCAAGAACGAATCAGGTAGCCAAGGCTATCGAAAGAATCCGCCAGATTCCTGATGATGCCGATAAAACCTTTATCCTCTGGGATCCGGAAACCCATGGGATGCAATACCGGGGCAGACCATGTCTTTTGGAAATGGGACTTTTGGTAAGAGATGGGGCAATTTCCGGAAAAGCCGTCTTCCGGACGCATGACATGGCTAAAGGCTGGTTGCTCAACGCTTATGGAATCTGGAGAACTGTTGAGGATATTTGTAAAGAAACCGGCTATAAACAAGGTCCTCTGGTCATGGAATCGGAATCAGCTCATTTCTACAAAGGCGATATCAATTGGGTTAATGAGCTTTGGCAACAAGAGGTGCTCACTAGAGATATAGCTAAGCGGTTTGATTCAGCAAAGGCTGATCCCCGCGGTAACATTGTTGTGGATATTACCCCCGATAACAGGGTAGTAGTGAAGCTGACTGACCCAAAGAGCGGAGCTACTATTCATAAATTTGAGGAAGATTCTGCCCGAGAGGCTCTTGCCCGTTTATCTCAGGAAGAAATTATTTCTCAACCCGGACATGGTCTAGATATTGGTTTGCAATTAGGAGTTTTGGAGGTTGCCAGAAGATTGCGGGGAAAGGGTGTTGATATAGTCTTTACGCAAGATCAACCGTTTAAAACTTGGGGAGCAGTTGAAGCAGAAGTAATAAAGGACTAAACTAAAAATATGGCAGTTTTAGGACTTGATGAAGTACTTCGAAGAGTAAAAGAAGAAGGCCTCCTGGAAAATTTGGGAGACCGGGATTTAAATAACCCTGAAGGTGCGGGGTTGGATTTGCGTCTGGGAATTTTGTCCCGGATGACAGAAGGAGGGGCGTTTATTGAAAGTGATGGGCCGGAAGGTTTAGGTAAAAGAAAGGGTGTTCAAACTGAGGTAGTTGCTGAATATAAACCAGGAGCCAAAACCCAGGAAGAAGTAGTTATTAAACCGGGTGAATATTATTTCGTTACCACTATTGAATCATTTAATGCTTCGGAAGACTTGTTATTTGTTCTTTATCCAAGAACTACTTTAATGAGAATGGGGCTTTTGCTTTTGGCCAACCGGGGAGATCCGGGATATAAGGGAACTGTTTCTATGGGTTTAGTAAATTTAAGTAAATTTGATGTCAAATTACAAATGGGAGCCAGGGTTTGTAATGTAGTTTTCTATAAAGTAGAGGGTGAAACAGTTATGTACCGTGGCCAGCACGGCGGAAGGATAACTCCTACAGAGGTCGAACAACAAGTCTAAGCCCCAAGAAAGAGACCATCTTGTAGTAAAAACTACCCTGTTGACAAGAATTCCCAAAAGCTGCTACGTTTAAATGTACTGATCTGCTCCTGGCAGATTTTTTGTGATTTATGGAATCTGAATCGAAAATTGGACGGGAACAAAATAATAAAAATAATAACGGAACGGAAAGCATTCCGTCTAAAGCCCTTTATCCTGATAAAGGTGGACACTTTTTAAGAAGCCAATACTGGAAAGCGATGAAACTAATCGACCGCTCTTCTGAGCCCAGTTTCCGTTCAATGGTAACTGTTCCTGTTACTCCAGCAGATGTTAGCTGGCAAAGAAGAAGGTTCATGCCGCGCCATGGTATTAATGACGGTAGGCATTGACTTAAATCAAGGAAGCAGTTAGAATATCTGCAGTAAACATCTATTACTAGAGTTTTCCTGAATCCACTGGTAATAGAGAAGTCTAAGGAAAACGATGAGTATTTCAGTTCCTTCAATGCAGGATTTGTTAGAAGCGGGTGTTCATTTTGGACACCAGGTCCGCCGTGGCCACCCCAGGATGAAAGAGTTTATCTTTGGTGCCCGCGAAGGTGTCCACATCATTAACCTGGAACACTCCGAGAAACTTTTACAGGAAGCTGCAGATTATGTTAATAAATTGGGGGCTGAGGGCAAGGTTATCCTTTTTGTGGGGACCAAAAAACAAGCCCAGCCAATTATTAAAGAAGCAGCCGAAAAATGTAACGCTCCTTATGTTGATATCAAATGGATTGGCGGGTTCTTAACCAACTTTGACGAAATCCGCAAGAATGTTAAAAAGCTTAATGATTTGGCAGAAAAAACCGAAAAAGGTGAATTAGTCCGTACTAAGAAAGAGCAGCTCTTGATTTCCAAGAAGCTGGAAAAGTTTGGCAAGGAATGGGGTGGAATTGCCAACATGGACAAGCTTCCGGATGCTTTGTTTATTGTCGATTGCGTGATGGAAAAGACTGCTGTTTTAGAGGCCAACAGGATGGAAATCCCGGTCATCGGCATTGCGGATTCCAACTGTAACCCGGCTCTTTTGGCCTTCCCGATTCCCGGAAACGATGATGCTACCAAATCAATCAAGATTATTGTGGATGCTATCGCCGATGCTTATTCCCAAGGGTTAAAAGCTGCCGGGAAAGCGGCTGAAGCCAAGAAGAAAGAAGAAGAGGCTAAAGAAGAGAAAGCTGACGCTTCAATCGAAGCTGATGTGGAAGATGCTGAGGTGGCTGTAGAACAAGAAGCGGTTGAAGAAGCGAAAAGAGAAGTTTAAGATTAATAAGATGGCTATTTCCACAGAAGATATCAAGAAATTACGGGAAGAAACGGGAGCCGGGATTGCGGACTGCAAAGAAGCCTTAACTGAATCCGATGGTGATATGGCCAAAGCCAAAGAATGGTTAAAGCAAAAAGGTTTTGACCGGGCCGCTAAAAAATCCGAAAGGGAAGTCAAATCCGGAGTTGTCGAAGTTTATTCCCACGGTGGCAGGGTTGGTGTAGTTGTGGAGGTGCTTTGTGAAACCGACTTTGTGGCCAAAACGGAAGATTTTAAGAACTTAGCTCACGAAATTGCCTTGCAAATTGCTTCCATGAACCCGGAAGACAAAGAGGCGCTGCTTGCCCAGGAATATATCCGGGATAACAGCCAAACCATCTCCGACATGATAAAATCAGTGGTAGGAAAGCTCGGAGAAAATATCCAAATCGGAAAGTTTTGCCGGGTAGTTCTCGGAGAGTGACTAGATTTAGGATTTAAGATCTTAATTCCTAAACCCTAATTCTTAATTCATGGATAATGTTTTAATCGAAGCCAATAATAGAATCCAACAAGCATTGGAGCATCTCAAAAAGGATTTGTCTACCATTCGGGCCGGTCGTGCCAACCCCACTTTAATTGAAGAAGTCCCGGTCAATGTTTATGGTTCCCGGATGAAGCTTGTGGAATTGGGGACCATTTCCGCCCCACAGCCTTCGCTTTTGACTGTCCAAATTTGGGATG
The DNA here is from genome assembly GCA_021786315.1 of bacterium. Classification (GTDB taxonomy): domain Bacteria; phylum Patescibacteriota; class Microgenomatia; order Daviesbacterales; family UBA10151; genus JAJYNN01. The sequence continues at coordinate 285,627 of JAJYNN010000002.1, forward strand.
CCAGTGTTGTCCAGGATGTTTTGAAATCCTTACAGGAAGCCAATTTAGGCTTAAATCCTTCTGTCGAAGGCCAGACTATCAGGCTGCCTATCCCCCCGCTGACTGCCGAAAGAAGGGAAGAGTTTATTAAACTAGCCCATCAAAAAATGGAGGGTGCAAGAATTGAAATCAGACAAATCCGTCAGGATGTCCGCGAGGAATGGAAGAAAGCTGAAGATGATAAAGAGTTTGGCGAAGATGAGTTTGAGAGAAGAAGTAAACTGCTTCAGGAGCTGATTGATAAATCTAGTGGGCAGATTGATGAACTAGGTAAGGCAAAAGAGGAAGAGCTATCACAAGTCTAGATTTAAGAATGTAGATTTAAGATTTAAGAATAATTCCTAAATCCTAATTCCTAAATCCTAAATCATGGTTATTACAATAATTGTTTTTATTCTCACGCTTTTAATTTTGGTCATCTCTCATGAATTTGGGCATTTTATTACGGCCAAAAAGTTTGGTATCAAAGTTTTGGAATTTGGTTTTGGGCTGCCTCCAAAAATCTGGGGTAAAAAGGTTGGGGAAACCTTAGTTTCTATTAACTGGCTGCCTTTGGGCGGCTTTGTTCGTTTGTTTGGAGAAGACGAAGTGGACAAAAAGGTTCTAAAAAATGAACGCTCTTTTGCGGCAAAACCAGTTGGCCAAAGGATTGTGGTGGTTGTTGCCGGAGTGGCGATGAACTTTCTTCTGGCAGCCCTAATCTTTTGGGTTGTCCTTTTTGCCGAAGGGTTCCGTGAACAAGTGCCGCTTTTAACCCCGTACCATTTTGTGGGGGTTAACCAGACCGATGAGACGCTTGTTTTGGTTGGTGGAGTGGCAAAAGATTCTCCGGCGGGGGCAGCGGGCATTAAGCCTGGAGACCAGATATTAAAGTTTGACAGTACGGCAATTACCGGCAGCGAACAGTTGATGTCTTTAACCAAAGCCCACGCCGACCAGCCGGTAAACCTGACTTTACAGGATCCGGAAAGGAACCAAAGGGAAGTGACAGTTACTCCCCGGGGCAATCCTCCGGCAGGTCAGGGTGCCTTGGGGGTAGAAATTGGTTCGGTAACGGTGGCCAATTTGAATTACCAGAGCTTTCCCCAGCGGCTTTTTTCCGGTATCACCCACAGCTATAACTTGGGTTCGTACTCGCTGACTGTTTTGGGGAGGTTTATTGGGGAAGCTATTTCCAGCCGGAATGTTGCTCCTGTTGCCGGTTCGGTATCCGGGCCTGTAGGGATTACCAACATTGCCGGCATGATTTTACAAAGTAAATCACCACTGCTTCCTTATCTAAGTTTTATAGCTATGCTTTCCTTGAACTTAGCAATGATTAATATTTTGCCTTTTCCGGCTTTGGATGGGGGAAGGCTGGTATTTTTGGTGGTTGAGCTTATAACCAGGAGGCGGGTGAAAGCTGAGGTTGAAAGATGGGTACACACAATTGGTATGGTTATCCTTATTGCTTTGATTGTTTTGGTGACTTTTTCCGATATTAAAAAATTCTTCTAAGCCCGTTGTGGGATCCCTAACTGCTCAATTTTCTGCTTTGAGGTATTATTGGCATCTGTCCATGAAAAATGAGAAGCTGCCTGAGAATAACCCTGAAGAATTACAAAGAGAGGATATGACCAAAAGGATGGGTCTGCTTTTGGTTTGGGCCCAATCAGTCAAGACTATTGCTGACCAAATAGAAACTGAATTGGGAGGGGCGGGGATTCCGGTAATCAAGGAATACAAACTTGCATCCTACAAATTGGCATTAGATCTATCGATGAATGCACAAATTTTGCGTAAGGCTTTAGGATCTACTGAGGTTTATTCGGGAGGTTGAACGGATATAGTACCTGTGTTAGGATATATTTAAGAAAGGCTGCGAAGGAGTTTCCCGCTCCGGAGTCGCATACGAGGAGTATTGCCGGAGGTTCCGTAATAACCAAAAATGAGAAGCAACTAAGGTGGTACCACGAGAGCACCTCGTCCTTGGATTAAAGGAGGGTGCTTTTTTGTTACACTAAAAATATGGCAAACCAGGGTAAATACATTACTAAAAAAAGTGAAAACTTGTCTGATTGGTATAACGATGTGATTATTGCAGCTAAACTGGCTGAACACGGCCCTGTCCGCGGGACAATGATTATCCGCCCTTATGGATATGCCATCTGGGAGGCGATTCAAAAAAATTTAGACACTCGGATCAAAGATTTAGGCGCTGAAAATGCATATTTCCCAATGTTTATTCCTTATTCTTTTTTGGAAAGGGAAAAGGATCACGTCGAGGGATTTTCGCCGGAGCTGGCTGTAGTGACCCACGCTGGCGGGGAAAAGTTGCCTGAGCCGCTGGTAGTCCGTCCAACTTCGGAAACAATTATTTATGATGCCTTCTCCCGTTGGATTCAATCCTACCGTGACTTGCCTTTGACGGTTAACCAGTGGAGTAATGTAGTGCGCTGGGAGAAACGCCCGTATCTGTTTTTAAGGACAACTGAATTTTTGTGGCAAGAAGGCCATAGCGCTCATAAAAGTAACGAGGAGTCACAAGAGTTGGTAGAGCAGGCCTTAAAGATGTACGTCGAAACTTATCAGGACGACTTGGCCTTATTCGGTTATGCAGGAAGAAAATCTGAAAGTGAAAAATTTGCCGGCGCTGTTGCTACCTATTCTTATGAAATGCTGATGCCGGATGGTAAAGCTTTACAGGGCTGCACTTCCCACAACTTAGGCCAAAATTTCTCCAAAGTCTTTAATGTTAAATACCAAACTGAAAAAGGCCAGGAAGACTTAGTCTGGCAAAATTCCTGGGGTTTTACTACCCGCTCTATTGGCGGTTTGATTATGGCCCACGGAGATGATAACGGCTTAATTTTGCCTCCAGGTGTGGCTCCTATCCAGGTAAAAATTATTCCGATTGTGACCAAGAACTCTGACAATAAAGAAATTGAGGCATTAGCCCAAAAAGCTTTTGCTGTTTTGGAAGGCCGGGATATCCGGGTGCGGATTGATAATAGCGATGCTTCCCCGGGCTGGAAATTTAACCAGGCGGATTTAGAGGGGGTGTCCCTCCGGGTTGAAATTGGAGCGACGGAAGCCAAAGAAGGAAAAGTTAGGGTGGTGAGGCGTGATAATAAGGAAAGTTTTCTCTTGAACCCCCAGGAATTAGGGGACCAGGTAGATGAGATCTTGGCTAAAATGCAAAGTGACCTTTTGGAAAGGTCCAAGAAGTTTACCCTGGAAAATACCCGGGAAGCCCGGACTTACCCTGATTTTAAAGAGATTATGAATACCACCAAAGGGTTTATCAAGGCTTTTTGGTGTGAGGACCCGCATTGTGAGGAGATGATTAAAGAGGAAACTAAGGCTTCAACCAGGTGTTTGCCTTTGGGTTCGGAACCTTCAGAAGGGGTTTGTATTTATTGTCAAAAACCGGCAAAATTCCAGTGGCTGTTTGCCCAATCATATTAACATTTGTTTTATTCTTTCTGCTAAGTTAGAATTCTTATTCTATGGAAAGCGCTAACTGTAGAATAAACCCTAATAAAGTTTGCCAACCTGGAGAGTTTGCTGACAATAAAACGGCTTGCTGTGTGAGAAGATGTCTAGAGGTTAAATCGATTTTCCGAAAAGGAGGAGGATTTTCCCCGCAAGAAGAGATAAAAATTGCAATGAAAAAAGTAGGATTTGCAGGATATGAGGTAGAAAGAGCCCTGGATTATTTACATAGATCTAAACATGTAGAGTTCAAAAAGGGCGGAAACGGTGCAAGAACGTGGGGGTTGGTAAATAGAGCTATAAATGAATAATCAATCATTGATTTTAAGCTCAACTTCTGGTAAATTACTCTAGATATGATTTCTAAAAATATTGTTAAACAACCCAAGAGCATTGTTGAAGTTCAGGTGACTGTTCCCTGGGCAGATTTAGAACCCAAATGGAATGAAGTTTTAAACAGGTTAGCCCAGGAAGTAGAAATTTCCGGTTTCAGAAAAGGCCAGGCTCCTTTAAATATGGTTGAGCAGCAACTGGGTAATAAACTTCAGGATGAGTTTTTCCGGACAGTCTTTCCACAATACTTAGTTGAAGCTTTACAGGGTTCAAACATTGTCCCGATTGATTATCCAAGATACCAATTGGTTTCATTTGCCAAGGGTCAGCAATTGGTCTTTAAGGCTCAGGTGACTGAAAAGCCGGAAGTAAAGATTGGTGAATATAAAACCATTGGTGTCCAAAGGCCGGCTCTAAAAACTGTTTCTGAGGATGAAGTAAATAAGTTAGTTGATGATTTGTTCAAGAGATGGAAGGTCAGGCAGCCTGAGGGCAATCAGCCGCAAAACCAGGGAGCCGGCTCCGGATCCATGTCCTTTAATCAGCCTTCGGGATTAGTTGATGCCCAGGGTAATCCTTTATCGGTTACCACCAGCGAGACCCCGGATGACAACTTTGCCAAAGCTGTTGGGGCTCAAAGTTTAGCCGACCTAAAAGAGAAAATTAAGACCGACCTTTCTAATGAAGCCAAGTTCAACAATGAATTGGATTTTGAGGAAGCAATTTTGCAACAGGTAGAAAAAATTACTACCGTTGACGTGCCGGAAATTCTAATTGAGGATGAATTAAACAGGATGTTGGTCTCTTTGCAAAAAAGAGTTTCCGACATGGGGCTTTTGGTTGAGGAATACCTTAAGGGGCAGGGTGAAACTGTTGAGGGCTTGAAAACTAAGTGGAGAGAACAGGCGGAAAAGAATGTCCGGATGGAGTTAGGTTTGGCGGAAATTGCTCGCCAGGAAAAAGTCGAAATCACCGATGCTGAGTTGCAGGCTGAAATAGACAAGATCCAGGATGCAAAACTTAAAGCCCAATTTGAGGCCCAGGAGCCGAGGCTTCATCTTCGCCATTCCTTGCGGCAGATGAGAACCCTCGATCTTTTAAAGACCCTCGTCAAAACTGCCTAGATAGTGGTACAATATCCCGGAAAGTCGGAATATCAGCGTATCAGAATATCGGAATGTTAAGTTCGATTTTCTGAAACTCTGACACACTGAAACTCTGATAATCTGAACAGGAGGTGCTTTTTTTAATAAAATTTGTCAATAATGAGTCTACTTTGCCTGCGGCAAAGATCTTGTAATTGACAGTTTGTAAGCTTATGTCGATTATTGTAAGACGTGGACCAAAAGATACGACTGATATGGTTATTCGTAAGTTTCAGAAGAAGGTAGCTTTGGAAAATGTTATTCAGGAATATAGAGACCGCGAATTTCATAAAACAGCTTCCGAGAAACGTCAGGAAAGACGCCAGGAGCGACTACGAAAGATCATGAGAGCCAGAAGGATGAGAGATTAATTAATGCTCAAAGACCGAATCCAAAAAGATTTACAGGAGGCTCAATTAAATAAAGACGAAAACAAGGTCAGTACCTTGCGTCTTCTGCTATCCGAAATCCGCTACGCCGAGATTAACTCGGGCGGTGAAATTGATGATGCCGGGGTAGTTGGTGTTGTCCAGAAAGAGATCAAAAAACGCCGCGAAGCTGCTGAAGGTTTCAAAAAAGGCGGAAGGGATGAGCAGGCCCAAAAAGAGGAGGCCGAGTTGGAAATTTTGTCCCCCTATTTACCGGCCCAGCTTTCTGATGAAGAACTTGATAAGATTATTGGTGAAGCCATTGCTCAAACTGGGGCTTCGGCCATTTCCGATATGGGAAAGGTTATTGGTGTGGTTATGGGTAAAGTTGCCGGCCAGGCCGAAGGCGCCAGGGTTTCGGCAAAAGTTAAGGAGAAATTATCTAATGGTTAATGTCATTATTGCTGCTGACCCCAGATACGATATCAACAAAGCATCCATCCAGACTTCAGTTTTGGGTGTTTTAAATAAACACCGGATTCGCGGAAAGGTTGAGGTTGAGGTCAATATTGTTGGTGACCGCAAGATGCATGAACTCAATAAACAATACCGGGATATTGACTCAACCACTGATGTTTTATCTTTTGTTTTTGAAGACCCCCAGCCGGCCAATTTGCAACATATCCCCAGAGTCGGTTTTGTAGCTGCTCCTGATGGGTGGCTTAGGTTGGGGTCAATTGTCATTTCCTATCCCCAGGCAGTGGAAGATGCGGCTTTGGACGGGACCTCGGTTGAGGACGAAATTTCTTTTTTGGTTGATCACGGTACTACCCACCTGCTCGGTATTCACCACCCGGAATAACCAAATTAATACAGTTTGCTGTCTTTACTATGGAATGGAAACTCATTAGTATTAACTACGAAAATGGTTCTGTATCGTAAATACCGTCCACAAACTCTTGATGAAGTCATTGGCCAGACATTGGTCAAGCAAGCCTTAAAATCTGCCATATCTTCCGGAAAATTGTCCCACGCTTACCTCTTTTGTGGTCCCCGCGGGACAGGCAAAACTTCGACGGCCCGGATTTTGGCCAAGATGGTAAACTGCGAAGCCGGAAATGAAAAAGTCCCGTGCAATAAATGTTCAGCCTGTATGTCCATTACTGATGGATCAAATCTGGATGTGGTGGAAATGGATGCAGCATCCAATAGAGGCATTGAAGATATCCGGGTGTTACGGGACAACATCAAACTTTCCCCGACATCCTTAAAGAAAAAAGTCTACATTATCGATGAGGTGCATATGTTATCAACTGATGCCTTCAACGCCCTTTTAAAGACTTTGGAGGAGCCACCAGAGCATGTTTTATTTGTTTTGGCGACTACTGAGTTGCAAAAAATTCCGGCCACTATTTTGTCCCGGGTTTCCAAGCTGGACTTTAAATCTGCAACCAGCGAGGAACTGGTTGAAGCTTTGGAAAGGGTAGCCAAGGCCGAAAAGATAAACGCGGACAAAGGGGCAATTTTGGAGATCGGTAAAAAGGCCCAGGGCAGTTTCCGTGATGGAATTAAATTATTGGATTTGGTATCTACTCTTCCGGAAATCAACCAGGCGGCGGTCGAAGAATTTTTACGCGGGGGAGCGTTTGCCGGGGTAGCCGGACTCCTGGAAAATATTGCCGCCAAAAAAACCACAGAAGCCTTATCAAGTTTAGAAAAAGAGGTGGGTGCTGGGGTCAATATTAAAGAACTAACGATTACAATCCTGGATACCTTAAGGCAATTACTGCTTATTAAACACGGCTTGGGGAAGCAACTGGTAAGCGGGGAGGTTGATGAGGAGAAATATAAGGTGCTGGAAGGGCTGGCCGGAAAATTCGAAGCGGCCCATTTAGCTGTTGTAATTGAGACTTTCCAAAAAAGCTTTGAACAGAACCGGTATTCCTCAGTGGCAATCCTGCCTTTGGAATTGGCGGTGGTGGAAAGTGCATCAGAGTATCAGAGTATCGGAGTATCGGAAGATCGGAAGGCGGAGGTGTTGGAAGATAAGCAGATCAGTAGAACGGAAAAATCTGATACGCCGATACATCGACACTCCGAAACACCAGCTGAGATTCCCATCATTGCCGTCCCTTCAGAGAACGCTTCCGAGGATATGCAAAAAATTACGGAAAAATGGAACTATATCCTGGAAACTGTCCGGGCGGCTAATTTTTCCCTGGAAGCCTTGCTCCGTTCTTCGAGAATTGTAAAATGTGAGGGTAAAAACGTAGTTTTGGAAGTTCCCTATTCCTTCCACCAGAGGATAATTGAAGCCCCTAAAGCCCGGGATTTACTGGAAACAATTTTTGCTGATATTCTCCAGAGAAAGGTTCTTGTCTCAACCGTATTGGGGAAGAAAGCGGTAAAAAGTGAAGGATTGGCCAATGTTGAGGTGGCGGCGGATGATGAGATTGTCAAAATTGCCGCGGAGATTTTTAATTCGGAGCCGGCAAGCTAATGGAAAAACTTAGATTAGGGATTTTTGCTTCCGGGGGCGGGACAACCGGAGAAGTAATCTTTGATAAGGCTGCTGTTATCTTAACCAACAACCCTCAAGCCGGCGTTATTGAGCTGGCTAAGCAACATCACATCCCTTGTGAAGTTTTGCTTCCAAGATCAGAGTTCCGTGTACTCAACTCTGTCGGGGAAAATGACAAAGAGTCGTCCCGCCTAAAATACGGGGAGTATCTGATTACAATTCTGAGTAACTATGCTGTTACCCATGGATCGTTGAATGGTTTTGATACTTTAATTCCTCAGAATGTAATTCAAGCATTTAAACTAGTGAATTCTCATCCCGGGCCTTTAGACCCCGGGTTTTTGGATTTTGGCGGAGAGGGTATGCATGGGTTGGCAGTACACCAAGCGGTAATCAATTTTTCTCGGATGATTGACCGGCCTTTTTCGACAGCAGTTTGTTTACATCGGGTAGTGGAAAAATATGATAAGGGGGAGTTGCTATCCCTTGTTGAAGTGGCGATTAAAGAAGATGACACCGCCGAGAGTTTGCAAGCGCGGGTGAAGGAAGTGGAGAAAGAGCAGAATAGAAAATTTTGGGAAAAAGTTGAACAAGATAATGGGGAACTGAGGGTTATACAAAGGACTTCGAGAGTGATTTTACCGGGGGAGGAGGATCTTTTATTTCAGGCGAAAGAAGAGGCAATTGCCGCTTATCCTCACGGATAATATATAGTATAATAAGCACATATGGGATTTATGGATGGTTTAAAACAAATGGGCGATTTGAAGAAGATGCGCGACCAGGCAATGGAAGTGCAAAAACGTCTTGCGGGAATCAAGATCACTGTGGAACATAAAGGTGTAACAGTAGTCATGACCGCTGACCAAAAAGTGGTTTCCATTTCCGGAGACAATGATTTGGATAAGGTTACTGAAGCTGTCAATGAAGCTTTGAAACAATCCCAAAAAGTGGCTGCGGAAGAGATGAAAACTCTCATGGGCGGTTTCCCCGGAATGTAAATTTCCAAGGTATGAACGAGGCGGACAAAAAATTTTCAGCAGGTGTTTCAGTGGAACAGAATCTTTCTGCAGGTAATTCCTTAAATAAAGAGAGACCTTTTTTGGCAAAAATTGTTCACCCGCTAATCCAAGCAAGGCAATGGGTCTATGATTCCATTACTCTCTTAATGCTTGGCTAAGGTTTTTTGTTAGGCTTCCTATTTATCCTGAAAAATGGTAAAATTGGCCTTGAAATGGCCACAGTCCCCAAGGTTGTACAAAACTTAATTGAGGCATTTGAAAGGCTCCCTGGTATCGGGCCGAAGACAGCCCAGCGGTTAACTTATCACCTTTTGCATGCCCCCAAAGAAGAGGCTGAAGCCTTGGCCCGGGCGGCTTTGGACCTGAAGGATAAAACCGTAATTTGCGAGACTTGTTTTAATATCTCCGAAGAGTCCCCCTGCCAGATTTGTACCGATATCTCCCGCCAAAAATCGATCATTGCCGTTGTCGAAGACCCCTTGGATGTCTTGGCTTTGGAAAAGACTGGGTTTACCGGCCTGTATCATGTTTTGCATGGATCGATCTCGCCCTTGGAAAATATTGGTCCTGAGGAATTAAAGATTAGGGAGCTTCTGCCAAGATTAAAAGATGGGGTAGTCAAAGAGGTGATCTTGGCCACCAACCCAACTATGGAGGGGGAAGCGACGGCGATGTACATCGACCGTTTAATTTCTCCTTTGGGAATTAAAGTTACCCGCATTGCCCGGGGAATTCCGGTTGGGGGGGATTTGGAATATGCTGACGAAACTACCTTAACCAGGGCCTTAGAGGGACGGAAAGAGTATTAAATTTCTAATTTCTAAGTACTAATTTCTAAATAAATCCCAATTCCAAAATTACTTAGATTAATTGGGTCAATTAGAAATTAGATCAATTTATATGTTAAAAACCTTTACTTTAAAAAATGGAATTCATGTTGCGACTTATAATTTGCCGAACTTAAAATCTGTTCATCTCCGTTTGGCTACCAAAGGCGGCATGCTAACCCAGAAACAGGATGGCGCAGCCCACTTGATGGAGCATATGCTGGTCCAGGGGATACCGTTTCTTCCAACCGCGGAAGAGTTTTCTTCTTATATAGAAAGCTTGGCTGGAACCTATGGGGCTTATACCCAGCAACTTCAGGTAGGTTTTGAAATTACCGTTCCTGCCCCATATTTGGATATTGCTGTGGAGATTTCCGCCCAGACTTTTTTTGAGCCTCTTTTTAAGCCGGAGGCTTTGGAAAAAGAAAGACAGGTAGTGGTTACCGAAATTAAACAGCGCTTAGATTCGAAGTGGCATAAAATTGGGGAATTTTTCCAACAATCCAGATTCAAGAAAGGAAGTATTATGACCCGGGAGTTGGGAGGTACAGTTGAGGAGCTGGAAAGGTTAACCCTGAAAGACTTAAAGGATCTTTGGGAGAAGTATTTTGTTCCGAAAAATACTTACCTGATAGTAGTAGGCAACTTTTCTGAATTGAAGCTTAAGGAACTTCTGCAAAAACATTTTGATAAATATACCTCCAAGGACCCATTTTTGGGTTTCCCTAAAATTTCCAAAAGTGATTTTTCAAGTGAAGAAATTTCTATACGTCATGATAAAACTTTGCAAAGCAATTATTTGGACCTGACATTTCCGGGGGTGACCTTGCTTGATAACGATTTAAGGATGAAACAGAGCTTGGCATTGACGACCTTGGGCAGATTGCGCAACAGCAGGCTCTACAGGTTATTAAGGTACAACAAAGGTTTGGTTTATGATGTCCGGGCAGGATCTAGTCTTTTGCCGGGGTTGGGGTATGTTTTTGTTTCCTCAGAGGTATCCAAGGAACACCTTTGGGAAGTGGCAGGATTAATTGTGGCGGAAGTGGCCGATTTTGTTAAAAACGGACCCTTGACGGAGGAGATCGAATTTTCCAAAAATTTCTTAATTAACCAATGGCTAATGGCTTTTGACCACCCGTCATCAATTGCTTCCTGGCTAGAGGGGGAACTGCTTTGGGAGGACAAGATCAGGCTTCCGGAAGAAATTGTTTCTGAAGTAAGAGAAATAAAAGCGAAGGATGTTTGGGAGATGATGCAAAACAATTGGGATTTTAGTAAACTGAATTTAACAGTTCAGGGTCCGTTAGGGAAAACTCCTGAAACGGTAAGGAAATTCACTGAACTTATAGAAAGACTTAAAAATGGCTAACGGACCAATAGGTGCAATAAAACAAACAGCTGTGGACTTGGGGGAGGCTATAGGGAAGCCTGTGGTTGATGAGGTGGGGAAAGCGATTGAAGAAGGTGCGCAATCTGCAACCGGATATACCCCTAAACCTCTTGACCCCCAGGAACAGCAAAAAAAGATGGAGGAAGACCAAAAGAAAAAAGCTTGGGCGATCCATGTAATTGAATGGAATAAAAAGATCCAGGAAGAACAGGCTAAGATCCGCCAGCAACAAAAGCAACAGGAGATGCAAAAGACCCAACAGGAAACCGAGAAGAAAAAAGTAAAACAGTTTCAAATTATGGAGCAAAAACAAAAACAAGTCCAACTCTCGGAAGCTCAAAAGGCAGCCACTAAAGCCGAGCGTAAGGGTGGAGTAGGAGGATGAGATGTTAAAACTCTATAATACTTTGACCCGAAAAGTTGAGGAATTTAAATCCCTTAAAAACAAAGAAGTGGCAATGTACACCTGTGGTCCTACGGTTTACGACTTTGCCCATATCGGAAATTTGCGGACCTATATCTTTGAGGATTTATTGAGACGTGTTTTGGAAGTAAATGGCTATCAGGTGAAGCAGGTGATGAACATTACCGATATTGAGGACAAAATCATTAAAAAAGCCAAAGAGAAAGGTGTGAGCATTGATGAAGTTACCCGGCCTTTTGAGAAAGCATTCCTGGAGGATTTGAGTAAGCTAAATATCGAGCCAGCCAGTGTTTATCCCCGGGCTACAGAACATATTGGCCAGATGATCAAGTATGTGGAAGAGCTTATAAAAAAAGGCTACGCCTATATTGAAAAGGATGGGTCTGTTTATTTTGATATTTCTAAATTTCCTGACTATGGAAAATTATCCCAACTGGACAAAAGGGAGGTCATGGCGGGAGCCAGAGTTTCGGCGGACGAGTATACCAAAGAAAATGCCCAGGATTTTGCTCTGTGGAAATCAGTGGAACCGGATGAGGTAGGATACAGTTCTCCCTGGGGTCGAGGCAGGCCTGGATGGCATATTGAGTGTTCGGTGATGAGCCAGGAGTATTTGGGGGAGACAATGGATATCCATGGGGGTGCAGTAGACTTAATTTTCCCTCATCATGAAAATGAAATTGCCCAATCAGAGGCCAAAACAGGGAAAACCTTTGCCAATTTGTTTATCCATGGAGAACACTTGTTGGTTAACAACCAAAGAATGGCAAAGTCCGCCAATAATTTTTTTACCCTGAGGGATATCGAGGAAAAGGGTTATGACCCCTTGGCTTATAGATATTTAGATCTAACAGCTCATTACAGAGACAAATTAAACTTCACCTGGGAATCTTTAGAGGCGGCACAAAATGCTTTAAACAATTTAAGGGAAGAGGTTAGGGCTTGGGAACAACCTGATAAGACAGATGAAGCTTTTTGGCAAAAGTTTTTGGATAGCGCTAATAATGATTTGGGGATACCACAAGCCCTTGCGGTGTTGCATGAGCTGGTACACAGCCAGTTGGATAGCGCCACAAAAGCGGCAACAATTTTAGAAATGGATAAGGTTTTGGGATTGAGACTTGATGAATACGTTGGTAAGCCGTTGGAAGTTCCGGAAGAAGTCCAAAAGTTAGTAGATGAACGGGAAGAGGCCAGAGAAAATAAAGACTTCCAAAAGTCTGATGAACTGAGAGACAAAATTAAGGATTTAGGATTTGAAGTTAAGGACACCTCTGCCGGTCCCCGAATAAAAAAGTCCCATTAACGAATATTATGTGGGAAAGGGAAAACAAAAGACTTCGGAAGATTTTAGGAGAAATCCCTCAAAATGCGGCCGGAAATAATTCCCCCAGGTTTGATATGAGGATTTGGAAAACTCTGGAACCATCTCAGATTTCAGAAGAGGGTAGATGGTTCGTTTTTGACCAGATCAGGTCATTTGCGGCCAATGGTGTAGTTACAGTACCTACTCCCAAGGATCTGGCTCGGCCATATTTTTTACAACCTTATTCTTTGGCTGAGTTTAAAGGGTTTACCTCTTTACTGACAAACTCCCCCAACGGTGGCTTATATGGGCCAGAGGGGAAAGCTATCGAAAGAGTTCTATTTTTGGAAATAGCCAACCCTCTTTCTGAATTCTCTGCTACCGAGACAGAAGGTATAATTATGGGTCTATTGTATTGGGTTGCACGCTTAGTAAACTGGGAGGAATCTTTTGTAAAGTATCACGGAGAGAAACCCTAAAGGAAGTAATTTAGCATATTGTCCGGCTTTTATCTTGGTGCTAAACTCAATTGTTAAATGAAATATAAACTTTCCACTTTAAAAAACGGTTTAACAGTTATCTCTATTGACCAACCCAATATCGAATCCGTAACTACCATGGTGGCAGTTGGGGCAGGTTCCCGGAATGAATCTAAAAATGAAATGGGGATTGCCCACTTTTTCGAACATATGTTTTTTAAGGGATCGCGCAAGTACCCAACAGCCTTGGAAATTTCTACTCTAGTTGATGGGGTGGGGGCAATTAATAATGCTTTTACCTCTAAAGAGTTTACTGGTTATTGGATAAAATCTGCGACGAATAATGTGGAGTTAGCAGCCGATATAATATCAGCTGGTCTTACTGAGCCAATACTGTCTGAAGAGGAGATAGATCGGGAAAAAGGTGTCATTATTGAGGAGAAAAGAATGTATCAGGATAACCCTACTCGTTATGTTTGGGATCTTTTCTTTAGTTTAGTGTTTGGAAATACACCTTTAGGATGGAACGTCATTGGGACTGATCAAACTATAACCTCTTTTTCTAGGAATGATTTTCTAAAATACATCCGAAGTTTTTATTCCCCAGAAAACATGGCATTAATATTCGCCGGCAAGATTGGCAATAAAGGGGTAGAACTTGCTAAGCAATATTTTTCAGACATGCCAACGCACCGGAACAACTCTCCCTTGGCATTTAAACCGAAAGAGCAGAAAAAACCGGGGATAAACATTTTCTACAAAAAGACAGATCAAGTAAATGTTGTTTTGGGTGGTTTGGGTTATAAACGTAGTGATTCCAGAAGATACACAGCTGCATTGATAGCAAGTCTTTTGGGGGAGGGAATGAGTTCTCGTTTGTTTATCCAAGTCAGGGAGAGGAGAGGTTTGGCGTATCATGTCGCAGCTGATATCGAAGATTTTAGGGATACCGGTATTTTTGCTGCTTATGCTGGGCTTAAGCAGGAAAAGGTGGAGGAAGGTGTGAAGGTTATAAAAGAACAGTTGGACAGGCTGAAAGTGGAAAGTGTCCCAGGGGATGAACTTAAAAAAGTGAAAGAAATGATAAAAGGAAGATTAGCAATTAGATCAGAATCAACGAATTTTTTGGCAGAGTTTTACGGTTTACAGTGGGTTGTGGACCGAAATATTGAAACCCCGGAAGAATATATTAAAAAAATAGAAGCAGTAACAGCTGAGGATGTAAAAGAAGTTGCTAACGATCTTTTTGAGAGCCGAAAACTCAATTTACAGATAATTGGCCCCTTGAAAAATTCCTCAGAATTTGAAAGAATCTTAGAGGGCTGAGGCCTTTATCTAGAAAGGCCTTTTTTTGTTTTTTAACATATGAGTCAACAGAATCCATTTGAAAGCGCTTTAGTTTTACTCCGGCAGGCAGCCGAAAAGATGCAGCTTGAGGATTCAGTTTTAAAAATATTATTGGTTCCTGAAAGGGTCATTGAGTTATCCCTTCCGCTTAAAAAAGATTCCGGAGAATTGGAAATAATTCGGGGTTACCGGGTGCAATACAATAACTGGCTTGGGCCTTACAAGGGCGGGCTACGTTTTCATCCCCAAGTTGACATGAATGAGGTTAAAGCTTTGGCCTTCTGGATGACTATCAAAAATGCCGTCTGCAATGTGCCTTTCGGTGGTGGTAAAGGTGGACTCGAAATTGATCCTAAAACTTTATCAAAAGAAGAACTGGAAAGGTTAACCCGGGAATTTGCGAAAGAACTTGCCCCCAATGTTGGGCCGGAAGTTGACGTTCCTGCCCCCGACGTTAACACTAACGGCCAAATTATGGATTGGTTTAGGGATGAGTATTCGAAAGTTGTCGGAAAAGATTCTCCGGCTGTGGTTACCGGCAAGCCGGTCGGCAAAGGTGGATCATTAGGCAGGGAAGAGGCAACAGGAATGGGTGGGTTTTTTGTTCTGGAACAGTTAGTCGAAAAATTATCGCTGGAGAAACCTTTAACTGTAGCCGTTCAGGGATTTGGCAATGTGGGTTTGCATATTGCCCGCTTGCTTTCCGAAAATGGTTATAAAGTTGTGGCTTTGTCTGATTCCAAAGGCGGGGTTTCTGATTTGGAAAACGGGTTTGATGTCCGCGAGGCAGAAAGCAACAAAAAGGAAAAGGGTTCATTGGGGGAATCTTATCCTGACAAAAAAATTACCAATGAAGAGCTTTTGGAATTACCGGTGGATATCTTAGTTCCGGCTGCCTTAGAAGGGGTTATTAATAAGGACAACGCCGGGAAAATTCAGGCCAAGATAATTTTAGAAATGGCTAATGGGCCAATAACGGCGGAAGGTGATGAGATCTTAAACCAGAAAGAAATTAAGGTTGTTCCTGATGTCCTGGCGAATTCCGGCGGAGTTACAGTTTCATATTTTGAATGGTATCAGAATATGCATAAAGAGGAATGGAGTGAAGAAGACGTAAATAAAAAACTCAAAGAAAAAATGGTTTCATCTTTTGCAGAAGTTTGGGGGATCCATGAAGAGAAAAATGTTAATTTCCGGACAGCAGCTTATATTTTGGCGATCCAAAGATTACTGGACTCCAGGTTACATGTTGAGCCTGTGCAAGGCGACGCCTTGCGTGAGGAATCAGAAGAGAATTTTGAAGAGCCAGTTTTTAATTTGCCAGCCGGCAGCAACTGAGATAAATCCGAGAACGATTCCTCCGATGATATCAAAGGGATAGTGGACTCCTATAAAAATCCGGGCAAAACCCACAATAAGCATAAGTATTAACAAAAGCGGGGCAAACCTGGATTTATAAAAGGTAAAACTCCAAGCTGTTACTGCCATAACTGTAGTGTGGCCGGAAGGGAAGGCTGCATCAACGGCATGTTTAATTAGGGGGGCGATATCATAAGTTACAAAAGGGCGGGGCTCGAAATAAAAGCCGTGGATTATTCTTGTTAAAACCTCAGCAATTATCAAACCAATAAAAGCTAGTATAGTCGATTTTTTTTCTTTGGCGGATCCGAACAATGCCAAAAGCACGACGAGTAAAAATGTAGCAAAGATTAAATATTGGGCGTTAAAGATCATAAACTTATCCAGGACAGCGTTGTGATAAGCAAGCCCGAAAATTCTAAAAAATAAGGAAATATTACTTCCGACTTCCATATTAAAACCTTAAATAAGGTAGGAAAATTATTATACCAACAATTGAGGCAGAAATGGCAGTGATCAAAACGGCGGCAGCCCCGATATCTTTAGCGTATTTTGCCCGAGGATGTTGTTCGGGGGTAAATGAATCGACAATAGCTTCAATGGCGGTGTTGGTGAGTTCTAGGGTAAGCACTAACCCGGTCATGATAATAATAAAGATCCAATCCAGGGAACTAATTTGGAAATAAAATCCTGCCGTTATTACTAAAAGGGCAAAAAAGAAATGGAATTTTAGATTGGGTTCTTCCTTAAAGGCTGCATACAAACCTTCAAAAGCATATTTAAAAGAGAGGATGCGGTGAAAACGTGAATGGCGAGGTTTTAGCATAAATCCAGTATACCATGATCTCTAGGTGATTGATTTATATCCCCATTCCTCAACATCTATCTTGTAGGGGTCAATTGCCAACAGTAGCCCCCGGGTAATCTTTTCCTTGGGGATGGGTGAGCTGAGTTGATAAGTTAAACGCCTAATAAGTTCCGCCATCAACCACCCCGGAACGATATGCTTTTCCGAAGGATAAACAAAGCGGAAGTTTAAGATGTGGGCAAAAAGTATTTCCCAGTGGGCCTCCATCCTCGTGAGCAATCTCTTCCAATCCAAACTGTCTCCTTTTTTTAAAAACATATGGTTTATATCAGGGCCGTCGTAACGGTATCGGTCTTGGCGGTAAGCTTTTGACCAGATGATCTCTTCCGGCGGAACGAGCCGGACTTTTTGTCCTAATATTTCCGCAGGATAGGGGGTTTCGAACCAGGTATCGTCGATCGGGACTACGCCTTGAGCAGTCCCGAAAATTAAATCAACAACAGATTTGTTAAAGAAAGCTTTGGCCAGCCATCTTGGGTCAGAAATTTCAGTTTTGAATTCGGCATGTTTAAATAAATCCAGTATCTGCAAATAATCACCCGGTTTACAAAAAATATCAAAATCATTGGTCTCCCTTTTGATTCCGGTATAATCCATGACGGCGTAGGATCCTCCTACAAGAAACGGAAGTCCGCTTTTATTCAAAATTTTTAGGGCTTGGGTATAGAAATCTTCCGGACAATTGATATTCTCCTCTGCCATCTTACCTTCGTACATTAAATAAGATTGATGTGATGATGATGAATATCAGGAAAGAATTTTGTGAGTTGGATAGCTTTAGGTATAATTAGATCCATGAAAAATTTTTGGAACAAGCTTAATAAACCATTTTTTGCTCTGGCTCCTATGGAGGATGTAACTGACACTGCTTTCCGTCAAGTAGTGGCCTCGATTGGTAAACCGGACGTTTTTTTTACTGAGTTTGCCAATGTTGACGGAATTTTTTCAGCTGGGGAAAAGAAGGTCTTCCCTCGTTTGAAGTTTACCTCAAAAGAACATCCAATTGTGGCTCAGATTTGGGGGGCGAAATTAGAAAACTTTACCAAAGCTGCCAGATTAATTGCGGAGATGGGTTTTGACGGGATCGATATTAATATGGGTTGTCCCCAAAAGTCAGTTATTAAACAAAAAGCCTGTTCTGCTTTAATTAATTATCCCGAAAAAGCCAAAGAAATATTTTTAGCAGTTAAAAGAGGTGCAGGGGATTTACCGGTAAGTATTAAAACCCGAATTGGTTTTGACAAAATCCAGACAGAAGAATGGATCGGATTTTTATTAGAATTAGAACCGGCAGTCTTAACGGTTCATGGGCGAACTGTTAAAGAACAGTCAGAAGGCTTGGCACATTGGGATGAAATCGGCAAGGTTGTAAAAATGAGAGACAAATTAAAATCCAAAACTTTAATTATGGGTAATGGGGATGTGGCGAGCTTGGATAATGCAAGGGAAAAATGTCAGCAGTATGGGGTGGATGGGGTGATGATCGGGCGCGGAGTGTTCCATAATCCTTGGGTTTTTAATCCCGAAGTTGATTTAAATAAAGTAACAATCAAAGATAGGTTAAAAGTTTTGGAAAAACACCTGCAGCTTTTCGAAAAAAGTTGGCAAGGGGAAAAGGACTTTAACATTTTGAAAAAATTCTTTAAAGCATATATTCGGGACTTTGATGGTGCTTCAGAACTCCGGACTAAATTAATGGAAGTAAATAATCCTCAAGAGGTCCATAATCTTCTGCAAGGTGACGCCTTGCAGAGAACTAAACAATTGTAGAGGTGCGTAGGGTAGAGATCATGCTTTCTATTTCCGGCGTGTAATCGATTGGGCTGCTGGCAGGAAAACCTGTCGTTGAAACCCTGTTGGTGATTTTTAGAACCGGGTTGGTATTAGTGCACCAAAGGTTTTGGGTAAAGTTGGGAGTAACTGTAGTTGATTTTAAAGTAGGGATAGACCCAATACTTACAGTGGTCCCGTCGCACCCGGCTAAGCTGTTATCAACAATTACCGTGATTGGTTTTTGGGCTGTCCCACAAATCACATTTAGCTGGTCAATCCCGGTTGCCGGATCAAATTCAAAGTTAGGGGAGTTGTTACAAGTCAAAAGCCCCCAATTTGCCGGATAATTAAGAGTAAATCCCGGACCAGTAACAGTTTTTACTAAGTTAAAAGTAGTGACAGGAACTGGTGTCGGGGTAACTACTATTATTTGAGGAGTGGGGGTGGGAATAGGAGCGCTGCTGATAGGGGTGGGCGTCGGGGTTGTTATAACTGTGGGTATGGATGTAGGTGTAGGGGTTGGAGTCACAACCGCAGTTGGAGTGCTCACTGCTCTGAAAATAAAAGAGATCAAAAATCCGATGATAATTAAAAAAATAATTACAGCGATGATGATAAGAATAATTACAATAATCTGCCTACTCACAGCTTATCTTAATTTAGCAAAATCAAGATAGGAAAAGATAAGAGAGAGGTCGTAACTTTGAAAGAATATCTTAGGTTTTTTTATGTTAAAATTACTCAGGAATAATTGCGATGGCTAAACGTAAATCCTCCCACCGGTTTCAGATTTCCCCCGCTCACCTTAATATTATTCTCCTGGCAATTTTATTAACCCTTTTCGGCATTTATAGGACTTATGTTTTAGAGAATGAACCAAATTCCGGAAGGGAGGTTAGGGAGATGGGGCAACTGCCGTCAGAAATTAAAAAAGAACTTCAGGTTGCTTCCCCTTCTGCCACGTTCAGAGTCCCTGTTTTGCTTTACCACTACGTTGAGTATGTCCAGGACAAAAAAGATACCACCCGGCAGTCGCTAAACATTAATCCTTATATCTTCGAGACTCAAGTTAAAACTTTGAAAGATGCCGGTTTCACTTTTATGACAGCTTCGGATATTGCCGATGTTTTGGATGGGAAAAAAGCTTTACCCCAAAAACCTGTGGCTCTGACTTTTGATGATGGGTACAGGGACTTATATACTGATGTTTTGCCGATCCTTAAAAAATACGGTGCCCACGCGACTGCCTTTATTGTCCCGGGGTTTATTGATGGCCCAAACTCGATGTATGCCTGGCAACTCAAAGATGTTGCGGGAAGCGGGTTAGTGGAAATTGGGGCTCACACCATGCACCACAGCTACCTTAAAGGTATGGCGCTAAGTCGTGTCCAATTCGAAGTTGACCAAAGTAAAGAAGCTTTGCAAAAAGAATTAGGAATTCCGGTTTCTTCTTTTGCTTATCCTTACGGGGCTTTTGATAAACAAACTGAAGATGTTGTTAAAAATGCCGGTTTTAGAATTGCTATCTCTACAGTTCCCGGTGTAGAAGTAAACCAGGCAGACCGCTTTTTTGTTTACCGGATCCGTCCCGGTGCAAGAACAGGGGAAGAGCTTATTAAATTCTTAGAACAAAAAACATTTCACCCCTACTAAAACATTTGTCGGTCTTTCAAATCCTGTTTGATTATTTCAATAAATTTAGCGCTTCCGGTTTCATTTAAATGATCTGAATTGTCAGCAAAATCATCAGTATTAAACCTCTGGTCTTTTAAATAATTAAGATAAGGAATTTGTAGCTTTTCCGATATTTTGCCAACTGTTTTTTGCAAGTTCTCGTATTTTACCGGATCGACAGAAGAGTAATATGAGGCTGTTGCCGGGAAAGTGATTAATACTACTTTTACTCCATGGCTCTGTAGCTTACTGATGGTATCTTCTAGGAGAGCGGTATTTTTAGGGATCAATGCCGGTCTCATGAAACTGGTATGTTTTTGGGCATTTTTTTGCCCGGCATTTTTCTCTTGTGACCTTTTTATCTTGGGGAAATCATACCATCCTACAGATGTGTTGTACTCAAGGAGATTATTTCTAAAACCGCTCATGGCCAGTGTGCGGATTGTTTCCGGATCATAAGAAGCGACCAAACTATAGTTTCGGGGATCTAAAGGATCGGGCTTTGCGGGAGGAATATCAAAGAATCGTTGGTAAAAAAATTTCCGCCAATATTCATTAGTGTTTTCTAAACTAAATTCTAAAGAAAAGTAGGAAATGCCGATAAAGGCTACTTTCAGATTTGGCATCATATTGATGTATTTTGAAAGAATGGCGTGATCGTAATAGATATCCTGATTGGAGTTGGCTAAGTTACAGGAATTTTTAAAAAAGGCCGCGGGGTTAATATCATAATGGGCCTGGGAAGATCCAAGAATAATCATCTCTACTTTTGCCGGATCTTTTTCAATGCAGTTCCTTTTTAGAGTATAACTATTAGAAACAGAAGCAAGATTGTATTCCAAAATTAACACAAGAATTACCGGGACCGTTAAGAAAAGCAGTAACCTCTTTATAAAAAATATTGGAGAACCCGTTGTTCTATACATTGCAATATATACAAAGAAATTATATAGTTATCTCATGCGTTTGGGAATGAAGATCTTAGCCTATCTTGTGGTGGCCCTGATTCTGATGGGCTTGGGGTATTATTTTATTTTCTCCTCAAAAAATTCCAATACCGGAACAGTTGGAGAACCTCCCATAAAAAGCATCTACGGATATTGAAAATGAGGAGTTTCCCAAAACGTTTAGCTATTCAGGTTTTATTCGCAATTTTCCTGGTTCTAACTTTTTTCGAAATCTTGCTAAGAATATTTTGGAATCCTCCTTATTTGGAAGAAAAATATAAAAGAAATGATCTGGCCTGGCTTCAACAAAATGTAAAACTTAACCACTTTGGTTACCGTGACCGGGAGTTTGATTTAAAAAAGGATCCTGGGACTTTCCGGATATACACTGCTGGGAGCTCATATTCTTTTGGCTGGTACCTTAACGATTATAAATTGTCTTATCCTAAACAACTCGAATTATTACTTACTGACAAATTCAAAGACCACAAAATTGAAGTGGTAAACAGCGCTCGACCGGGGTTTAGTTTAGGGGAGCGGGTTAATAGATTAAAGACTGATGGTTTATTGTTTGACCCGGATATGTTTATATTAAGTATTAATCCATTCGATCTCTCGGTCAAAAGTTTTAAGCCGGGGATTACCAACTTGAAATTTATTCGGGATTTAAGGTTGTATCAATTTCTATATGCCAGGTTCGAAATTGCCCGGGTAGCCAAACTTCGCGATGCAGAGATTGTCGAAAATGCATCTGAGAACTCTAGCCAGTTGCAAAAAGTTGAAAAATTAATATTGGATGCTAAAAAGACGGCGGATGATAATGGGATAGATTTTGTGTTGTTGCTTTTTCCGGAACTGGATATAAATAATCCCAACGGTACCTATAAGTACACTAAGGTTAATGAGCAGTTTAAAACATTTGCCAAAGAAAATTCGATAAATTTTATTGATGCGTTTGAAGGATATAAAGGTTACCCTAAGAAGGGAGATCTAATTATAAATCCTACAGACCCTCACCCCAGTGCGCTTGCAAATAAGTTAACTGCTAACTATCTTTTAAATCAAATCGATTTTGAAAAAATCATTAATTCATCCCGAACTTCCCCCGCTGTAGAAACTGCAACTGTTTCTTTAAATATGCCTTTAGATAGCTTTAATTTCATCTCATCAATTGAGCCTTCAGGTTGGCTATATTTTAATAAGGAATTTGGGGGGACAATGAATTTCTTTTTACCGGATAGCCCGGACAGGGAAGTTTTGTATATGGAAGATGTTTTAAAAACATCGGCCGGATTCACTAATGATGGTTGGCCGGGAGCAAAAATTGAACATCGAATTTTAGCTAAATCTAATCCTTTGGTGCTTCCGCAAAAATTGTATGGATATCGGGTGGTAGGAATTTCCGGGATAACCGGTTTTTGGGTGGAGGATGGTGCTTTACGGAGTAAAGATTTAGATCTTGTTTCTACAGAAATTACCAGAGACCAAAATAATATTTATCTGAAAGTAAATGACCCGCAAAAATTCCTGTTATATAAAATTACTGCAGATATCAGAATCAAACAATTTGATATTGAAAAAGGAAAAATTACTGATTTATTTTCCACCCGATTAGAATCCGCAAGTGTTAACCAAGGCGGGCAAAAGGTATCTTTACAAGTTGAAGGTAAGATCGGGTCTTTACCAAAGTTTACGTATTTAGGTAAGAAGGTTGGCTATGTCTGGCTGGATAATAAATTAGTTGGTGCTGATATTTCTGTGTCCGGTAATCAATTGGATATAGTTTTAAAAAACAAAGTTATAAAAGATTCGACTCTGGAAGTTCCCCTTGCCGAAGAGTTAGATAAGACTGTTGAAATGCCAACAATTTATTATAAGTAGGGATTACTGGATTCATACCCCAAACTCACGCAATTATTTCTGCTCAAATTTAAGATTTACCCATTAATTTCGATGAAAGAGGTTTTGGTTGTTTTTCTTGTTTGGATTACGTCAATTAACCTTTTTGCCTTTACAGCCTTTCACCGCTTTAACCTAACGGGAGACACTGCCTATAACTGGACAAGCCGCTATTTTTTACCGGCAAGGGATACGGATTTTTTTTCGCTGCATGAGAGGTGGGACTCTTATTGGTACTTGGATATTGCTGAACATGGATATTCGTTTCACAGTGGGGATAGTTTATCCAATGTAGCATTCTTTCCGCTTTATCCATTTTTAATAAGGATTTCCACTCCCATCTTTTTCGGCCAGGCAAATATAGCCGGTTGGTTTATAAGTGCCGTATCTTTACTTTTGGTGCTGATATATTTTTATAAACTAATCAAAAGATTTCATCCAAATATAAATCCTCATCTAGTTTTAGTTTTTCTGTTATTATTTCCGACTGCATTTTTTTTAAACGCGATTTATACAGAATCATTGTTTCTATTTTTGTCTATTGCTGCCTTTTACTACATGTTCAGTAAAAACTTATTATTATCAGGAATCTTTGGCTTTTTGGCATCGGTGACGAGGCCTTCAGGTGTCTATCTCTTTATCCCACTTCTTTGGGAATATTACAGGCAAAATTCCAGTATTAGAGCATTATTCAGAAAGGAATCTTTGTTTGTATTCTTAACTCCATTAGGTTTTGCTGTAACGCTGTTGATAGATTATTTACTTTTCCGCGATCCGTTGTTATTTTTCAAAGTGGAAGGATGGTGGGGCAGGGGTTTTAACTTGAGGTCCGTATATATTAATCTTTTTAGTCAACCATCGGTTGTGAATTTTGCTTGTGACGTTTCGTTTTTCTTTTTTGCGGCTGCGGCCGCATATTTCCTTTTTAAAAATATCCGCACTTCTTATGGTCTTTATGTTTTGGTCACGATTTTGCCGGCAATTGCTTCGGGGACTTTGCTTAGTATCGGCAGGTATATTTTAGTGTTATTCCCGATATATATCTTGCTGGCTTCGATAAAAAACAAATATATCCAGGCCTTAGTTCTTTTTAACTTTTCCCTCTATTTGGCCATGTTTACCACCCTTTTTGTAAACTACTATTGGACAGGATAGATTTGTGAGATAATAGCGCCAATGGATTCCATTACTGATTTGTTTGATTTTGACTTTGAAGTTGAATATATGCTTTTTGTGGACGAGTTGGAAAACTCAGCCGGAATTTATGTTGTCCATACTGAAAAGGAAATATTAGATGCCGGGGAAACTGAGGACTTAAAAGAGGCAATAGAATCGCATCCTCATACCAAAAGCTGGATTGATAAAGCTCAAAAGGGGGATATCTATATTGCCTTCCATTCCGATCCAGATCCCGAAAGCCGCAAAGATAAGCTGCTTTATATCCAGTCTAAAATAATTCCTCAAGTAAGATAATCTTCTTTCTTCTTACTTACAAAAAGTTAATCCATTTTTAAGCTCTTCAAGATATCATTACTCTCGTAAAATGCCTGCCACAAGGAGTAAAGAAAAAAAATTCCAAAAAGAAGTTAAACTTGACCAAAAAGCTCAAAGAGCCTTGGCTTATCTTTCCGGAATTCCTCCGACAGAAGAAGAGACACTGACTCAAAATGTAACTCTTTCGGAAGAAGAGAATGAGGAGTTTGAACACCTGCTTTCTATCTGGCTAACCCTACAGGAAACCGAGATTAAAGAGATAGGCAAAACTTTATTGGAGGTAATCCAAAGGTTAAAACTTTCTGCCAAAGGCATCCGCGGAAGGATCGAAAGCCAGGAGTATTTAAGGTTAGTGAGAAAAGCTTTTCGGAATTGGGCGGCAGCGGAGAGTGAAGAAAGAAGGATTCTGGTAAGAAATTTATTGGTTAATGCTGCCTCCAGATCTACGAGTCCGGATAATATTATATCGATGTTTATCGACTGGATAGACAACTATTCTGATGAACACTTCCGGGTAATCCGGGAAATTTCCCAAACCCAACCGGAGGGATTAACCAGAAGGGAGATGTGGGAACGGTTTTATCCCGGAAGGGAAATTCCGGCAGAGGATAGTGCCGAAGCGGATATGTTTAAGATGTTAATTTTGGATTTAACAACTGGGTATGTAATCCGGCAACCCCGGGAGAAAGATTTTTACGGATATTATGTCAGAGCCAGATCTACCACCAAGGCTGTTGCCGGAACGGAGGCT
This sequence comes from bacterium, assembly GCA_021786315.1. Taxonomy (GTDB): domain Bacteria; phylum Patescibacteriota; class Microgenomatia; order Daviesbacterales; family UBA10151; genus JAJYNN01. The sequence continues at coordinate 311,070 of JAJYNN010000002.1, forward strand.
GTCCAAAGGACTACGGCCTTTGATAATAGTAAAAAATACGTTTTAACGGAGCTTGGTAAACAATTTGTGCTTTATACTATGGAAGAGACTGAACCGGAAATGGAAAATACCTCCGAGGAAACCGCGATAGACATATGATATTATCTAGTTAATGCCTAAGATTCTTCGTTTAATTTTGGCTGTTTTGCTTTGTGAGGGGGCGGGAATTCTAGGTTCCTTATTTACTATTTCTTCAATACCGACCTGGTACGCTACTTTAAATAAACCATTTTTTAGTCCTCCCAACTCTATCTTCGGGCCGGTCTGGACTATCCTTTATCTTTTAATGGGTGTTGCCTTGTTTTTAATCTGGGAAAACAAGGGAAGCAAGGGAAGGGCTTTACAGGTTTTCTTTATTCAATTGGGTCTAAACGTGTTATGGTCTCTGGTTTTCTTTGGCGCTCACCAGCTGCTTTTGTCTTTAATTATCATCGTCGCCTTGTGGTACTTTATTTTCCAAACCATCAAGGCTTTTGCCCGGATAAATAAAACTGCCTCATATTTGCTTTACCCATATTTGACATGGGTCTCTTTTGCCTTAATTTTGAACTTAGGAATTGTGATTTTAAACCGCTGACTACTTGTATTTATTCAGGAGACGAAAAGCGATTTCTTTTCTGTTTAAAGTCGGAGGCTTAATGTCTGTCACTGGTTTTTCTTCGTGTCTTTCTTCCTTCTTTTCTTCCCTTTTTTCCTCCTGTTTAGGTTTGACAGTGGGAGTGGGAACATCAACTACAAAATCGTCAGTGTTAAAAGGCTTTTCTTTACCCACTTTAGTATACCTTTCCTGGGAAACCTTAATAATCTTCTCCCGGTTTTGGTTTTTGCAGTCAGGTAAAGGCAGGCTTTGGGCCACAAATGGGGAGGAGGTTAGTCCGTCAATGGCCATTTTGACAATCATCTGGTAAGTCCCCAAAGAAAGAAGATCAACGTCTTTAAATCTTTCCCCGAACTCCCGGGCTAAAATCGGCGCGTCTTCAGCACCAATAATAAAGGACAGCATGGTTCCGGCGTTCCCAAAAATAGCGGACCGGACATGCTCCTCAATTTGGCCAATATATTGGTTAGCCAAAATTAAGTCTAAGCGGTATTTTCTCGCTTCGGACAAAATTTTGATAAAGCTGGAAGTGGCAAAATTTTGGAACTCATCAACATACATGTAAAAATCCCGGCGCTCCGGTTCGGGAATATTGACCCGGTGCATGGCTGCCAGTTGAATTTTGGTGATGATCATGGCTCCCAACAGTGAGGAATTATCCTCTCCGATTTTTCCCTGGGAAAGGTTTAAGATGACAATCTTTCCCTGATCCATGGCTTCGGCCAGATTAACGGTAGATTTGGGGGAACCAACAATATTGCGGATGACCTGGGAAGAAAGGAACTGGCCTACCTTGTTTAAGATTGGCGATATGGCCTCATTCATTTGCTGGGGGGACATCTTTTCAAATTCGTTGACCCAGAAGTTTTTTAGGACCGGATCGGCTAGTTTATCCACTACTTTTTGACGGAATCTTTTATTTGTCAAAAGCTCAGGAATCATGAGCATAGTAGAATTAGGCACTTCGAGCAGTGTTAAAATCGTATTTCTTAAAATGTATTCCAGCCTTGGCCCCCATGAGTGGGCATAGAGCTTAATAAAGATGGAAACGATACCGGAGGCCACGAGTTCCTTTTGGGTGGAACTGTCCACTTCCAGCGGGTTTAAGTGGAATGGGTGGTCTAAATCGGCAGGGTTTAAGTAAGCGACATCGTTTATCCGGTGTGAAGGAATGTAATCCAAAAGGATTTCCGATAAATCCCCGTGGGGATCAATAACCGCAATGCCTTCGCCGTTTCGAATGTCGTTTATGGCCATATTGGCAATAAGGGTAGATTTACCGACACCGGTTTTACCGATGATGTACATGTGCTTGCGGCGGTCAACCTTTCTGATACCAAATGTCGCCGCGGTGTTTTTATACTCTGTTTTACCAAAGAAATTAATTTGCCCCTTATCCTCGGCGGCGATTCCTTGAGCCACCGGCAGGTTTTCAGGAGGATCAGAAAGAATTGTTTTAGACCAGGAAATATTGCGGATAGATTGCAGTTTTTCTCCCGGCAAATGGAAAAGGGTAGCCAGTTCCAAAAGATTTAAAATTTGGTTTTGGGGGATGGTCTCACCGGTTCGTCCCAGAATTGCCTTAAGCATGGTTTTTTTCTCTAAAAATCCCGGTCCCGCTAAAGCAACACTATTTCCCTGAGGGTTATTGAATCCGGTAAAACAAGCGGCGGTAAGACCTAACAAAGAAGTATTAGGCCCGGCGGAAAGGATCCTGATCCCGGTTTTAAATCCGGGGTAGGAAATCTTTTCCTGGATAATTTTGGCGTAGGCATTTAAATTAAATGGATCCTCGACAGGGGTTCCGTCAGCATTTTTAGAGCCTTTCCGCTCCAAGGCTTGTCGGCCTTTGCTTTGCCATTTATTGCTTTGGGGGATCAGCAAAAATTGTACCAATACTGTATCTTCCGGCCCAAGCTTGGACATCATCCCCAAAAGGGAAGACATCGGATCAACGTCTTTGAAATCCTTATAAGTCTTTAGGGGGTAAACGTTAGGGGATTGAAGCTTGAGTTGCCCGTAAGAATAGGACAGCGGATCTTGAAAGGGAGCCATCATTTGTTCTAATTTAACGGGGGTGACCAAGGCCCGGGGGTATTGGGAGAGCAATTGGCTCTCGATAAATGATTGGTAGGAGGTGGGGATAACTACATAAAAGTGGATGGTTTGGTTAAAAGCTACAATTTCAAAACTTAAAGGAAGCTCGGGAGCGCTTTTCCAAAAAGACCCGGATTTGGGGGCTTTAAGCTGAACAAGACTCCCAAAGAATTGGGCCATGGCCTCTGGGGTTTCTGTTCCCGTGCGAGGTGTTCTGATCTCGAGGGCAATTTTATTATCCATTGGACAAGCTAAAAATATTATACAATGTTTAAGCTTACAAGCGATAACATTTTTCTTGCTAATTCCTTCGTTGACAAATAGCCTCAGTTGGGCTACAATCTTCGGGTAAAGTTTGGGTTTGATATTTAGGTTTGGAAATTTAATTTAGGTAAGGAGGTGAGTTAATTGGACCCAAAAAAAGAAGAAAAACAAACTCTACCCGAGGCTCCGGCTTCAGTTACTGCCAGGGTTATTTCTGACCAAGGCTTCCACTTGTTATTCACTCTTCGGGATACATCTGTCTCCGGATTGATTACAAAATTTCAGGAGTTCCAAAAGTATGTTTTATCGTGCGGCTGGAAACCTGACGGTAAAACGGAATTTTCCGAAAAAGAGTTGGATAAGCCTAACTGGTCTAACGGGTTAAAGAAGACTACCAATAGATCTTATTTTGCCCAAGAGATTTCAGCCCCGAAACATAAGGCCATTAAATCTGAACCGGCGACCTGTGCTGTTTGCGGCGCTCCCGCGACAAAAAAATCAGGCACCAGAAAAGATGGCAGTTTATGGGAAGGAGTTTTTTGCTCAACCGGTGATGAATTACACAAGGTCTGGCTAAGCTAACTTTGTGGAGATTCTTACCCCATTTTGACTGGGTTCTTATCTTGCCCCCTTAAGATGTGAAGGTCTAAAGGGGGTGAGAATATGGCAAAAACGATTTTCGGTATTTTTAATAACCGGGATGATGCTGAAGAAGCTATCAATAGGTTAAAGGATCAAGATTACAACCCCAAGGATATGTCCATTGTTATAAGAGATACGGGGGAAGCCCGCGCCATGAGCGAAGACATGGGGGCAAATATCGGCGGGGGAGCTGTTTCCGGAGCTGCAACCGGAGGGGTTATCGGCGCAATCGCCGGCCTTTTAATCGGAGTGGGAGCAATTGCCGTTCCGGGAATCGGCGCGCTTTTAATAGGCGGGCCTTTGGCGGTCGCTTTGGGATTGACGGGCGCAGCTGCCACAACGGTTTCCGGCGCCTTGACCGGAGTTCTGGCCGGAGGTTTGGTGGGCGCATTGGTTAGTTTAGGAATTCCGGAAAATGAGGCCCGGGTTTATGAAGAGAGGGTCAAAAGTGGTGCAATTTTATTGGCCGTTCCGGCTCGGGATGGGGAAGAAGAGGAGGTTAGAAATATCATGGAAGATACAGGAGCAACTAACGTGAGCACGGTTTCGATGAGCCACGACCATTACGAACATCATCGGGATGAGGAAGAAAGAAAAAGAGATGATGATGAGGATGATATGGAGTAAAGATTTGCCTTGGGGTTGGCAGTTACATTTAACCCCAAGGTTTTAAGGAGGTGTAGCATATGGCTAAATATGGACCCAAAACCCAGGAAGAAGTACACAAAGAGTTGCACGAACACAAACATGAGGGTAAATGGAAAAACCGCAAACAAGCAATCGCCGTAGGTTTATCGGAAGCCCGGGAAAAAGGATATAAAGTTCCCCCAAAAAAGGATTAGACTTCCCATGTATAATTATGGGAGATGAAAAAAGTACTACTCTCCCTAGTAGTTATTTTAGGGTTTGCGTTTTATGCTTTTGGCCAAAAGGACAAGGAAGGCCAGGCTAATGAGGTTGGTGTATTGCCGCTTCCTACCCCAGCTGATACAGGTACTCCGATATCTGACCAGAATATTCCTGCTCAGACAAATCCTCCGGCATCCCCGGGAAAATATCGGGATGGTGAATATACGGGTGATTCTGCTGATGCTTATTACGGAAATGTCCAAGTTAAAGTGGTTATTTCCGGCGGGAAAATTAGCGATGTTCAATTTTTAGATTATCCACGCGATAGGCGGACTTCTCAGCTGATTAATTCTCAAGCAATGCCGTTTTTAAAGCAGGAGGCAATCCAGGCCCAAAACGCTAATGTCGACATTATCTCCGGTGCTACTGCTACCAGCGAGGCTTTCAGGCAGTCTTTGCAGTCGGCGTTATCAAAGGCAATTTAAAATGAAACAGACCCGGATAATGTGGGATATGCCGATTACGGTAGAGGTTGTTGATCCGCAAGCTGCGGAAAAAGATATTGATAAAGTTTTTTTATATTTTGAGGTTGTTGATAAAAAATTCAGCACTTTTAGAAAAGATAGCGAAATAAGCCTGATTAATGATAAAAGATTAATGATTGATGAAAGCAGCAAAGACATGCAAACTATTTTTAAATTAGCTGGACAAACGAAAAGAGAGACAAACGGATATTTTGATATTCGGCGGGCTAACAAATATGACCCCTTGGGGTTGGTCAAGGGTTGGGCAATTTTGAATGCGGCCCGGATTTTAGATGAATCAGGTTTTAAAAATTATTTTATAGAAGCGGGTGGCGATATTCAGGTTTCCGGAAAAAATAACCAGGGAGAAAGTTGGAAAGTGGGGATCAGAAACCCGTTTAATACGGAACAAATTGTCAAGGTTGTCCGGCTTTCTCATGAAGGGATTGCCACATCAGGCACTTATTTGCGGGGAAAACATATTTATAATCCTAAAAATCAATTCAAACCAGCTGATGAGATTGCCAGTATGACTGTAATTGGACCAAATATTTATGAAGCAGACAGGTTTGCAACGGCTACCTTTGTAATAGGGAAAGAGGGCATTAATTTTATTGAAGCACAGCTAAATTTAGAAGGATATATGATTGATAAGGAGGGAGTTGCCACAATGACCTCTGGTTTTGATAAATACGCCGTATGAATTTTATCGATAACTTTTTGAATAACATTACCATGTATCGATTGGTGCTTTATGTATTAATCGGTTTGCTGGTGATAGCAGCTTTCTTCGGATTGTTAGGGCTTTTACCTTATTCACCTTGGGCAATTATTTTCTCGGCAGCTATTTTGGTCCTTGTTTCCTGGATCGTAAATTATATTTTTGCCAAGGTTTATGAGGTTCCGGCTAATGCGGAATCTTTCTTTATTTCAGCGCTAATCTTGGCATTAATTTTATCCCCGGCTAATAAATTTTCAGATTTGCCGTTTTTAATTTGGGCAGCTGTTTTAACTATGGCCTCAAAATACATTATAAATATCAGGGGAAAACATATTTTTAACCCTGTGGCTTTGGCTGTGACTTTAACCTCTTATGCTGCGGGGCAGTCGGCAACTTGGTGGGTAGGAAACATTCCTATGTTGCCATTTGTTGTAATTGGGGGGTTATTGATTATTCGAAAAATCAAAAGATTTAACTTCATCGTCACTTTTCTAATAGTGTCAATTTTGGCAATAGGCATTTTGAGTTTATTGGCAGGTAACGATCCCGCGTCTACCATTAAAAAAACTATTATTTATTCGCCCTGGTTTTTCTTTGCCTCAGTAATGCTTACTGAGCCGTTAACAACTCCACCCCGGAAATTACAACAGATGATCTATGCCGGGATAACGGGTTTCCTGTTTGCTCCGCAGGTGCATTTTGGGTCGCTGTATACTACGCCGGAGCTGGCACTTTTGATTGGCAATATCTATTCATATCTGGCAAGCCCCAAAGAAAAGCTATTACTCAAATTAAAACAGGCCTTAAAGATCGGGCCGGATATCTATGATTTTATTTTTTCCGGGCCGCGGACTCATTATTTGCCTGGTCAATACATGGAATGGACTTTGGGTTACGGGAATGCAGATTCAAGAGGGAACAGAAGATACTTTACTTTGGCTTCATCGCCGACAGAAGAAGATTTGCGGATTGGAGTGAAGTTTGCTGAAAAATCAAGCACCTTTAAAAAGTCTATGTTAGAACTTACTTCCCAAAGCCCGGTTGTGGCAGCAGGATTGGCAGGGGATTTTATTTTGCCCCATGACCCAAATAAAAAATTGGCTTTTGTTGCCGGGGGAATCGGTATTACGCCTTTTCGGAGTATGCTTAAATATTTAATTGACACCCATCAAAAGAGGGACATAGTTCTTTTTTATTCGGCAAGAAAACAAGAGGATTTGGTTTATGGGGATGTAATTAACCAGGCGGTTAGGGAATTAGGTCTTAAGGTCGTAGTAACCCTTACCGATACTGAGCAAGTTTCTTCTGGGTGGGCTGGAAGAACAGGGTATCTTAATGAGCAAATGATTGTAGAGACGACGCCCGATTATAAAGAAAGAACATTTTATATCTCCGGGCCGCAAGCTTTAGTTTTCTCAGTGAAATCTGTTTTGAAACATACAGGACTAAAAGAGAAACAAATTATTACTGATTATTTCCCCGGATTTTAAGGCCAGTTGACATTTGTCCACAGGATGTTTAATATACAAAACATCTACTATGTGCAATAGTAGATTTATACATGACTAACCCCCGAAAGAAAAATAATATTCCATTATTCCGCGTTGAAAATACATTAGGTTTTTTGGAACTTGAGGTGATGAGAATCATCTGGCATCACAAAGTTACAACGGTTAGGGAAGTGGTTGAGCTCTTAAACCAAAGAAGACCGATTGCCTATACCACGGTGATGACTGTGATGGATAATTTATATAAAAAGGGATTCCTTACCAGAAAAAAGGTAGAAAAATCATACCACTACTGCCCGGCATTTTTAGAGAAGCACCTCATTCAAGCCACGCTCCGTTTAATCTTCAAAGATTTAGCGTCCCGTTATGGGAAAAGAAAGATTTTTATGTCTGCTGTCGGAAGCAACTTACCGGAGATGCCTAAAGAAGTAGTTTTGCCTGTTCCGGCAAAAGTTGTGAGAAATTATAAAGCTCCGGTTATTTCCGGTATTTCTTTAACCCTATTATTTGCCATGCTGTCTTTTTCAGTCTTTGATTTAATGCAAAGTTCACACTCTTCGGGAACCTTGGACTATATAAATTTGTCAGCTTCTGAACCGTCACTATTTTTAAGCCGGATCCATCTTTTCCTCCTGGCTATTTGGGAAAGTTTGCCGATAGCTAACTTGTCTTTCACCACAATCCTGATGGCATTGTTTATAATACTGGGAAGAAAAATGTGGCAGCTTTTGAGAATCAACAGAATCCCCTTTAGTTTCTTGGGAGGAATAACCGGATGAAAGATAGAAAAGTTGTTTTAACAGGAGTCGGTATTGGTGTAGGCATCGCCATAGTTTTATTATTGGTTTTTATGGCCGGTGTTTTTTGGGGAGCTCATGGTTTGCGGTATTCTCCTTTTGGCAGACGGCAAATGATGTCTAGGGGTTTTGTAGCTAATCGTTTAGGTCACGGAGTAGTGGGCACTATCGATTCTCTGGGAAACAACACTTTGGTGGTCAAAGACCGTAATGGCCAGTTAGATACTGTCACAGTTAACAATGACACCGTTATTAGACAGGGCACGGCTCCTATTAAGTTTCCTGATTTAAAAAAGGATGAAAATGTAATTGTGATTGGGGAGCCACAGAATCAGGAAGGTGCTACTTTGGCTCGGGTTATCAGAGTTATTGAACCTGCTGCTCAAAATGCCACTGGGTCAGGCATATTTATCAGGCGAATGGAAGGAATATAAGATAAATGAAATTTATGGGGCTAATCAGGCCGGTTACAAAAAAGAAAATACTTATTTTAATTTTGGTTTTGGCTGTAGGGGGAGTTTTATACTGGAAAACAATTGGGGCAAAGGCTCAAACTCCCCAATATGAATCACAGCAAGTCGCTCGAGGAACTGTCGTTTCTTCAATTTCTGCTTCCGGCCAGATCACTTCCGGTTCCAGTATGCCAATTACTTCCCAGGCTACAGGAATTGTGAGTAATGTTTATGTTAAAGATGGTGATACTGTTCAGGCTGGACAGACAATTGCTGATTTGAACTTGGACTTGGCTTCCCAACAGAAGCAAGCAGCTGCTTGGAACTCATACTTAACTGCTAAAAATAATTTAAATAGCGCTCAGGCGGATTTGAATTCTTTACAGTCGGCTGAATTTAAGGCTAACCAAAAATTTATTAATGATGCAGCGGATCGGGATTTAGCAACAGATGACCCAACCTATATTCAGGAAAATGCCGATTGGTTACAAGCGGAAGCGAACTATAAAAACCAACAAGGGGTGATCGACCAATCACAGGCGGCGGTAAGTAGCGCTTGGCTAAATTACCAACAGCTATCCTCAAGTATTACTGCCCCGATTGCCGGAACTGTTAGTGGATTGACTGTCGCTCCGGGGTCAGCTGTTGTTTCTTCCGGTACAGGCAACTCGCAATCTTTAGGAAACGTCTTGGTAAGCGGCCCGTTACAAGCAGTAGTAGATCTTTCTGAGGTTGACGTGACTAAAGTAAAGATTGGCCAAAAGGCAACCTTAACCCTTGACGCTTTTCCGGGAAAAACCTTCGCCGGAAAAGTCGCCAGTATTAATACCTCAGGGGTTGTTTCATCAGGGGTAACAAATTATCCGGTGACAATTTCTTTGGATTCCTCAACTGATGGCATTTACCCCAATATGGCGGTGACTGCCAACATCATCACAGATACAAAGTCTGATGTATTGGTAATCCCTTCGGCAGCAATTCAAAATCAGAATGGGCAGAATACAGTCCGGATTTTAAATAACGGTAAAGTAACTGATGTTCCGGTTACTACCGGTATTTCTTCTGATACGGAGATTGAGGTGGTTTCCGGACTTAATGAGGGCGACAATGTAGTAACAGGTGTAATTTTATCAGGCAGCACAAGTTCATCCGGTACAAGATCGGTGTTTTCTGGCGGCGGCTTTGGGGGTATGGGTGGAGGTAATATGAGGTTTACTACAGGAGGGGGGAACCGTGGTGGTGCTAGGGGAGGTTAAGGATGATCCAAATAAAGAACGTTTCCAAAGTCTATCGTAACGATACTGTTGAAACTAAAGCCCTCGATGATGTTGCCTTTGAAATAAAAAAAGGTGAGTTTGTGGCCATAATGGGTCCTTCCGGATCCGGTAAATCCACCTTAATGCATATTTTAGGGGCTTTGGATACTCCTACCTCAGGTACCTATATTCTGGATGGTGAAGAAGTGGGTAAACTATCTGATGATAAATTAGCCGAAATCAGAAATAAAAAGATAGGGTTTGTCTTTCAGGCTTTTAATTTATTGCCCCGGACAACAGCCATGAAAAATGTGATGCTGCCCATGGTTTATGGGGATGTGGCGAAAAGCGAACGTGAGGCGAGGGCAAAGAAATATCTAGAGATGGTCGGCTTGGGCGACAGGATGCAGCACACATCCAGCCAGCTTTCCGGCGGACAAATGCAGCGGGTAGCCATTGCCAGATCGCTGGTTATGGATCCGGCAATTATCTTAGCAGATGAACCAACGGGGAATATTGCCTCTAACCAAGCTTCAGAAATTATGGCCATTTTTCAGGATCTGAATGAACAGGGCCATACCATTATTATGATTACCCATGAACCGGACATTGCTGAACACGCCAAAAGGATTATCCATATTAAGGACGGAAAGATTGTAAAAGACAGTGATAAGCATTCCCAGAGGAGAGCAAAGTAATGGAATTTGGTGAAATCCTTTCTGAAGCCTTAACTGCCTTAACCATTAATAAAATGCGGACAGGGTTGGCGACTTTGGGAATTATTATTGGTATCGGAGCGGTGATTGCCTTAATTTCTTTAGGCCAGTCCGGCCAAAAAGCGGTAGAGTCACAGATCCAGTCTTTAGGCTCAAATTTATTAACAGTTATCCCAGGATCACCAAACAGTGGCGGTATCAGGCAGGCTGCCGGAGGATTAACTACTTTAACATACGATGATGCCAAGGCGATTACCACTTCGGCGACGGTTACCGATGTCGCCAATGTTTCGGCGGAACTTTCCCGGAGGGCACAAGTTACTTCAGGAAAAAATAACACAAACACCCAAATTATCGGAGTAACACCCAGCTATCTTACAGTTCATAACTTATCTATGCAGTCAGGGTCCTTTATTATCCAGAGAGATGTAGATTCTTTAGGGAAGGTGGTGGTTATCGGACCGCAAGTGGTTAGCGACCTGTTTGGTGACGGATCAAACCCTATTGGCCAGACGATCAGGGTAAACAAATTAGCCCTAAAAGTTATTGGGGTAACGGCTTCTAAAGGGGGAAGCGGTTTTATGAACCAGGATGATATGGTTTTTGTGCCTTTAACCACGGCCCAAAAACAGCTTTTTGGAGTCGATTACTTAAGCGCAATTTCTATCCAAGCCAAAAGCGACAAGGTTATGACTGATGCCCAGGACCAAGTGGGTTATCTTTTATTAAGCCGCCACAAAATTGGGAATCCGGCCCAAGCTGACTTTTCCATTCTTTCCCAGCAAGACATTATGGGAGCTGCCTCTTCTATCACCGGAACATTTACTGCTCTTTTGTCCGGAATTGCGGCGATTTCTTTAGTGGTTGGAGGGATTGGGATTATGAACATTATGTTAGTGACTGTGGTAGAGCGGACACGGGAAATTGGTTTAAGAAAAGCACTGGGAGCCAAAAAGAAAAGCGTTATCCAGCAATTTTTGGTGGAATCAATTATTTTGACTATGTTGGGTGGAGTTTTGGGGATGGTTTTGGGGATGGTCCTTTCTGTTGCAGTCTCTAAAATTATTAATTTGCCTTTTGTAATTTCCTTCCAAGCTATTGCCCTGGCTATTGGGGTTTCAGGCGGAATTGGAATTTTATTTGGCTGGTATCCGGCCAGAAAAGCCTCGAATTTAAGTCCGATTGAAGCCTTAAGATATGAGTAAATTAATTATTGGGATTCTCTGAGGGGAGGTGATTTTTATAAATAAAGCATTACCTATTGTTGCTGTGGGGATAGTGGCGCTTGCCGGAGGATTTTTTGGTGGGATGAAATACCAGCAAACTAAAACTCCTGCAGCTGCCGGATACAGAATAAGACAATTTCAGGGAAGAATGGAACAAAATTTCCGCCCGGTTAATGGTGACATCATCAGCCAAGATGACAAAAGCATCACCGTTAAACTTAACGACGGAAGCAGTAAGATAGTCCTACTTTCCGATAAAACTTCCATCAATGAAGCAACCCAAGCCGCCAAAACTGATTTGCAGGTTGGTAAAAAGGTGGCAGTTTTTGGAAGTGAGAATTCTGACGGAAGTGTGACAGCCCAAAGCATACAATTAAATCCAACCGTAAGAATGTTTGGCCAAGGTCAGGGCGGGTAGTTTCAGGATGAAGAAATTTTTGTGGCTAGGTATAATTTTGTTACTTCTTGTGGCGGGAGCAGGCTTTTATCTGGAAAGCTCCCGCCCAAAAATTTTGCCTCCGGTTTTAACCCCCACCCGCACAAAAGAGAACAACCCTCTAAATATCCAGGCGATGAGGGAAAAATCCTATCCGGGAAGTGATATTAAAATTGAGGAGACATTGGCTGACGGGGAAAATTACCATCAGTATATTGCCTCATACCAATCCGATGGATTAAAAATTTTTGGGCTATTAACTGTACCTATGGGTGAAAAACCGGCCAATGGTTGGCCGGCAATTATTTTTAACCATGGCTATATTCCGCCTGCCCAGTACCGGACAACGGAGAGGTATGTAGCTTATGTTGATGCCTTTGCCAGAAACGGTTATGTGGTTTTTAAATCAGACTACCGGGGGAACGGTAATTCTGAAGGCCAGCCTGAAGGAGCATACTATTCCCCGGCGTATACTGTTGATGTTTTAAATGCCTTAGCATCCGTTAAAAAATATCCCGGAGTGGATCCAAATAAAATTGGAATGTGGGGACACTCAATGGGAGGAAATATAACTTTAAGGAGTTTGGTCATTTCTCCGGATATTAAGGCGGCAGTGATTTGGGGTGGAGTTGTGGGGACCTATGATGATTTAATGAATAACTGGCAAAGGAGGGTAAGCTACCAGCCGCCGCCTAATGAGTTAGCCAACAGAAACAGGAACAGGCAAACTTTAATCCAAAAATACGGAACACCTGCCCAAAACCCTGACTTTTGGCATTCCATTGACCCTAATTTTAACTTGCAATATGTTACTGCTCCGGTGCAGCTCCATGCAGGACTTGCTGACGAGGAAGTGCCTTGGCAGTTTTCCCAGGGGTTGGATGAAAGACTGAAGCAGGCCGGGAAGACGGCGGAGTTTTATACCTATCCCGGGGCAGATCACAATATTTCTGGACCCAGTTTTGACCTGGCCATGCAAAGGTCAATAGAATTTTTCGACAAGTACTTAAAATGACCTGTTTGTGTTAGAATTTTTCAAGAGATGTTCAAGTGGATCCAAAGAAACATTATGTATATTGCTTTAGCCCAGGCTTTAGCTGCAACTTTAGGCAGTCTCTATTTTAGTGAAATAAAGCATTACACTCCCTGTGTCCTTTGCTGGTACCAACGGATTTTGATGTACCCCCTGGTTTTAATAATAACCGTGGGAATTTTAAGAAAAGACAAAAAACTTTACCAATACGTTTTTCCACTCTCAATCCTCGGTTGGTTTATTGCCTTGTACCACAATTTACTCCAATGGAGGATCTTGCCGGAAGCTGTCGCTCCCTGTACTTTAAGCGGGACCTGCACCGTTCGTTATACCGGCTACTTTGGTTTCATTACCATCCCCCTGATGTCACTTACAGCCTTTACAGTGATTAATGTTTGCATGTATATTATGGCAAAGGGGAAGAAGAAATGACCCAGGAAGTAAAAACTTTATTAATTATTGGAGTAGTGACATTGGTTTTAGTTGTGGGGGGCATCTTTCTATTAGGTCGGGGAGGCAGCTCATCTTCCGAGATCAATACTCCTATTGATACTAAACTTTTGGTCCGGGCAGACAGTGACAAGATTGCCACTGATTCAGCAAAAGTCACAGTTGTTGAATTTGGTGATTTTGAGTGCCCGGCTTGCGGGGCAGCCCAACCGGTCACCAAACAGGTTATTGATGACTACAAGGGAAAGATTGACTATGTTTTCCGTAATTTCCCCTTACCTCAACATGACAAGGCTTTGATTGCAGCTGAGGCAGCGGAAGCGGCCGGAGCTCAGGGAAAGTATTGGGAGATGCACGATAAGTTATATGAAACTCAAGATACTTGGTCTGTGGCGGATAAGCCTTTGGATTTGTTTGTCCAATATGCCCAAAGCTTTGGTCTGGATGTAAATAAATTCAGGGATGATGTAACTAATAATAAATATCAAGCTAAAATTACCCAGGATTTTCAGGACGGAACGGCTGTTGGGATCCGCGCCACTCCGACATTCTTTATTGCCAAAAATGTTAACGGAGGATTAAGTAACCCGCAAAAGCTTGAAGGAGTACCTACCTACGAGCAGATAAAGGCCTTAATAGACTCCAAACTTACCAATTAATATGATTTTTCCGGGTTTGAAACTTGGCCTTCAGGGGTAATATTTCTTTCGGGCATGATCAGTCTTAAGAGTTCCCTTCTTTTATCAATGAGTTGGGTCTCATCATTAAAATCTACGAATTTTTGTAAGTTAACCAATGATCGCGGGCCAAAGATATCGAGATGAATCGCTCCATTCCGCCTGGGGTTACTTAAGGATTCTGTGATTCCGTCGAGATCTTCAAAAGGGTGGTCAAACATCCAGTTGCCGCCTTCGTCTTTAAGTGACATGGCAAATTGGCAGGCCTGCAACTCTTCTGAATTGGCAAAGCGGAATAAAGCTCTGACGTAAAACTTGGCTGCTTCTGATAAGCCTTTTCTGGTCATCTCTTCTTCCAGCTCTGTTCCTGTATAAGATTCCCGTTCCGGATAGGCAAAGACCTCATTGTTGGTAAAAGGTTCTCCGCTGACCTCGACTTTAGGAATTGTCAGCCTTCCCAGCGTATTTCCCGGGTATTCATGGCTGGCATAGACCTTAATAATTCTTCCTCCGTGAGGGATGCCTTTTTCTTCCAGGCTTTTGATAAACTCTGACCAGTCGCTAAAGTGCAAAAACATGGTTTAAATTATACCTTTTTACCTTAAATAATGCGAGAATAGGGTAGGAGGTGATTGCTTTGAATGGTGATAAAAACCAGGGGTTGGAGGTCAGTGTGAATCCTGATACAACCCCGGTAGTCTATACGGATAACGTCCAAATGGTGGCCAATGAAGATGGGGTGGTTTTGGATATTGGCCAAAGGCTGGGGGCGACAAACCAAATCAGGATAGTGTCCCGGGTGGGAATGAGCAGGGAACATGCTAAAAAGTTAATTAAGGCTTTAAGTGATGTCTTGGATTCCACTAGTGGACAAAGCCAAACGGGGAAAGTAGCTAGGGCTTAAATTATTCTAAACCTACGGAATCAATTTTGGGGAAGAGGGTTTTAACTTCAGCATGGAATTTATCAGCTAAGGAATTAGTAAACTTTCCATAACCGCTGCTTTCAGAGTGTGAACAGAGCATGTTCTCGTATCTTCTGATGATATCCAAAACATCCTGCCCGGTTCCGTTAAATTGGGCTTTATAAGTTTTTGGGTCTTTGACAAAGTTGTCATGGACCTCACGAAACTCGTCGAACAATTTCTTGTTTTGTTTGAGCATCATCTCAAATGTTTCCCTGTACTTTACTGACATAAAAATATTTTACCATTTCTTTCTTAAGTCTTACTCTGCTTTGTGAGATCTCAGAAGGTGCTCGGTTAAGATGAACTTGGATGAAAAAGGATAACCTGGGGAAGAGGTATCTGGTGATTTTGGCGGACAGGGAAAAGGTCAGGTTTTTTACAATCTACCTGGGCCATTTTGAGGGTGAAGTGGAAGAAATTGATATAGAGGATGTACCCCAAAAGGTAAAGTCAGAAGGATACAGGCCGGGAAAGGTCCAACGCCATATTGCCGATCATTTAAAGCATCATTTGAAAAACGTCGGGAAGGAAGCCTGGCAATATGTAGTCAAAAAAAGGATTAAGCAGCTGGATGGGGTTTTCTTAGGAACCCATAAATCACTATTTGGGGATTTAAAAAATAACCTGCCCGCTAAATTAAAACACAAAGTTTTGGGAGAATTTGTTATGGAACCAAATAATGCCGTGGGGGATATCGCCAACACAATTATTTCCAAATTTAACCTCTAATTTCTGGATTGACAGCTGGTAAGGGTTTATATACACTGCTTCGGGAGATTTTTTGTGGCTAAAGAAATTGCAGCAGCTAAAAACTATTTTCGTGGTGTTGTCTTAATAACAGATATTCTCTGGGGAGATGGCGGTAAGGGTAAGATTGCGGATTTGGGAGCCCAATATTCTGATGTTGTTGTCAAAACCAATGGTGGCGCCAACGCTGGGCATACAGTTTGTAATGAACACGGGCATTTCCCCCTACACTTAGTGCCTTCCGGAATCTTTAACCCCAGAGCGTTGTGTGTTGTTGGTTCCGGTGTGGCTGTTGACCCAATCCAATTTACCCGGGAATATACGGGACTTTTGAATTCCGGTATTCCTTTGGCTCAGTGTTTATTGGCTGAGGATGCCCACATGGTTATGCCCTGGCACAAATTACGGGATAATTTAAAGGAAAAAGCTTTGGGGAATAAGGAAATCGGCACTACCGGGCAAGGAATTGGCCCGGCATATGCTGACAGGACAAACCGGGAAGGGTTAAGGTTAAAGGACCTAAAAAGCCCGGATTTTGAGCGGTCGTTTTTGTCCACCTTGGCTTACCAGCAAAGGCTGATCCGGGCAATGGATCCGGAGATTGTTGAAGATTATTTCGATCCGGATAAGATTTTGGGGGATTTGCGTTTAGCCCGGGAAATTTTACCCCCGATAATTGCCGATACCCGGACGATTTTAGGCAGGATGAATGACGAGGGGAGAGATATTTTAGGTGAGGCCGGACAGGGAGCGCTTTTGGATAAAGATATGGGAGGTTACCCTTATGTTACCTCCAGCCACCCGGGGGTAATTGGCTTCTGGATTTCTACAGGTTTTAGGCCTAACCAGGTAACTGGTGTCGCTAAGGCATATGCCACCAGGGTAGGAAAGGGGCCGATGCCGACAGAACAAAATAATGGTATGGGCCATCACTTACAGGAAGTGGGGCAGGAAGTTGGGGTTACCAGCGGGAGGGTCCGCCGGTGTGGATGGTTTGATGCAGTAGCGGCAGAATATGGGGTGAGAGCGGCAGGAGTGACAAGACTTGCCTTAACCAAGCTGGACGTTTTGGATGGGGTAGACCAAATTAAAGTATGTGTTGGATACCGGGTGGATGACCAAGTCTGGAAGAAAATATATCATGCAGATGCGGAGTTTATGGAAAAGGCTGAGCCAGTGTATGAGACCTTACCCGGCTGGTCCAGGTCAACCAAAGAAGTCCGGCGTTTTCAGGATTTACCCGAAAATGCTCGGGGTTACGTCAGAAAAATTGAGAGTTTAGTTGATCTTCCAATAGATATTGTCTCTGTTGGGCCAGACCGTGAGGCAACCATCTTCCGGGATTAATTCATTTACCAAGGGTGAATTTGTCTTCAATCATCTGCCAGAGGTTGGGGTATTGTTTGTCGTAACCTAAAGTCCAAATGGCAACCCCAGCTAAATCCAAGTTCTTTGCGTAATCATATTTAATACCGATGGATTTATCATCTTCCAGCCAAACCTGGTGGTTAACATCTGTTTCTGGGTCAGTGTACCAGCACCATGTAGCTTCTGCATCAGGGTCCCATTGGCATTGGTCAGGTTTCAACTGGTCAAAGCTTTGGGCCCGGCCGTAAGAAATAATTGCCGGGTAGCCATTAGCGTCGTTTCCTTCCAGGGTTTTGCTTTGTAGAGTTTTACCATTTTCCACTGGGTAGTCCCAGCCGTAATAAGGGACACCTAAAACCAATTTTTCCTTGGGGACAAATTTTAAGTAATCATCCAAAGAGGTGGTGACGTCAAAAATATACTTCTTGTCGGAAAAACCTTTCATGGGGGCGACTGGTCCGGCGATATCCGAGGTGCTGGAATAAAAGTCATAGGACATAATAATGACCCGGTCAAAAAGTGGTGCCAGTTTGGCGATATCAAAAAGGCGGGGCTTGCGGACGGAAAGGGGATACATATCAATACTCATCTCAGTTTTTGGCGACTCCCTCTTAAATTTGGCGGTTAGGTTTTGGTTAAATTCCACAAATTTTTGCCTTAGACTTTCCTCCGGCTCTCCGTCGTATTCAAAATCAATATTGATTCCGTCCAGGTGTTTATTGGAAACTTCTGCCAGAAGGTTGTCAATAAGAGTTGTTTGGGCGCTGGGGTTGTTTAAAAAAGTCTCCAGGTCTTTATTTTTTTGCATAGCCACTGTCACGGAAACTTTGCCGCCGCGGATTTGGGTTTGGGTAATCAGGTCTTTGACTGTCGGGCTGTTCCACCATCTCCAGCCGGGGTCGGTCTCGTTCTTGACGATTTTGATAAAATTTCCATCGGCGCCTGCCGTCAAGCTAAAATAAATGACCTCGGAAACCAAATCGTACCGCAGGTATTTGGTGTCATCCATCCGCCAGTAAGGTAAAAAACCGATCACCTCCTTGGTCATTTGGGCATGAGGGTGGTTAAAGCTGGTAATAAGATAAGTGGAGGAATCAAACGGGGAGGCAACAGGGTATTTATAGTGCAGATAAGCCAGTAAACTTACAACTACAAGTACGAGGGGCAGGAAAATAAAAAGCAGAGGTTTTTTAAACCTGGCCAATAAGGTTTTTTTGGGAGAAATTTCTTCGTCCATTCTCTAATGATACACCATTTAACACGCTGATCTTGCCTGGCTCGTGCCTGGTGTGACATAATTGATAGCAGATGTCAGACGGTATTTCCGCAGTTTTATATCTCCACCCTAAGTCTTGGCAGTTTTTACGGGCGGATAAAATTGATATCTTTCCGGCAAAAGTATCCAATTTAGGGCGTTTATTAAAAAAAGAAAATATTAAAGATAAAAAGATAGCAATCCTTTTGGATGATTCCTTAATCCATAAAAAAGAGATCTCTTTAGAAGACCCGGAAAAAGCCCAAAATGATTATGAGGATTTTTTAAAAGGGCTCCTGATTGATGAAGGCAACTTAGCCAGTGTCAAAGTTTATGAAGGTAATACTTTAAGTGCTTTGGTGGTTGATAAGTCTTTCTATCAAGGGGTTCAGTCCTTAATTAAAGAGAAGGGCGCGAAAGTTGAGGCTGTTTTACCCGGGTCGTTTTTAGAAATTAAGGAACTCAGTAAGGGAAGCTTAGAGCTGATTATTCAGAATAAGGCTTCTTTTCATAAGTTTAACTTTATTAAGGAAACAAAAAGCCATCTTTTAACCCCCCCAAAAAATATTTCGGGAAAGAAGACCAAGCCTGACAGGAAAAATTCCTTGTTTTGGGCGGTTTTAGGATTAATCCTGCTTGTTGGGGGAGGCATGTATGTGAATAAAGACAAGCTTTTTAATTTAAAACAAAATATCCCCCTAAAAAAACAAGTTGCGCAAGTCCCATCCCAAAATGAATCCAGCCCTTCAGCTGGTACTCAGTTGTCGCTCCGGGAAGGAGTTAAAATCCAGATATTAAACGCTTCCGGAATAAAGGGATTGGCGGGTAAGGTTCAGGATAAGCTGGAGGCGGTGGGGTATACCAATATCGTGGTGGATAGCTTAAGCCAAGTTCAAAGGGGCAACTCGGTTGTTGTTTTTGGCCCGAATATCCAGGCAGATTTAGCTTCAGAAATTAAAGATGCGGTAAAAAAGATTGATAAAAATGTGGAAGAAGTGGCAACCAAAAGCGCGGAATTTGATGCGGTGGTGACGATCAAAAGATAGGGCTACTGAAAATAGATTTTTGGTTAGGGTATACAGGAGAAAAGCTTCAAAGGGATAAAATTAATATTTTCAAGCTTTAAAGCCTGAGATATCAAAGACAAACCTTCTTCGCCTACTTCCTTAAAATTTTCGTTTTGGATCCCGGTTTAACAGGGAAGCTTGCCCGGTTGCCCGGTTGGGCTTCCCTGCTTGTGGGATGTGGAGGGGCTAGGATTGGATGTCTGATCGAGTTATTTCTCTCGACATGCGGGCGACCAAGATGGCTTGGCAAATCAGAAGAAATGCCGGCGCAATAATGATCGCTTGACCGATAATGGTTTGACCGAGAGTTACATAAATCAGCCCCACATCAACGCTTGAAATCACGATGATTGGGATCATCATCAGGGCCGCCGATTTGGGGCGGATGATGAAAGTGCTAAGGACGAGCAGGGCGGCAACCCCGATCATTGTCCTCTGTGAGAACAATGCGGTCGATGTTCCGTCGATTACTGAGTAACCGATGTACGCCATGATTAAAATGGAGACCACTGTACTAAGCCAGGTTTTTGATCCCTGGACTGCGGCCGCGGTGTTAGCCATTGATTGGTTTGATTGCCGACGGTTGCTGATAGCCTGGTCGCTCAACATTTAGTTTCCTCCTAAGCCATTTATACGTCACGGGCGTTAAAAAATTTCACCCGTAACGGATCCAAAGTTATATATTTTTAAGGTCCGCTCAGCTTCAAGAAGCGAGTGGCCTGTATACCCTGTTAAAGTTCTCTGTCCCGTCGTGTTTGCCAAAAGCAAAAAATCTACCGCATAACGATAGATCCACAGGAAAGATAGGGTAATTATAATACTATGGGTCTTAAAAATCAAGTTTTGGGGGTACAAATTGGGTCAGGGTATACAGACGGGGACTTTGCAAAGGATGCAGTTAATATTTTTCAAGCAAAAGCTTGAGATATCAAAAGCAAATTTTGCTTTTTCCTTTGTCTTGGACTATTCCTTGGGATCCCCTCTGGTAGGGAAGCTTGGTCCTGGATTAAATCCAGGATTACGCTTCCCAACCTGGAAGGGATATTGTGGATCAGCGATCTATCCGATACGCTTCGAAGACCCCAGATTGAGGCGGAAAGAAGTGCTTTTCGCCGGATTTGAAGGTCAGGCCGGTGGCTTTGTCCCGAAGTGCCCAACCGGGCTTCACGGTGGCGAAGAGTTGGGCTCCCTGAGGGAACTGGATCGAGTGGGTCTCGGGCTTGAACGAGTAGGAAACGATGTTTCCGTCGTAGGAAAGCTCTGCCTGCTCGACCGTGCCATTGAACATGGAAGCGACCGATGTGATAGGGTCTTGAGTGCTCCACCAAGAACTGACCAACATCCCAAGGGCGATGATAGCGACTACGAGTGCAGCCGTTGCTGCGGCAGCTAGCCACGGTTGGTTTGCTACTTGGTTGGTGGTCCGGGCCTGAGGCCTGTTGCTCATCTGCCGTGCTATGGCTTGGGTTTGCACCCGAAGCATTTGCGATTCAGCCATGATTAGACCAGTCTCTGCCCTTCTCCTGTCTGCTTCGGCCTCGATCAACCGGGTTTCAGCCTTTACCTGTGCGGCTTGGGCATCGACCAGCCTGATATTGGCGCTCCGCAGCCTGGTGAGCATACGGGTGCAGTAGATTTGGGCTCTCCTGAGGGAATCCTCTTCTTCCTGCGGGGAAACGATAGTCTGCTCCCGGGAGGCGCCGGGTTCGGTTGTTGCCGCTACCGGAATCTCCTGGGTGGCGTTGGGGTCGGTGTTGGTTTCCGTGCCGTCCGTTGCCGGTTCGGTTTCGGATTCCTCCAAGACTCCAGTGCCGTTGTCTCCTGCCATTGTCACTCATCCTCCGTAATTAATCCATCTGAACGATACGGGCGTTAAAAATTTCACCCGTAACGGTTCCAAAGTAAATATATATCCAAGACTTACCTACCTTTTAAGGGGTAGAGTAGTCTGTATACCCTGTTAAAGTGCGTTCTTCCTTAAAGGGAAAAACTTTGCGTATTATAATACTATGGGATCCTAAAGTCAAAAAATTTAGACCTATAATTAAGAATCTACAAGAACTACAGGCTTGTTTAGGTGTGAATAAGAGAAAGCCCTATAGGATTGAATTGCACTTGACAGCTTGGTATAATAGATAGTAACAAAGCGGGTAACCCCAGACATAGGCTGTTTGGTGTGTTGTCCTATTTGCAATTATTTTAACTTTGCACTTTGACAGTTTGTTGGAAAGTATCTAGGAGCCTGGGCTCTTTTTGGTTATAAACATATCTTGTAGCCGGAAAGAGCCTAAGGCTCATATTTTTTTGGCTAAGAGCCAGAAAGGACGACAGGTTGAAACTGGGGATGTTGACGGGAAGAGTGAAAGCGTTTAGCAGACAGATGGGACGAGGCCATGCGGTTACCCCAGGGGGGAAGAGAATCATCTTCTATGATGATGGTCGCAAGGTCTACACCAAAGCAAACGCTGGTCTGAACAACGGTAACGGGATCGAGGTCCATGGTCGTGGCAGATTTGTTGACGATCGTGACCCGCGCAAGGGCGACACGCTCCTCTTTGAGAGGGTGAAAAGAACCCGCAGTGGTTACAAAGGGCGTTCCTGGATTATCAAGGTAAGGACAGGAAACACCGTAACATGCTCAATTGCTGATGCAATAGCCTAAATAAGGAGGCATCAGGATGCGGACAGTTGGTTGCACTCCTCTGGGTCACAAGGTGACGGTGGAATGGACCAAGCGAGATGGTCGTTGGGGAAATCATGTCTTTGTCTACAACAAGGGCAGGGTTCCTCAAAGAATCCGTCATGCTTCGAACGAAGCGCCAGGGATGGTTGCTCAAGAGCTGGTAAACGGCAAGAGGGCCTATCCCGAGATTGACGAAACTAATCAAGAAAGATTGGGAGGAAGAGGATGAATGCAAGTCTGGTTTTAGCAGGTAAGGTTTCCCATTCCAACGGTGGCTCGAAAGTTCTCGCCGGTGCGACTCAATGTGCCGAGGACACGCTCAAGGTGCTTCATAAGATGTGTTGCGACCGGGGGCCGGTTTTTCCAGGACGAGTTCCTGATTGTCTCCCTGTCGCCAAGAAGTTAGGCATCAAGCAGGAGAATGTGATTATTGCAGGTCTTTATGAGCTGCATGATCGCGGCTTAGTCCGGTATCTGGGAGGCGATCGGTTTGTCCCCTTTGGAGAGAAAATCCTTTCTTACGATATCTAATACTTTCCCAACAACTGAATAGCGCAAAGACTCAGGCGCCGACCGGCAGGTGAGTTGGAATAGCCAACTCTTAACTTGCCCTAAGGCGCCTCTTTGCTATCTAGACATCTATTTCAAAAATTTTGTGTTTGGATTTTGCTCCGGATATAAGCCTGACGTTTGATTTACCGGTTTTAAAATATTCCGCTAGGGAAGTAAGTGTGGCCTGGTTGGCCTTACCTTCTAAAGGAGGCTGGTTGACATAAACATGCAACTCCCCAAAAAGATCCTTCTCAATCCTTTCCTTTTTGGCATTTGGGTGCACAATCACCGAAACCTTCACAACTTATTTTACCTCATAACGACCGCAAACAGACCTTTGACTTTGATATAGCCCAGGATATAATAGGTCAAATGATCAGGTTGGAAACAGAATTAAACGATCGCTGGAATGGTCTTTGGCAAAGGCTGGGTGCGACTGGCAATCCTGATATTCCGTTTGGGGAGATAATGACTCGCTACAGTGAACCCGGACGCCATTACCACACCTCGCTTCATATTAAAAACTGTTTAGATCAATTGGAATTAGTGAGAGAATTGGTTACTGATACTAATGCTTTGGAATTTGCAATCTGGACTCATGATGTTATTTACGATCCTAAAGCACCTGATAATGAAGAAAAATCGGCTGAATTCGCCAGAGATATACTAGCCCGGGCACAGGTCGTTCCCGCAATGGCGGATAAAGTTGATCACTTAGTCCAGATTACAAAAACTCATATACCTGGTGACGGTATCGATGAGCAAGTGATGGCTGATATTGATATTTTAATCTTAGGCAGCCACCCAATAGTTTATGAGGAATACATGGATGGAATCAGGAAAGAATATACCTCGGTGCCTTTCCACCTGTTCAGAAGGGGAAGACAGAAAGTATTGCAAAGTTTACTCGGAAGGCTAGAGGCTGGCGAACTATTTCATGTGCCTACATATAGATATAAGTACGAGGAAAGCTCCCGTTATAACCTGTTAGGTGAAGTGAAAGAACTACAGGCGATGAAAGTAGCTGTTTACGCAGGAAGCTTTGATCCGCCGACAAATGGGCATATGTATATTATCGAGCGGGCGAGTGCTTTAGTCGATAATTTGATCGTAGCTATTGGCGATAATGTCGGCAAAAAGGGAAAGAATAGGTTTGAGGTTCCGGAAAGATTGGCAATGCTTCGGGAGATTACGTCTAACATGCCCAATGTAGATATTACCAGCTATCCCCTTGAGTACTTAATTAACTTCGTTGAATCGGTAGATGCTCGATATATTGTTCGAGGTTTGCGAAGTGAAGATGACTTTAAAGTTGAGGCAGCTCTGGATGAATTCAATATGGGGAAGAACGGCGAAGTTACTACTTTCTTCATCCGGACACCTGACAGTATGAACCGAATCAGCTCCAGCTCGGTTATGGGATTAATTGGTTATGACGGATGGGAAAACGATGTTAGATGCAGAGTTCCTGAAGCAGCTTACAACCATATAGTTGCCGCGTATAAACCCGGTTAAACCGTTATGGAAAGAATATTATTGTTTTGAAGGTTTGCCCTGGACCCTTCTTTTGCTTTTGATATCCGATTTGTTGCTTGCGACATCCCCGGAACTTATTCCCGGTGTATACCCCGAATGTTCGCTGTAGCTTAAGTCGCCAGGTTCCTTGGGTGTTTCCATCCCTTTATCCTCGGTATCATCAAACATCACGTGTCCGGTTTCTTTAATGTGCCTATCCAGCTCATCCTCATCTTGAGCCTCAAAACCACAAACCGGGCATTTCCATTCTTCAGCCATATTTTTCTCACCTCTTTTTAGACCTTAATATTTTTGGATAAAAAGGGGATAAAGTTTTGGTAAGTAAAATGTATAATATAATTAATGGAAATTTCCGGAAATGACCCGAATAGGGTACAACCTGTACCAATAGTTCCAAAGATTGGGGGAGAACTTCCGAAAAAACAGCCGGATACGGAAAATCAGCAATCCGGAGGAGAAAATAACAATCCTGACGTTACTGTTCCCAAAGACCCCAATATAGGCGGTAATGTTGATATCAGTGTTTAAGCTTTTAGGTATGTCTTTAGGATTTAATACACGCGCCTGACTTTTATCTTACCCAAGATCTCTATACTGGTGTCTTACAGGAATATCCGAGAAATTATGCCAGGTAACGATTCCCAAAACCAAGCCCCGCCGGCCCATTATTACGGGGATATAGTCAGGATATGTTTTGTCACCGGGGCCCTTTTGATGCTTGTTACCCTGCCCTTTTTTGTGTCCCGTCTCCAATTGCCCTTATTCGGTTCGATTGTCTTTATTATTGTCCTTATTTTGTTTGCCGGGGCAACCACCCCCAAACAGCTATGGACGGTACTTTTGGATTGGATTATTTCTCTGACCGCGGTAATCATTTTTGAATATTACGCGGTGGCGACATATATAGGTAATTCCTTGTTTGACTGGTTTGTTTGGGTCAACCAACTTTTGGCAATTATCTTTTTTATCGCCCTCTATTTTGCCACCAAAACCCTCCGGGCGTTTCTGATTTGAGATTTCTAGCAACTATTATTTAAAGAGGTTTTCGGCATTTTGATAGGCATATTTTTCCTGGATATCTTTTGGCAGCCTACCTGTAAAAGCCCGGGCAAATTCCTCAAACAGCCGGGAAGTTTTCTCGCTGTAATGCCAGCCGACAAAGCGGTCGGTTCCCCAGCTAAAGCGGGTGGGGTATTTTTCCATCAGCGGTTTCCATAACCTTATTTCATCATTGAGGTTTTTATCAAAATCCTGTGTAAACATCTTGTCAAACTCGTCTTCCGTGGCAGTGACAAACTTCCCCTGGTAGGCATAAAGGGTGGCGGAATCAACGGAAAAGTAAATATTCGGATAAGTCGCCATCAGTTTATCCAGGCCATCCATACCAACCATGTCGCTGGCGGTCTGGTAGCCGTGAAGCATCATTTTGACATTAGGAAAAGCCTTGGCCGCGTTGGCCGTGTTTTGCAGTTGGTTATCACCCGGGTGGAACATCACCGGGAGGTGGTATTTGTCGGCTACCTTAAAAATGGCCATCATGTCCGGATCGTCGGGCTTGCCGCCGGTTGCATACAGGGCGATTTCCCCGATTCCGTCAAAAATGCCCGGATTGACTGCAAGGATAGCGTCAACTGCTGAGGCGCTAAAACCTTGGGGCTCCAAAAAGAGATGTAACCTATTGCCGGTCTGCTGCTTTAAAACCGGGGCATTGACCATTTTTTTGTGATAAAAAACATCCGGAAGAAAAGGGAAAGTGGAGGAAGTGTAGAAGGCGACCGCGCTCTCCGTCTGCTCCTCGTCAAAATGGCAGAGTATTTGTTCGACAGTTACATCTTTTTCCATTATCGGCAGGGGAATACCCATCATTTTTTGTGTCGGTCCAACGGGGGGCAAGGGCAAATGAAAATGGTCATCGAAAAACGGACCCGTGTAATACGGTCCGTCATTAAATTGGGGAGTAAAAGTCCGGCCGCAGGTTTTGCGGCCTGTCAAGTTTTCCGTATACGTTTTTGGTGTTTGTGAGACCACGGCCACAGCCGCTATCGCCAATATGACAAGAATTATGGGAATAATTAAAAGGATTTTGATAAAACCACGCTGATTACCGGGCATTAATTTTACTATCCCACAAGTCTTTGAGGGTTGCAAGACTGCGGAAATGAGCTTCTAAATTAGGCAAGGAATTGCTAATATATTTCTATGACCACCAACTTCAAAGCCAAGTTAGGCAGTACTTTAGGCTCAATACTGTCCGTTCTAAGCGCCGGTGGCGGCACTACCACTTCTGTCTGCCAGGCGACTTGCGTTGTGGCTCCGGCGGCTACGCCCTTTTTGGGGATATCACTGCTTTTTACCCCCTTAGTCTTTTTTACCCACTATCGGATATTGATTTGGTTGGCGGCCTTTCTCCTCTTTTTGCTGATGTTGGGGCTGACTTATTTTAAAAAGGTCCGCTCTAAAGCAGATTACGGCCTGACTTGGCTAAACAGCGGATTGCTAATAATTAGCTTTCCCTTTTTCCAAAGTTTAAAATTGGAAACCTTTCTACACTGGTTGGGCGGAGCCGCAGTAGCAGTTGGCGTAGCATTGTTAATCAGCCGCTTTGTACCAGCTTTTTCTCGGCGAGCTTAGATGACACCCCTGCTGTATCGTTTGACATTTGTCCCGTACTGTTAAAATAATTGATATACCATGCTTGTACCCCCATTCCATTACCAGCTGAATAAATTAGTCCGCAGTTACATTGCCTCGGAGGTGTTAATTTGGTCGGCCTGGAACAGCGCCATGTCCATCATCGCCGTTTTTGCCACCAACAAGATTAAGGGAGGGGATGTGGCCATTGCCGCCACGGCTTTAAGCGTCCATTTAATGGTCCGGATGGGGGTGGAACTTTTTGCCGGTAAAGTTTTGTCTAATACCAATGAAACCAAAAAATTAGCGGTGGTGATTGCCGGAATATTCCTCATCAGCATAGCCTTTATCGGGTTTTCCTTTACCAGGTCAACTGCTCCTTTCTTTCTTTTTTACGCCTTGGCAGGGGTGGGGTTGGGAATTGCTGCCCCTTTAAAGAATTCACTTTTTGCGACCCACTTGGACAAAAACCGGGAAGCAATGGAGTGGGGAATTTATGATGCCTTAACTTTCATGGGCATGGCCGCTTCTTCGGCTATCGGAGGGGTGATTGCTAAGACTTACGGGTTTCAGATCCTGTTTTTGGTAGCAGCAGTAGTGAATTTAGGGGGAATTTTGCCTTATTACCTCTATGCTAAAAGGCGGCTGGATAAACTCATCCACAAGGACAAAGACCAGATGATCATCGAGAATTTGAATGAATTGGAAGAGGCTTAAACCATATCCAGCACCAGGCCGCCCCAGGTAAAATTCTCCGCTCCCTGACCCTCCCCGGTTAGGGGGTTAAAATGTTCCCGAAATCCGGATTTTTGGATCAAGGTCAGGGAAGATTCCTTGATCTCCCTGGCAATGTCCTTAAAGCCGTAATTCTGTAAGCCTTTGTAGATAAACCAATTGGTTCCGATCCATATTGGTCCTCTCCAAAAGCCGTCAGGGTTAAAAGATGGTTCGTCCAGGGAAGTTGTCGGTACCGGGTAGGGGGTCCGGAACTCTTTTTTATTGAGCAGGTGGCTTTCAACTAGGGTTTTGGCTTCCTGAGGGCTTAAAATATTGGCAAACAGCGGAGCAAAAATAGCCCAGGTCTTAACCTTAATTTTTTGATAATTTTTCCCGTAAGTGGACCAGAATATTCCGTCTTCAAACATCAGTTTCCTCATGGCCCCCGAAATATTTTCCGCTTTTTCGGCAAAATAGACAGCATCGTGCGGGTGCCCGACTTTTTTGGCCAGCTCAGAGAGAAGTTTGAGGTTTGTCACCATAATGCAGTTAAAAGGCACGTCTTTGACCCAGAAAAAGTTCCGCATACAAAAAGGGGCATCGAAGTTACAGCTGATGTTCTGCTTTACCAGCTCAAACCTCCTTTTAGTGTTTTCTTCCAGTGTTTGTTTGGGTGGTAGGCCTAAAGGTTTATCAAAGCGGGGGGAGTTGTCTTCACCCGACTCATCCGGGTTCATAATGCCGATAAGGTGTTTTTCATGGGGATCACGTTCAGTTAGCAGGTACCTGTAAAAATGGTACAGGCCGGGGTAGACGGATTTTACAAACTGTAAATCCTTATCTTTCTGGAAAATTTCCCAGACGGAATAAGCAATCATTGGGGGTTGGGTGAGGGTGCTGGTGCCGTTTTTACCCCATTTGATCAGGGGAAATTTGGTTTTATTGGGGTGGTTCCAATAAATCATATGGGGGATCATGCCGTTATCAAACTGTTTGGCAATCAGGGAAAAAATTTCCCGTTTGGCGCTGCTGCTGCTGAAGTGGTTTAGGATAACGGCATGGAAACAGGAATCCCAAAACCACTGGTAAGGATAAGAGACGGGAGAGGGGACGGTGTACTGGAATTTTCCTCTGTGTCGGCGGTTTTTTAAAAGTACCTGCTGGCAGGCAATTGGCAAATTCATCTAACTTTATTATACATATTGACAAACAAGGCGCTTAATATACTATGAGAATAGTTAGCCAAAACGACTGGCTTTTAAGCACATTGTTTCTGCCCGAAGCAGCATAAAGCAATGTGCTTGTTGTTTGGAAAAATATCTTTATGGATATAACGGGAGGCAATTTAGGATTTAACGGTCACCATCAGGCAACAAAGGCTTTTACTTGTGATGAAGTTTTTTTAAAACATATCGATCCCCAAACCGGAGAGGTTGAAGTATCAAGTCCGGTAATAAAATTAAATGATTATTTATCCATTACGCCACCGGAGGATAGGCTCCGCTTATTAGGACTGGCAAATTCCCTAAAAGGAAGGAAGATCTCTTTTGTTAACGCCACCGCCGCGGGCGGGGGTGTTGCCATTATGCGCACCGCGCAAAGATTTTTACTGAAAGAATTGGGGGTTGATGTCCGTTGGTTTGTTACTGAACCCAATGAGGAAGCTTTTAAGATTACTAAAGGTTGTTTCCATAACGTTTTTCAGGGAGTGGCGGATAATTGGCTGACCGATGCGGATATGGAAATTTACCGGCAATGGACCGGCCATAATGCCCAAAGAATGGAAGCCGAGCTGGCAAAATCGGATATAGTGGTAATTGACGATCCGCAACCTTCAGGTTTGATTCCGCATATCAAAAAAATAAACCCGAACGTGAAGATTATTTTCCGCAACCATATTCATAGTTTGGGTAATCTAATGGGCAAAAAAGGCACTGTCCAAAACCATTCCTGGCAATTTCTCTGGAAAAATGGAATCTCCCGGGCTGATTTATACGTTTATCACCCGGTGGAAGACTTTATACCGGCCAATGTGGCACCGGAAAAAACCGTGCTTATGCCTCCTTCGACAGATCCTTTAGACGGATTAAACAGGAATTTAACGGATGAAGAGATTCGCCGGGGGTTGGAATTTATCAACGAAAAGCTGGAGTTAAACGGCCATCAAAACCCTATTGACCTAGGCCGCCGTTACATTACCCAGATTGCCCGATTTGACCCCTCTAAAGGAATTCCTGACGTCCTGGAAGCTTACAGTTTATTTTATAAGAAAATGACGGAAAACGGTTTTACTAAAGCATCTATCCCCCAGTTGGTTATAGCCGGCAACGGTTCAGTTGATGACCCGGACGGGATACCTGTTTTGGAAGACACGATGAAAAAACGGGAACATAGATATAAGGATATTGCTGATGATATTAAAGTGGTAAGAATTCCCCATAACGACCAGGCGCTTAATGCTTTACTTAGGGCAAGCTTCATTGTTTTACAGTTGTCTACCCGGGAAGGATTTGAATTTAAGGTGACCGAGGCAATCATGAAAGGCAAACCGGTTATCGCGTCAGAGGTGGGAGGCATTCCTCTTCAGATTATTCCTGGCGAGTCCGGTTATGTGGTCAAACCGGGAGATACCCGGCAAGTGGCGGAACACCTGTTTTCTCTGGTCACTCAACCGGAAATGTATCGCCGTCTAAGTACAGGTGCTTTAAGACTTGCCTCCGCCAAAAATTACGAGTTTACAACTGTTCCCAATCTTATCAACTGGCTATGGCTGTTTAGGGAGCTTCTGGAAAATCCGGACTTTAAAGGCAACAGACAAAATGTAAAGGACTTGGTTGACGGCGGCCGTTTATAAAACTTTTTTTACATTTATCCTTTACTTTTTGGATTTTTTCCCGGATAGGGTAAAGGCATGATATGCCAGGCACCAGGGAATCAAAACTCCGAAGATACTGACCCACATCGGCACTGTCCATTCATTTATGACTACCGTCCAGCCTTGGAAAAGGCGGATCAGGTGCACAAGCCCGACAACAGCAAAAATGAGTCCGGTAATTTGCAGGTATGATTTTAGAGATAACATCTTTCTCACCCCCCCAATTTAAATATTCCACAAGTCTTGAATAGGGTCAAGCCGGATACTACTTATCAGAGAAACTTAAAGGTGGAAAGTGGTGTGTGGTTAGATCTTGTCAACTTTTTAAAAAAGTGCGACAGTAAAGTTAATGGTTTGGAAGAGGTTTTTAAGCTGGAAGATAATTCTTGTCCCCATTGGAATTTTTGCCGTTATTTTCGCGGTGAAGGCTGCAGGCCATGCTTTTGATCGCTACCGCTACTCAAAGGAAGTAGGTAATAAAACTATTTTTCAATATGGTGAGCTGCCTGCTTGCGGGGATAAAAAGGAGTTTTTTACGGTCTCACCGGTCAAGGATGGTCTTTACAGCAACATTGTGCCTTTAGGAAATTTTGGCGCCACGGGTGGCCATGTTATTCCCACCAAACACATTTACTTTATTGCCAAGGACCCCGACCACCAGCCTCTGACCGATATTTATGCACCAGGGGATTTGCACATCACCACCATTGAGCAGTGGCATAATTTGACTAAAAATCTTACGGAATACTTTGTTTATACTTCTCCTTGTCAGGACATAGAGGTTAATTTTTATCATTTTAATGAACTTAGCCCAAAACTTATGGAAGCTTTTAATAAAAAAACCAGTTGTGATTGGCAGCGTTCCGAACAAACAGGGAATACTTCTTATCAGCATTGCGGGAAAGTTCTCCATGGGGTGACGGTTGCGGCGGGGGAAGTTTTAGGCAAGGCTACCCCGGCTAACAAAGGCGGCATTAGACAATTTTTTGATTTTGAAATGTCCGACCACCGGACACAGGCTCTAGCCTTTGCCAACCCCAAGCGTTTTGAAGGCGGCTTTGATTTTAAACATATTGTTTGTCCCCTGGATTACTTTACTCCTGCTCTCAAGCAGAAGTTCTTTTCCCAAATAGCCGATTATTATAACCCGAATCTAAAGAGGACTGCCCGGCCTTTATGTGGCGAATATATGCAGGATGTACCGGGAACAGCCCAGGGAGTCTGGTTTAAAAATAATTCCGATACGGCTGATAACGGAGAAAATTCTGCCGTGACTTTGGCCCATCATAATGTTTTAACCCAAAAAGGAATTTTTTCTATCGGCACCCAAGCTATGGGCACAATCGAAGCGGGGGAGTACCCGTTTGTTCCACAGCTTTCCGGCCTAATAAACCGTGATTTCAAGGATGTTACCGCTGACGGAAAAACTTATTGCTTTGAGCCTACCGGTTTGACCGGCACCTACAACTATCCTTTTCGGATCATTTTACAGATGACCTCACCGACAAAGCTGAAGATTGAGGGCCAAAAGGTTCAGGGTTGCGGCTCTGGCCCCTGGAACTTTGACAATGGTGCCAGTGAGTTCGAAAGGTGACCATTTGGTGCTTTCGAGGATGTTAGCTTTTTTTGTAAATCTTTCATTAACTCACTAATTTGCATCCAGAAAAATGCCCAAACCCAGGCAATGATAATCCAGATTAAGGGAACCTTGGCGGGCATCAAAAATCCGGTTAGGGCAAAAATGGTGGCAATGCCTTGGGTTAGGGAAGTGGCCCAAATCACTTCCTTGCTGGGCAAAAACTTCCACCATCTTTCTTTGGTATGGGCTACATAAATTAACATATGGCCGGAAACTGTTAGTTTCAAAAAGTAAATCGTTTGGATAAGGTTCCAATTAAGGTGCAGCAAATTGTTCATAATAAAAAACAACAACAGGCTGTTTAGGATACCGACTGAGCCAAAAAGGGAGCTTAAGATAAAACGCTGGCGGACATTAATTTTTGCCGGGCGGGTGGCGATTTTGACCTTGTCAAAAGCCAAAGAGATGATCGGGATATCGTTTAATAGGGCAATGATGATAATTTGTAAGGGGGTTAAGGGGTAAGTCCGGTAGAGGAGCCCCAAAATGGCAATGGTGACTATCAGCCGGTAGCTTTCGGAGATCCGGTAGAGGGAGTAGGTATAAAGCCTTTCAAAAATTTTCCGGCTTTCAAGTATGGCATCACGGATAACGCTGATGCCTTCCGAAAGCAGGACAATGTCGGCTGTGGCCTTCAAAGCTGATACGGCATTTTTGACGGCAATTCCCACACTGGCTGCCTTTAAGGCCGGTAAATCATTGATCCCGTCGCCGTTGGCGGCAACGGTAAAGAATTTTTTCGCCGCCTGCACCAGTTTTAATTTATCGTCCGGTAATATTTCGGCAAAGGCTCCTGTTTGGGCGTAAAATTCCGGTGGCAAATTATCCCAATTTAGCTTGTCCAGCTCCTCTTTGGTAACAATCTTCCCGTCGTCCAGCTCAAGCTGCAAAGCTACTTGGGAAGCGATAGCCCGGTTGTCACCGGTTAACATAGTGACACCAATCCCGCTCTTTTCCAAAAACTGGATAACCGACTTGGCATCCTCGCGCAAAGTGTCGGATAAGGCCAACAGCCCGACAATTTTCATCTTTTGTTCTTTTGCGGTATGGGAGATGGCTACAGCAATAGTCCGGTAACCGCTTTTGGCTAAGGTCTCCACTTCCCGGTTAAACTTTTCGCCGGTTTTTTTATCAAGGTCACACAACTTTTCAATAACTTGGGGAGCGCCGGAAGAGACAACCAGCTTTTCTTTTCCGGACTGGATGGTGATGGTATTGCGTTTTCTTTCGGAATCGGCAGGGATAAAATCGATTTTGGAAAATACCGGCGGTGAAATCTGCAACGCCCGGACTTTTTCTAAAACAGCCTGGTTAATAGAGTTGGTCTCATCCGACGCTGCAGGGATGGCGGCATACTTTAAAACGTCGTTGTGGGTAAACCCGTCGTAAGCGTAGATATCAGCGATGGTGATCTTATTTTGGGTGAGGGTTCCGGTTTTATCGGTTAACAGCAAGTTAACATTGGATAAATCTTCCAGGGCGGAAAGCCGGCGGACCACCACGTCCTTTTTGGCCAGGTTTAACACCCCAAACTCAATGATTAAAGTCATGACTGTGGGCAGGCTGATGGGGATGCCGGCAATGACCAAACTTAAATCCAGGGTTAAAAGCTCCAGCAGGGAAACTTTTTGGAGGATAAAGATGCCGCTTAAAATTACCACTGCAATAGCGCTCAGGATGGTCAGGAATTTAGAAATGCTTAAAATATCTTTTTCCAGCAGGCTTTCCCGCCTCACTCTCTCCACGGAAAAAATGGTTTTGCCAAAGTTGGTATTTTTGCCGGTGGCGGTAATTTTAATGGTGGCAAGACCGGTGATTAAAAAGGATCCGGAAAAAACCTGGTCATGCAACACTTTATCTTTAGGGAGGGACTCCCCGGTTAAGGCAGCTTCATTTATGGTAACGTGGCTGGCTTCCAAAATTTCCCCGTCTGCCGGAACGACCTCACCGGAAGAAAGCTGGATAATATCGCCCGGAACAATCAGCCGGGAGTCGATTGAATGCCAGGCGTTATCCCGGAAAACCTTAATTTTTTGGGCCAGGTGTTCGTTTAATTTCTTAATGGCATTGTCGGCCTTGTTTTCCTGCCATAAAGAGATACCAATATTTAAAAGCAGTAAAAAGAGGATAAAGAAAAAATCAAAAGTTTTTTGGGTGGCCAAAGATAAAATGGCAGCAGCAAGAAGCATTAAGGAAATAGGGGAAACTGTTTTTTGTATGAGCTTGCTTAAGATAGAAGTCTGCTTTTCCGGAATCTCGTTTGGACCGCTAGTCTGAAGCTGCTTTTCTGCCTCTTCCGATGTTAGGCCGGTAAACTTCATACTATACAGTATATACCGGTTTGAGGCAGTTGATTCAAGCACCTTTTACTGCTAATATATCCCTACTAGGGGGATTCAATTAGTGAAAAAGGCGCTTCTAACCTTTTCTTTTATTGCTACTTTCTTATTACTTTTCTCAACACCTGCTTTTGCCCAGATGGGGCCGGGGATGATGGGTTGGGATAATGACAGCAACTCTTCTGCATCAGCTCAAGGTAGCGACGAATCCCAAAACCTAAGCAAGGTCATTCAGGATATTGCTAAATCCCAAGGGGCAACTTCAGAAAACAAGATTGATTGCCAAAAGGTCAGTGATGACCAGCTGGAAAAATTGGGGGATGCCTGGATGGATGTCCGGCACCCGGATGAAAATGTCCACCAGGCCATGGACCAGATGATGGGCGGGGAGGGATCGGCAAGTTTAAAGCAGGCCCATATCAGGATGGGGCAAAATTATCTGGGGTGTTATAGCCAAAATTGGGGAAGCAGTGGGGGAAGAGGCTATACCTCCATGATGGGTTGGAGGTTTGGTGTCTTTGGCCCGTTATTTGGCGTAGTAGCTCTGGTTGATTCTGCTCTTTTAGGAATACTTTTGTTACAAAAGGTCCGCCGCAAATAATTTTATAAGAAACGGATCTTAACTTCTTATTGCCTATTTATTATTTTCCTATTATAGACCCCTCTTATACTTAGCAGGTTTAAGATGAATACTCAGTTTGAAGGGCTGAAAGAGATGATGGCCCACCAGCAAGGTGACGCCTTCAATGATGCCTTGGAACTTTTAAAAAGCCTGGATCCGAGTGTGGAAACGATGGTGGGGGACTATATTATTACCCTGGCGTTTGAAAAAGCGGCGGGATGGTATATATATGAGCCTAACGGAGAGTTGAGGTGGGTGGTGCCGGAGGAGAAGGATAACCTGCATTTGGAGGTGATTGTCCAAGATGCAAACGACCTGAGGTTCCTGCCTTATTTGGAGGTCAGTGTCAAACTTTTCGATAAAAATAAAGAGTTGGTTGGGGAAAAGGAACAGGAGTTTATCTGGCATCCGATGATTTGGCACTATGCCGAAAATTGGCAAATCCCCGGCCCAGGGGAGTATTTTGCCGAAATTACAGTGAAAGAACCGACTTTTAGGAGGCACGACCAGCTTCGGGGACAGCGTTATATGATGGATGCGACTATTAAACTGGAGCCTTTTGAAATTCCTAAATCAGTAATTGGCCAGAAACCTCTTGGACCGGAGTAGTTTAAAAGTTTAAAAACTTTTTTCCCCTTAACTATTCAAATTAAATTCCTGAATTAAAATATCTTCGACTTGCAGACTATCTTGTAAAAGTTATATTGTGAGATAGGGGGTGAGAAAGTGATGAAAAAACTTTTAATCGGAGTATCAGCAACAGCGATGTTTGGTGTTATGGCAATTCCGGCATTGGCAGCAGGCAACTCAACTCCGGGTCTAGACCGTTATCTTAATAACTTGGGCCGTCAACAGGCAACTGAAGTCGGAGCCCAATGCGGAACCGGTGCAGGTTCCGGGTCTTTCGGATATTTTGGAAAAGATAAAAATATGGGGATTAAATCTGATCCCAATGATCCGGGTGCAAACGGCTACCAAACAGGGATAAACAACAGCTCTGTTTGTGGAAACAGGCCATAGTTGGTATTCGGTTTTTAAATAAAAGGCAGCCTGCTGAGTTTTCTCAACAGGCTGCCTTCTTATCTGGATTAAATTCCCATAAAGAAGTAAAATCAGCAAGAATAATGCACAATGTATGTTTAATAGGTATAGAGAATTAAGAGAAAAGAGAGATAATCTTAACCAGATTTTAAAGCGGGAAATTGGCTTAGATTTTACATCCACTCTAATTCTTATATTTTTCGTTTTTGGAACAGTAGTTATATTTGCAGGATATTTTGTTGGTCTAATTAAAACGAATGATTTTATTTCAGCTTTCATACTTTGGTTTACAGCGGTAGTAATCTTGGACTATACGAAAGAAACACATGATTTGAAGGCGAACTCGGACAGGACTTTGAAGGAAATAAGAAAGCAGAATGAACATATTGAAAACCAGCTCAGGATTGAACAAGAACCTTATTTAGTTATAAAGGATCATATTGTTATCGCAGGTAGCGACCCAGGTCGTCTACATATCATCATGTTTAAAAATATAGGAAGAGGTGCGGCTTTAAATGTGCTTGCAACTACAGACCCCGAAGGAAAAATCTCGATAATCGAAGCATCAAATCCGCATTCAGTGGACTTAGGTCCAGGAGAGGTGAATAACGGTTGGGCAATCGACGAAAACCAGGTTATTAAAGGTTTAAAAGAACAGGGTGTAAGCATTGAAGATTCTGTTGTCCTAGGGATTCCTGATGAGAGTTCCTTAAGAGAAAGTGAAAAATTCAAAGCTGACTTTTATATATTTCTTTGGTATCAGGACCAACTAGGTAAGAAGTACAAAACTGTGACAAAAATCCGCCATTCAGGAGCGTTCTTTAAGGTGATGGAGAACAGGCGAGAAAATATTTAAAAGCTGGAATTGTTGGGTTGGGGGAATTTGCAGGATTCTTACTTGAACCAGAAGCTTAATTGGAATATAATAGTCCCATAAACGCCTCACCTAGTGCGAAAGCCCGGTGAGGTTTTTTGTGGCATAATATACTCATGTCAAATTGCATTTTATTTATTGACGGTGAGAACTTTCTTCATAAAGTAGAAGAAGTTTTAAGTGGAACGAGAAAATCTGGAGTAAAGGAACAGTTAGGGAATATTAATCTCGATCAACTATTTGAGCTTCCATTAAAAGGTCTAAAAGTTAGCAGAAAGGTATTTTATGCTGCTAAACTACACTCCCATCCGGAAACTCAGAAGAAATCTGAAGAGCTGATAAAACTTCAGAGAAAACTCCGGAATAATCTTGTAAAACAGGGTTTTGAGTTTGTTATTGCCGGGAATGTTCGAGCACAGAAAGTCGGGCAGAGAGTAGTTTTTAGGGAGAAAGGTGTGGATGTGAGGATCGCAGTTGATATGGTGTCGTTTGCTTGCGATAAAAAATTGGATACTGTTATTCTTTGTAGCTCAGATTCAGATTTGCAGCCTGCCATATCTGAGGTTAAAAGAAGAAACGCAGAAGTGATCTACTTAGGTTTTGAGAATAATCCTAACAAGGGTTTGGCTTATACAACAGACAGAACGATTCTGCTTAGAAATTCGGAGATTATTGAAGCGTGCGGAGGTAAAAAGAAATGAGCTTAAAAGTAGGAATAGTTGGGTTGCCGAATGTAGGGAAGTCCACTTTATTTAATGCCCTTTTGAAAAAGAGGGTGGCTTTGTCTGCCAATTATCCTTTTGCTACCATTGAACCCAATGTGGGGGTGGTGGCGGTGCCGGATAACCGTTTGAATGAGTTGGCAGAACTTGTCAAAGACGAGGAAAAGATGGAAAACTTGCCGCCTTTGGTTCCGGCGGTGGTGGAGTTTGTGGACATTGCCGGGTTGGTCAAAGGCGCGTCCGGGGGAGCAGGTTTAGGCAACCAATTTTTGTCCCATATCCGGGAAGTGGACGCGATTGTCCACGTTGTCCGGGATTTTGAGAATGGGGATATAGTTCGCGAGGGTTCCGTTTCCCCTGATGAGGATAAATTAACCATTGAAACTGAGCTGGCTTTGGCGGATTTACAGGTTATTGAAAAGTTGGTAGCTGCCCAGGAAAAAGAGGTCCGGGGGGCCAAGGACCCTTTGGAAGGGTTAAAGCTGGATATCCTAAAAAAGATCAAGGAAAACTTAGAGGCCGGAAAAGTGTTGGGCCATTATGAGATTGGAGATGAACGCCTAAAGCATTGGTTTGCCGGATTGCCGCTTTTAACCACAAAGCCAATGTTGTATGTGCACAATGTCTCCGAGGAAGATTTAAGATTTAAGAATGAAGAATTAAGAATTGAGGAAAATGTGGTGGTAATTTCCGCCAAAGTGGAGGAGGAGCTGGCCGAGTATTCGGAAGAGGAGAGAAAAGAGTATCTGAAGGAGTTGGGGATAGAGGAAACAGGTTTGGAGAGGTTAATTAAAAAGGCCTATGAAGTTTTGGGGCTGATCTCATTTCTCACCGCCGGTAAAAAAGAAGTCCGGGCCTGGACCGTTAAAAAAGGCAGCAAGGCCCCGCAAGCTGCGGGGGTAATCCATACCGATTTTGAAAAAGGTTTTATCCGGGCCCAAGTTATCCCTTACGAAAAGTTAATTGAAGCCGGATCCTACGCTGTGGCCAAACAAAAAGGGCTAATCAGGACTGAAGGGAAGGATTACATTATGCAGGATGGGGATGTTGTTGAATTTTTGGTAAGCAGTTAACCTTGGGGAAAAGCCAGGCCAAACCGCCGGGCTCTATCACGGGCATCAATAAGAAGCTCTTTAGCGCGTTCCTCATCAGTAAGGTCATTAAGCCTGTGTATTTCTTGGACCATGAACCCTGAAGCCTGTATTTGGTCTATCCCGAAAAACGTAGTGGGGAATACTCCTGTTGGCCGCACTGGATATGTCATACTCAAAGTTCGGCGGTTAATATAGCTCTGCCAATCTGCATCTGTGGCTTGTCCTGATAAAATTCTTATAATTTCTGTTTCATCACTTTCAGTTGCCTGGCCCTGAAGAACTTTGCGTAACTTGCCTAAACTGTTCCCGATTCTACTTCGGAAGGCGGCAAACCCTGCTTCTTTATGAACTGTAGTTGGTATTGTTTGAGCTTCAATCATAAGAGTATATTACTTAATTAGCACATCCTTTTTCTAAGATCAAGATGTTGAAATAATTTCAGGCCCAAATAACGGATTGATTTAAGAAATTTTCCACACTATATTATAGGGTACCTTAGATATGGAAAAGTTAAAGTTTGAAACCAGGAAACACTTTTTTCGGCGGGATGAACTCCCGTCTCCGCTTTCTGAGGCCGCTGAGAATGTAGGCCGGGTGATGGTTGATGGTTATAGGATGGGTACTTGTTTTGTTGCCAGTTTAGATGACAGGAAATTTTTGGTGTCAGCCCTGCACTGTTTTTTAGAGAGACAGAATAAAGCCCTTACTGAAGGCTGGGCTGTTTTTCCTTCAGGAGACAACTTTCTTGTTAAGCCTCAATGGGTATTACCGCCTCCGTCAACTGCACCCGATCTGGATTTATTGGTTTCTGAAGTTAAGAGAACCGGGTCAATCAGACCATTCCGATTATCTGAATCGCACCTTCCAATGATAGGCCAAAGGGTAACTTTATTAGGATATCCGCTGAGCCATTTGTATTCACCGGAAGCAGAAAACGGAGCTGTGGCGTCGTTTGGGGTAATCGATGATCTAACTCCTTCGGTCACATCCGGTGATGATATCTGGATGTATGTTAAGGTGGAAAACGGAAGCAGCGGATCGCCCGTTTTAGATGAAAACAATAAAGTTTTAGGTGTTTTAGTCCATACAGTTGAGCCGGGAAGGGGTGGAGTTAACCAATCAGCCAATATTAGAAGAAAATCTCAAAAGATGAACTATGTTTCGGTGGCGACATCCTTAAACATCCTGAGCACAATAAAAGATTTTGGTTGAACCTTGCCTCTACTATTGAATTTCCCGGCCTTACCTAGTACAATTCTTAAGTTCTTAGGTACAAATGAATAAATACGCTTTAACTTTAATTTTAAAACCTGACCTGGAAGAGAAGGCCCGCAAGGAGCTTTTGGATTCCGTGGCCAAGAAATTCGGCAAGCTGGAAAAGGAAGAGCTTTGGGGAGTCCGGGATATGGCTTATACAATCCAAAAGCAAAGCAAGGGATACTATGCCCATTACTTTTTTGAGGCTGAACCTCAAACCGCCCGTTCTATTGACAAAGATTTAAAAATAGAAGAAGATATTTTACGTCACCTACTGGTGCGGGTATAAGTCTAAATTTTAAAGCTCAAATTTTTAAATAAGTTTTAAAATTTAAAATTAAAAATTTAAAATTGTTGATATATGGCAAGTAGATCTTGGAATAGAGTTGAACTGATCGGAAACCTCACACGAGACCCTGAAATCCGTTATATCCCTTCGGGAACCGCTGTCGCCACTTTCGGCATCGCCACCAACCGCGTTTATGTTACCGAGGGCGAAAGAAAAGAAGAGGTTGATTTCCACCGCATTGTTGCCTGGGGCAAGTTAGCCGAGCTTTGCAGCCAGCTTTTAAAGAAGGGCTCCCGGGTGTTTGTCTCCGGACGCTTACAATACCGTGAGTGGGAAACCCAGGACGGGCAAAAGAAGCGTGATGCGGAAATTGTTATGGAAGATATGATCCAGCTGACCCCAAAGAGCGGCAGTTATGGCGCTGATGAGGCGGAAGATATTGTTGAACGCAAAGAAGCTCCTGTAGAGAGTGCCCCGGCAAAAGCTGCGGAACCGGAAAAGGTTGAAGAGAAGGCTGAAGAAGAGCCTGCACCCGCCCCCAAGGCTGACGAGAAGCTGAGTGAAGAAGATATCCAGGACTTGCCATTTTAGTTTTTACAAACTCTTCCCTTGTCAAGCGTGTTCAAAGCTAGTATAATCCTTAAGTTAGGTTCTAGTCGCTAGAGTCTTGAGTCTAGACTCTTGATTCTATGCCGCTAGTCACTAATAAGAAATATGGCAGTTGTCAGAAAAGTTACACCTAAAAATATTACACCCAAAGCCCAAGAGGCCGAAGATGTAGAAAAAGTCGAGGAAGCGCCGGTTGAGGCAGCGGAAGTTGCTGAAGAAAAGGGTGCCGAGGGCGGTAAAAGAACCGCAACAGTCACCAAAAAGGCCTGCTTCTTCCATAAAAGTGAGTCTGAACCCGTGTACTGGGACGCCACGGCCCTAAGAAAATTCATGAATGACCGCGGTAGGATTCAACCGCGCCAGAGGACCGGTAATTGCGCCAAGCACCAAAGAAGGCTTTCCCAGGCCATTAAGCGCGCCCGTTTTTTGGCCCTTCTTCCATATTCTGCCGGAATCTAATCTAAGACCCCTTTTCGTGTTAATATATACCCAATGCCCAAAGTCAGAAGCCTGTCGGAGTTTTTTCCGGGGCTGGAAAACATTCCGATTGAAAACATAATTACCCATATCGGCGGTAAAGTTAACCCGACACTTTTGGGAAATAACCTTTGTAATCGTATTATTTATTCCCAAACTGTTCCCACAAATAATGCTGAGCTGGTGATGGATCTGGCCATTTTAAAAGAGGCTTTAAAAATGCATCCCGGGGAGTATTACAACCAAAACAACCGGAGCATCCTCATACCGCAAGAGTTTTTGGAACGTTTTCCCGATATTCCGGCAACAGTTCGGGTTTTTATTGATATTTTTGCGGCTCCGGGAATTACCTTTATCTTTTTGAAGGGTGTAGAGTCTAACCCTAAAAGTTTAGGGACAGTACTTATCCCCAGTTACACCAAAGACTCGGCAGTTTCCCTGACCCTAGCGGACAAGACTTATGAAATTAAGGCCGGCGAAATTAAGATTATCCCGGCTCCGACTTTGCGGGCTGATATTAAATTCTCTTCTAAAAATGCCGCGCTTCTGGGCAAACATGAGTTAACTACCGAGGTTGTTGGTGGTGAATTTGGTATAGCTGTTGATATGCAAAAAGCATGAACAAAATATCAATTACTAACAGGGTCAGGGTTTTGGAAAATGTTGTTATTCACGTTAAGCGGAGCGTGCCCGTTTCCGGAGGGAAGATTTTGGTGCATATTGGGGATGAGGTTTCCCCTTGGGATATTTTAGGCGAAGGGCAATCGACAACCGGTTTTAGGGTCTTCCACCTGGCCCAGGAATTAAAAGTTAGTCCAAAGGATGTAATAAAGTTTCTAAAACGCCAAGTCGGGCACAATATTTACAGCGGGGAACTTTTGGCCGAAAAGCCCGGAACTTGGGGATTTGGTAAAAAAACTATCCTGGCCCCGGTTGACGGAATTGTTGATTTTTATGATGAACACAACGGGGATTTACGGCTCAAACTTTTGCCCAGGCTTTTAAAGACAGCCAGTGGGGTGTTTGGAATCGTCGATAAAGTGGACGTCACCCGTGGAGAGGTGACTCTCAGGACTATGGCTAGCGTAGTTTATGGAATCTTTGGTTCCGGGAAAGAGAGGGAAGGGGTAATCAAAGTTTTAGGGAACCCCGGGGAATTAGTAGGTACGAGACACCTGACGGCTGATTTTACGGGCAAGATTATGGTGGGAGGCGGACTTATTATGAAAGAAGCTTTGGAAAAGGCCCGGGCTATTGGAGTTGCGGGGATCATTAGCGGCGGGGTTAATGCGGAGGATTATAAGGCAACTGCGGGAGGTGAGTGGTTTCCGGTGAGGAAGCGGTGGTCGGATATTGGTTTGACTTTAATTATCACTGAGGGTTACGGTGCAGTTCCGGTTGGGGAGGATATCTTCACTATTTTGAAAAGGTTTGACGGTAAGTATGCCTTAGTGGACGGTAACCAAGCCAAAATCATATTGCCAAGTTTCTCTGAGAACTGTATGATAGATATTCGTAAAGTGAAGCTGCCGATGGGAACGGAGGTAGAGCCAAGTTCTTTGCAAAAGACCACGGAACTTAATATTGGTCTTGCGGTAAGAATTGTCTCTCCGACATTTCTTGGGGTTCAGGGTGTGGTTGAAGCGGTAGACAACACGCCCACCAAGCTTCCTTCCGGGATTAATACCTTCCTGGTCACGGTTGAGACTAAAAACCAGAAGTTAAGAGTCCCTTTTGAGAATCTAGAGGTTATTTAATGAATAAACTTTCGTCTATTTTCCGGAATTTGAGCGTTGGTTTTGTTGCAATTGTTATTTTAGCTTTTGTTTTAGGGTGGCAGGCGGGACACCGGGACTACCAGGTATCCGTAAAAAACTACAAGCCCTCTTTTAAAGTCACCAACCAGCTTCCTTCCGACCAATCCCAAAATATCGACTTCAAGCTTTTCTGGGAAACCTGGAACTTGGTGTCCTCCAAATATATCGATAAAAAAGCTTTAGACCCTCAGAAACTCTATTTTGGGGCGATTCAGGGAATGGTGGCGGCAATCGGCGATCCTTATACGGTTTTCTTGCCCCCGCAAGCCCAAAAAGCAACCAAAGAGCAGTTAGGCGGGTCGTTTGAGGGGGTTGGTATCCAGTTGGGGTACAACAAGGATAAGAGGCTGGTGGTTATGGCGCCGCTGAAAAATACTCCTGCAGACAAAGCCGGAGTCAAGGCCGGGGATTTGATTCTCCAAATTAACGGCAAGGATACAACTAACCTCTCACTACCTGAAGCGGTCAACCAAATCCGTGGCCCCAAAGGCACAATCGTTGACCTTTTAATGTTTCGGGAAAATGACGGTAAGCCCTGGGATGTAAAACTGATCCGGGATACGATCATCGTTAAAAGTGTGGAATATGAAGCCAAGACTACCCCTGCCGGCAAAAAGATTGCTTACATCAGCATTTCCAGTTTCGGGGAAAAGACCCGGGATGAGTGGGACGAGGCTGTAAGCCAGGCATTATCTGATGCCCCCCAGGGAGTAGTTGTTGATGTCCGGAACAACCCCGGAGGGTACCTGGATGCGGCAGTTTATATTGCTTCGGAGTTTATCGGTAGCGGTAATGTAGTACTACAGGAAGATGCTTTGGGAAACCGGCAGGAACAACCGGTAGTCAGGGAGGGCAAGATGTTGAAATTGCCTTTGGTGGTGTTAATTAATAAAGGCTCAGCTTCGGCCTCGGAGATCTTATCCGGGGCGATCCAGGACCACAAACGGGGCAAGCTGGTCGGAGAGCAATCGTTCGGTAAAGGAACTATCCAAACCACGGAGGACTTGGACCAGGGTACGGGTATCCATATCACTACGGCCAAGTGGCTGACTCCCGACGGCAGGTGGATCCACACAATAGGGCTGACACCGGATGTTAAGGTAGAGATCACTGCTGACATGAAACTTAGCCCGGGTGAGGACCC
The DNA here is from genome assembly GCA_021786315.1 of bacterium. Taxonomy (GTDB): domain Bacteria; phylum Patescibacteriota; class Microgenomatia; order Daviesbacterales; family UBA10151; genus JAJYNN01. The sequence goes on from JAJYNN010000002.1 coordinate 355,677, forward strand.
CCAGCTTCAAAAAGCGCTTGAGTTGTTTGACAAAGGTGAGATATAATTGCAAAAGAAATGGACCAAAGACTGCCAAAGTTCTTTCCCAACCTTTCCACTTTACTGATAGTTATTATAGTTGGCGCTTTAGTGGGGGTAGGCACCTATCAGCTTTCCGTTCGGGGATATTTACCAATTAAAAATCTTCCCCAAGTTTCCGTCCCCGAACAAAGGACCCAAACTATCCTTTCCGAAGAAAATGCGGTGATTAAGGTTGTAGATAAGGCTTCCCCGTCAGTGGTGGCAATTGGAGCCACCCAAAAAGTTTTTGACCCTTTTGACCCCTTTGCTGCCCCGCAAAACCAAAGCAGCACTATTGGGACCGGTTTTATTGTTTCAGATAAAGGGATTATTGTTACCAATAAGCACGTTGTTGCTGATCCCAACACCCGGTACACGGTTATTACCCGTGACGGGAAGAAATACGAGATCAGGAAAATTTACCGCGACCCGGTCTTGGATTTGGCTATTGTCCAAATAGACGGGGGAGGATTACCGACAGTAGATATGGGGGATTCTTCCAAATTGAAAGTTGGACAGACTGTAGTGGCTATCGGTAATGCATTGGGAAGGTTTACCAATACTGTTACCACCGGTATTGTTTCCGGGCTTGGCAGAAGCGTAACAGCGGGGGATCCTTATTCCGGGTCGGCAGAGAGTTTAGATGATTTGGTCCAAACAGATGCTGCCATTAACCCGGGCAATTCCGGAGGGCCGCTTCTAAATTCTGCCGGACAGGTTATTGGGGTCAATGTGGCGACCACCGAAGGCGCCCAAAACATTGGTTTTGCCGTACCGATTAACTCTGTTAAAAAGATTGTCGATGAATTTATCCAGAGAGGATCGGTTTCCCGGCCTTTCTTAGGGGTCAGGTATAAATTCGTGGCTAAAGATTTGGCTATTTTAAATGATGTTCCCCAGGGGGATTATGTCCAGGATGTCTTAAAAGATTCGGCGGCAGATAAGGCAGGACTCAAAGACGGGGACATCATTACTAAGGTTGACGGGCAAGTGGTGAATTCAGACTCAACAATCTCTGGAATTATTCAGAATAAGAAAATTGGGGATACTTTAAATTTGAGTGTGTGGAATGACGGAAAAGAAAGACAGCTGACAGCTACTTTGCAGGAGCTTCCTAACCAATAAATTGCCGGGATTTTAGGCAATTATCCCACGATGCTAGACAATGAAGAACTCATGCACAGAATTCACCAGGTCGGACAGAAAATTAGTGATGCAGCGACTTTAGAAGAGCTTTATTATTTTCAGGATGGCAATGCCCCGAAGGAGTGGATTAATTTAATGACTGCAGGTTTGTCCCAAACAGAGAAGGCTTTAATCAAGACTAATCTGGGCGTTATACGGAAAGCATTCCGGGTTGATTTACCTTTAGGGTGGTTTCGGGAATTGGGCGTGGAGGGGTTGATGGATTTGCGGATTAACCGGCTGACACTGGCGGGGGCCAGGTTTTTTACCCGCAGTTTTCAAAAAGGAGAGTGGCCTGTTGAAGAAAAGGAACGACTAACTGACCGTTAAGATCCTTTGTAAGTGAGCCAGATCTTTTTTGACTTCCACCGAGGCATTGGGAAAATATTTTTGGGCCTCGAAGGCTGCCAGTTCTCCGTGGGTGTAATCAATTTCCCCTAGGATTAGTTTTGGTTTTAAACCTCTTTCGTTGATTTGGGTAAACAATTTTCTGTAAAGCTCAAAGCCGTCTTCACCGCCATCCAAAGCCACATGTGGTTCGAAGTCCTTAACGGAGGAATCCAGGTAATTGATCCTTTCTGTGGGGATGTAGGGAAGGTTGGTAACAATAATCAGATTTTCAGAATGTCGGAGTGTCGGAATATCAGATAGGAGGTTGCTGTGAATAAAAGTGATTTTGTTTTCTACTCCGTGGAATTTGGCATTTTGCCTGGCCACATCCAAAGCTTTTTCGGAAACATCGGTGGCAATAACCTTAACATTGGGGGCATTTTTAGCCAGGGAAATGGCAATATTTCCTGTCCCAGTTCCAATATCCAATACAGTGACCTGATTTTGGGATTTGGCAAAATCCAAGACAGCGTCCACCAAAAGTTCCGTTTCCGGGCGGGGGATTAAGGCATCAGGAGTAACCTTGAATCTTAATTTATAGAACTCAACAAAACCTTTTATGTATTGATCAGGTTTAGAATTTTTATCTGGCATATAATTTTCAATTAACAAGTACCAATTTACAATGAATTTTCAAAAACTCAATGACCAAAAGTTTAAAAGTTTGAACATTGTAATTTATTTGAAAATTGTAAATTTAAAATTGGAAATTATTTTTCTTGGTCTGCCTCCTGCAAGGCCTTAAAAACCGGTTCCATGCCGCCTTCCATAATAGTTTCCAGGTTGTACCAGGACTTGCCGATCCGGTGGTCCGTTAGCCGATTTTGGGGAAAATTATAAGTCCTGATTTTTTCGCTGCGGTCACCCATGCCGACCATACTCTTTCTGGCATCAGTAATCGAGCCAAACCTCTCCCGTTCCTCAATTTCCCAAAGTTTGGCCCGAAGGAGGGCCATGGCGTTTTCCCGGTTTTGCAACTGTGACCGTTCTGTCTGGCAGGTTACCACAATACCTGTAGGGATATGTTTTAACCTCACTGCAGTATTAACTTTATTGACATTTTGGCCTCCGGCCCCGCCAGACCGAAAAGCCTCAAACTCCACATCAGCCGGGTTGATATAGACCTCAGCTTCCGGGATTTGGGGAAGCACGGCTACGGTCGCAGTAGAAGTATGGACCCTTCCCTGGGATTCGGTTTCCGGAACCCTTTGCACCCGGTGGACACCGGATTCATACCTTAAGGCGCTAAAAGCGCCCTTGCCGGTAAACTTCATGGTGATCTCCTTAATCTGGCCGATTTTGCCCTCAGAACGGTCCAATTCCTCCATTTTCCAGCCCTGGTTGGCCGCATAGCGGGTGTACATCCGGAGTAAATCCCCGGCAAAAAGCCCGGCTTCATCACCGCCGGCAGCTGATCTTATTTCCATGATGGCAATATTGGGATTGATGTCAGAGTCGTCTGATGAATCTGATTCATCAGACGTATCCATCGAGGTTGCAGCTGATTCCTGTAACTCTATCTTTTGCTGTTCCAGATCAGCAATTTCTGCTTTGGCCAGTTCGGCCAAGGTCGGGTCAGCAAGCATCCCTTTTGCCTCCTCGATCTTTTTATCAATTTCGGCAATTTGTTGCTCAAGATAATCGTTCATATGAGTATTATACCTCCCTCGTTAGGCAAAGACCGGGGAGTGGCGAGTATCTAAGAAGCGGCGTTCTTTCGGGCGGCAAGAAGCAGGTCTTTCAAGGATGGTTTATCGCCTTTTTCGGTTTTAACTTTAGCCGCCCGGGCCTCCATGATTTTAGCCCTTTCAGCTTGTTTTTCCTGGGCAATCTGTTGTTTCTTGCCGAATTTTTCAACCTGGCCTTGGGTATCGACAAACTTTTGCTGTCCGGTAAAGAAAGGATGGCAGGCAGCGCAAATTTCCACCCGGATATTTTCCTGGGTGGAACCGGTGGTGAAGGCGTTCCCGCAAACACAGGTTACCTTGGCGTTTTTGTAATATGTAGGATGAACATTAGCTTTCATAACCCGAGCATTATACCAAGAATAGATTGATCCTACAACCCTGCCTTTGTGAAGATAATAATTTTCAAATATTTAAGCATTGAGAATTTATTGTAAATTTAAAATTGTAAATTGGAAATTTTAGTGCCGGTGGGCCTTAAGACTGTTAGGTCGCAAGGCGCATTTAGTGTCTGTGCGCCTTATGGTATTTATGGGACTCTTTGGCCAGGGTGGTCCAGTAGGACCCCAGGCCGACAAGGATCGCCCCAATAATGAAGGTAAACCGCATCTGTTCACCCAGGATTGCCACCCCAAGAGTAATGGCTACCAGGGGCTCCAGATATTGGAACAGGTCGGCCTTAACTATTCCCAACTTCGAGAGTCCCCACTCAAAAAGGAAGTAAGCCGAGACGGAGGAGGCGATAGCGCTAAACAGCAGGCCGAAAAGCCCGATATACGTGACCTGGTGCACCCAGCCGGGATTTTTCAGGTATTCCGTTAAGGCGGGTACGGCAAAGGATAAAATTCCCACCAAAAAGATCATGGATGTCACGGTCAAAGTGGAATATTTTTGCAGCAGGCCTTTGGAAAGGCCGGCACCCGCTACCCAGGCGGCGGAGGCCAGGATAATTAAAATATTACCGATTAAGGCATTGGAGATGGGCTGTAAACCCAGGGCAAAATAGGGCACCCCAATGACTAATATTGCCCCAATTAACCCTAAAACGATCCCGATTAAGTTCACGGTATAGATCTTTTCCCTTAAAAACCACCAGCCGGCCAAAACCGAGAGCATCGGGATAACCATGGTTAGAACTGAGGCGGAGGTGACAGTGGTCCTTTGCATCCCGGTGTAAAAGAGGCCAATGTTCAGGGTAACCATGAAAATGCCGACGGCAAAAAGTTTGGGCAGGTCTTCCCGGGCAAGCTTTGACTTTTTCTTCTCGGTTAAGATAAAAGGAAGAAGGAAGAGGATAGCCAGGATAAAACGCAGGAAAGCCAAAGACATCGGCGGAAATTCCTGCAGGGCCAGCTTGGCTACGACAAAGTTAATCCCCCAAATGGTGTGGGCCAGGACAATGGCAAAATACGGCCAACTCTTTTTGAAGACATCGGATGCCATAATGTGAATTAAGAGTTATGAATTCAGAATTAAGAATTATTCTTAGATTTTCTGATAATCGTAACCAGTATTCTTATTATTTCATCATTCTCTTTGAGAAGTAAACCGAGCTCTTTTGAGTTAGTCAGTTTTGCCCTGGAAATTAAAGTTAACCAATAATAAGTTTCCCTTGCCTCTTTTAATGCAACATTTAAAGAGTGGGTGAAGTCTTTTTTAGAGTGGGCACTTTGAGCTTCTTGAACATTAGCTCCGATTGATGTTCCAGATCTGACAATTTGGGAAGCAATTGCATAACCAGCAGGTGTTTTAGGAAGGCTATTGACTAAGACGATAACTTCAATTGCAAACTCGATTGTTCTATCTGTGATATCAATTCTTAATTCATTATTCTGCATTCTGAATTCGATTTATCGCTTCATCAAGGGTGGCAGTTTGCTGGGTTTTGTTACTGAGGTCTTTTAAGGTAGCGGCGCCGTTTTCGGCTTCCTCCGGACCGATAATCACTACATAAGGTATCCCTTTTTGGTCGGCATACTTTAATTGTTTTTCCAGCCTGGTTTCAGGATCAAGCCAGATTTCCGAGTTTATCTTTTTTGAGCGAAGGGCTTCTAATACCTCAAGAGAATTATTGGCGAGCGCTGGGGAAAAGACGGTCACTAAAACCTTGGCGGAAGATTTGAGGTTGGGAAGCAGTCCTTGGGATTCCAAAACTTCAACTGTCCGGTCAAACCCTAAGCCAAAACCTACGGCGGGGTAATCAGTACCTGAGAAACTGCCGATCATCTTATCCCACCGACCGCCGCTGCAGATTGAGCCGGTGCTTCCCTCGGCAACAGTCTCAAAGATCATCCCTGTGTAATAATCCAAACCCCGGGCGAGGGTCGGCTCGTATTTCACTTTATTGGTATCTGCTCCCAGCTTTTCTAAAAGTTCAACAATTTGTTTGAGATTTTCGCTCATGGGGGTTTCCTGAAGTTTCTTTAAAGCTACTTTGGCATCCTCTTCGGCCATGCCTTTTTGGACCATCTCCGCCAAAACTTCGCTTTCACCGATCTTTTCCAGCTTATCAATGGCAGAAACGTATTTTTTGTCTAAACCCTCAAAATTTGCCCGGTCATTAACTTTAATGGTGACATTTAGTCCTAAGTTTTGGTAGATGCCGAGAACCAAATTGAGAATTTCCGCATCAGCCAGGGGGGAGGAGGAACCGACAATATCGGCATCGCATTGCAAAAATTCCCTGTATCGGCCCCTTTGGGTATTTTCACCGCGGAAAACCGATTGGATTTGGTACCTTTTGAATGGTTTGGGAAGTTCGGGGTATTGAGCAATGACTCGGGCTAAAGGGACAGTTTGGTCATACCTTAAAGCTACCTCATCACCGCCTTTGGTTTGAAACTCATAAATCAGCTTTTCCTCCTCGCCGTATTTACCCTTTAAGACTTCGGCAAATTCCAAAGACGGGGTTTCCAGAGGCTCAAAGCCTAAAAGGCGGAAAGACTCCTTAATTTTGCCCAGCACATACTCCCGGGCGTTAGCCTGGTCTGGTAAGAGATCCCGGAAACCTTTTGGTGTAGCTGTTTTCATCCTCTAGCTATTATCGCACAGGGTGTATCTGATTTACAATTATGGCCTATAATTTAGAGTTTTCGAGAATTTAGAGGCTTTTTAAAAAGACTCATAATAAGTTGATTTTGAGGCAAAAAAGTTGTAGTATTGAACTGCAAAAAGGGCAAGCGGGGGTTGTTCACAACCCGAAGCGTGTTTAATTTGCTTACTTATATTTGCACATTAAATAATTTACAGATTTTAGGTTAGAAGGAGAAGGACTTGGGATGAAAACTTGGAAAGTTGCTTTGGTGTTGGCGCTTATGTGGCTGGTGGCCGGAATTGTTCAATGGCAGGAAACTGGTATGTCCATGATTTTGGATATCCTCCTGATCATTGGGGCAGCAGTAGGGTTAATCTACATCCTGGTTAATGTAACAATGATGGCCTATTCCATTATGGAGAAGCCGAGAGGCTTTGTCGACTTGTCCCAAATGTTCTATCTGGCTTGTGGGGTAGTGGTGTCAGCGGTTGTTTTTACCTATGGTTTTGCAGTGATCCACAGCCGTGTGGGTTTAGGAGGCGAGATGGGTATTGATATTGCATTGGCCATCATTATTCTGGCTGGTGAATTTCATAACCGGCGGACACAGTCACTTCAGGAAGAAGGTTAAGGAGGAGTCTGTAAATGAAATGGTAGTGATCAAGGAAAGCTAGTGTTGAGGCTAGTGGGGAGGATGCAAAGGCGCGTCCAACCGGCCGGCAACGATGCTGGTCTTTTTTCTTTCAGCCGGAGGCCTAAAAACCCTCCGGCTTTTTCGTGGAAAACCCCAATTCTTGCCAAAATAAAACTTTCCGTTGTATATTAAATAAACTCTATGTCCTCAAACATCGACTACGCAATTATTCTTGCCGGCGGAAAGGGAGAGAGACTTCGGCCTCATACTGACAATAAGCCCAAACCAATGGTGGAGGTGGGAGGCAAACCAATCATTGTTTACCAATTGGAAAGACTTCAAAGTGTGGGGGTTAAGGAGGTAGTTATTGCTTGTAGCTATAAATGGGAGGCGATTAAGGAATATTTAGGAAACGGGGAGAAACTGGGGATGAAAATTAGTTATTCGGTGGAAACTGAGCCTTTAGGACGGGGCGGGGGTATCAAAAAAGCGATGCAATTTTTGCCGGACAATTGGGAGGATGCTTTAGTTTTAAACGGGGATATTCTTTCAAATTCCAGCTTAGAGGATCTAGTAGCCCAGCATTACGATAAAAAGGCCTTAGTTACCCTCACTGTTGTTCCCCTAAAGAGCCCTTACGGAATTGTTGAATTTAATGAAAATAACGAGGTTCTGGGTTTTCGGGAGAAACCCATTTTGCCGCACTGGATCAACGCCGGAATGTATGTCTTTTCAAAAGAGATAGAACCGCTTTTACCGGAGGTGGGGGACCATGAGACGGAAACATTCCCTAAGCTGCCGAAAGAAAAGTTCCTGGTTTTTCAAAGCGAGGATTATTGGAGGGGAGTGGATACAGTTAAAGACTTAACCGAGGCTGAAAAAGAGGTTGTGGAGATTTTTGGCCAGCCTTCAGTTTCTGGTGGTATTGGTTTTACTCTTACTGCCTGAAACTTTTGGAGTGGCGGAAGGTGTAGCAACTTTGGCTGATGGTGTTGCCGTATTGGGTTTAAAGTTTGAGGTATAGGGCAGGATATAGATAAATTCAGCGTCAATTACCCCGCTTTTGGGGCTGACCCCGGCCACAATAATCGGTTTATTTTGTTTGACATCTGCAAATGAGGCTGTCTGGCTTTTGGCGGTTTTAAAGAGTGTCCCGGTGCCGACATTGATGGTGATACTCTGGTTTTCTTTGGTGGTTATCGTGAGAGTGCTGTCTTCAAGCGAGGTAATTTCCCCAAACACCGTTTTTCTTTCTTCCTCTTTAGGGGCGGTAAATTTAATGATTTTCTTGGCTGTTAAAACCGAGGTTTCGTCAACATCACCTAAAGCCACGATATAGTCATCAACTACCAGGTCTTTAGAAGATTTACTCTTACCCGTTGATTTAACCAAGTTGACGTATTGGGTGTAGTCGTTGATATTGATTAGCCTTGTCCCTTTATCGGTGGCAATAGTAATTGCATCTTTGGAGACGGATTTAATAACCCCCACATAGGCCTTGTTTTGCAGTTCCTTAGTGACCTCGGATTTTAACTTGGCTGCCCGGGAGGCAACCTCGTCCTGCAAAGCCTTAAGCTTGGCCTTTAAGTCCGGGCTGGAGGTGGCGATAGAGGTAGGTTCGGCCGCCCTGATGGGCAGAATTAAGAATATAGAATTAAGAATTAAGAATGAAAGTAAAATCGCTATAAAATTCATTATTCTAAATTCAGAATTCCTAATTTTTTTCATATTTTCTCCGTTGAATAATATACTATCCGGCTGTCGGTTTTACTGTTTCCCAGGTCGTCAAAAGCGGTAGTTGTCAGGTTGTTGACACCGGTTTCCAAATGCAGTGTTGTGGAAAAGTTGCCGTCGGAATTTGCCTCAAGTGAAGTGTACTCGTGGTTTAAGTCCAAAATTATTACGGCATTAGGGCTGGTTTTTCCTGAGATTAAAACACTGCTTTCAAAGCTGATGGAGTTGTCATCCGGGTTAGTAAGATCCAAGGTCAAGCTCACCGGTTCCCGGGTTACCGGTCCTTTATCCAAAAGCCCGGCTTGTTGGTTAGGATGTTGGTATTGAACGTTGAGGATGTAGTGCAGGCCTCCGGCAAAACCCAACCCCAAGACCACGATCGCAATTACTGCAATTACAAAAACCCGCATTGCAGTTTTATATATTAAAGTTATATTGTTAGGCGGTCAAGTTTTATGTTAGTATCGGATAGTCGGAATATCGGCGTATCAGCATGTCGGAATATCTGACACACTGAAACTCTGATATACTGACACTCTGAACTATGGATATTTATTGGTACGGACAATCATGTTTCAAGATTAAAGGTAAAACTGCGTCGGTAGTTATTGATCCTTTTGACCCGGAAAAATTTGGGCTCAAATTACCTAAGGAATTGGAAGGACAGGTAGTTTTGGCTACCCATCAGCATCCTGACCACAACAACGCGAATGCTGTTTCCGGTAATCCATTGATAATCGAAGGGCCGGGGGAATACGAGATCTCGGGTGTTAGTGTGGTGGGGGTACGGACCAACCATGATGCCAGCGGGGGGACGGAGCGGGGGAAAAATACTCTTTATCACATTACCATGGACGGAATTGATATTGTTCATGTCGGCGATCTGGGGCATGTTTTGGCTGAGGAACAGACAAGTGAAATTGATAATGTGGATATTTTAATGATTCCTGTGGGAGGCAATTACACCATTGATTCTGAAACTGCCGCGAAAGTTGTAGCCCAATTGGAACCAAAAATTATTATCCCCATGCATTACAAGATTCCGGGTTTGACTGCCGAAGTTGAAGGTGTTGAGCCGTTCTTAAAAGAAATGGGAGCAGAAAATGTTCAACCACAACCCAAACTAACCATCACCAAGGATAAATTACCGGAAGAACCTGCCGTTATACTGCTCAGTAAAGTCTAGATTTAAGATTTAAGAATATAGATTTAAGAATGAGAACTCCTAAATCCTAAATCTTAATTCCTAAATCTCTGTTGGAACTAATATGGCACAATCAACCGCAAAACTTCCGCCGCAAAATATTGAAGCTGAACAATCACTTCTGGGTGCATTACTCATTGATAAGGATGCCATTGTCCGCATTGCTGAAGCCTTAAGTCCAACCCACTTTTACCGCACTGAACAGCACGGGAAGATCTATGAGTCGATCATCGACCTGTACGAAAAAAGGGAACCGATTGATTTGGTTACCGTCACGGAAAAGCTCAAACAAAAAGAAGCGCTGGATTTGGTTGGGGGGCCGGCGTACCTTGCGACCCTGGTTAATACTGTTCCGACAGCGGCTCACGTTGAACACTACGCCCGGATTATCAAAGAACATGCGGTAAGAAGAGCCTTAATTTCCCAGGCTACAAAGTTAGTTGATATGGCCTATGATGAGGGTACTCCGGTGGGGGATATCCTGGAAAATGCCGAGGCCGGGATCTTTGCGGTTTCCCAGGCCAATGTCAAAAAGGATTTTGTGCCTTTGAAGGACTTGCTGACGGTGTCTTTTGACCGGCTGGATGAGTTGCAAAAGACTTCCGGAAAGCTTCGGGGAGTACCGACGGGTTATCGGGATTTGGACAATAAATTAGCCGGGTTCCAGGATTCCAACTTAATTATTTTTGCTGCCCGCCCGGGTCAGGGGAAAACCTCCTTTGTTTTAAATGTGGCCCAATATGCGGCGGTGAAGATGGGAATTCCGGTGGGGATTTTCTCTTTGGAAATGTCTCAGGAAGAGTTAGTGGACAGGATCATTGTGGCTCAGGCGGATATTGATGCCTGGAAGCTGAAAACCGGAAAGCTGGATGATGCTGACTTTGACCGGATTTCCCGGGCTTATGGAGAGTTGGCCGAGGCACCCTTGTTTATTGATGACACTCCGGGTATGTCTTTGGCGGAAATCCGGACCAAGGCCAGAAGGCTGCAGATGGAACACGGGTTAAGGATGATCGTGGTGGATTATTTGCAGCTTATTAAAGGCCGGGGAATTGAAAACCGGGTGCAGGAGGTTTCGGAAATTTCCCAGGGATTAAAGAACCTGGCCCGTGAGCTGAAAGTTCCGGTTTTGGCGGTTTCCCAGCTTTCCCGGGCAGTGGAACAAAGGGGAACCAGGAAGCCGCAACTGGCGGATTTGCGCGAATCCGGAGCCATTGAGCAGGATGCGGACGTGGTGATGTTTATTTACCGGGAGGATCCGGAAAATATGAAGGATACCACCTTGGCGATTGAAAAGCACCGGAACGGTTCCACCGGGGAGATTAAGTTAATGTTTGTGCCGGAAAGGATGAAGTTTTACGGAATGGAAAGAAGCCGGAGCAAACCGGTAGACAAGGAGGAAGGGGCCAAAACTGCCGCAGCGTGAAGAAGCTTAAGTTAGGGAAGTACCAGCATTATAAGGGGGGAATGTATGAAGTTTTGGGGGTGGTACACCATAGTGAAAGCCTGGAGGAGCTAGTCCTTTATAAGCAGCTTTACGTTTCTAATTTTCCCATTGGAACACTTTGGGTCCGGCCTCTAAAGATGTTTTTAGAAAGTGTGGAGCTAGACGGTAAAAAGGTCCCCCGGTTTAAGTATTTAGGAGAACAGTAATGCCTGAACTTAAAAAAGATTGTGGTCTTTGCTATATTCCGGAAAAATACCGCGATCTCACCATTGCTGAATTTGATCTTTGGAAGTGTAACTTACATGAAAGCCAGGTTTATCCCGGAAGAAGCTTAATTATTTTAAAGAGACATGTAGAGGATATTTTTGATATCACAAGGGAGGAGAAGCGGGAGTTAGAAGTGATTATTAGAGGTTTTAAGAGGGCTGTGGGGGAAGTGTTTTGCACAGATATGTTTAACTATGCGGCTTTAGGGAATACGGTAAGGCATGCGCATTTACATTTTATCCCACGCTATTCTCATCCACTTGAATACGGCGGGGTTATTTTTGAGGATAGGAATCAGGGACAAAACTATGCCCCTTATGACAAGAACTTCCTGGTTCCCAAACCTGTTTTATTGGGGATTAGGGACTTGATTAGAGATAGGTTGTAGAAAACTTATTACATCTTCATCGGAGATTTGGGGGAAGTCGTCGTAGTAGGCTCCAACTGCCCCGGTAAAATTTTTTGGCGCATCCAGGGTAATTACTTCATCGGCTTGGGTTTTAAGCTGTTCCACGACCTCAAAAGGGGCGACAGGAACAGCGACCACAGTTTTTCTGGCTCCCTGGTTTTGCAATTCATGGACTGCAGCCGAAATTGTCATCCCGGTGGCGATCCCGTCGTCAACAATCACGGCAATTTTCTCCTCGGCGGAAATGGGGTTTCTGCCATCCAAATAAAGTTGGTGACGTCTTTCAATTTCCCGGCGTTCGTCTTCAATTTCCTTTTCCAACCAGTATTGGTTTGCGTATTGGGCTCCTTCCTCGGAACACATCAGGTGTCCGGATTCGGAAATGGCGCAAACTGCAAACTCAGGGTTGGCCGGATGGCCGATTTTACGGACAAGAACCAAATCGAGTGGTAGGTGAAGCGCATTGGCCACCTCGGCTCCGATAGCTACTCCTCCCCGGGGGATGGCGTAAATGACGGCGTCTTGGTCTTTGTATTTTATTAAGGCCTGGGCCAGCATTTTCCCGGCCTCAACCCTGTCTTTAAACCTCACTGGTTAAGGATAAAACATGGAAAATTTTGGGGCAATAAAGAGGATTACACAGTTAGGTGTGTTTCAAGGTGACGCCTTATGAACTGCAGAAAGTTCATGACAAGTAGGTTTGCTTAAGGTATAATTACCTTCATGCCGAAGTGGCGGAATGGTATACGCGGTGGTCTCAAAAACCACTAGTCGCAAGGCTGTGTGGGTTCGACTCCCACCTTCGGCACAGTGAGGGTACAATTCCGACGTTAGTCGGAACAGGATCTTTGCCGTAGGCAAAGTAGCCCTACTCCCTCTCTCGGCACTTTTTCATGGTCTCTGCTTGCCAAAGTAAGAGTGCCCTTGTAAAATACACAGCGTATGATTAATGCCAGCGAACTTCGAAATGGGATGGTTTTTCAGGATGAAAACCAAATCCTGCAGGTGGTAAATTATGAGCACATCAAGATGGGCCGGGGTTCCGGTACCATCAAAGTTAAGGTTAAAAACCTAAAAACCGGTTCCGTAACCGAGAAATCCTTTATTACCGGAGCCAGGGTGGAAGAGGCCAACGTGGAGAAGAAAAAGGCCCAGTTCCTTTACCAGGATGGGGAAGAGTACTACTTTATGGATTCCGTTTCCTTTGAGCAATTCCCGCTTTCCAAGGATGTTTTGGGGGACCAGGCCAAGTTTTTGCAAGACGGTTTGGAAGTGCAGCTCATTGTCAACGGTGACCAGGCTTTGGGGCTGGAACTTCCCAACAGCTTGGTTTATGAAGTTATTGAAACCGGCCCGGGGGAGAAGGGGAATACGGTTTCCAACGTTTATAAAGACGCCAAAGTGGATAACGGCTTAATTATTAAAGTCCCGATGTTTATGAAGATTGGGGATAAGGTTAAAGTTGATACCCGCACCGGCCAATATGTGGAACGGGTGAAATAATTCTCAATTTTAAATTTTAAATTTCCAATGAATTTTCAAGGCATTAATGTTTAAAAATTAGAAATTTAACCCTGAACCTGATATAGTTATCACTAAAGTATGCATCCTGTTTTAATCTCCATAGGTTCGCTGTCTGTCTCTTCTTTTGGATTTTTCCTTATGGCAGCCTTTTTGTCGGCGGCTTTTGTGGCCTGGAGGCTGGCCAAAACTTATGACCTGAATGAAGAAAGGGTTTTGGATTTGGTAATCCTCACATTTTTAGGGGGGATCTTGGGGGCGAGAATTTTCTTTGTGGCTACCCATTGGAGCTTGTTTGCGGATATCGGCAAGGCTGTCCTTTTAAACCGCTACCCTGGACTTTCATTTTGGGGCGGAATTTTCGGAGGGATCATAGCTTTAAGGGTTTTTGCCTCACGCACCAAACTTAACCTTTGGCAGATAGCGGATTTTGCCGTTGTCGGCCTGGCTTTAGGCTTGGTGTTTGGCGATCTGGGGTGTTTCTTTGGGGGATGCGGATACGGAGCGGTTTCGGATTTGCCGGTTGCCACCGCCGTTGTCGGTTTGGTCGGTAAAAGGTTCCCGGTTTCCGCCCTGGAAAGCATCTTGTTTCTCTTCCTCTTCTTCTCCCTTTGGAAACAGGCTGTCAGGTTCCATTTTGGGGGGAAAATCGCTTCGGTGGGCTTGGTAGCGCTGGGGGTGGTTAAATTTGTCACGGAGTATTTTCGCGGTGATTCCCAGCCTTTGCCGTTTATCCGGTTTTTGGCCTGGGGGCACCTTTTCTCAATTGCACTCACTATTTTGGGGATCGCCCTTTTTTACAGGCTCTCTAAAAGAGATATTAGAGGAGATTTAACTTTACTGCGGATGTTTGTCACTTCGGCTAAAAAGAGGGAAATAATACTTTCAAAGATTTCCAAAAGTTGGTATAATCATAGAGTTGGTTTGAGGTTGCATCTGGGTAAGGTCAGAACAGGTTTGCAATCACTGCCAAAGGCAGTCCGGAGGAAATTAAATGTTAAACCTACACCGTCCAAACTTAGTCAAGATTAAAAATATACTTCTGAGACAGCAAAAACAAGTTGCTGAGCAATTAAAATCCATCGAAAAAGAGGATCCCGTTACGGCATCCAATTTGGTACCTGAAGCTTCGGAATCCGGCACAGAGAGCTGGTTGGCGGAGGCCCACGGGAAATTCACGACTTTAAAAAAGGATTTGATCTCGCTTTCCGGTGGAATTACCAAATCGTTAGCGAAGTTAAAGAGGGGAACCTATGGTAAATGTGAAAAATGCGGTAAGGAAATTGAAGCTGCCAGGCTCGAAGCCATGCCGACTGCGAATTTTTGTTTGGCTTGTTCCAAAAAATCCCCGAAGTAATTTTGACAATTATCCCACTTAATGCTATACCAAATGGGTAGTCCCAAATCTATGGCTGATAAAAATTATCCCGGCAGAATTTTAGTAATTGATGACGATAAGGATATCCAGGATATCTACACTGAATTTTTAACCCAGGCAGGGTACCAGGTGGACAACGCCCATGACGGCCAGGAAGGGCTGACCAAAATTCTTCAGGGTGGCTATGATTTAATCCTTTTGGATATCATGATGCCCAAAATTGACGGCTTAGGGCTGCTTAAAAAGCTAAAGGAAAATCCTCCCCAAAATGTCTACAATGGCCCTATTATTGTCTTGTCAGCCTTAGACCAGGACTACATTATTACCCAGGCCTTAAATTTAGGCGCCAAAGGATATCTCAAAAAATCCGGGATGACCCCAGACCAGGCTTTAAATAAAATTTCTGAATTTTTACAGAAATCCGCGTAATATATTTTGTTTCTTGCAAAACCTCTTTTCTTAAAAATATACTAGTTTGTAGCTATGAATATTTATGTTGTTTCCGGAAAGGGAGTAGGTAAGACTCAGCTTTCAGCATTTGATGCAGCTTTAAAGGATGCGGGAGTCCACAACTACAACCTAATTTGCTTATCCTCAATCATTCCTCCTCATTCTAATATCATAGTTTCAGAAAGATATAACACCCCAGAAGATGAGTATGGGCATAAACTGTATGTAGTAAGAGCCACTATTAGTAGTGGCAAAGTGGGTGAATCGCTTGCTGCCGGAGTTGGCTGGTATCGGCCTGAGGGCGACGGAAGAGGCTTATTTGTGGAACATGAAACCTGTGGAGAGGGGGAAGAGACAGTCAAAAAAAAGGTGGAACAGGATATTAAGAACTCTTTGATGGACCTCTGCGGTTTTAGGGGGATCGAATTTGATGAATCCAGGTTACATATGCTTGTAACATCAGCTACCGTAACAGAGCAACCAGCCTCTGCCCTGGTTATTGCCGTTTACCAGGCTAAAGGTTGGGATTAGACTAGACTTCGATTAGCTTCAGGAACTATCACAATTCCAGAAACCGCAAAAAAGCCCTCATTATTGAAGGCCTTTTGCTTTGTACCTTAATTTGTACAAATTAATTATTTCTGCCAGGGCAGATGGGCATTGGGTTTGCTGAAAAGCCAAGCATCAGCCAAAGCAATAAATACTCCTCCGATCAAAGCAGCCCAAAGATTAGCGCCTGCTAAACTAGCTTCCCAGGGGAGGGTCAAACCTCCTTTACCTGAAGCCAAACCAAACATGTACAAGGCAAAGACCACATTAATTGCTGCGTAAATCACGTTAACCGAAGGCGAAGACACTTTACCGAAAGGGGTCATGTGACTTTGCCCGGTAATACCTTTTACTAAATGGGGAATAGCGTTCCATGCAAACAAACCTGCCAGAAAGTACCATAATAAAGCCATATTCTCACCCCCTTTTTAAGTGATATCTATAAATAATAGTGGTCATAAATTAAGATAATTGTCAATGTTGTGTAGGATGTGAGCTTAATTATAGGAAAAATGGACAAGGGGCATAAGATATGCTACAATAGCCTATAGCATGGAAACAATAGGTGATTATGTTCATGAATGGGGTGGAAAACAGGCTTACCCCTGTCGAACCACTATTGACGATGAAACCTTCCGCGACGGGAGTCAGGCCTCTTATGTGCTGCAGCCCACACTGGAAGAGAAGCAAACTGCGCTGCATATCATGGATGAGATTGGTATTGAGCATGCGGATATTGGTTTCCCCAGAAATGGTGAAACCGAGCTTGCTGATGTGGTTGGGCTGGTCAGATACAAGCAGCGGAATGGTTTGAAAATTCAGTTAAGTTGTGCGGGAAGGACATTGGAAGAGGATGTCCAGTCTATTATTCAGGCTTCAGAAGCGGGGGGAGAGGCACTAAGGGCGGATCTTTTTATTGGGTCATCTGAGATCAGAAAACTGGCGGAAGATTGGGATTTAGTCAACCAGATGATCCCTAATGTCAGAAAAAGTGTCACTTTGGCCGTAAAGGCGGGTTTGCCGGTGATGTTTGTAACTGAGGATACAACCAGGGCACATCCGGAAACTCTCCGTATACTTTATTCTGAGGCTATTAACTGTGGCGCGACTAGGATTTGTGTAGCGGATACTGTAGGGTATGCTACTCCACATAAAACTGCTGCTTTATTGGAGTTTACTAAAAAGGAGATCATCAAAGGCCAGGATATTAAGGTGGATTGGCATGGACACCGGGATCAGGGTTTAGCTTTAGCTAATGCGATAGCAGCTTTGACTGCCGGTGTGGATTGTATTCACGCCACTGCCGGAGGGGTCGGAGAAAGGGCGGGTAATTTAGAGATGCATCTTCTCTTAAACTACCTCGTCCGCGAAAATATTAATAACTATAATCTGAATCTACTTACTGAGTACTCTCAGTTTATGTCTAAAATTACCGGGGTTTCTATCCCGGTAAATGAGCCTTTAGTTGGGGAAGGTTCACTGGAGACTGCTTCCGGTGTCCACGCAGCGGCCATTCTAAACGCCCAAAAACACGGGCGTCCGGATTTGGCTGGAATTGTCTATTTTCCTTTTGATCCGACAACGATTGGGCGCCGCATGGATATTAAAATCTCCCGCAAAAGCGGTCGGGCAAATGCCGTTCTGGTTTTAAAGGAGATGTTTAACGATGGCACCGAAGATGAGGTTCAGGCTCTTTTGGCCGCCGCCCAAACAAGCAACCATTCTTTGTCTGACCAGGAAATCCGTTCAATTGCCAGAAGAGCTAAGAAATCTTAAAGGTCTTTCGGAGAGCTTATTCGCCCCCGGATTGCGCTGGCAGCTACTACCTCGACATTGGCCAAAAAGGTGTTTCCCTTACCCATCCGTCCATAAAAGTTACGGTTAGTATCAGAAATAGTGACCTGATTCTCATTGGTTGAAGATCCGGGCCCGGCATTCATACAAGCTCCGCATCCCGGCATTAGTATCCTGGCTCCGCTTTGTTCAAAGATGTCAAAAAGGCCCAAACTTTTGGCTGTTTGATAAACAGCCCGGGAGTTGGCCTGGACATAAAGCTGGACATTACCGTCAACCCGTCGCCCATTTAAAATGGCTGCAGCTTTCTGGAGATCCTCTAAGTTGCCTCCGGTGCAGGAACCAATATAGGCAATATCAACAGGGACGCTGTTTTTGACCCAGGATAAAGGTACGCCTCTTTGGGGATCGCCGGGCATGGCTACCATTGGCTCCAGCTTATTTAAATCAATATCTATCACATCGGCATACTGGGCGTTGCGGTCGCTTCGGACAAGTATGCGGGAAATTTCTTCCCGGGATAGTTTGTTTCGCCGTGCCAGGTGGCTAATAGTTTGTTCATTAGGCTCAATGATACCGGTGTAGGCGTTGCCTTCAATAGACATATTAGTTAAAACAGCCTGCTCGTCAAAGGGAATATCAGAAAGGGCAATTCCTCCAAACTCAAAAACCCGTCCGCTTCCCAGCCCCGAATCACGCAGCTTGGGCATAGCCAAGATATGCAGTATTAAATCCTTGGCGGTTACCCCGGCAGGCATTCTTCCGGCAATGTTGAACCTAATTGTTTCCGGGACAACCACGGCGATATCCCCAGTGGCCAATGAGGCCGCAAATTCCGAGGCGCCTTTACCGATAGCAAGCGCGCCTAAAGCTCCCAGAGTACAGGTGTGAGAGTCGTTCCCTACAATAACTTCACCGGGAAAAACATCATGTTTATGGAGCATCACCGAATGACAGATGCCTTCGACACCCTTATGCGGATCGTATCGGTAAACTTGGGCTTCTGAAAGGCTGGCAAAGTCATTTTGTAGCTGACGGAAAAATTGACTGGTAGAGTCATTCTCTAAAAGAGCCAGATGGTCTTCAAAAAAGGTAAAATTTTGTGGGTTGCGGATCCGGTAATCTTCTCCGAATTCTTTCCTCAAAGCGCCGATCCAAAGAGGGGATTGCAGCTCATAGCCATAACCATGATTGATTTGAATAAAGGCAGTTTGGCCGGGTTGCACATAATCAATACCGGCGGTTTCCTGGCTTTCGGGTTGCTGGACCACATGCCGGGCAATGATCTTTTCCACCATGGTCATTGGCCGCGCAACAGCACTTTCGGTAGAGAAGCGGGTTTTCCCTTCCAGCCTGGCTTGGGAGAAACCTAATAAACCTTTATGAAGAAGAATTTCTTTTTGCAAAGGATTTAAGCCGGAGATTAGCTGGTCAAAAGGAATCGGTTCCCGGTTCAGGAATCTTCTTCTGAGTTCCGGATGATGGCCGTTAATAGTCATAATCCCATAGTTTTGACAATTTTCATAAAAAATACGTTCAAAACCAGAGGCGAGGACAAATTTAATGCCGCAGGCATCCAGGGCTAGAGGGGCATGTTCCCGGGAAGAGCCTCTCCCAAAAGATTTTCCGGCAACTACGGCTTCAAACCCGGCTTCCCGCATCTCACCCCGCCGAATTACCTGGCTGGTTAATCCTGTAAGAAGATGGTCTCCCAGTTCCTGAGGGGTTCTGGAGGAGTAACAGGCAGCACTGGGGATAATATTATCGGTAGAAATAAAATCAATTAAATCACCTTCATCGACATGGGTTAAAACGGATCCTTCCAGCTGGTGCCGGATTAAGTTGGGGTCTTTTGTAAGGAACAGAACTTTTCCCTGAAGTTTTATGGCTTCATTTTGGGAACCAATTTGTTTTTCCATGTTCATACCCTATAATTATACTACTAAGGCTTTGAAATTTCAAATACTATATGCTATAATTAATGGTAGTCAAAAATGTTAACTGAACGCAAGAGTTATGAAATACCTCTGCCGGTTAAGTCAGAGGCTATGTTGCTTGATGTTAAAAACCCTCACGATTTAAGAGTGGCAGCCAGGTTAATGGCTGAAGGCGAGGCAATTATTATGCCGATATGTGGAGTTATGGGATTTGTTTGTGACGCTACCCAGGATCGAGGATGTGACCAGATCTTTGACCTTAAGGACCGTGATCGTAAACAACAACTCATTACTGCCGGAAGCCAGCTAACCAGGAGCCGCTTAATTGATTACCATAAATTAAATTCTTCCTGGGAAGGGTTTGACTTCGCCGGTATTTATGATATCCCTACCTTTGTTATCTTTCCTGCACAGGCTGGATTGCCAAGAATATTTATTAAGCCTGATCTTGAAGATCAGCAAACCGATACGGTGGCTGTTTGGTGGGCGAACTATTACTCAGGGATTAAGAGATTAGAGTCTTTTCTTCAGGAAATACGGCCTGATGCCTTTATTGGGGGTTCTTCCTGTAACCGCTCCCATCATGAAAGCATTACCAAAAGCGACCAGGCTTTTCGGGAATTTGGTAGAGGAAATGATCGGGTGGCAGCTATAGTTGTGGACAGTGCCTACGATCGGGGAGAGGGTTTAATTAACGGTTCCCATACCATGCTGCATGTTAGTGGAGACAAGATTAAACCGTTCCGCCCGGGGAGCGTGCATACTGATAGCTTCAGGACTATTTTAGGAGAACGGTTGGAAGTTCCTGCAGATTTTGAGGATTTACCTTCAGCAGCTCTTTTGGATGTTGCTCAAATTAGAAAGAACCGCCACTATCTCCGTCCGGAAACATTTTCCCAAAGAATTTTCCGTTTATTCCGGGTAACTGCATAATTTAGAGAAAATTCCCCGGCCGCAATTATCTTACTGAAACTAATAACTAAAAACTGTTATACTTGAATTTAGAATGTCTATCCTCGATATTCTGATTTTTGTGCTGACTGTCCTGGTTTTGGGAGGACTGTTCTACTACTCGTACAGCCGTAAAGTTGCGGCGACAATTAACACCTCTCATTTGGAAGCGCTTTGGGAAGTGGAGAAATTAATTCTCAGCACCCTTAATTTCGAGGAGGTAGCTGAAAAAGTTACTAATGTGATTCTAACTGAGTTAGGTTATATGAAACTGGGTTATCAAATTGTGGTTTTGGCTTTGCTGGATGAGAAGAGGCAGAAATTAAAAAGAGTGGCCATTTCCCATACCGAGAGTGCCCAGAGGTTTATAGACAGCACCCCGGTTCCGTTCCAGCAAATAGAGATTTCTACTGATGAGGCTTCAAATATCGCGATTGCAGCCTTGATCGAGAATAAAACCAAGTTTACCAATAAGGTGGCGGATGTTTTGTATCCGGTAATCGATGAAAGGTTTGTTGAGGGGTTGCAAAACGAATTAGGAATTAAAACCAGTATGGTGGTGCCGATTGTGCTTGGAAGGGAAGCGATTGGGGTGCTGATTTTTTCCGCTACTAAGGATGCTGCTAAAATTAGCGAACGGGAGAAGTTAATTATCAGGAGTTTTACCCAGGCCGTAGGTATTTCTATCCAAAATGCCCGTTTGTTTACTTCCTTAGCTTCAACTACCGATCAGTTAAGAAAGGCCAATATCAAACTTCAGGAATTGGATAAGCTCAAGGATGATTTTGTATCTGTTGCTTCCCATGAACTGCGGACCCCGATGACGGCAATTCGTTCTTATACCTGGATGGCCTTAAATAGATCGGATGTGCCTTTATCCGACAAACTAAAAAGATATTTAAGCCGAACCTTAATTTCCACCGAAAGATTGATTAACTTAGTTAACGATATGTTGAATGTTTCCCGTATTGAGGCGGGAAGGATTGAGATTCGGCCGAAAGGCTTTGACATGATTGCTTTGGCTAACGATGTATTGGCTGAAGTTTCGGCCAAAGCGGCAGAGAAGGCTTTGAAGGTCCAGGTGGTTCCGTCCCAAATCCCCCAAGTCTTTGCCGATCCGGATAAAGTGCACCAGGTGCTTTTGAACTTGGTAGGCAACGCCATGAAATTTACGCCAAATGAAGGTTCAATCACCATCAGTTTCTTTACTGACGGCAAGGTGGTAGAGACAGGTGTCAAAGATACCGGAACAGGCATTTCTCCCGAAGACCAGGCCAGGCTGTTTAAGAAGTTTGGAAGGTTGGACAACTCCTATGTGGCGGCAGCCACCACCGGAGGCACCGGTTTGGGGCTCTTTATTTCCAAGAGTTTAATTGATTTAATGCACGGCAAGATTTGGGCAACTTCGGAAGGCATGGGTAAAGGGGCAACTTTTGCCTTCTCTTTACCAATCGCCACCCCGGAACTTTTGGCGGAAGCGGAAAAGTATGTCCAAAAAGCTTCCGGAGGCGAGGCCAAGGGCTTGGAACCGGTAGCAATTTAGAGGAGTCAGAGGAGTCAAACGAGCCAGATGGGTCAGAGGTTTAAGACATTTGACTCTTTTGACTCAGGACGACAAAGTCGACCTCGACTCTTTTGACTCATTTATGATATAAATAATAGCAATGGATAATTCAAAAATTCGCATTTTAATTGTTGAAGATGACCAGTTCCTCCGGGATTTTTACCAGGAGCTTTTAACTTCTGAGGGTTATGCAGTGGATGTAGCGGCGGATGGGGAAGTGGCTTTAACAAAAATGCGCCAGGGCGGCTGGAACCTGGTTTTGTTGGATATCATGCTTCCCAAAAAAGACGGCTTAAATATTTTAAGGGACCTGAAAGTCCAGGGCCCGGCTGCTCCCAATGGCCCGATTGTAATGCTGACTAACTTAGGGAATGACACTATTATCAACCAGGCCTTTTCCATGGGGGCTACCGGATATTTAATTAAATCTGCCTTAAATCCGGATGAAGTTTTGACTGAGATTCACAGCTTCCTCCAAAAAGCCAATGGTTAAAGTCATCTTTGAAGCCCCTTCCTTCCTGGTTTTAGATAAACCCCCGGGACTTGTTACCACTTCCTCTGAAACCCAGAAAGAGCCTTCCCTGGAGGATATTTTAAAGTCGGAATTTAGGATTAATGTTGATCGCGGAGGCATAGTTCACCGGTTAGACAAGGATACATCCGGGCTTTTGGTGGTGGCCAAAACCCAAGGTGCTTTGGAAAACCTGCAGGCCCAATTTAAAAACCGGGAAGTCAAAAAACAATATCTGGCTTTGGTTCACGGGGCCATTACTGAAGCGGGAAAAGTGGAGGTACCCATTGGCAGGAATCCCGGAGACCGGGAAAAATTTGTGGCGGACCCAAATGTTCCTAATGCCCGGGAGGCGGTGACACTGTATGAACCGGTGCAAAATTTTCAATTTTCAATTTTCAATTTTCAATCAATCTTCAATGATTTAAATAAAATTCAAACAAGAAAGTTGGAAAGATCTCAGTATGGAATTTTTACGCTGCTCCGTTGCTATCCTCAAACTGGACGGACGCACCAAATTAGGGTACATTTAAAATACATCGGATTTCCCATCGTGGGGGACGGGAAATACGGTGGCCGGAAAACGGGCAGGTTAGACCACAGGTGGTGTCCCAGGCAGTTTCTACACGCTGCCAAGTTAGAGTTTAATGACCCCCAGACTGGAGAAAGATTGAGCTTTGAAAGTGAGCTGCCCGAGGATCTGCAGCAAGTTTTGAAGCTCCTGCAAGGTGACGCCTTGCACGAGTAATATGAGCGGATCAAATGCTTTATTTTTACAACTGGCGGCGGTTTTAGGCCTGGCGGCTGCGGCCGGCATGATCACCAAAGTCTTACGTCTGCCCCTGGTGGTGGCCTATCTTTTAACAGGGGTTATTCTCTCGCTTTTGCCCGTTTTTAATATCACCAGTTTTCAAAACTTAAGTTTCTTGCCGGATATCGGCATTGCCTTTGTTTTATTTTTTGTGGGTATGGAATTGGATCTACAGGAGATCAGGGCTTTGGGGAAGCCTATTTTAGTTGGAGCTTTGGGGCAGATTTTAATTGCCTTTTTAACCGGTTTTTACCTATCCACCTTATTCGGTTTCCCGTCCCAGGAAAGCTTTTATCTAGGGGTGGGGCTTTCCTTTTCCTCCACCATTGTGGTGGTCAAGCTGCTGTTGGAAAAAAGGGACTTGGGCTCGCTTTACGGCAAGCTTTCCTTGGGGATCCTTTTAATTGAGGATTTAGTGGCCATCACCATTCTTATGGCCATGACCATACAAAGCTCAGTTTTTCACTTAGGGTTAACAGAAAGCCTGCCTCTTCTAATGTTGATAGGTAAAGGTATCCTGCTTTTAGGGCTCTCTTTAGGCTTGTCCCGTTATGTTTTAGCTAAGGTTTTTGAAGCCGTTGCCCATTCAGCTGAGCTTTTGTTTCTTTCATCTTTAGCCTGGTGCTTTATCTTTATCGCTGTCTCACTTGTTTTGGGTTTTTCGGTAGTGATTGGGGCGTTTTTGGCAGGGGTAGCTTTGGCTAATTCTCCCTTCCACTTTGAGATTCAGGGGAAAGTCAAACCCTTGCGGGACTTTTTCACCACCCTCTTTTTTGTCTACCTGGGGTCGAAGGTGGTATTTACCGATGTCGGTTCAATCTGGCCGCTGATTTTGGCCTTTACTGCCTATGCCATGTTGATTAAGCCGGTGGTTTTCCTGCTTATTTTGGGTTGCTTTGGCTTCAGGAAACACACCATTTTCCAGACAGCCATTAACTTATCCCAGATCTCGGAATTTTCTTTGATTATCATGGTGGTGGGGACTAGGGTGGGGGTGGTTTCCCAGCCGGCTTTGACCGCGATGGCTTTAACCGGGGTGATTTCCATTATTGCCTCTTCCATCATGATTTCTTATTCCCGGCAAATTTACCGGTACCTTTTACCGTTCGTTGGTTTCTTTGAACACCGCAGCTTTACCCATCAAACTGAGGACAAAAAGAACGGGAAAGAAATGGAGGACCATGTGATTTTAATCGGCGCCCACCGGATTGGCGGGGAAGTGTTGAAGTTTTTAAAGCGGGCCAGTATTCCTTTCCTGGTTTTGGATTTTAACCCGGAAGTGGTCCAGAGATTAACCGATGAAAGGGCCCATGCTTTGTATGGTGATGTGGGAGACCCGGAAATTTTGGAATTTTTGAATCTGGAAAAGGCCAAGCTGGTAATTTCAACAGCGGACAATATCGATGATAATTTAGTTTTGGTGGCAGAGTTAAAGAGAAGAAAGGTCAAAGCGGTGACGATGATCCGGGCTTCCTCAGTAACTGATGCTGAACTGCTTTATAAAGAAGGTGTGGATTATGTAATTTTACCGGAGATTGTTTCCGGGGACTTTGTCTCGGAAGTTTTGCAAAGCCACTGGCCGAATATGAGCTATTTCCGTAACCGGACAGATGTCGAGCTGCGCAAACTTTCCCGTTCCCACCTGGCCTTTGGGTAAAGGCTTGATTTGATCCTAAGATTTTCTTACACTGGATATATGGGGAAGGTAAAGAAAAACGTCCTGGTTTTTGCCCTGGGTGTTTCGGGTTTATTGCTCACGTTGGCTGGTTTGGGATTAATTCAACTAAGTTCCCCATTAATCCTTTATTCTGGTATTGGGCTTTTGGCGCTTACAGCTTTAATGTACTTTTTTGGCTAAAAAGGAGGTGTTTTTTAAAACATGGGTTCTTTTGGAGGTTATTTTAAAGGCGAACAAAAAAAGAAGAAAAAAGGACAGGAGAAGGGATCATCTTCCGGGTATGCCCCGGTTTTTACTCCACCCAAAATTATTGAGAAAGGCAAGAAAGACCGTTAAGGCCTAAAAGTTGTTATGAGATCTGCCCATGGTAAGAAGTCCTTAAAGTCTAAAGTTGGTTGGAAAAAGGTTCAGAGCCAGGGCAGGATGGCCAGGCAGGTCCGTTTAGGTGTAGTTGCTTTAGCTTTTCTCCTGACGCTTATTTTGGTGGGTAAAACTATCGCCTTTTTGGGCAGCCTTTCCCGCCCTTATTCGCCGGATGGTGTGGCTGCGGAGAGACAGGTTAACTGGAGCGCCCCGGAAACATTAAACTTAGCAGTCAAGTACAACGATATCTATCTTTTGTCGTTAAATCCCCAAAGTGACCAGCTGACAATTTTTAAGGTGCCGTCTGAAGCTTATGTTAATGCTTCTTTTGGCTTTGGCAGCTGGCCGATAAGAAGCATTTATGGGTTGGGGCAGGGTGAAAACCCTCCCATGGGAGCAAAGCTTTTAGAAACTACGTTAAGCAGCGTTTTGGGTGTAAGTGTTGACGGGTATTTAATCTTGCCTGATGATAAGGCAGGGAATTTGGAAAATCTGACTGTCAAAATAAAGCAGAATCCCTTGACGTTTATGGGTCTGCTCCGGAAAAGTAAAACAGACCTCTCTTTAAGTGAGTATTGGAATTTTTGGTGGTCATTAAAGAAAGTCCGGACGGACAAGATAGAAACGGTTGATTTAGGGGATAGCGGTATAGCTAAAACTAATGTTTTAGCTGACGGCAGTAAGGTTTATTCTCTGGACCAATACAAGCTCGATGCGGTAATCCAAAAGCAGCTGGAAGATTTAAATTTAAGGAAAGAGAGCCTTTCTGTCGGTGTATTTAATGCCACCGACCACCAGGGTTTAGCTGAAAAGGCTGCCAGGATTGTGACTAATATGGGAGGCAGGGTGATCTTTACCACCAACCTGTCGACTTCCCTGGAAAATAGTTTTGTGGTAGAACGACACCAAGCGAACAAAGGAAAGCTGTCCTACACCACATCCCGCCTCACCAAGATCTTTACCTCATCGGCTTGCAGTAAAGGCGGAAGTATTTTTAGCTTTAAGTCCCAAGGGAAAGAGCCTGTCTGCTCACCCAAAGACCTGACTTTGAGCCCGAGCACGGCTGATGTAAACATTATCTTAGGAGAAGATTACTACTTAAGGTATAATAAGGGCAGAGAATAGTCTAATTTTCAATTTACAATTTTCAATTTTCAAATTTTGAAAATTGGATCATTAAAAATTCATTGTAAATTGTTACTTGGTAATTGAAAATTTTCTATTTATGCTTATTTGGATTGCGCTTTTTTTAATTGTTTTGGCAATTTCTTTGGTTTTGGCAATTCAGTCAATGGCTGACTACGAAACCCGCCCGGCACACTTTAGCACTCCCTACACCTTGTTTTTGGTTACAAAAGAAAAAGAGCTGAATCAGGATATACTACAAGACCTACACCGGAGTTTGCTGCAAAAGGGGTTCATTTTGTCGCTGGAAAGGCTATTTCGCGGGGGTAGGCGGGCTTTGGTGTTATATGGGCCATCGGCAATTTTAAAACCCTTAAGTGGGCGTCTGGGGCTTATCGAACTGGAGGATTACAGCAAAAGGGAAATCAAACCCGGACAAGGTGTTGTTGCCTGGGAAGTTGGGAGAAAGGCACAGGATGATAAGCTGGTTGTGGGAAATATTTTTCAAAACATACCGGAATTTACGGAGGAGGAAGAATTTTGGTGGCAGGTTGTGACCCAACCCACTAAAGATTCCTTTAAATCAATTATCCGGGCGGTAGTTTTAGCAGTGGATCAGCGGCGGGCTTCGGCCTTGCAAAACGAACTTCTGCAAATTGGCAAAGATAAGGGGCTATCTTTGCTTCCTCAAGCCTATTCCACGCCCCAAATGGTCAAACTGTACCAAGACAGAAGTATACCGGTGAACTTTTTTTCTAAAGGGCCCAAAGGGGTAATTTTAAACTTGCAGCCTGATGAGCTTCAGTCCCTGCTTTCTTCCTCGTCGGTTTCAACCTGAAAATCGTCGTCCATCATCTCTTCCGGAGAGACTACAAAATGGTCGGTAGCAGTGTAGGTAACAGTATCCCCCCGGTCTTCCAGGAAAGAAGCCTGGTTGCGGAACCTGGCAGAGCGGAAAACTTCCCGGATTAAAATGGAAACGCTGTTGGTTTTGATGGTCTTAATGATTGCCTGGTATTTGTTGCCGCCGTTCATTAAGCGGATCAGGTGGTGGGAGAGATCGTCAGGCAGGACCCCTAAATATTCGCCGAATGTATCAACTGCGGCCACAGCGTGATTTTTAATCACTAAATTAACTAACATTCCGGCAGAAAGTAGGGAAAGCTTCTGGGGTTCAGCGACTTTGAGTAAGGTAACCAGGCGGGTTTTCCCTGGTTCCTCAATAAAAAGATCGCTGTCTATTTGACCATAACAAGGCTGGGGGGTCATTTGAACCTTGGCCCCTTTTTTGGCAAAGGTTTTGATCCTTTTTAAAAACTTGGCAGCAATTTGGTTGTAGGCATCACATTCCAAGGCCAGTTCAAAGTATTTTTGGGATTGTTTTAACTCGCCCAGCTCAAAATAAGCCCGGCCTAAGCGGTTTAAAGCCTCAACGTTTTTCGGTTCCAAATCAATGATTTGTTGGTTTAATTTCAGGGCTTCTTCCCAGTTTGCGGAGAGGGCGGCGGAGATTGCGGCTTGGGTCAGTTGTACAGAGGAGTCATCCATCAGAAAAGGAGTATATTTGAAATCTGTATTGCTTGTCAATCTATCAAGTTGGGGAATTTAAAAGGGTACAAGAAAGGCGCCGTGGGGTAGGGAAAGAATTTGCGACTAAAATCGCGCATAAACTGCGATGCAGTCACAATTCTCTCTTTATATTACCTTAGGCGCCTCTCTTGCACTGGTTAGCCCTGGATTTTTCTTTTCCGGAGGTTATAACTCGGTATTTGCTTGCTCTGGTTGCCTTGGTAGTTTGGTGCCGTTGCCAAGATGACAAGACAGCTTGCGATGATAAAGCAGTTCCTGATCAGCTCGCCATCCGGTCTTCCCATTACTGTGGAAAACAGGAAAATTAAGCCGACACTCAAAAGGATACTTGCGAGGACTACCTGGACAAGGCATATCAGATAATACATGAAACCAGGTGGTATAGGAACTTGTCTCCAGTAATACCTCCAGTTTTGGTTCCAGCGTATTGCAATAATACTGCATCCGATTGCCGATATCCCGAATAGAAAGGTGACCAAAACGCTGTCGAACGGATTCATCATTTTGCCTCCTTAGGGCTAAAATTTATTAGCTTTACTCAAGCAAAGCCTGGTCAAAAACAAGATTCTTAATTCTTAAATCCTAAATCTTAATTCTTGTGCCCAACCAGGCTCTGCCTGAGGTAAAAAAGTTAATCCACAAACTATTAAAGTGCAAGGGTTCCTTTAGACTTTTTAGGTCCTCGGGAATGGAATAATTATAGCAGGAAAGCCTTGAAATATCAAACTATGGGATACTTATATGCCTCCATAGCTTGAAAAAGTAGCCTTCAAGAGATATCATCATAAAGTTATGTCAGGGCACAGTAAGTGGTCGCAAATTAAAAGACAAAAAGGTATGGCTGACGTTAAGCGTGGGGCAACTTTTACTAAATTGGCCAATGCCATTACTATTGCTGCCCGTTTAGGTGGTTCCGGTGATCCCAATTCCAGCCCCAGGCTTCGTATGGCTGTTGAGGCTGCCCGTCAGGTAAACATGCCCAAAGATAACGTTCAGCGGGCCATAGATCGTGGTTTAGGAAAGCTTCCCGGACAAGTCTTGGAAGAGGTGGCTTATGAGGGATTTGGCCCAGGTAAAGTGGCCTATCTTATTGAGGGTGTCACTGACAACCGTTTACGGACTAACCAGGAAGTAAAGAACCTTTTTGACCGGGCCGGCGGGGCTTTGGGTGGACCGGGCAGTACCGCCTATATGTTTGACCGGAAAGGGGAGATCAAAGTAAAAACTAGGGGTGGCAATAAGGATGATGAATTACTGGAGCTCATTGATCTTGGGGCAGACGATGTGGAGGACTTTGAAGAGGATAATATACAAAAGTATTTAGTATATACAGAAGGCTCAGAATTAAATACTATGGGTACAAAAATTACTCAGGCTGGGTTTGAAATAGAGGAGCAGGATTTAACCTATAAACCGAACATGGTGACAGAAGTAAAAGATGCCAATGTAGCGCAAAAGGTAATGGAGTTTACGGAAAAATTAGAAGATTTGGATGATGTCCAAAAGGTATATGCAAATTTTGATATACCTGATGAGATGGTGGAATAATTTTCAATTTTTAATTCTTAATTTTCAATAAATTTTTAATGTTTAAATTTTAAAAATTAGAAATTCACTGTAAATTGGAAATTTTAAATTAGAAATTATGATTATATTAGGCATTGATCCAGGAACAGCCACAACCGGATATGGACTTATCAAAGTACCTGATGATTTGTTAGGAAGGAAGTTTGACTATGATTTGGAACTTGTAGACTATGGTTTTATCTCCACGCCCAAAGATACCTTAATGGAAAAAAGATTGGTGATGTTACACCACGATTTGGAAAAGCTCTTGGACCAATTTAAGCCTGATTTGATTGTCATTGAGATGTTATTTTTTGGTTCCAATACCCGGACAGCGATTGCTGTCGGGCAGGCGAGGGGAGTGATGATGCTTTCTGCCGGGATGAGAAATATCCCGATCCATGAATATACCGGGCCACAGGTAAAGTTGATGATTGCCGGATCAGGCAGGGCAGACAAGAAACAGGTCCACGAAGGTGTCCGGAAATTTTTGGGTAAAAGCGGTAAAAAGACCCGGGAGCTGGTCCAGCCGATGGTGGGAGGCGCCAGAAGGAATAAGAAGTTTTCTGATGATGCCACCGATGCCCTTGCCATTGCTATCACTCATGTCTTAAAGTTAGCAGCAGCATAAAAGAATGAAGGCTTTATCAGTCAAATTAAAAGTTTTTGGGGTTTCGGCAGAATTAACCAAACGCCAAAAGATTATTGTTGCCTCGGGTATCCTTTCTCTTGGGTTATTGTCCACTCAATTGGTGCCGTTTTATCTGGCTTACCGGTTTATTGCGGGCTTGACGGTTGCCGCTTATCTGCTTTCCCTTTGGGCTTTGTGGGAGGGAATGGACAGGAGAAAGGCGGTAATTTTGATGATCTTGCCGACTTTGTTTACCCTGGCCGTTGCCAGCTATTATTTTTTGTTGCCGGTCCGCTGGTTAACCAGAATTCCGGTGGCGACACTTTTCGGGCTGACTTTTTATACATTGCTTTTGTCCCAAAATGTCTTTAATGTGGCTTCCACCAGGACCATTCCTTTGTACAGGGTGGCCTCAACCACAGTTTTTATTTTAACTTTAATTACTTCATTTCTATTGTTTAATGTCATGTTTTCTTTGAACCTGTTTTTCCTCTGGAACGGGGTAGCGGTCTTTATCTTAACTTTTCCGCTGATTTTACAGGTTCTTTGGACAATTGATATGGAAGCTGTTTCGAGCGTAATTTTAATGTATAGTTTGAGCCTATCTTTGGTAGTGGCGGAGATTGGGGTGGCCCTGTCTTTTTGGCCGCTTTCTAAGTCTATGGCTTCCTTAATGCTATCCACGGCCATTTATACAACCTTGGGAATTGGATCTGATGCCTTAAAGGAACGGCTGAGTAGAGGAGTGGTCTGGGAATATTTAGGCTGGGGAGCGGTGATCTTCCTTGTAGCTTTACTCGGCACTTCCTGGACGGGGTAGACCCGAGTATCGGAATATCGGAGTATCAGAATGTCAAAAGATTCCGACACTCCGAAACGCAGATATTCTGACACGCTGAATAAAAAGGGGAGAATAGTGTGTTGGAAAGCCCCAAATGAAGATGCAAAAAGTTGTTTGCCTTTATAGCATCTTCTCGCAGTACGCTTCGCGTACAATTGGAAGTATTCACCATAAAAAAGTGAATACTTCATACGATAGAGGAGGTAGAGAGGCGAAAACTATGGGACATTGTTTGATATAGTTGATATAGTTTGATATAGTTGCTAGCCTCGAATGTGGATAACTATAAGACATATCAGAGTATCAGAATATCGGAACATCAGTGTGTCGGGAGACCAGAACATCAGATGATCAGAGTGTAGAGAACGAGAGAATACACTACTCTGGGGAGGCTACGACAAGATATATTTTTACCATTCTTACAAGACGACTGCTAACTTCTGTTTACACGCGTGAAAAATTAGGGATCTCCTTTGAAAGAGAGGAGAGCTCCCGTTACTTTATAAAAATACGCACAAATTAGAACACGAAGCTGTGAGTTTGCCTCTACTTCAAGATAGATCCAGCCTCACACCCCGCTAAACAGAAGCCCTACTCAATTACTATGTCGCACAATGTATCTTATGCGACGTCATGGATGCCTGTAACCAGGGGGAGACCCACCGGTCGCCAAAGCGACCGAATTTATAATTTTCAATTAACAATTTTAAATTCTTTATTTTGTACCTATTTTAAATACTTTCCTATCGAAAAATTTTTCTTAATTCTTAACTCTTAATTCATAATTCTCGTTTTTTAGGTTTAGGGCTTTGGGACAAGCTAATCTGGGATGATGAAGTGTACATCCTCCCCCCGTTTCGACCGTTTTAGGGGCCTTCTAGAGCCTCGTGCGTAAATAGCCAGAGTGCCAGAGTTTCGGCGTATCAGAGTGTCGGAAAAGACATTAATAAACCCAGGTCTTATGCAAAGCGTTTAATCTTTTGGATAAAATTCGATATTCTTCTAATAAATTGTTGGCTTCTACAGAAAAATTTTCATCAATCATTGATAAGGCTCTTAGATGAGTAATTATTTCGTCACTGGAACCAATAGCTATCAATAGATATCTTCTAAATTCCTTTTGTGAATTACGCTTAGCGAAGCCTTCAGCCTGTGGTAGCTTATTAGCTAATTCGTATAACTCCTTTAGTAACCTTAGTGATTCTTGGTAAACCACTAAGTCTGTTACATCCTTAATTTCCATCAATTTTATCTTATTCACGAGTCCTTTTCCGGTTAACCGACATTCCGATACTCCGATATTCTGATACGTCGCACAATATTTATCCTCTTTCGAGGCTATTCGACTACCTTTTAATCTATGATAGTATGAAATAGAGATGGCTTTGTTTGGAAATAAATTTAAGGTAAAGGATCTAGTTTCCCTCACTCTCCTACTCTTGTTAATGGCTGCTATTCCTTTGGGGGTGAAATTAATTGAACAACAACAGATATTAAAAGGAAGGGCATCCTCGAATCTGGATAGTTGTGTCAATAAATTAATCTTTGGGTTTAATGGCCCGGTCAATAATAAAATTAGAGAGCTTTTTACCAGCCCTTCACTTAATTTTATTCCAGTTGCTTGGAAGGATATCCAGCCAAATCAAAGTTCTGCTTACGATTTTTCCAAAGTTGATAAATTAATAAATGACACCATTGCCGAAGGCCGGACTCCAACTATTAAGTTTTGTGATGGTGATTGTTTCCCTGATTGGGCCAGGCAAATGGACACCGCTCCCGAGAGAACTTATTGCTGTAGTACTGATTATGTGTGCCGAGTATTAAAGGAAGATACCGGTACTGCAAACGCCTTTTCCGATGTGGTTAAAGCGATGGTGAACCGCTATAAAGATAAGGTGCATTATTGGGATTATGGTATTGAGCCAAATTGCCGGGGTTACAACCCACAAAAATATACCGGTTTGCTGAAAAACTTTGCCAACTCTGTTAGGTCACAGGATTCAGGAGCTGTTATTGTCGGAGGACATTTGGCGGGAGCCAACATCGACTATCTGCGGGCGATGTATGCCGCCGGGGCTAAACCGTATTTTGACCGGCTCTCCGTTGACCCTTATGGTGAGCCGTTGGACTTTAATGCCTTGGAAGTTGCCCATAATTATATGGTTAGTCAAGGAGATGGCAATAAAAAGATCTGGTTGGGTGAATGGGGTTTGGCGACTAACAATGATGAGACAAAACAAGCAGATCAAGTCCAGATAGGCCTAAATTATTTGGCAAATCAATCTTGGATTGAAGCTGCTTTTTATCACAATTTTGAATGTGAGCTTTGGACTAGCACTTGTTCCCCCGGAACTCCCGGTTACTTAGGCTTTGGTTTAACTAAAAGTGATGGCAGCGTGAAGCTTGCCTACAATACCTTTAAGCATGCGGTGAGTGCTTGTATGGCTGCAACCCCTACGGCTCAGCCTTCCCCTATTGCCAGCCCGACAACTTCCGCTTCTCCGACCGGAACCATATCCCCTGTGCCGACGGTTTCCTGGGCTCAAAGTACCCCAACCCCAATTTCTTCATCCCAGGGTAATAATTCCGGTAGAGCTACCTCCACCTCTACTCCATCTTATAAGAGGAACTTGTCCAAAGCCTTCCCTACCCCGACTCCCCTGCCTACCTTGTCTCAGGAAACCCTCAAGTTTGACTATAACGGTGATAATAAAGTTAATAGTTTTGATGTTGGTTTGTTTATCCAAGGATGGCTGAAGAATGATGCTTCCGGAATTGTTAAATTTGACGCCAACGGCGATGGCATTATTAACTCACTGGATTATTCCCTTTTGGTCAAGAGTGTTAATCCTTAAGGTTTCACTTGACAACCTTTATATATATGGTCTACGCTAAATTCAGTGGATCCTGACATGAACCAATTTGATTCGATTAAAGAGCAAACCAGTAAAAGGAAAAATGTTTTAACTGCCTTAATGGTTGTAGCGGCAATTCTAATAATTCCCTTCGGAGTAAAGCTTATCCAGCAACAACAGGAATTAAAGTCAAAAGCGGCTAATGATTCCATTCAGTTTGCCGGTGATAGTGTCAAGTGTGATACGGCCGGTAAATGTACCACCACTTCCAAGACAGTCCAGGTCCAGTTGCGTTCGCCGCTTGGACCGCCGGCCAAACTACCGCAGCATTAAAATATGGAATATCTTAAAAAAGCCTACATTTTAATAATTCCACTTTCCCTCTCCTTATTTTTATTTGTAGCCTTTTTCGTTAGCCCGGTAAAAAGTTATGCTTGTACTCCTGGTGAAAGTGAGGTTTGTCCTAGCATAAAGCAATGTACTAGTGGCCCTCATCAGGGAGAAGCTTGTGCATCCGGGCACAAATATTGTACAAATTTAAACCCTGCAACTGGTGAATATGATAACGATGTAACACCTTATTGGACCGATTGTGTGCAGGAGGTAGATAATTGTGGTACACAGTGTACTTCGGCTACAGTTTCTCCGACAGGTTCGACTGGTAATTGTAGCGGTAATGCCAATACTAAATGTGGATCAATCCCTTGGAGCACTGTAAGCTCAGAGCTGAAAAGTGCTGGTTATGGCGGGCCGTTTGATTGTAGTCAAACAGAGCTGGATAGTTACAATGGGGTTAAGGTTTGTGAAGGAACAAGTCCTACTGGAAGCCAAAATGGTTCGTGCCCTTTGAGCGGATATAGTGTTGATAACGCTTTGGCTACCTGTATTGCGAGTAAGGACAGCAGCCTGCCGGGAAGTATTAAGAAGTTAGGTAGTGACAACGGTCAGGATTGGAGTGGCTGCTCAAACCAGCAATTAATTGCCAAGTGGTGTACGGATATTAATTCCAGCGGTTGTAACGATTACAAAAACGGTGCTTGCGCTTCCGGGCCGACTGCCACACCCACTGTGGCGGTTGCAACTACTGAGTACAGAATTTCTGAAACCCGGTTTGGCCGAAGCGACAGTGGAACCGGTTCCCCTCAATGGGTTGCCTATAATAGTGATGACGGTTCTGAACCGATAACCGTTCCTTATACTTTTACCAATGGTAATCCCGGTGATACTTTAACCCTTTGGGTGCAATTTAAGGACAATAAGGGCGATGTAACTGAGCCTAAACCTTACTCTATTAAATATATCGGCCCTGACCCAAAGATTACCAGCGCTAGTTGTACCTTTGACCCATCCGGCCAGGGAACCTTGGTAACTTTGACCGGATCTAATTTCAATACCCACGACGAACAAGGCACGGGCGGTGTTAAGATTAACGGCCAGCAGGCGGATATTATCTCTTGGGGCGAGGATACTCCGGGTATTACTCCTAC
This sequence comes from bacterium, assembly GCA_021786315.1. Taxonomy (GTDB): domain Bacteria; phylum Patescibacteriota; class Microgenomatia; order Daviesbacterales; family UBA10151; genus JAJYNN01. Next base: position 391,328 of record JAJYNN010000002.1, read on the forward strand.
AGGTGCTGTTTCTCCCACTATGTCGGTTACACCTACAACTTCCGTATCCCCAACTGCCAGGCCGGGTGGGACTGTCTGTGCCCAGGTTATAACTTCGGCAAAAAATGCTACCGGGACTGAGTGTAAAGATTTTCCAACCCCTTGTGATGTTCCGGCGGGATGGGTGGTTGTCAACAGCTGTTCGGGCGGCTCAACTGTTTTGGGTGAAAGCGTTACCAGATCAAAGGTTGTGGCTAAAATCAAAGACCAGCTTCCCGGAAATGCCAGGGTTCCGCTTTTGCTGACCATGGATGACGGCCGGGCTGTCACGGCTACCTGTAGCATAAACACCACCACTGTCTCATTCCAGGCAAAAATTGGCTGCCGCACCTCCGGTGACTATGCCGAAAACGGTGTCAACATTAATATCATGGAGGACATCCGTGGCGCTAAACCTTTGGTCAGGCAAAAGGTCAATATTGACGCTGCAGGAAATCTTCCCTCTGATTTTGCTCCGGTGCTGGAAGTTGGTAAGAAATACAAAATGTTAATTAAAGCCCCCAATACTCCAACCCGCAGAATTGAGTTTACCCCCTCACTAGGATCGAATATTTTGTCTGACGTCAGTATGGATGTTGGTGATATTGCCCCGGCTGGACATGCTGACGGTAAGATCAACGCTTTGGATAAGTCTGAGCTTGCCAGAGAGTTTTCCGCAGGCTGTAGCACCACAACTGCCAAAGCGGGAGACTTTAACCAGGATGGTTGTGTCAATGCCTTGGACTGGTCTTGTATGAGGGAAAATATTAATAAGGAGGACGAGGACACAATCCAGTAAACCGGGAGTTGTAGACAAGCAATCTTGGTTATGTTTAGATAAATATATGGAGCAAACACAGGGAATAATCAGTAAACTAGCTACCAGAAGAAACATTGTTACCGTGATTGTGGTTATTTTGGTGGCTGAGATAGCTTGGGGCGTTTGGACTTTAACCAAACCCACCAAACAAGGGTCCACCGAGCGGGGTTTGGTGTCTGAAGCCAAAGCCTCTTCTGCCTCCGTCTTTTTACAGACCCCTAAGTCCAGCTACACTATTGGGGAAAAAGTGGTTGTAACCATCAGCATCTCCTCTACCCGCCACACCGATGGAACGGATTTAATCATTAAATATGATCCGAAGGTATTGGCGATGGATCCTGCTGTAACTAAAGCCCCGGTGGCTGTCGGCAAGATTTATACTGAGTACCCAATAAATACCGTGGATGAAAAAGCCGGGAAAATTACTGTTTCCGGAATTACTTCTGCTCCGTCCGGAGTAGTCCCGCAAGGGGTTTTTGGAACTGTCACATTCGTGGCTAAAGCTTCCGGAAAAACAAAAATCGCTTTGGACTTTACTCCCGGAAGCACCTCAGATTCCAATGTTGTGGAATCAAAAACAGCCCTGGATGTCCTTGATGGGGTGAAAGACGTCGACCTGACAATCGTGCCATGAAAAGATTATTGACCCGCTGCCTTTTGTCTGTAGCCGCTTTGGCGACCATATCCTTTTCTGCCGCTCCTGCATTTGCTACCGGAGCGACACTTTCGTTGTCCCCCAGTACCGGAACCTTTAATAAAGGCTGCGGCTTTACACTTTCAATTAATTTAGACACCGGTGGCGCCCAAACAGACGGCACCGACGCTATTTTATTCTATGACCCTACCCGTTTTACCGCTAATGCCATTCACAGCGGAACAATTTATGCAGATTACCCGGGCAATAATATCGATGCCACAAATGGAAAGATTACTGTTTCCGGATTGTCTTCTGTAAGCAGCGCTTTTTCAGGGGCAGGGACGTTGGCGACAATAGACTTTGCGGTAGCAGATGATGCTCCGGCCGGCACCAGCCAGATTAAGTTTGATTTTGACCCCGCTGATAAAACCAAAACTACCGATTCCAATGTTGTGGAAAGAGGGACGGTTACAGATATCTTAAACCAAGTGGTAGACGGTAACTACACTATTGGTACCGGGGCCTGCGGCACCACCAATTCAGGGACAACAACGACAACTACGAATAATACAGCCACCGGTTCCGGTGTTTGGACTAAGACACCTGTTGGCGGGCCTCTCCCGACCAAAACTCCGGTTCTTCCCCAATCCGGGAACATTTCTCCGACGGTTTTAGTGGCCGTCGTTGGCAGCGCTTTGACTATTTTAGGCATCTTAGGTCTCGCGATACTTTAATATGGCTCTCTCTGCTCTTGTCACCGATTTCCTGGAATACCTGGAGGTAGAACGTCATGCCTCCCAAAAAACGATCGAAAATTACGACCACTACCTTAAAAGGTTTGTCGAGTTTGCCGGGGATATTGATCCGAGGGCAATCAATTTGGCCTTGATCCGTAAGTTTAGGCTGCACTTAAACCGCTGGATTGATCCTAAAACCAAGAAGCCCTTAAAAAGGGTGACCCAAAATTATTTCATGATTGCTCTCCGGGCATTCTTAAAATATCTCGCCCGCCAGGACGTAGATACTTTATCTCCGGAAAAGGTGGAGCTGGGAGAAACCGATGCCGCTCCGATCAAAGTTTTGGATGAGGAAGCCTTAAAGAGACTATTAGAGGCGCCGGATGTTTTGGACAAGTCCGGGCTTCGGGATAAAGCCCTTTTGGAAACGCTGTTTTCTACCGGCCTGCGGGTTTCCGAGTTGGCTTCTTTAAATAAGGACACTGTAAACCTCGACAGAAAAGAATTTTCAGTGGTCGGGAAAGGTTCCAAGGAACGGATTGTCTTTTTGTCTGACGATGCAGCCAAATGGCTTGACCAGTACCTTAAAAGCCGCAAGGACCCCTATAAACCGCTGTTTATCCGCTATCAGGGAGCAGATGACCCGGCGGATAATGGGGAAAATATGCGGCTTACTTCCCGCTCGATCCAAAGGATTGTGGAAAAATATGTTAAAGGTGTGGGACTTCCGGTAAAAGCCACTCCCCATACTTTGCGCCATAGCTTTGCTACGGATTTGTTAATCAATGGAGCCGATATCCGTTCGGTGCAGGAAATGCTGGGCCACTCCAACATAGCCACCACCCAAATTTATACCCATATCACGAATAAGCACCTCAAGGATGTCCACAAAAGTTTTCATTCTGGAAATAAATAAGGGATATGGTGTATGTAGTAAGGGGTATGGATGGAAAATCAGAAAATAAAGTCTTTTACTGAGCTTAACGCCTGGCAAGAGGGCCATCAATTAGTTTTAGCAATATATCGTTTAAGTAAATCATTTCCTCAAGAAGAGAAATTTGGATTAACAGATCAAATAAGGAGGGCATCTGTTTCTATAACTTCTAACTTAGCCGAGGGTTTTTCGAGATTAGGCAGAAAAGAGAAGTTACAGTTTTATCGCATGTCTTTGGGTTCCTTAACTGAATTACAAAATCAACTGATTATTGCAAGGGACTTAGAATACGTGACTTTTGAAGAATTCAGGAAAATAGAAGACTTATCTGTGGTAGTTAGTAAATTATTAAATGGTTTACTTAAATCTCTTTCCCGTAATACATAATACTTACCCCTTACCCCATAAACTTTTCAGTAATTCCACATTATTCTTATCCGGTCCTTGTCCTGCCTCCCCTGGGATTTCCAGGATAAAGGGTACATTTTGTAGTTTGGGATGGTTTATTAAAGCCCGGAAACCTTCCAGTCCGATATAACCTTGGCCGATATTCTCGTGCCTGTCTTTTTTGCTTCCCAGCTCTGTTTTGGAATCATTGGCATGGATGGCCACCAATTTTTCTACCCCAATTTCCCGGTTTATCACCTCTACCCACTCCTCTACTTTCTCTTTTGTTCTTAAATCATATCCTGAGGCAAAAGCATGCTGGGTATCCAAACAAACCTTTAGCCTGGGATTGTTGACTGCCTTGATAATTTGCCCAAGTTCCTCAAGGGTATCCCCTATTAAATTCCCTGCTCCGGCCGAATTTTCCAGGATCAAATTAGCCTCACCGGTTTGGCTCAAAATAGCTTTGATGGCTTGGACAACCTGGCCTATTGCCTGCTCCTGGGTAGTGCCTTTATATGACCCAATATGGAAAATAGTTCCCCCTATTCCCAACTTTTCCGCCGTCTTTTGGGAATAAATGAGCCAATTGACGGATTTTTGTAGGTGCTCCTGGTTAGGTGTAGCCAAGCTGACAAGGTAAACTGCGTGGATAAAGTTAGGGCCGATCCCTGATTCTTGGGCTTTAGCCCGGTATTTTTGAATTTCCTCTTCCGGATGGCTTATTTGAACCCATTGCTGAGGCGGGGTGATAAATATTTGGGTGCATTCTGCTCCCAGCTCTTCTGCCCGGTTAAAACTTAGATCCAGTGATCCGGCAGCTGAAACATGAGCACCCACCTTTGGCATTAGAGCAAAACTTTTCCTGCCCAGCCGTAGTATTGGAAGTCAGAGATAAATCCCGGAAGCTGGATAGGCCAGGTTAAGACTACTGCATAAAATCCGGGGCTGAAGAAGGATAAGCTGGGCCAGTGATAAAAGAAGGCGTAAAGGATGGCAAAAATTAGCCCGATGACAAAGTATATAATGGCAAACGTTGGCAGTTTTTTTGTCATTTTAATTACTGTCCTCTTTTTCCTTCTCAACCACGGAGGCGGCGACAACCCTTTCGCCATCCCTCACTCTCATCAAGATAACACCTTGGGTTTGCCGTTGTAAAGTCGGAACATCTTTGACCATTATCTTAATAAGCTGGCCTTTGTTAGAGGTCATTACCAGTGTACTTCCGTCGGAGCCGACTATTTGGGCGGTAACGATTGACCCGGTTTTAGAAGTGACTTGGGCAGCTTTGACTCCCATGCCGCCTCTTCCCTGCCTGCTCCAATTGGAGACTAATGTCCTTTTGCCTAAGCCGTTGGCCATCACCGCTAAAAGTTGGTCAGATTTGGGGTCGCCGATCTTATTTAAGGAAACTACCTCATCCCCCTTGGAAAGTTTAATGCCTCTTACCCCCGAAGTATCTCGGTGGGTTGGTCGGACATCTTTTTCGGTGAACCTGATTGATTGTCCTTGCTCTGAAACGATGATTAAATCATCATCACCGCTTGTGGGGCAGACCCAGCACAAAGTATCCCCTTTATCCAGGTTGATTGAGATCAGGCCGTTTTTGCGGATCGAAGCATACTCTTCGATGGCGGTTTTCTTGACGTTGCCTTCCTTGGTGCACATAAAGAGGTATTTGGCGGTTTCCTTTTTCTGCCTGGTGGTCAAAACTGCGGTAATCTTTTCGCCTTGATCGATATTAATCAGGTTGACGATGGCTTGGCCTTTGGCAATCCGGGAGGCTTCGGGGATTTCCCAAACTTTGAGCTGGAAAACCCGGCCCCGGTCGGTGAAAAAGAGGATATTGTCTAAAGTCATGGTGTAAAAGATATGGCTGACTGCATCTTCTTCCTTGGTGGTAATGCCGGAAACACCCTTGCCCCCGCGGTTTTGGACCCTAAAGGTTGAAGGAGCTTGTCTTTTGATATAGCCCCCCTCAGTAATGGTGACAATGGTATTCTCATCAGCAATTAAGTCCTCTTCGTTAAACTCCCCTACTTTCTGCTTGTAGACCCGGGTTTTTCTTTCGTCCCCGTATCTTTCTTTAATTTTTACCAGCTCATCCTTGATAACTTTCAGTATCTTTTCCGGATGGGCCAATAAGTCCTCAAGGTAAGCAATAGTTTCCCGGACCATCTTTAACTCATCCTCAATTTTTTGCCTTTCCAGGGCAGCCAGACGTCTAAGTTGCATATCCAAGATAGCCAGGGATTGAATCTCGCTTAACTTGAATTTAGCCATCAGGTTAGTTTTCGCCTCATCAGCATCCTTACTCTTTTTAATGGTTTCGATCACCGCATCGATATTGTCAACGGCGATTTTTAAGCCTTCCAAAATATGTTCCCGGGCCCGGGCTTCTTTAAGCTCAAATTCGGAGCGTCTTCGAATAACGACCTGACGGTGGGAGATAAATTCCTCCAGGATGTGCTTTAAGGTGAGAAGTTTTGGTACCCCGTCCACCAAAGCGACCATATTAACATTAAAGACCGATTGCATGGCGGTATGCTTATACAAATTATTAAGCAGGGATTGGGGTTTGGCGTCGCGCTTGAGCTCAATGACGATCCGCATTCCCCGTCTGTCGGATTCATCGCGTAAATCGGCAATTCCTTCTATCTTTTTCTCCTTGTGCAGCTCGGCAATCCGGGTAATTAAGTTAGCTTTATTAACTTGATACGGAATTTCAGTGACGATGATATCGAACCGCCCGCTTTTGGTTTCCTCGATCTCGGCCTTGGCCCGCATGACGATTCTCCCCTTGCCGGTAGCGTAAGCGTTCATGATTTCTGATTGGTCGTAAATAGAACCACCGGTTGGGAAATCCGGGCCTTTGACGAATTGGACAAGTTCTTCGACGGTAGCATCAGAGCTAAATTTTTCAGAGGAATCAGTTTTTTCTGATTCACTGGTTAACAGATTTTCTGATAGATCCGATTTTCTGGTCTTCTGGTTTTCTGATTTGCTGGGGTGGTCAATCATGTAAATCAACGCACTGGTTAATTCCCCCAGGTTGTGGGTCGGGATTTGGGTGGCCATGCCGACGGCAATACCGGCGGCGCCGTTAAGAAGCAGGTTAGGGATGACTGAAGGTAAAAGTGTTGGTTCCTGGGTTGTTCCGGAATAATTATCGATGAAATCAACAGTATCCTTGTGGATATCCCGCAGGAGTTCATCAGCGATGGCGGAAAGCCTGGCTTCGGTATAACGCATAGCAGCCGGCGGATCGCCGTCTACTGAACCGAAGTTTCCCTGGCCGTCGATTAACATGTAACGCATGGAAAAGTCCTGGGCCATCCGGACCATGGCTTCATAAACCGGAACATCGCCGTGGGGGTGGAAATTTTTTAAAACCTCTCCCACAACTGCGGCTGATTTTTGGTAGCGGGCGGTATGGTGCAGGCCGGATTGCTGCATGGCGTAGATGATTCTCCGCTGCACCGGTTTTAAGCCGTCGCGGACATCAGGAAGGGCCCGGGAAACAATAACCGACATGGCGTAGTCCAAATAGGACTTCTTCATTTCTTCTACAATTGGGGCTGGTTCTATCTTACCTATATTACTCATAAATTACTCATATCTAGGGGCTACTTTGGTCATTAAAAATTGCCCTTTTGGGCATACTCATTATGTCATCTTTAAGATAAAATAGCAACCCTTATAAGCTCAATTCTGAGGCTAATTTTAAGGCTAAATGGGATAATTTATTCGACTTGGGATGGATAGATAACGATGGCTCGGTGAGTCCAGTCTTCATTAAACTTTTCAACTGGAACTGGGTAAGCTTTGCCACCGTTTCCTTCTGAGTTAACCCAGGGATCATTTAAGATATAGTTTCCATTTTCTTTGCCCTTGATGACTACTAAGTGAGTAGCGGAAGTTTTAGCATAAGTGGGTCTCATGGAAGCAATAACTGGAATCTCTTGATCGATAAGTTGGTCGATTGCCTCTTTGATCCCCTTTTCCCTGGCTGTTTGGAAAATTTGAGTAAATTTTTCAATTTCTTCCTGAGTAGCTCCTTCCCTAGCTAAAATTGGACCAACTTTAGCTAAGTCCTCATCTTTTAGGAAATCAAAATTGATCCGAAAGCCGTGAAGGGATGGTTTATTAGTATCGATACCGTCCAAACTACCAGTGGGTCCGATTCGATGGTGAGCCTGGCGGGCAATGTCGACTAATCCAGAATGGATCCAGCCATCTTCTTCGCTATAAGCTCCTACTAACTTTGCCCGATCGCTCATTTCGTTAATACCAAAATTATATCCGTAGTAAGCCAAAACCATCCTCAGTGAAGTTAACCCGCAAGCCTTGCGCCCGTAAAGGTTTAAGGCATCTTCTTCTTGTTGTGAATAATATGGAATTTGTAAATCCACTTTCGTTTTTGGCTCCTGCTGATCTCTGCTTTCAGCTTCAAATTTCAGCATGTTTTTTTCTCTTTCTCCCATAATAATGCTTTCAGTCTTCTAATGCCATCACCTTCGTCACAGTTATAGCTAAAAGACTCTAAGTCTTCCGGAAGCTGGCCATTAATAATCCGGTCAGTATGCACTCCGTTTGTTTGGGTGACTCCGCTTGAATGAGCGTAGGTTATTATACTATCTTTTGTCTCCAAAATGACAACTGTGTGTAAAATATCACCGGTGCTGTTGAGCTTGATAAAATCCCCCGGCTGGATTTCGCTAAAGCTGGAAACAGGGATGCTAAATTCATCCGAGGCAAGTTTGGCTACATTAGTCCGGCCAACGTGTGGCAGCCCAAAGGCTTCTAAATTTTTGCCTTTGGCTTCCTGGACAAGATAATTGAGCATCCGGTAAGCAAAACCGGAGCAATCGATACCGAGTTTGTTTTTCCGCATAAAATCGCGGATTTCCTCTACTGAAGCTTGATCAAGATCAAAATTTTGTTCCTTGGCGAGTTTGATGGTGGTTTCTGTTAATACTTCAGGGGAACTTTTGCCCTGGAATTCAGGGCCAATTTTTTGAAAGCTGCCTACCTCATTCCTTCTGTAAGGAGAAGGGACCCTTTTCCCGCCCAAAGGAAGCAGGAATTGGTCATAAGCTTCCCAAAGGATTTTAGAGTAATCTGACATGCGGATATTATAGGGCTACCTTTTGACTTCGTCAAAACGATCCTGTAATTTCTCCCCGCATTCGCGGTCGAAATTATAACTTAGTCGAGGCTAAACATCCAAAATTGCTTGCTTGGCGTTTGTTTGGATAAACTTCTTGCGGGGCGGAACCTCTTCCCCCATTAACATCGAAAAGATTTCGTCGGTAGCTGCGGCATCTTCGATACTGACTTGTTTTAGAACCCTGTTTTCGGGGTTCATAGTGGTTTCCCAGAGCTGTTCCGGGTTCATTTCCCCTAAACCTTTGTACCGGGAAGTAACGACTCCGTCTGGTTTTCCGCCGTTGATAGCCTTTAAAATTTGTTCTTTTTCTTCGTCGGAATAAGCATACTGGATGTCTTTCCCTTTTTGCAGCTTATAAAGCGGTGGTTTGGCAACGTAAATGTAGCCTCGCTCTAAAAGTTCCGGCATATAGCGGAAGAAGAAGGTCAAAAGCAATGTTCTAATGTGGGCTCCGTCAACATCAGCATCAGTCATTAATACAATTCGGTGGTAGCGGGCTTTATTGTAATCGATTCCATCCCCGATTCCGGTTCCCAGGGCAATCACCAAAGCTTTAATCTCTTCAAATTCTAAGACCTTGTCCAAACGGGCCCGCTCAGTGTTTAAAATCTTACCCCGAAGTGGCAGGATAGCCTGAAATTTCCGGTCTCTCCCCTGCTTGGCAGATCCGCCGGCGGAATCTCCCTCGACGATGTAAAGTTCAGAAACGGATGGGTCTTTTTCCTGGCAATCAGCGAGTTTTCCTGGGAGTCCGCCGAACTCAAAAGCGCCTTTGCGCAAAACGGCGTCTTTGGCGGCACGGGCAGCCATTCGGGCGCGGGCTGCCGTAATAACTTTTTCCATCACTTTTTTAGCATCTGAGGGATTTTCCTCAAAGAAAGTATCCAAACCTTCTTTAGTAACTCGGGAAACAATTGGGCCAACTTCAGCATTACCTAACTTATCCTTGGTTTGGGACTCAAATTGCAGCTGTTCTGAATCCATTTTAATGGTGACAACTGCAGTAATACCCTCCAGGGTATCGTCTCCTGTTAGACCCTCATCTTTTTCTTTAAGGTAGCCTTGTTTGCGGGCATAATCATTAATAGCCCGGGTTAAAGCGGTCTTAAAACCTGTTAAATGGGTTCCTCCATCAGCCGTGCTTTGGACGTTGGCGTAAGATTCAACTGTGGGATTAAAGCCGTCGGAATATTGAATCGCAACCTCGACATCAATCTCATCAATGGCTTTGTGGATATAAATTGGGGCATGGATATAACCTTTGGTTTTATTGATGTGCTTGATTAAGGCGACAATTCCGGAATCAAAATAAAGATGATATTCAGTATCGCTCTTTTCGTCGTATAAATGGAAAAATAATCCGGCCACAAGATAAGCCCGGTTTTTGACTTGCTTCAAAACGGTGTCCCACTTGGGCTCAATAGCATTCATAACTTCCGGATCTGCTTTAAAGGTGGTCCGGACACCGTGTTGTGTGTCCCAGGTAAAGTGGTAGTTGTAATCGGTAGGCTTATCAGCCACTTTGATTTCCCTCACCTCAAACTTGGGCTTTCCCTGAGAATATTCCTGGAAGTAAGTTTTACCCTGACGGCGGGTTTCTACCCGCATGTATTGAGATAAGGCGTTAACAGCCGAAGCTCCAACTCCGTGTAATCCTCCGGAAATTTTGTAGGCCCCTTCACCGAATTTCCCCCCGGCATGTAAAACAGTCATGGCAATTTCCAGGGCGGATTTGCCTTTTGCATGCATTTCCCAAGGGATACCCAATCCGTCATCGGCAACGGTAATAAAATTGTCTTGGCTAATCTCAACCCAGACGTTTTTACACCTTCCAGCCATGGCCTCATCGACAGAGTTGTCGACGATTTCTTTAATCATTATCCAAAGTCCGCGCTCATCGGTGGAGCCGATATACATACCAGGACGCTTACGGACCGGTTCCAGTCCCTCAAGGACCTGGATTTCTTTGGCTGAATAATCTGTCGCGGTTGTTGCTGGCATAGACAATTAATTACCACGGTCTAGCCGTGGTCCCCTTGAAAAACAGTTTATCAGGTAAAGTTGAATTTTGCAACTCGGGCATCGCAGATTAGGTTGTCCTAATGCGATAAAATGGGCATTTTAAGCATGAGGTATTCCAGGATAGCCCGAATGTTTACATTTTGGTTGGCCCACTTCTCTGCTTCTAAGATATCCTTGATAAAATCCTTATGTTTTTCTGGTTCCTTTAATAATTGTCCCTGAAAGTAAGCTGCCAAATCTTTTAAAAATTGGTCTTTTCCATCCAGTTTTTCAATAAATTTAAACCTTTCTTCTGTGCTTGCGCCTAAGAGTTTTTCTATATCCGGAAAATATTTCCCCTCTCCCCTTTTATCTTTATCCAGGTGAGTAATCTGACAGCGGGAGATAACGGTAGGTAATAATTTATCCTCTGAAGATACTCCCAAGATAATGACTGCCTCTGCCGGAGGTTCCTCCAAAGTTTTTAAAAAGGCGTTTTGGGCATCCAAAGACAGGTTGTCCGCCTGGATAGCTACAACCGCTTGGGATTTTCCCTGGTAAGGTTTTAAGGATAAAAACTCTTTGATTTTTCTTACCTGCTCAATCCCCAATTTTTCCTCATCAAGCCATAAAAGGTTGGGGTGGGAACGGCTGAGCCCGTTTTGTTCCAGGATCAAAGTTGCCTTCTCTTCCCTCTTGGATAAATCAGGATGAATCAGAAGCTGGGAAATCATTGCCCAGATTATATATCATCTTAATCTGTTACAGAGAGTCCCATTGACCCGTTCGATCATACTCAGGGTCAATCCTGAACTTGTTGAAGGATTGACACCTCTTTCCATATCTGAACATAATGGAATAAATAGGAATTAAGAATTCAGAATTATGAATTAAGAATATTTGGCTTTAAGTCCATTTGGATGGATTTTATTCTGCATTCTGAACTCTACATTCTAGATTCACATTTATGGCACAGCCTGCTCAGTTTGGTATTGAAGATGTCTTATTCAAACAGGGTTTGTTAACCGCAAACCAGCTTTCTTCGATAAAGCTCGAGGCAATCAATAGTGGCCAGTCTGCTGAGCAAATTATTGAATCCCATCAGTTAGTGCCTCCGGCTAAGATGGCAGCCGCCCGGTCTCAGCTTTTGGGTGTCCCCTTTATTAACCTGGAAGGCAAAGCTATTTCCCCTGAGGTTTTAAATTATATTCCTGAAGCCGTAGCTCGCCGTTACCGCTTGGTACCCTTTGACCGTAAAGCCGACAAGCTTTTTGTAGCTATGGCTGATCCTTTAGATCTCCAGGTTATCCAATTCATTGAGAAAAAATCCGGACTTTTTGTTAAGCCTTACCTGGCGGTTCCGGAAGATATCTTAAAGGCTGTCTCTGACCAGTACTCCCAGAACTTAACCAGTGAAGTTACCTCTGCCCTGAAGGAAGTAAACTCGATGCAGGCGCCGCACCAGGAGACTCCGGAAGAAAAGGCCGAGGTCCTTAAAGAGGCGCCGGTTGCCAACATTATCACCCAGCTTTTGGAATATGCTGTTAAGTCCCACGCTTCCGATATTCATATCGAGCCTTTGGAGGATAAAACCCGTGTCCGTTACCGGATTGACGGTATTTTGCATGAAAAAGTGATTTTGCCCCGGGGAGTGCATGAGGCGGTAATTTCCAGGATTAAAATCTTGTCCAACTTAAAGATTGAGGAAAAGAGGTTGCCGCAAGACGGACGTTTTAGCTATACCTCCGGCAAATCTGTGTTTGACCTCCGTGTTTCCACTGTCCCTACTATTTACGGTGAAAAGGTAGTGATGAGGTTGCTTCCTAAAAGTACTGTTGCTCCGACTCTGCAGGAGCTGGGACTGCGGGGTGTGGCTTTGAAAAACCTGGAATTTCAAATTACCCGGCCCCATGGAATCATCTTAATCTGTGGTCCTACAGGTTCCGGTAAAACCACTACCCTCTACTCGATCCTGACTAAACTCTCTACCACTAAGGTTAACCTGGTCACTATTGAGGATCCGGTTGAGTACCAGATTCCCGGTGCAAACCAGGTCCAGGCCAACCCTCAAATTGGTTTGACTTTTGCCCAAGCCCTCAGGTCTTTCCTGCGGCAAGACCCGAACGTTATCCTGGTGGGAGAGATTCGTGATGCGGAAACTGCCGATTTGGCTATTCAGGCAGCCCTCACCGGCCACGAAGTGTTTTCTACCCTGCACACTAATACTGCCTCCGGTGCTCTCCCCAGGCTTTTAGATATGGGGATGGAGCCATTCCTTTTAGCTTCCTCTATCAATGCCGTTGTCGGGCAGAGAATTTTAAGAAAGGTTTGCCAGACCTGTAAAGCGCCGTTTACTCCTCCGCCGGAGGTTGCCGACAATATCCGGAAAGTTTTAGGGAATCTGGTGCCTGCTAATAAACCAATTACTTTGTACAAAGGAGTCGGTTGCGCCAGTTGCGGGCATGTCGGTTACTCGGGCCGAATTGGAATTTTTGAGGCTCTGATTGTAACCCCTAAAATTATGAAGATGATTTTGGAGCGGACTTCTGCCCAGGAGATAGAAACTGAGGCGATATCGGAGGGAATGATTACCTTAAAACAGGATGGGTACTTGAAGGCCTTAGAAGGCGTTACTACTTTAGAGGAGGTACTAAGGGTCGCCGAGGATTAAACAATGAACATCCAACAACTGCTCGATTTGGCAATTACCCGTAATGCTTCTGATTTGCATTTAGTTGTGGGTTACCCGCCAATGCTAAGAATCCACGGAGGCTTATCCCCCATTGCCGGAACACCGGTACTCACAGATGCGGAGATGGCGGCTTTGGTTTTGTCAGTGCTTACCCCTGTCCAAAAGCAGGTTTTGGAAAGTACTTTTGAACTTGATTTTGCTATTTCTTTTCAAAACAAAGCCAGGTTTAGGGTCAATGTCTTTAAGGAACAGAACCATCTTGCCTCAGCTTTCCGGCTTATACCCGTGGAGATTCCGGAACTGGAGAGTCTGGGACTTCCCCAGGTTATCTCCCGGTTAACAAACTTGCGCCAAGGTTTGATTTTAGTGACCGGCCCTACCGGCCATGGTAAGTCCACAACTTTGGCATCCATGATCAACCGGATAAATATGACCAGAAGATCCCATATTATCACCATTGAAGACCCTATTGAGTATGTTTACCCCAAAGCTAACGCTTTAATTTCCCAAAGGGAGATGTATCTTGACACTAAGACCTGGCCTAACGCTTTGCGGGCGGCTCTTCGTGAAGACCCGGATGTGGTGTTGGTTGGCGAAATGCGTGATTATGAAACTATCGCCTCGACCATCACCATTGCCGAGACCGGCCATTTGGTCCTGGCTACCCTGCACACGAATTCAGCAGCCCAGTCCGTGGACCGTATTATTGACGTTTTCCCGGAAAACCAACAGCCGCAGATTAGGATGCAGCTTTCCGCGGTGCTGGAAGCAATTCTTTCCCAAAGGCTTATTCCGACAATTATCCCGGGACGGGTTTTGGCTGCTGAGCTGCTGCTGAAAACTCCGGCGTTATCCGAACTCATCAGAAGCTCAAAAACCCACCTTATAGATAACTTAATCCAAACATCGGGAGAGCTGGGAATGATTAATTTGGAAACGTCACTGGCGAAACTGGTTAAGGAAGGCAAAATAGCTATGGAGGTAGCTCAGAACTACTCGCTTAGGCCGGATTTATTAGCGAAGTTGATCGGAGGTATGTAGCTTTATGCCCATTTATAGTTATGTAGCCAAAGATTTGCAGGGTGAATATCATAAAGGCGAGGTTGAGACAGCCGACGAGTACCAGGGCGCCCAACTTTTAAGAAGGAAGAAACTGATTGTTATCTCTCTTAAAGCCAAATCCCAAAACCAGAAGAAATTTCTGGAAAAACTATTATTCAGGGTTTCTTTTGCTGATGTGGTTATTATGACCCGGCAATTGGCCACCATGATTCAGGCGGGGTTGGTTTTATCCGAAGCTTTGGATATTCTTGAGGAACAGCAAACCAATAAAAAATTTAAGGAAGTTTTAGGGAAGATTTCTTCGGATGTTAAAGGAGGTTTGGATTTTGCAACCGCCATCGAAAAACACCCCGATGTCTTTCCCAGTCTTTACAGTAAATTAGTCCGTGCCGGACAGGCTTCCGGAAAGATGGATACAATCCTGTTGGAGTTGGCAGCGAACCTGGAAAAAGAACGAAGCTTCAAAAGTAAGGTTCGGGGAGCCATGATTTATCCTATTGTGGTTATTACCATGATGTTTGCCGTGATGCTCATTATGGTTTTCTTTGTTATGCCAAAGCTTATGAGCTTGTATAGTGAATCAGGCATCGATCTCCCCCTGCCTACCAAGATTATGTTGGCATTTGCCAACTTAGCCATTAACTTTTGGTGGTTGGGAATAATCATTGCTGTTATGGTGGTTGCCGGAGTCAGGCGTTTTCTCTCTACTCCCACAGGGAGGCTATTTTTTGACAAAATGATACTCAAGATCCCGGTTGTCGGTAAGGTTACATCCTTGGTTATCCTGACAAATTTTACCAGGACTTTTGGTTTACTTGTTGCTTCAGGTTTACCCATGCTGGAATCAATTAAAATTGTGAGCAATATTGTTGGAAACCTGGCTTTTAAGGAAAGTTTGGATGTGGCTTACAAAGGTGTGGAAAGAGGTTTGACTTTTTCCAGCCAGCTGATGGCTTTGCCGGTGTTTCCCAGAATTATTGGCCAGATGATAAAAACTGGTGAAGAAACCGGAAAACTGGATGACATTGTTTTCCGTTTAGCCGACTACTTTGAATCTGAAGCGGACAATGCTTTAAAGAATATTACTACCCTGATTGAACCGATTATTTTGGTGGTTTTGGGTGTTGGCGTTGCCCTTTTGGTTGTTTCCATAATTCTTCCGATCTATCAATTGACTACGAGTGTGAAATAGCCACGCCGGGCTACTTGACGAAATTTTTAAACTATGACAACAATGGATTATCTAGCAAAAAAAGGAGGTGAGGAAAATTGAAGAAAACTGCCCGAGGTTTTACACTCGTTGAGCTTCTTGTAGTTATTGCTATTATCGCCATTTTAGCTGCGGTGGTAGTGTTAATTATTAATCCTATTGAACTTACAAAACGTAGCCGAGATGCAGCCAGACTTACAGATTTAGCTAACTTGCAGCAGGCCATTAACGTCGCTGCTCAGGAAGCAACTGCTTCTGGCGCTGCCATTCTTTGTTCAGGGACCACTGCTCCGTGTCAAGGTGACTCTAAAGCAGATGGCCGTGCCTCTGATGGTAGCGGTTGGGTGAAAGTTAATCTTTCTGCCCAAAAGAGCGTTTCAGTTCCGACTTTGCCAATTGACCCGATCAATGACGATACATATAAGTACAGCTATTACTCCGATGGGAATGCATGGGAGATTAATGCCGTGCTTGAGTCAGATCAACAAAAAGGCAAGATGAGTACTGACGGAGGTAACAATGATAATGCTTACGAGGTCGGTTCAAACCTGACCTTGTTACCATAATATGATACCGGCAGTCTTTGGGTTTGTATTAGGAGCGGTTTTAGGAAGCTTTATTCAAGCAACTGCCGGTAGGATAATTTCTGGAAAAACGTTGAGGGGAAGGTCGTATTGTCTAAGTTGTAAGCATACCCTTAGGTGGTACGACCTCTTTCCGGTTTTGTCTTATTTAACACTGCGCGGCAGATGCCGCTATTGCCACAAAAGGATTCCGGTTGAGGATTTTTTAGTAGAGATAATTATAGCAACGGTTTATGCTCTTCTTTTTTGGGTGAATGTTCCTCAAAGTATTATTTATAACTTCCAACCGGGTTTGTCTTTTACTCTATTCCTTTTAGACTTAATTTTTAAAGTATTTATAACCGGAATATTTGCCTTGGTGTTTCTAATCGACCTTAAGTCGGGTCTGATACCGAATGTGGTCACTTATCCGTCTACAGTTATAACGATTGTTTATTTACTGGTCTCAAATTTAGTTAAGACCTTAAGTTTTTATCAGGGTTTTCGGGGAAGCCCGTTGGCGAAATACTTAATGCCTCCCGAATCCAGCTATGTGTATGACCACCTGCTTCGGATTTGGACGCCGCTCGCCTGGACATCGATTGCAGCTGTCACCATAACTTTGATCTTTGTGCTTTTAATAGTGGTCACAAAAGGCCGGGGTATGGGTTGGGGTGATGTTAAATATGTTTTCTTATTAGGGTTGGCCTTGGGGTTTCCGGATATTATTCCGGCAATCTTTATCGCCTTTTTGTCCGGAGCTGTCTTCTCATTATTCCTAATTTTGTTGAGGAAAAAGACTTTTGGCCAAACTGTACCCTTTGGTCCTTTCTTAAGTTTAGGCGCGATTATTGCTCTACTTTTTGGCACTCAGATTATCAGGATTTACATAGGGATTTTTTAAAAGGTCTTGACAACTTGTTTGAAAGAATCAATACTGGATATATAAATGAAAAAATATCTGCCCAACTCCGCTAAAGGCTTCACCCTCGTTGAAATTCTCGTTGCCATAACTATTATTGCAGTTTTGGCTGCTGTGGGTATTGTGGTCTTTGGCGGGGTGCAGACTAAAGCCCGGGATGCCAGGAGAAGCCAGGATTTAGATGCAATCGCCAACGCGATTGAAGGTAAGAAACAAGCCGGAGGCATTTTTTATTCTGGGCTTACTAGCGCTGATTTTTCCAGTGGCTCTA
The DNA here is from genome assembly GCA_021786315.1 of bacterium. Taxonomy (GTDB): domain Bacteria; phylum Patescibacteriota; class Microgenomatia; order Daviesbacterales; family UBA10151; genus JAJYNN01. The sequence goes on from JAJYNN010000002.1 coordinate 408,752, forward strand.
TTCCGACTGACCCGAAATCATCAACCCAAAACTATTGTTTCTGGGGTAAGACCAGTGTTCCTCCTGTAGCTCCAATTACTAAGCCAACTGCTGATTCAGTAACCTGGTCAAATTGTAGCGGTCCAAGCGCCGATTACACTGCAGTAGTTGGGGCTAACATCCCCGCTGACGCAACTAAAGTTACTTCCTGGACAATTTGCGCCAAACAAGAAGGAGTTACTGGCGGAGTTGAGTGCCGCTACTCCAAACTTTAAGCGGTTTAAGTACTATGTATAACGTATTAAGGGGAAATACAAAAAAACAAAGTGGATTTACGCTAGTAGAGTTGATGGTGGCAATTTCTATTGTTGCTGTTTTGTCTGCTGTGGGGTTTACACTTTTCCAAAGTACTCAGGCTTCAGCAAGAGATGCCAAGAGACGAGCTGATGTTGATGCGATGTCTACTGCTTTAGAAACTCACTATAATGCTGAATCCGGAGTCTATGCTGCTCTGGACGATTCTTGGTTTTCTGATAAGAAAATTCCAACTGATCCGCTCAATTCCGGGGGTTATGCTTATTCAGTAACTATTTCGGGTGATAACTCTTCTTATGTTGATTGTGCAAAACTTGAAAGAGGTGGAGGTAACTACTCTGACCAGGGCGTGACTCCGGCATCGGGAACGTCAGCCGTTTACTATTGTAAACTTAACCAGCAACAATGATATATTGACAAAGGAGATAATTAAAGAAATACTTAATATAGAACCAAAGAAATGAAAAAATACCTGCCCAAAAACACAAGAACTATTGCTGGTTTTACCCTGATTGAATTGATGGTTGCGATTGCTATTGTGGCAGTCCTTTCAGCTATTGGGTTAGTTGCTTTTTCTTCTGTCCAAAAGAATTCCCGGGACGCCCGAAGAAGGGCTGAGCTCCAGACCATTGCCTCGGCAATCGAATCAGCCAAAGATCAGGATGCCGGAACCTTTACTTTTACCGCAGCTAATTTATCTAGCGAATTTCCCGGGAATACCAAAGCTGCAGCAGGAACTGATCCCTCAAGCTACCCCTACTGTTATAAAACTCCTTTGACGGCAACTAATCCGGCAGCCTGGACAACAGGTTGTCCTGCTGGCTGGACCGCAATGAGCGGTGGAATTGCTGCTGCTGCATCTTGGACAGTTTGTACCAGTCTTGAGGCCAGCAGTACAACCTTCTGTATTTCCAGCCTGACCAGGTAATGGTCCTGGAGTACTCTAATTTCTAACTTGTTTTCTCAAACGTTTACTGGTTATTATAAGTATAGATATGAATCTGCCTGAAGTATCTAAAAATTCCCGAAGATCCTGTCAAAGTGAAGCCAAAGGCTTCACTTTGATTGAGCTTATGGTGGCAATTTCTATTATTGCCCTGTTGTCTATTATTGCCCTGTCTGCATTTTCCAGTGTTCAAAAAAGTTCACGGGATGCAAAGAGGAAATCAGACTTGGGGACCGTCCGGGGAGCTTTAGAACAATACCGTGCCGACCAGCACAATTACCCGGTTAGTGGGAATGTCGGCATTGGCAACCTTTCCAGTTATTTACCTGATAAGGCTTTAACTAATCCTGCAGCCACAGTCACCTATTTGAATAAATACCCCCGTGACCCCAAATATTCTACTGGCGGCTGCAGTATTTTGCCCTGTTATAAATACTACTATCAGGCATTGCCCAATGGTTGCAATAATACTACGACTACCTGCAACAGTTATTGCCTCTTTGACAGCACGGAAAGCAATGGCAATGCAACAATGGATCCGGCTTGCTCCAATGCCATGTTCAATTACTCAATTACTGCACCATGAGAAAAAACGGATTTAGTGTGAAGCGCGAAGCCAAGGGTTTCACCCTTGTGGAACTAATGGTGGTAGTCGGAATAATGGGAATTTTGGCTGCTGTGTTGTTACCCCAGCTTGGCAATTTCAACCGTTTTCAAAGCCTCCAAGCTGCTGCAAACGAGCTTCAAACAAATTTTAGAAGAACGCAAAACAATGCGGCTAGCGGCGTTTCCTGTTCTGCTTCTGTAAGGGCGACAGATTGGCATTTATTGATTACCGACTCTTCGCACTACTCTATCGCTCCAACGTGTGCCGGTGCTACTTCCACCACCTATACCTTGCCCCGAGGCATAAAAATTTATAGTGCGTCTCTCGATTCCTGCGAGACTGTTGCTACCGGCAATGGCATTAATTTGTCTAATTTTGGTGTTGCCTACAATAATATTTCTGCGGCTGTAAACTTCCAAAGTGGAAATACAGGATGTTTAGTCTCCTCCTCCTCAAAACAATCGATCATAAAGTTATTTTTAGATAACGATACCAGCAAATACATTAAAGTCATAGTTGAAAGAGGCGGTTCTGTCTACTTAAGCTCCAACTAAAACTAACTCAATGTTCTCTGCTATTTCCTTGAAAAACTCAGCTTGAAAATATATAGTGGATGTAGCTACCTCTATAATGAAAAAAACTGCCTCAAAATTCCTCGATACTTCTGGTCAAAGCTTGGTTGAAGTTTTGGTTGCTCTCACTGTTGCGGCTTTAGTTATTTTAGCTCTGGTTGTGGTTTCGTTAATGGGGCTTAAAAATGCCCAGTTTGCCCAAAATCAGGCAAAAGTGACCAAGTATGCCCAGGAAGCAATTGATCAAGTTAGGGCGATCAGGGATAGGAATGGGAATGTAACCTTTCAGAATAACCTGTCTAACCCGGCTTGTACTCCCTGTAGCGGCAATACTTGCGCTTTTTCCGGGTTGTGGAGCTGTCAACTTACAAAATCCAGCGGATCTCCCTGTACTTTATCTCCCGGAAATGGATGTTACTTAGTGCTTTCCGCAGATGGAACTAGCCTGAGCGAACCGAGCAGTCTAAATAATGCGAACCAAAATTTAGGTGATGGTTTTTCTAGACAGGTAATTTTGGAAGATGGTGCTCCCGCTTTGGATTATTCAAAAGAAAAACGGGTAAGGGTTGTAGTCACTTGGACGGATTCCTCAGGAACGCATGAGTCAAATGTCCAAACAATTTTAACTAAACATTAATGAAGCAAAAAGGTTTTAGTGCGAAGCGCGAAGTCAAGGGCTTCACCTTGATTGAAATACTAGTAGTCATGTCTATCATGGCTGTTTTGGGCTTAATTTTTACCAATACTTTGGTACAAACTTTAAGAAACCAAAATAAAGTTCGGGTAGTAAATCAGGTAAAACAAAATGGCCAGGTTGGCCTGGACCGGATATCCAATGAGATTCGCCAGGCAGAAAGGGTTTTTTGTATTAACGATAACCAGGCAAATACAGATACTCTTATTCTTTTCCGGCAGGGAGTTTATACAAGGATCCGCTTTGCTGCACCTTCCCCTGCAAATAACCCTACTGCTAACGGCTATATTTCCATTGATTATCCTGATGCTGCCAATGCTGACTGCAACGGCGCTCAGTCTTTACCCCAGTCCCTGACAGATCAGGACACTAAAAATGGAGTGTCTATAGACTTTAATCCCTTAACTGCTGGGTTCCCGAAACTTCGTGATCCTCTCGTTTCTGATAAGATATTTACTAAGAACTCATTGCCGGGTTACCCTGACACAATAAACATTAAGTTCAGGGCCACTAGCGGGGTGTCAGCAGGCCGGATGTTTGAAAACCTGGTGTCGGATAACGGTGTCTTATTCGATACTACGGTGGAAGTAAGAGGAGGAAGAATGTAATGTTTCAAAAAGGACAAACAATCATTATTTTACTTTTGGTGGTGGTTATCGCTTTGGGTATTGGTTTGACTGTGGTTGGCCGAAGCATTACTGAAATTTCTACCTCCACAAAAACAGAGGAATCTACCCGAGCCTTTGCGGCAGCAGAAGCCGGGATCGAACGCGCACTTTCAAGGAATTCCGGGATAGGCCAAGGAAGCGCCGGGAATTTGAGTTTGGGAAGCTCTGATTTGACTAATCAATCCAGTGCCGATGTCAGCTGGAACCCGCTTTTGCCTGACACCAGTTTGGCTTTAGAATACCCGCCATTCGGCAAAGAAAGTTTCGCCCAGGTTTGGCTGGCAGATCCAATCCACTCAACAAACGGATACCCGAACGCATCTTATAACCAGAATAATTTTGATATTTATTTCGGCAAGATTGATGATACCTATTACGCAGCAAATCCTGACCAAAAACCTGCTATTGAGGTTGTGGTTGTTTACCGTGACGGAAATAATTTTAATAGTATCAGCAATTTCTATGATTCTTATTCCGGTACGAATCCCAGCAGCAGGAACAACAGTTTTTCCGGATGCGCTGCCTTAAAGCCTGCAAGCATAGTAACTAATCAAAACTCTAATTCAGGGAGAATTTTTTATTGTCAGGTTCATATCACGGGTTTTCCTTATAACGTTGGAGCAAACCAGTATCCGGTGATGGCGAGGATAAGAGTTTTGTACAGCAATATTAGCCACCCCGTGGCTCTCCAGCCTACCGGAGGCTCATCCCTGCCACGGCAGGTTGCAATTTTCACCTCGACTGGTGAGTCCGGAGGAGCACAGAAAACTATACGAACTATCCAGGTTTTCCAGCAAAAATCCGTCATGCCTAACCTTTTTAACTATGCACTATTTTCTGCAGGAGCACTAAACAAATGACGACAAAAAAAGAAAAGGGCTTCACCCTTGTAAGGCTACCTTCGCTTCGCGAACGATCTTGCAAGGGCTTTACCCTTGTGGAAGTGATGTTGGCGGTGGCGGCGGTTATCTTTTTAGGCTTTTTAGTTATGAGTCTGCCTTCGGCAATCTCTTCAATTAACCGGAGCAGGCACACTTCAATTGCAAAAGACATCGCCAGCCGTCAAATCGAAAAACTAAGAGAACAGACTTACGCTAATTTAGCCAACGGTACCAGCTCGTTTACCGATTCGGATTTGGATAGTCTGAATCAATCTTCTGCTTCCTACGAAATTGAAGACTGCCCCTCAAGTGTTTGTACGGACATTGGCGTTTATAAATTAAAACAGGTAAAAGCTTCAGTTTCTTGGAATGAATTAGGTGATAATAAAAAAGTGGAGATGACTACACTTGTTGGTGAAGGAGGAATAGGACAATGAGGAAATTTTCAATTTTCAATTTTCAATTTTCAAATTCTGGTTTTACCTTGGCGCGAAGTGCCAAAGGGAATTCTTTGGGATTCACTTTGGTGGAAACTTTAGTCGCTTCAGGAGTGGCCTTGATAGTGGGCACCCTATTGGTAGGAATTTTAGTCAACCACAGTGGTTTGTCTTACAAAGAAAATGCCTTGGTAAACGAAGGCTTAAGCTTAAATGATGCTATGGGTAAGATTGACAACAATATCCGGGAATCTGCAGCGGTGGCAATCGGCTACCCGGAAAGTACCCCAACTTATACAACAGGAAACTCTGTTCTAGTGCTAAAGCTTCCCGCCCTATCCTCCTCCGGAACTATAGAAAACGTTTACGATTATGCGGTTATTGCCGCAGATATAACCCAACCAAAGGTGCTCCGGCTCCAAATTTTTCCCGATTCCCAAAGTATCCGCCAGCCGGCAAATACTGTGCTCACTACCCTCCTCAATTCCGTTACATTTAATTATTTAGACAGGAATGGAAATAGTGTAACTCCGGCAGATGCTTTTAAGGTTTCGGTTAATTTATCAGTTCTTTCGCAGACTGGGTCTATTGGTTCAAGCCGGTCGTCGGTTTCGACGACATCACTGAGGAACTATTCAAAATAATGAAAAAAGAATCTGGCCAGATATTAGTTTTAGCAATAGTTGTTTCCGCTTTGGTTTTAATTAACACTTTGGTTATCATTGCCGGCTCGCAGATTTTTTCTCAGAACTCAAACTACAGTGTACAGGCCGGGCAAGCTGTAGCTTTGGCTGAGGCAGGAGTAGATAAGGCTGTCGCCTCACTTAACGCTTTTGGCGGAAATTACTCGGGAGAGCCGGAAACTGCTTTAGGGTCGGGTTCGTTTTCGGTAGTAATAACTACCCCTGATGCTAACACCAAGGTTGTTGAGTCTACGGGTTATGTCCCTTCTAAGGCTAACTATAAAGCTAAAAAAAGCGTCAAAATTGTTGTTTCTAAAGGAGTGGGTGTCGCTTTTGTTTATGGTATCCAGGCAGCTGAAGGCGGATTGCAGATGTCCAACAACAGCACCGTTAACGGTTCTGTCTACTCGAATGGGAATATTATTATGAATAATAACGCCCGAATAACCGGCGATGCATATGTTGCGGGAGGGACAACCCCTAACCCCGACCAGTCTGAAGACTGTTCCTCGACCAATTGCACCGATTTCGTTTTCGGAAAAAATATAGGCGGAGAAAACCGTTTAGATGCGGCTCAAAGCTTCCAGCCTACAGTCAGTAATGTCTTAAATAAAGTTTCCCTCAAGTTAAAAAAGACAGGGTTCCCTTCCGACATTACCGTTCGTTTACTGCAGGACAATAACGGGCAGCCAAATAAGAACCAGGTTATTGCCTCAACGGTGCTTAGCGCCGGGTTAGTTGGTAGTGACTATGGTTTTGTTGATGTAGCGTTCCCGGCTCCACCGAGCTTAACCTCAGGAACAACTTATTGGATTGTGCTCGATGCTTCGTCCGATTCTTCAAACTATTGGTCTTGGTCAGGGGATTTACTCCAGGGTTACACCGCAGGAAAAGCAATGTGGTCTCCTGACTGGCAGGCAGGAAACCCTTCCTGGAACTCTGTTTCCCTGGACTTGGGCTTCCAGACTTATCTTGGGGGCCAAGCGACGTATATTCAGGGTGCAAACGGAATAAGTATCGGGGGGAATACGCACGCGCATAGTTTAAAGGACTTAACAATTACCGGTGGTGCTTATTACCAAGCTGCGACAAACATAACCGCCAGTAGCTACCACCCCGGAACTCCTGACCCGGCTGTGAGATCAATGCCAATTTCTGAACCGAATATTGCTACTTGGAAAAATGTTGCTTCAGACCCGAATCAGGGAGGCGGTACCTATATTGGGGATATTACTTCTTGTAGGGCAACCTTAGGTCCTGGTAAATATGTCGGTAACGTAACTTTCTCTAACAGCTGTAATGTAACTATCAAAGGTTTGGTTTGGATTACCGGCGATTTAAATTTAAACAACAACAATATACTTCAATTGGATCCGGCGTTTGGAGTTTCGTCAGGTGTAATTATCGTAGACGGTGTGATTAATATTGATAACAACAACAAACTCAAAGGTTCAGGCACTGCCGGAAGTTACTTAATGGCTCTGTCTACCCACGACTCTACTGTAGACGGATCTGTCGCCATTAATGTCTCCAACGGGGGCAATACCGGTATTTTATATACTAATAAAGGCATAATTAGCCTCCAGAATACCAATCACCTGACAGAGGTTAGCGGATGGCAGATTGACCTGAGCAATGGGGTAATTATTGACTATGATACCGGGCTTGCAAGCTCCTTCTTCTCTTCGGGTCCTTCAGGATCCTACTCCCTGGTTAAAGGTACATACCAGCTAAAGTAGATTATGTGATACTATAATTGTATGTCTGCCGAATATGCTGTTGGAGTCGATATTGGATCATCCTCAATTAAAGCTGTGGTCCTCTCCCACAAAGGCAATACTCCTAAATTAATTTCATTTGGTTCTATTGCCGCCCCTTCCCCCGGAATCACTTCGGACAATCCGGTTGACTTGGAAATGGAAGCCAAAGCGATTAAAACGTTAATTGCCTCGATCAAGTCTCCAACTACTTCTGTTGTTATAGCTCTGCCGGAATCGAAGATTTTTACCAGGGTTATTGAAGATTTGCCGTTTCTTTCAGATGAGGAATTGGCTTCAGCCATCCGCTACTCCGCCGAAGAGTTTGTTCCTTTGCCGGCTGACCAGGTAAATCTTTATTGGCAGGTAATTAACCGTTCAAAGCAGCAAAATTTTACTTCAGTTTTTGTCATTGCCTCACCTAAAAACACCGTTAATAAATACCTGAAGGTTTTAGATTTGGCAGGATTGAAGCCCCAGGCGTTAGAAACTGAGTTAATCGCCGCAACCAGGGCATTAGTCGGCAACAACCAGTATGCCCCAACTACAATGATCATTAACTTTGGCGCCGGATCGACAGATTTTGCGGTTGTTTCTAAAGGAACGATCCAACTTACCAGATCGATTGGTACCGGTGGCTTAGCCTTAACCCGGGCAATTTCCCAATACCTTAATTTTGAGCCCATGCAAGCTGAAGAATACAAAAAAGTTTATGGACTATTGGAGGACCAGCTTGGAGGCAAAATCTACCAGGTTTTAAAACCTCTGGTGGATGTCATTGCCTCCGAAGCCCAAAGGGTGGTCCAGGCTTATCAAACAAAGAACCCCCAAAACCACATAAAACGGGTTGTTTTGGCCGGAGGAGGAGCAAAGCTTCCGGGGTTGGTCATCTATCTGGCAAATGTCTTAGGTTTGGAAATTCAGGAAGCGGATCCTTGGTATTTTATTGAAAAGGACAATAATATTCTACCCAAACAACTTGCTGAAGCTATCCAATATACTGTTGCTGTAGGGCTGGCGCTAAGAACAGAGTAGCTATGATTAAGGCTCCCGCTAAACAACCAAATAAAGAATCTTCCCATATTACCAAACTGGTGGTGAATCTTTTGCCTAATGAAATCTTGCTGCAGAGGAGGCAAAGCTCGAAACTTGCGCTTATCAACAAGATAAGTGTGGCTGCTTTAGTCAGCTTAATTTTCTTTGCTTCGGCTACTTTAGGGTTACGTATTTCTCAAAACATGAGCCTAAAAAATGCTGAACAAAATTTGGCTTATGCTAAGGAAAAGGTTTCGTCTTTTCAGGATAAGGAAGCAGCAGCGGTGGTTTTAAAGCAGCGTTTGTCACAAATAAAAACCTTAATGGGTGCGGACTCAAAGATTACCACTATTTTTAATTTGATTGTTTACCTGACCCCGGTTGATGTTCAAATTACCGAAGCGTCTGTTGATAAAAATGGGAGTATGATTATGACTCTCACGACATCCTCCCTCCCCTCCCTGGAAACATTAATCAGCAGCTTAGGGAATAAAGAAAAAAATTCCGATCTTGTTTCTAAAGTCGAGCTGCAAGGTTTATCTTTGGGCAAGGATTCAATTTACAGGATGGTGTTAAAAATCACTCCTAAAAACTAGAATAAAGATATGGATGAGCTAAAAAATATCTATAGGCAATATAAACTAATCATTTGGCCGGTGTTAAGCGGAGTGGCATCAATAATTATCCTGGCATTGGTGATAATTCCTCAGTTTATGTCTTATTTACAAGTAAAGGATGAGATAAATAAAACCCAAAACCATTCCAGTCGTTTGGAAGCAAAAGCTTCAGAGTTGGAACAATTTGATGAATCCGCCGCAAAAAAGAACCTACAGACCGCTTTCACGGTTTTGCCCGAGGACCAAGATGTACCCAAATCTTTGGCAATTTTACAATCACTGGTAAAAGCTTCCGCCTTGGAACTTAAAAATACAAATTTTATTTCAACTTCTAAAAATTCCGGAGGCAAAAGTAGCTTCCAGCTTAACCTAACTGTTGCGGGTCCCATTCCTCTGATCAGGAATTTTCTTTTAAGCCTTAAAGGTGCGCCTCAGATTTTTCAGGTTGAGTCTATCAGTATCAAATTTGAAAACATGGGATCGGCTGTGGAGGCTACAATACCTATCTCAGTCTTTTACCAAAATGTGTCTAAGACTGTAACGAACTCAGACCAGCCGGTGCCGCAATTATCCAATGATGAGATTGAACTTTTAGACAAACTTTCTAAAATTACTGTCGGACTTGAAGCCTCAAGCAGTGCTGTATCGGCCTCTGTACCTTTGGGTAAATCAGACCCTTTTCAATAGATCCGGCCTGATTGCTTTAGTTTTTTCCAGGGATTTTTGCTCACGCCATTTTTTAATTTCCTGATGGTTTCCTGATGTTAAGACATTGGGGGCTGGTTCTCCTTCAAAGGTTTCCGGGCGGGTGTATTGCGGGTATTCAAGTTGCCCGGAAAGTGCGGGCGAGAAACTTTCTTCGGTGGCAGCCTCCTCTTTCTTTAGCACTCCCGGAAGCAGCCGGACTATTGAATCAATTACCAATAAAGCTGGAAGTTCCCCCCCCGTTAAGACATAATCCCCAATTGAGATTTCAGCGTCAACATATTTATCAATAAACCTTTGGTCAATGCCTTCATAATGTCCGCAAATGATAACCAGGTGCTCGATCCCGGAAAGTTCCCAAGCCTGGGTTTCGTTGTAAGGTTTCCCTGATGCAGACATTAAAACTGTATACGGTTTTCGGGAAGATAAAGAATTTTTAGTTACGGATTCCCACGCGTTTGCCAAAACATCCGCCCGGAGTATCATGCCTGGGCCTCCCCCAAACGGCCGATCGTCTACGGATTTGTGGGTGCCGATACCAAATTCACGTAAATCAACGATCTCGTATTCCACCATGCCTTTATCTTGGGCGCGGTCCAGTATAGAGGTATTTAAAAAGGGATAAAAAAGGTCAGGAAATAAAGTTATTACAGAGATCTTCACTTAGACTTCCTGTAAGCTAACATTGACTCTCAACCGGCTGTTTTCGGCCATTGCCCGGGCTACCAGCAGTCTTCTGATCGCTCGGATAGTTTGGCCGGACTTGCCGATAACCATTCCCATATCTTCCGGATCAACAGTTAAGTTTAAATTTAAGGCCTCGGAAGTAGTGTCTTCCTCTATCTTTACAGCATCCGGCTTGGAAACCAAATTTTTAACAATGTAATCTAAGAGATCTTTCATTTACTCGCTTTTTTCTTCAGACTCTTCAGCTGGTTCTTCCTGGGGTTGCTCAGTCTGCTCTGTTTGTTCTGCTGGTGCAGCTTCTGCCTCTGCTTTCTCTGCTGTCTCTTCCGGTTCCACTGATTCGCTGACTAACTGATTTTCAGATTCTCCGGTTTCATCTGGTTTCATCTGATCTTCTGATTTCTCTGATTCTACTGGAGCTGCTTGTGCCGCCGGCTTTTCTTCTTTTTCTTTCTTTGGTTTTCGGGGGGGCTTTTGGGGAGCCTGCTTGGTAATCCGAAGGTATCCGTCAGAAAATACTGCTCCGTTTTTGATCCATACTTCAATGCGGTCTTTCTTTAAGATAATCTCTTTCGGTTCAGTTAACGGATTATAGGTACCGAGAAGTTCGAGGTATTTCCCGGTGCGCTTATTTCTTTCGTCAACAGCAACGACCCGGTAAAACGGGCGCTTCTTTGAACCGATTCTCATTAACCTAATTTTTACTGACATGACGGAAAGTATACCTAAAAATAGCTACAGATACAAGAGTAAGAATTGTTACTTTTAATTTCTAATTTAAAATTATTTACAGTAGTTGGGAATCAGGTTAATTTCTTGAGGGCTTCTTTGGCAGCCTCTTCCTCAGCTTGTTGCTTATTGGAACCGTTACCCTCACCTATCTGGTCTTCTCTGACAAATACCCCCACTGTAAACCTTTTGGCATGGTCCGGTCCCAAAGATGCCAGCGTTTTATACTTCGGGGAAACCTGGAACCTGCTTTGGACAAGCTCCTGTAGTTCGCTTTTGGGGTCACGGGGCGCACCTTTTTTAATTTCTTCCGAGAACAGAGGCAACAGTGCCTTATGGACAAGTGTTCTGGCTGCCTCAATTCCCTGGTCCAAGAACGTTGCCCCGAGGACTGCTTCAAAGGTATTGGCCAGTATCTGGGTATTCTCTCTGCCTCCGGAGACTTCTTCGCCTTTGGAAAGTTTTAAGTATTTACCAAGGCCTAATTTTTGGGATGCTTTGGCTAAACTGTCAGTTTTAACAATATAAGCCCGTAAATTTGTTAGAGCTCCTTCGTTGTCTTCAGTTCTTAAATTAAATAAAAATGAAGAGACGATAAAAGAAAGCACAGAATCGCCCAAAAACTCCAAACGCTCGTTGGATTCTGTTGCTTCTTTGGACTCGTTTAAATACGAACGGTGTGTGAAAGCTTTTTCGTAAATTTGCCGGTCTTTGGGTGAAAGTCCTAACTCTTTTAAAATGCCTATAAAATCATTCTCCATACCTTATTTTAACAGTTTTGGGCGAGGCATAGCTGTTAGATTTACTCTAGCAGCTTAGCGCGTAGCGCCAATTGCTTGAGTTACTCAAGCAATTTATTGTGAAACATCAAGCTCTAGAATTTATTCTAGTAGCTTATCTTCAATCAAGTCTACCAAGTCACCTACCGTTTCGATATCTTCCATCTCTCTGGGATCAAATATAATAGTAAATCTCTTGGAAAGACTGGTAAAAAGGTCTGCAATCTCTACCCTGTTTAAGCCTAAATCGTCAGAAAGATCTGAATCTAAGTCTACATCGGTAACCGGCAGGGTTAATTCTTCGGCAATTGCTTCGATAATTTCCTTTTGTGTCATGCTTTTTCCTCCTTTTCTAAATGATGAGCAGTAATTACATTGCCCAACACGCCGTTAATGAAGCTGGAGCTGGTTTCTGCGCCAAACTCTTTAGCCAGTTCTACTGCTTCATCAGCGACAACCTTAAACGGCACGTCTTTTTTAATTATTAACTCAAAAATTGCTAAACGCAAGATGGCTAAATCAACCCTATTAATTTGGTTTATAGGCCATTCAGGGGCAGCCTTGGTAAGTTCCTCGTCGATTTCAGAGAGGTTTTCAACAATCTTTTTTGCTTCCTCAGTATCGAGCTTGTCTTTACGGAATTCCCAGGTAAACAGATCTTGCATGGCGGCAATTCGGGCTTTGTGTCTGGGGTCATGGGAGGTTTTCATAATTTTTTTGAGGGTCTTAAATTAAGCCTTGGTAACTACTACTCCCGTTTTGGCCTTAACCTTTTTTCCTGCGTAGAAACCACAGCTCTTGCAAACCTGGTGTGGAAGGGTCGGCTTGCCGCAATTAGCACACTTTAAAAGTCCAAGACTTTCCAGCTTAATACTGGCGCGTCTGGTTCTTTTTCTAGCCTTACTGTGTCGTCTTTTTGGTTCCTGTGGCATATGTTAATTTTAATCTGGCATCACATCTGATGCAAGGTCTGACAATTTTCCTCTAATTTCAGGGTATTTGTCAAGCGTAGGATCTAAATTTAAAAGTAATGCAGCCGATTTCTTGGCTTCTTCAATCAGTTTCAAGTCAAAGAAGTTAGCTATCTTTAAGTTCCACCTGCCGCTTTGGCGGAGCCCGAATACTTCTCCGGATCCGCGGATTTTAAGGTCCAGTTCGGATAACTCCAGGCCTTCATGAATTGTTTCTAAATTTTTGAGTCTTTGGACAATTTCCGGATTTTCCTGTTCACTAAAAAGAAAGGTATAAGACTGAACTAACCCTCTTCCTACCCTACCCCGCAGCTGATGGAGCTGTGCCAAACCAAATCTTTCTGCTCCTTCGATAACCATAATAGTGGCGTTGGTGACGTCTACCCCTACTTCGACTACGGAAGTTGAAACCAGGATATCAATCTTATGGTTTTTGAAATCATTAATGACTTGTTCTTTCTCCTTAGCCTTTAGCTTTCCGTGTAAGAGCCCCAAATGTAAATCGGGAAAGATTTTTGTTTGCAGCCTTTCGTACTCTGTTTTGGCGGCTTTGGCCGATAAATTTGTCTCCGATTCTTCAATTAACGGGGTAATGATGTATACCTGGAAACCTTGCTTAACTTGGTCTGAGATAAATTTATACCCATCATCCCTCTTTTCTGAGGGTACAAAGTGGGTCCGGACAATTTTCCTGCCCTTTGGTAGTTCGTCAATAATCGAAAGGTCCAGATCACCGTAAAGGGTCAAGGCAACGGTCCGGGGGATTGGTGTGGCGGTCATGGTCAAAAAATGCGGAACCTTTGCCTTTTTCCTCAAAACGGTCCTTTGCTCCACCCCAAAACGTTGTTGTTCATCCACGATAACCAGCCCAACATTTTCTAAAGAGAGTTTCTCTGAAAGTAGAGCATGTGTTCCTATAATAATAGATGAGCCGGTATTGGCGGCTTTCCTGCTTCCGGTATAAAGGCCTATTTCTATTCCCAAAGGAGAAAGCAGCCTGGAAAAAGTCTCAAAATGCTGAAAAGCTAAGATTTCGGTTGGAGCCATCAGAGTGACTTTGAGCCCATTTAAGTGGACGAGATAGGCTGCCAAGGCTGCAACGACAGTTTTACCGGAACCAACCTCTCCTTGGACCAATCTATTCATTGGCTGGGTCTTCCCTAAATCCTTAATTATTTCTTCTAAGACTCTAAGTTGCGCTCCGGTTAGCTCAAAAGGTAATGATTGAATAAACTCCTCTAACCTTTTCCGGTCGATTCTTAATGGCTCAACAACTTGTTGTTTTTGCCATTCTAACCTTTTCTTCTGGGTGGCCAGCTGTAAATAAAACAGTTCGTCAAAAGATAAACGTTGCCGGGCTTTTTCCAGCTTTTCCCCGTTATCCGGGAAGTGGACCTGTTCTAAAGATTCGCTCAAAGATAGCTTATCTTTTTTAATGATATCGGGAAGCGGGTCGGAAATTTTAGGAAGCATCACCGGCAAAACTAAAGACATCTTTTGCCTGATCCAGCGGGAGGAAACGTTAGCTGTTTCCGGATAAACCGGAACTAATCTTCCTGTGTGGAGCGATTCCATCTGAACTTCCGGCGCCTTTTCCCAGACCGGTGAAACCAAACTAACTTTTGCATGGTACTTGTCAACCTTTCCGGCTACCCTTATCCGGTCCCCTGACTTTAAAGTCTTAGTCAGCCAGGGTTGGTTAAACCAGACTAGCTCGACTGTGCCTCCCCCATCATTTAATAATGCCTTGGTGAGAATTTTGCGGTTTCGGGTATAAACATTGGAGATTGACCAAAGCTCACCGGTTAGAGTTACTTTTTCCCCAACCTGGGCTTCCGCCACTGTACTGGTGTGGGAAAGATCGTCATAACGGAAAGGATAATGGGTGATTAAATCGCCGACATTAAAAAGCTCTAATCTTTCCAGTCTCTTGGCAAAAGATGGACCGATACCAGGGATGTTATAAAGTGGTGTCTTAAGATCCATGAAGGCATTATATCAGGCTTGAGTTACGGTGAAGGTGACAGCGCCGCTTTGAGGATCGTACGTTACCGAGCTAAAGTGGCGGCCTTTTTCTTGGACTATTTCTTTATATGCTGCAATCTTGTCCAAGTCTGTTTCGGTCAGCTTGTTTATTGAAACCGGGATTCTCAAAGTTCCGTTGGCGCCCAGAATGTTGTTTGTCATAGCGATTTTCATGCTTCCTGCCATCCGCTCATCCATGCCCTGCCAGTACCTGTCAGCATTGCCATTTCCGTTAATTCCTGCCTCTGGCTCGGTTACTTCAGGAGAGGATAGCAGTTCCTTAATATCTGCCTGGGTCGATGTTCCGTTCTGCTTCGGAGGTGTTTTTGCTGACGGAGTACTTTGGGAATTATTTCCGGCCTCTTTTGCCTCAATTGCCCGTTGGATGTTACGGTCAGGCGTTCCATATTGCTGGTAGTGCTGGTAGGCATCGAAAAGCATTCTGGCAACTAACTTAATTTGCATCTGGTTCAATAGCTTATTGTGCGATTCCAGTTGCAGATATTTCCCCAGATTCATTCCGTCAACATCTGTAAAGTCCGGCATTCTTAAATTAAGGTTGAGTACTTGTTCGGTGACTGGAAGGTGAGCATCTTCACCCGGCCTCAAAGATCTTTGGATCTCCGGCTCGAATAATTTGTAGAATTGGTCGCTGATTTTATAGTAGTTTTGAGAAAGGATATAAATCCTTTCAGCTACAGCGTTAGCTAAATCTTCTTCATTTTTGAAGTTTCCGCTTTTGCGGATGGAATCTGTAAGTGAACCCAGGGTGATGTCATTGTCCCCGGTGATTGTCCGTAAAACATTAATGTCGCTGACTGCGGTTTTGGCGGTAACTTCCGCTTCCCTGTCGGGAATCAGCTGGTCATTGTCCTGGATCAACCCAAAAACCCTGGTTGTAACAGCATCTTCAAAACTACTCTCCAGCTCCTCAACTTTAGTTTCTTCTGCTATTGGCTGGTTATCTTCAATTGGTTGGGTATTCGCAAGGTTCTCGGTAGTTGTCTTTATAGGAGCTACCATTCGATCGTGATGGTCTGGATCAGGAGCATATTCACCAATCTCCAATCCTCTCTTTTCTCTGGCGAGCATTCTATAAACTGCCATTACCTCCTTGTCGTATAAGGTGGGGTTATCAGGGCTTTTTGCATTGATCCAGGTAGCTCCGTTCTTTAGATCATTGTCAATGTTATCTAGGATTTGTTGCTCCACCTCTTCCCTGTCTCCTATGGCTTCAAAGTACTGTTCAACCAACTCTGCCTCGGAAAGATTATTTCCTATTTGGTCCGGAGCTGAATCTGCATCAATCTGTATGGATTCAGTCTGGTTCGGGTTAGAATTGGTTGGTCCAGGTTTTTGTATTGGGGCTATCATAAATTCTGGGTTGTTCGGGTCTGGTTTAAACTCTCCGATTTCTAACCCCCTTTTGTCTTTGGCCAGTTTTTGCACTGCAGCTAATTGCTGTTTATCGTAGTCGGTTAGGTCGTCGCCATGTGCCGGTATGGAGATGGTTCCAGAGGCAACGGATTTGTCAATATTATCCAAAGCAAGAGTTTCAAACTCTTGCCGATTAGATCCAAGCAGATTATAAAATTGTTCGGCTAAGTCATTGTTTGTATCTTTAGAAGATGGATTGGTTGTTTCTGCTTGTTGTCCTGCTCTCTGTATCTTATCTGCTTCTTCTTGAGCATGATGTCTTTCGGTTTCGGGCTTATAACCCTGGTCTTTATTCGGTCCAAGCGGTTTTCTTGGCGCCAAAATAGTGGGAATAAATCCAGCTGCGGGATCAGAAGGACCGGCAATATTTGTGGGTATTGCATGAAGAATTGCATAACCAGGTGAATGGGTGGTGATAGTATCTACACCCTGTCCGACGGAGGTGGCAACAATGGAGCGGCCTAAATTTCCGGCTGCATCATGCTCAACATGGGCAATCTCTACAAATTTCGCCAACTGGACAACTTTGCCGTTCTCTACTTTAAAGAATTGGTTAAGGTCAGAACCGGAAGGAAGATTAATATGGCCATGGCTATCCTCACTAACTACCAATTTAATGACATCACGAGCCTGGTCGGCTGCATCATTGGGGGTAATTAAAATTTCGAAATTCTTGAAAGTTTTTACTCCGTCGGCTCCGGTTAAGATATCGTGGTTAATATCCGTCGGCACGGTATTTTCCCGGATAACATTGGACATATCAATGTCTACTGTTCCGTCAGGGTTAGTGTTTAGCTGAAGCTGGAGCTCATCCCGGTCGTAGACGCCGGGAGTTCCGTTATCAATGAACCTGGTCCGGTGAGCCTTGTCCGCACTATCTTTGAAAGCATCCAAAGGGTTTTTGGTCTCCGTTTTTCCGGGGATTTCGGTGGTTGATGTATTAAAACCAGCGGCTTTGAGGTCGGACTGGAGTTTGTCAAAATCAGTCCCGGGAAGCTTGGATTGGTCAAAATCTATTTGGGCATCATTGCCAACGGTTCCGTGATACTCAACCCCGGTAGATTTATCAGTAAGCACTACCTCGTGGGTTTTCCCGATAACGGTAAGGTTCATCTTGTCGGTGGAGAAGCTTTCGGTGTTGCCGGAGGTAACAACTGTTTTAATATGGTCAGCGCTCAGCCCCGGGTTTTTGGGTGTCAACTCATGCGCTACATTGAGCCCGGCGCCGCCGATAAAATTTTGGACGGCGGCTGCTTCAGCAACGTTTGGCCGGCCAAATAAATTGCCGAGGTGTTTGGCGCCACTCTCCACCATTGTTTCGCCCATGTTTATCCCCAGGGCTCTGCCTCCTACAGCCATGACTTCCTGGGAAATCAATCCTCCCGCAAGACCCGAGATTGCTCCGAATGCCACTGCTTTTGCCGCTTCTGCCCGACGGTATTTATTAAAATTACTGGTTTGTTCTTGTTGGATATCAGCAAAGTTATTCCAGAACCTTTCATCTGCTTCTATCAACTTGCCTGTAATTTGTTCATCGGTTAACCCGGCACCTTTCAATTTTTCCTTGGCGATAACCTGGGCTTTAACAAGTTCCAGCTTTTCTACCTCAGTGGTGAACCGGTCAGAAAACTGGATTAAATCGACTTTATTGAGGATGCCGTAATCGATACGGGCGTCAATTTCGGCAACTTTTTCAATCAGCTTATTAATGGACAGCTCTGTAGAAAGGTCAGCATTTGTCAGTGTATCCAGTTCTGAAGATAAACCTTTGGCGGTAACCCTTTCCCCATCCTCTGAGATATTGAGGCGGAACTCATCAAGCTTAGCCCTTCTTTTGTCCGCCTTCCCTTTATCAGTTTTACCATAAGCACGGTCCCTTTCGTTAAGCTCAAAATCTCTTTTAAGGTCTGTCCATCGCCTGAGCCCGGCAAAAACTCCGCCTAGGGCTGCTCCAGCCAGAGGGAAACCTGTAGCTGCCTTTGATCCCCAGCCTAAAATCCCTTTTGCCCCAGCCCCGGCTGCCCCAAAAGCTACTCCAATAAAGAATGGGTTTGCCAGGAGTCCGCGGTATTGTCCTCCCTGCAGCCAGTTCATTGTCTTTTCCAGTTTTGAATAATCTGCCTCAGTAGTCGCGGCATTGATGGTTCGGGCAAATTGGAAATCCAATCTTTGGTCAAGGTTATCCAGTCCCTCAGTTCCCCGTTCGAAGGACAGCCGGATTTTTTGGGCAACCTCAAGAATATTGTTACCGATAAATTTAGCGTCTTTAATATAGGCTGCTACATCGGGGTTATTTTTAAGATCTTCGATCAGGGATTGAGATTCACTGTTAAATTCATCAACCGTTATCTCTCCTTTGGTAAAACGGGTAATTAACCCGGAAACCTTATTATTAAACTCTGCATTTTCATACTTTGCGGATTCTTCCTCTTTGTAAACCTTGCCTTCCGCAACCCGCTCCGCAACGCTGGTAGTTTGAAGTTTTTGTTTTTCCCGGGCGTCGTTTACTTCCTTCAAAGCGCCGGATAAAGAATCAATTTCGGTAAAGTAAATCCCGCTTTCAATTGCAGCCGCTTGGCATTGCTCAGCTTTAGTATATTTATAATATTGCTCCCCTAGCCTGAATTTTGCTGCCCTGAACCATTCCAGCGGGTTTAACCTGTTTTTAACATGCAGTTGTTCCCGGACATATTCCCCTGCCTGCTCCCGGGCCATCTTTTTGGCATCATCGTCGACATTGGCTACACCGATGGTATAACGCTCCACTGAAGACGGCGGTGTAGGTGGGGTTGGTGGAGGTGGGGTTGGCGGGGTTGGTGGAGGTGGCTCTTCATCCTTCGGAGGCACAAACAGCTCCCGGCGTTTTTTCAGGGTATCAATGGCAATTTCGACATTCTTGTTGTAATCTGGCGTGATTCGCCCGTCCATCCGCATACGGTAGATCTCTTCCCTTACCCTGGCTTGGTAATAACGGGGTACCCATCTCCAGGGTAAATCAAAGTAGTCCTTGGTATTTTTTCTTTGGGTTAAAGTCCGGAGTATATCCTGCAGCTCTTGGGCACGGGCCAAATCCTTATTTTTGCGCGCTTCTTTGTGTTGAGCTTCGAGATAGGTCAGCATTTCATCAACCGGGATTCCTTCTTTCTGCTCCTTGATGACTTTCCCTTTCTCATCTGCCAGTTCAAGTGTTTCCGTACCGTCGCCTCCAGCCTCCAGGTCGGCAATCCTGGTTTTTATGGTATCGAGTTCAATGCTCTGGGCTTTGGTTCTTTTGGCTTCGGGAATAGTTTCAAAAAGCGACACCCCGTTTTTAAGGGATTCCACTACCCTCTCGTGAGTTAACCTTTCTTTTCCCTTCGCAGCCTCAGGGGAGATGACAGAGATATCAGGGCTGGTGACCATATCTTTTAACTTCCGGCTGGTTGATTATCCGCTGGCTGGGGGGCTTCCGTTTGCGGAGCTGTTTGCTGGGTACCAGCTAGAAAATAAGTCCGGAAATCCACCAGGCTTTGCACAAACACCTCTTTGGCATTAGGCAAATGGGCATTAATAAACTGCTCAATTTCCTCTTTATTTGTTGATGTCTGAATTACCTGAGTAAAAGCTTCCACGTCCTCCGGCTTCATATTTTCCATAGCATCGGCAATTAATTTCTTTTCCAGCCTTGTATAGAGGTCAAAAAGCATCGGCTCTTTCAATTCAGGTGTTAAAGTCATTCCGGCATCTTCCAGGATGTTTTCCAAAAACGCTCGAATATCCTGAGGAATCTCCGGCTGCCGGGTTGTTTCCTGTGTAGGTTGCGGTGTCGGTTGAGGAGCTGTCTGATTTGCTGTTTGGTTATCCATTGCTCACCTTCCTTTCTTCTTGGATATATCCAGTATTTCATTTATTAATAAAAGTTGTCAATGACTTTTGGCTTGAAATATACTTAAATTAATGGGATTTTCCGGGGTTATTTTAGCAGGCCTATTTTTATCAGAACTCTTTATCTTATTCTTTCTTTCTCGATTTTTAACCAAATCACTCTCACGGGTTTTATATGCCGTGACCCGAAGCCGGAAAGTAACGGTCTATCTTCTGGCAATTATCTTTTTGCCGGGAACAATTATTCACGAGCTGGCCCACTTTTTATCTGCGGAGATGATGTTGGTGCCAACCGGAGATATTGATATTTTCCCGGAAATAGGGCTACCTTCCGACGTGCGTCGGAACGATCCTGTAATTTCTCGAGGACTCGAAATTATTGAAGAAAAAAGTATTCGCTTGGGTAGTATCCAAGTTGGGCAAACTGATATGGTCAGAAGGTTTCTTATCGGTGTGGCACCCGTTGTTGTCGGGCTGGGTTTAATCTTTGGGGTTTTGTGGGTCATGCAGGAGCATCTTTTGGGAAGCTTGTCTTTTTGGCAACAGACGTTGGCTTTTTATACGGTTTTTGTGATTTCCAACAATATGTTTTCCAGTAAAAAGGACATGGAAGGGGCAGCAGCATTTTTAGTGGCAATATTTGCTGTCTCGGCTTTGGTTTTGGGAGTACTGTACTTTACCGGAAATCTTGATTTTGGATTTATTTTCCGGAAATTAGAAGCTTCGGAACTTGTAAATTTCTTTCAAAAGGTAGATCAGTTTTTGGTCGTTCCCTTAGGTTTGGATGTGGCAATTTTAGGATTGGCTACAGTTTTGACAGGGATAAGTCGAAAGGCAAAGAGCCTAATTTAAAGGCTGGAGAGAAGCGGGAGAAGTGAAAAAAGGATAATGGAAATTCCCCCAATTACCGATAAAACAATCCAAAAAACTTTAAATTTCTTTGAATACATGATTAAAAGTCCTAAGTACTAATTTCTAATTACTAAATAATTACAAAAACCCTAAGACAAGAACATTATACTACGAAACTTTTTTATAAATCGAATTAAAGATTAAGTTTAATTCTTTGGCTTCGTTCCATAATTCTCGAGCTTCATCTTTAAGTTCTGGAATTGCGACTGCAATCATCCTAATGAAATGCTTTGCTTCATGAGACTCTTTTTTGCATATACCAATCTTATGCCTAAAGTCTACTTTACTTTCCGCATCATCTGCTTCACAATAATTTGCTCCTGCGCTAGTTGCACATTTTACTAACTGATTTATTAGTGGGTCATTTAATGGGCTTCGTGGAATTTTTTGACAGAATTTAATTATTGACTCACCAAATTTAGCAGTTCTCTCTTCCAGATCAAATCTCTTAGAACTTAGATCATTAGGCATTCTTTAGAAATTAGGTTAATTAGTAATTACTTTCTTGTTAAACTTTCAACTTCTTCCAAAGCTGCTTTTCTTTTGGGATCCTCGAAATATTTTCTGGCTGGTTCCAATTTATTGATTAGCCATTCAGCTACGGCATTTTTTAAATCCATGGGGTGGAGTTTTTTCTCAGCATAATCTTTCTCTAACTCTTCATAGGAAGTGTAAGTTAAATTCCCTCCAAACCTCTCCTCCCTTTTAACCACAAAAGAGGTGTTTAGTTCGTAAAAGATTAACCATTTTGTCCAATCCAAAATGGGATTGAATTCAACCTCTCCCTCCGGCGCATAAGCGTGATTGATCTTTCTTTTGATTTCTTCCGGGGTATCGTTCATGTAAATACCGCTATCGGGTTTGGATTTGCTCATCTTGGCTGCCTCGAGATCCATTTCCTTACGGCCGGTTTCCGGGTTTTCAATTAGGGATGGTTGAAGAAGACCTTGGAATAAATGGCCGTGAATAGTGATGGGCTTTTGAAAACCTAACTCATTGGCCGCATCCCGGGCAACGACATGGACATTCCTTTGGTCAGTTCCTGCCTGGGCAATGTTTACTTCCTGCATAAAGATATCCGCTGCCTGCATGGCCGGATAAATCAGCATGGCTGCATCGGAGACTTCGTTTTCCTTCCTTCCCATGATAGTTGTGGAACGGATCATCCTGGATAATGAGGTAGCCTTGGCAACCCGGATAACGGTAGCCCAATAGCTTAAGCCTAATTTTTCATATAGTTCACTGCCTAGGACAAATTCTATCTTGTCAGGGTCGGCGCCCACACAAAGAGCGGCGGCCTTTAAAACTTCTTCCAGGTAGTCCCTTCCAAGCCTTTTGGCTGTTTCCAGCTTTCCGTCCAGCTTTTTATTTAACCAGGTGTGCCAATCAGCCAATAATATTGTGGTCTTTACTCCGGCTTCCTGCAGGTCTTTGATTTTGTGCATAATGTAAAGTCCCTGGCCAATGTGTATTTTGCCTGAGACTTCGTAGCCGATGTAATGTTTCATGGTTTTGCCAGAGGCAATCAAATCCTCTAACTCTTCAGGGGTGATAACTTCCTCTAAGTTTCTGGTAATTAAATTAAATTTCTCTTCGTTGGTCATAAATTGATTATACACCACAAAAAAACTGCCCGGCCAAAGCTATGACCGGACAGTCTATTCAGAGGTTTTCATACCTTTTACTGGTTGTTTTCAACCGGCTGTTCCTCTGTTTTCGGCTGCTCTTCTCCAGCGGCTTCGGGAGCCTCTGCCTGAGGAGCTACTGCCTGAGAGTCAGTAGTCTCGGCGACTTGGCCTTCCTCTACTCCTCCGGCAACTGGTTGTACAGGTGCATCTACCGGGGCTACCGGAGCTACACCTTGACCCTGAGTTTGGTCCTGAGTGTTTTGATCATCCATGAAATTTCTCACCCCCTCTCTTTTTGTGAAGTTCTAGACATGTTAAAGGAGAATTACAGGATTAGTCAACCCTGTCAATATTATTATAACTAATTTATTTAATATAGGTATATAGTTGTGCTAAGATGAAGGGTATGCCACAAGATCAAAAATCTCCAATGTCGAAAAAAACCAAGTTCAGAGAGACGATGTTAGTCTCAGCAAAATTGTTGGGTTTTGTCTGGGAAGTTGACCGGCTGCTTTTTGTGGGCAACCTGGTGGCAATGATCGTGCCTCCGGCAATCTCCTTTATTAACGCCTATCTTTTTAAGTTAACAATCGATTTGGTGGTTAAAAGCGTTTCCGGAGGGAATTTTGATGTTGGCAGGCTTTATTATTTGCTGGCATTAATTGCTGTTGCTTCCTTTGCCCGGGAAATATCCTATGTCTTTCAGGATTACGTAGTGAAGGCGCTTTATTTAAAGATGCCGTTAACTTTATACCAAAAGGTACTTACCAAGATTGCCTCGTTAGACCTGCAGTACTTTGAGGATGATAAATTCCGTGACCGGTTACAAAAAGTCAGGGAAAATTACGACCACCGCCCCCTGGGAATGCTGCAGAACTTGTTCCTCTTGATCCAAAGCGTGGTCCAGATGCTTATAGCCTTAGCGGCGATTCTAAAACTCAGTCCGTTTTTGGCTATCCTGCTTCTGGTGGTCTCGGTCCCGGATTTTGTTAACCGGATCTACTTCTCCAAGTTTACCTGGTGGATCTGGAGTGAACGCGCGCCTTACCGGAAGAAATATATCTATATTACTGAGCTGATCCAAAAGAATGAAAGCGTTAAAGAGTTAAAGATCTTCCAATTGGGCAAGAGATTTCTCCACGAACTTTCCTCAATCCAGGAAGAGTTTTACCACACCAATATTAAAGTGGCCCGCCAGCAAATGGGGGTTAATTCTATCTTTGGATTTTTGGACAGCGTGGTAATGACCGGAGTTTTGGGGTATGTGGTTTTACAGGCCTTTGTCAAAAAGATTACCGTCGGAGACATCACTTTTTATTTTCAGGTGGTCAACAACTTTAACCAGGGTTTAGGAGGATTATTCCGGACAGCCAGCCGGGTTTTTGAGGATAGCCTTTATGTCAAAGAGGTATTTGATCTATTGGATGTCGAACCAAAGATTGTTCCCGCGGAAAATCCGGTGAAGATTGATTACAACAAAGCCCCGAAAGTGGAGTTTAAAAACGTCACTTTTGCTTATCCGGGAACTACCAGGAAAGTATTTCAGGACTTTTCCCTGGTTATTAACCCTGGAGAAAAGATTGCTTTGGTCGGAGAAAACGGTGCCGGAAAGACGACTCTAATTAAGCTTTTGTCCCGTTTTTATGATGTTGACGGGGGAGAGATTTTAGTTGACGGCATTAATATTAAGAATTTAGATTTGGACACCTGGTACAAGACTATCGGAATCTTGTTCCAGGACTTTGTCCGTTATGAATATTCAGCCAAGGATAATATCTATTTTGGTAAGGCTTGGGAAAAGGAGGATCTGGAGGGAATTGTTGATGCTGCCCGTTCTGCCGGGGCCCACGAGATGATCCATAAGTTTGATGCCGAATACGAACAGATGTTGGGGCGGACTTTTGAGGGCGGAATGGAACTCTCCGGCGGCCAATGGCAAAAGGTGGCCTTGTCCCGGGCTTTCTTCCGTAATGCCCCAATCCTGGTTTTGGATGAACCGACTGCGGCCATTGATGCCAAGGCGGAATCAGAAATCTTTAACCGGGTGGAAAAACTTTCCAAGGATAAAACGGTCATTATTATCTCCCACCGCTTTTCTACCGTCCGCAATGCTGACAAAATTTATGTTGTGGAAAATGGAAAGATTACTGAATCCGGTGACCACAAAGAATTAATGAAGTTAAACGGCCAATACGCCAACCTCTTTAATCTCCAGGCAAAAGGTTATCAGTAATATATTACAGAGAGTTTTTAATTACTTGAGCCCAGAGTTGGTAACCCTTGTCTGAGGGGTGGAAGAAATCGGAAGAATACAAGCCTTGGTCGTTCTTCATGGAAGCTTGGGTAGAAGTATATAGATCGATTAACTGCAGATTATTTTTTTCGGCCAAACTTTTAATAGCTTCATTATATTTTTGAGTTCTGTAATCCACTAAATAGTTAAAGGGCGGAAGAAGTGTTTTTGATCCTAGATATGGCAAATTAATCAAGACAATTTTGGCTTGGTTATTAGTTTTTAATCCAGAGATAATTTCCTGGTAGTTTTTCTTAAAATTGTTTAGACTTTCAAAGTTATGTAGATCGTTTATACCAATAAAGATAGTAATTACAGTGGTTAAATGTGGATTTTTGGCTGGGGAAATATTTGTTTTGGCTAGATTTATTTGAGAGTTTAAGACATCTGCAGTAGTGGCCTGGGGCTGGCCAAAATTATTCAGGACGACTGACTCATATCTTTTCGCTAAACTTTGGGCAATAAGAACAGGGAAAGGCTTCATATGATCAGAAGCACCAATACCTGCAGTCAGGCTGTCTCCTAAGGCAATATAGACTAAGGTGTTTTCTCTCCCCTGCCCTTCAAAAACATAATATGTTTGATTTGGGTTAGTTAAAGGATGTGATCCGAGATAGTCATAATAATAAGCATAGGATCGGTTGAAATAAAGAAAAACTAAACCGGCAATAATGATTGCGTAAATGAGCAGACGCATAGATTTAATATACTATATTTAAATGTCCTTGACGCACTTTTAGTTTCTCCCTTACAATATATCGTTGGAAAAAGTTTATAGGGCTACCTTCGCTTCGCGAACGATCCTGTATTATAAAAATGTCATATGAATATTGAATTAGCAGCAGAACAAATTGGTCACATCGGTGCTTTGCCGGTTACTAACACCATGCTGATGAGCTGGGTGGTAACGGCAATCTTGAGTATTACCGCCATTATCGTTTCCCGGAAAGTTACCCTTGTTCCGGCAGGATTACAAAACTTTTTTGAATTTGTTATTGAATATGCCTACAACATGACTGAAGAATTGGCTCACTCCAAAGCCAAGGTATTTTTCCCGTTTATCATGACCTTCTTCCTTTTCATTATCACTTCCAACTGGCTGGGGCTTTTGCCTGGATTCGGAACTATTGGTTTTAATGAGATTAAGGATGGCAAGGAAACTTTCATTCCCCTGCTCCGCTCCATTAACGCCGACCTGAATATGACTTTGTCCCTGGCTTTAGTCTCAGTAATAGTTACCCACTTTTTTGCGGTTAGATACTTAGGAATTAAAGATTATTTAAAGAAATGGTTTGCTTTAAACCCCATTTTTCTATTTGTTGGCCTTTTAGAGTTGGTGGGAGAAGTTACTAAAGTAGTCTCGCTTTCCTTTCGGCTTTTTGGTAATATATTTGCGGGCGAAGTTGTACTGGCAACAATTGCCGGTATTTTTGCTTTTGTGGCACCTCTCCCCTTCTATTTCTTGGAAATTATTGTGGGGTTTGTACAGGCAGCAGTCTTTATGATGCTTACCTTAACGTTTATGGTGCTTTTAACGGAAAAACATGGTGAGGAGCATTAGATTTAAGATTTAAGAGGTAAGATTTAAGAATGTTAAAATTCCTAAATCCTAATTCCTAAATCTTAATTCTTGCCAATTTAGGTTTGAATTAAGTATTTAAATGGAGTTTATCTTAAAAGATAGCTCGGAAAGGAGAATTTAAATGCCTGAAGGTCTTGCTTCAGCTATTGCTATTGGCGCAGGTGCCCTAGGACCAGCTCTTGGAATTGGTCTTATCGGCATGAAGGCGATGGAAGCGATCGGGAGAAATCCTGAAGCCTCCAATAAGGTTTTACCCCCAATGCTTTTGGGAATGGCCTTTGCCGAAGCTATTGCGATTTACGCCTTAGTAATTGCATTTACAAAATAGAGTCTAGAGTCGAGAGTCCGGAGTCTGGAAATAACTTTCTAGTCACTTGACTCTAGCGACTAGACTCTGTCACATATGAATTTTTTAACTGAGTTTGGAGTCAAACCAATTTTACTTTTGGCCCAGGTGGTCAACTTCCTGATCCTCCTTTTTATCTTAAAGAGGTTTTTGTATAAACCGATCCTGAAGGTGTTGGAAGACCGCAAGCAAAAGATTGCCCAAGGGTTACAAGATGCCGACGAGATTGAAAAAAGACTACAGCAAATTACCGCTGAGCGCGAGGAGAAGCTAAAAGCTGCCGGTAAGGATGCCGAGGGGATCTTAAGAG
This sequence comes from bacterium, assembly GCA_021786315.1. GTDB lineage: Bacteria > Patescibacteriota > Microgenomatia > Daviesbacterales > UBA10151 > JAJYNN01. Next base: position 436,211 of record JAJYNN010000002.1, read on the forward strand.
AAGCTACTAAAACAGCGGAACAAATTATTGCTGAGGCACACGTTAAGGCCCAAAAGGATATTGAAAAATTAATGGAAAAATCAGAGGCCAATATGAAACTGGAAAGGGCGAAGATGCAACAGGAAATGCAGGCAGAATTAGTGGATTTGGTGGTGTTGGCTTTGGGGAAAATTACCGGCAAAGTTGTCAGCAGCAGGGATCACAAGGAGATGATTGAAAAAACACTTAAAAATCTATGAAATCGAAACAAATTAAAAATCTAGCCAGAAAAACAGCAGTTTTAAGTTTTAATACCCAGGGGGTAATTGATGCTGAGAGAGTGAAAAAATATACTTCTCAGATTAAAAAACTCCCCCTTTCCCAAGCTTTGCCGCTTCTTCAGGAATACCTTAAAGAACTTAAAAAAGAGATGATGAATCGAACCTTAAGTATTGAGTCTGTAGTGGAAATTAGTGCTGCTCAGATGGAACACATTAAAAAAGCCTTTTCCCATACTCCTGTATCCCAAATAGAAACTTCCCATAATCCGTCTCTGTTGGGCGGGGTGAAAGTCAAAATCGGTGACATGGTATATAATGATTCGTTGGCTGAAAAAATAAACCAGCTGAAGAAGGCAACAATATGAACAACGTTATCAGCTTAGTTGAAAAAGAAATAGAAAACTTAAAAACTTCAGCCGTCATGGAAAATGTCGGAACCGTGGTGGAAGTGGGAGACGGAATCGCTAAAGTTGAAGGTTTGTCCCAGGTCCAGATGTCTGAGTTGGTAGAATTTTCCGGCGGAATCCAAGGACTAGCTTTGAATTTGGAGGAGCATTCTGTTGGTGTCATTGTTTTGGGCGACTTTACCCAGATCAAAGAAGGTGATGAGGTAAAAACCACCGGTAAATTACTTCAGGTTCCGGTGGGTGATGAATTAGCCGGCCGGGTGGTTGATGCAATGGGTAATCCTTTGGATGGTAAAGGCCCAATTAAAACCAAAAAATCCTATCCGGTGGAAAAAGTTGCTCCGGGTGTTATTACCCGAAAACACGTTTCTGTACCTCTCCAAACCGGTATCAAAGCCATTGATGCCATGATCCCCATTGGCCGGGGTCAAAGGGAGTTAATTATCGGCGACCGGAATACCGGAAAGACCACCATCGCCATTGATACCATCATCAACCAAAAAGACGTTATCTGTATTTATGTGGCCATCGGCCAAAAGGCTTCCAAGATTGCTCAACTGGTCAACAAGCTGGAAGAAAACGGGGCCATGGAACACACCATTATTGTTTCCGCTTCCGCTGCTGATCCGGCAACTATGCAATATCTTGCTCCCTACTCCGGTTGTGCTATGGGCGAATATTTTATGGATGAAGGAAAAGATGCCTTAATCATCTATGATGATTTGTCCAAGCACGCTTGGGCTTACCGCCAGGTTTCCTTGCTTCTCCGAAGGCCTTCCGGCCGTGAAGCTTATCCGGGAGATGTCTTTTACCTTCATTCCCGACTGCTCGAGCGGGCGGCCAGAATGGATGAAAAATATGGCGGCGGATCACTCACTGCCTTGCCGGTGATTGAAACCCAGGCAGGTGACGTTTCTGCTTACATCCCAACTAACGTTATCTCCATTACCGACGGACAAATTTATCTGGAAAGTGACCTTTTCTATGCCGGTACCAGACCTGCCTTAAACGTTGGTTTATCTGTTTCCCGGGTGGGTGGTGACGCCCAACTGAAAGCCATGAAAGCTGTGGCCGGCAAGCTGCGTTTGGACTTGGCCCAGTTTAGGGAATTGGCTGCTTTTGCTCAATTCTCTTCGGACTTGGATCCGGCTACCAAAGCCCAAATTGACCGGGGCCGCAGAATTACCGAGATCTTAAAGCAACCGCCTTATAACCCGGTTCCGGTTGCCGAGCAAATTGCTATTCTTTGGGCTGTGACTCAGGGACATCTGGATGAGATTGAAGTGGAGAAAGTTCGGGAATTTGAAGAAAGATTCTTAACTCACTTAAGACTCTCAGACAAAAAACTTCTTTCTGACATTACTGAAAAGAAAGTATTGGATGAGGGCTTAACAGCGCAGTTAGAAAAAGCGGTGAAGAAAGTTTTAGCACAATTTTCTGGAGCGTCAGAGTATCAGAGTGTTAGCGTATCAGAGGAGAAAAGTTCCGACACTCCGACACGCCGAAATTCTGATACGCCGAAAACAAAGAAAGGAAAGAAAAAATAATGCCGAGCACCAGAGATCTAAGACGACGGATTAAATCCATTAAAAACACCAGCCAGATTACCAAGGCTATGCAGATGGTTTCGGCTACCAAGATGAGAAAGGCTCAAAACCAAGCCTTACAAGCTCGTCCCTATACTCAAACCTTATTGACAGTCCTAGCTCAAGCTCAGGGGAAAATTAATATTGAAGCTCATCCCCTGCTTTCCGGCAGTACCGGTACAAAGAGAGGGGTTCTCTTCTTCTCGACGGATAAGGGGCTTTGTGGGGCCTTAAACACGAACTTGATGAGAATTATGAATTCTGAATTACGAATTATGAATAAACAAACAATTGTTTATACTGTTGGGAAAAAAGGCAGGGATTTTGTTGTAAGAACTGGAAATGATCTAGCCGCTGATTTCGAAAACCAGGAGAAAGTTGAATTTAGACAGGCTAGTTCGTTAAGGAAGATGGTTATTGATGCCTATCTTAAGGGAGAGGTTGGTGAGGTCTATCTTCTCTACCCTCATTTTCTCTCAACACTCCGACAGGAACCCCGAATGGTGAAGATTTTGCCTATTGATCAGGGTTTATTTAACGAATTTGTCACCCAAAATACCCAGGAACAAGGAGTTTCTTCCAGTGAATTTTTATTTGAACCCAATATGGATCAAATCCTGGATTTTGCCTTAACTCACTTTATTGAAACCCAAATTTATCAGGCACTTTTGGAAACCAAAGCCTCAGAACATTCTGCAAGAATGATTGCCATGCAGAATGCGACAGACAATGCCAAGGATCTGGTCTCGGATCTTACTTTGGCATATAATCAAATCCGCCAAAATGCCATTACAACTGAACTTTTGGAAATTACATCAGCGGGAGCTGCCTTGGAGTAGAAAGTTATGTGTGAAGACGAACAGACTATAAAAACAACACTAGTAGATAAAAGAGAAGACGCTCAACCAGAGCCATTGGTAAAAAGTCAGGTCGCTGATGAGAGTGATGAAAATCTTTCTAAGATTGAACATGAATTAACGACACCTACTCTCGATGCTAAAAAACGTCGTCGGAGGGAGACTCAGATACTAACAGCAGGGGCAGCAGATGATGATCCAGAAGGGTTGCCATTAATTTAATATGATAAAAGGAACTATTGCACAAGTTATCGGTCCGGTTGTTGATATCCAGTTTAAGGCGGGAGAAACCCCTGAGCTTTACAATGCTATCACCATTAAAAACGGTGATGCTCAATTGGTTTTGGAAGTTCAACAACACTTAGGTGACGGGGTTGTCCGGACTGTGGCTATGTCTCCTACCGATGGTTTGAAGAGAGGTATGGAAGCGACCGATACCGGCAAGCCGATTTCTGTTCCGGTTGGTGAAGAAGTTTTAGGAAGATTATTCAATGTTTTGGGTGAAAACATTGATAACAAGGAAGATTTAAAAGTTAAACAAACTTACCCAATCCATCGACCTGCACCTTCTTTTGCCGATCAACAGACCACCTCGGAAGTTTTTGAAACCGGAATTAAAGTCATTGACCTTATTGCCCCCTTTGTTAAAGGCGGAAAAGTCGGACTTTTCGGAGGAGCCGGGGTCGGTAAAACAGTTTTAATTCAGGAACTGATTAGAAACATTGCTGCCGAGCACGGCGGGTACTCTGTCTTTACCGGAGTTGGTGAAAGAACCCGGGAAGGAAATGATTTATATCATGAGATGGTTGATTCCGGGGTTATTAATAAAACTGCCATGGTTTTTGGACAGATGAATGAACCACCTGGGGCTCGTTTACGAGTTGCTTTAACCGGTTTAACCATGGCGGAATATTTCCGTGATGAACAAGGTAAAGATGTGCTTTTGTTTATCGATAACATCTTTCGGTTTTCCCAAGCCGGTTCTGAAGTTTCCGCTTTACTTGGCCGGATTCCTTCAGCTGTAGGTTATCAACCAACCTTGGCTACCGAGATGGGAGCTTTGCAGGAAAGAATTACCTCCACCAAGAAGGGTTCGGTCACTTCTGTCCAGGCAGTCTATGTTCCGGCTGATGATTACACTGATCCCGCACCTGCGACCACTTTTGCCCACCTTGATTCCACTATTGCTTTGGAACGAGGTTTGGCAGAACAAGGTCTCTACCCTGCTGTTGATCCATTAGGTTCCAACTCCCGGGCTTTGGCTCCGGATGTGGTTGGTAAGGAACATTATGAAGTGGCAGTTGCTGTGCAAAAAGTTCTCCAAAGATACAAAGAGCTTCAAGATATTATTGCCATCTTAGGTATGGAAGAGTTATCTGATGAGGATAAGAAAACTGTGACGAGAGCCCGAAAGATCCAAAGGTTCCTAACCCAACCTTTCTTTGTTGGTGAAACCTTCACTGGGAGACCAGGAAAATATGTGTCCATCAAAGACACCATCAAAGGATTCAAAGAAATCCTTGAAGGTAAACATGACGATAAACCCGAACAAGCCTTCTATATGAAAGGCACAATTGAAGAAGTTACTGCTTAGGAATTGAGCTCATTGGCAAATTCGTAAAAGAATGCTAAAGGCTCGGCAATTTCCCCCTTTGATATTAATTGAGCAAATCTCCCGGCATTCTCTTTGAGTCCCTGATGGTAAGGCAACATCTTTCTCCTGATTTCTTTTGGAACTTGTTCTATCAGACAATAATCAGTTAATTCGGGTCGGTCATACCTAACATCTAAGGCGTGTTCAATCCCAATAATAGCCATTGAGGGTTTTTCCGGAGTTCCTTGATGCTGGGAAATAGTTGTAAACATATGGTCAGCCCGGGGTTTAACGCAACCCAAGCTGAGTACAGACAGGAGCAGCACTTGGTTGTTCCTTGTAAGATCCAGGATTTTATTCCGGTAGGGATTATTGTTTAAAACAATATCCTCTACCTCGGCAAATGTTAGGTCGCATCCAATAATGTGCAGGGAAATTTTATTGGCTAAATCAAGCAGAGGTTGGAATTTTACAACAGGAGAGTCGGGGTAGTTGCCTTTAAGGTACTCCAACCAGGCGTCGACCTCTCCTTCGCTAATTGGGGCTGTCCTGCTTGCCCCAAATTCTCCGGTTTTCCCTTGGTATTCAAAACAGGTGAACCCTTCGTGAAGCAATTTCCCGGGTTTGATACTTTCCATGAGTTTAATTTGTTGGCTTTGTTGCTCGTTGTGTGAAGGTAAGGGGATCTGGTGTTGTTCTCCGATAATAACCGTCCGGGTTTCGTTGCCGCGAAACAGAATCGAGAACCTGTTTTCTTCGGCATATTGAATAAGATTGGATCTTATTTGTTCGCTCTCTTTGGACATAGGCAGATAATAACATATTCCGACCAATAAAAATATTATAGGTTAAAACCTAAGCCTTCTACATGAAAGGCACCATCAACGAAGTTACTACTTAATCAAAAAGTTTAACCAGAAAAGGAAATTCTTTGTAGGGCTGGTTATAAGTATCTGAACCCATATGTCCCTCTCCTTTTTGAATAATTAAAGTACCTTTACCTAAATTATCTAATATGTTTCTACCCTGTTTATCGTCACATCCCCAGGGGTCATTGTCAGAATTAATAAGGATAATATCCTCTACATTTTCGCCAATTTTTTTCCAGTCATACTTATCTTGAAGTATTGATGTAGAGCCATCCGGTAAGGGAGTGGAAAACCCAGCTACTAAAATTGCTTGCTTAATCTTAACGTTAAGTTGTTCTAAAACACTTAAGATTAAAGGGCAACCTGCTGAGTGCCCAACGAGCAAGGTCTCTTCATTGTAAGCTTCTTTAAATGCTGCCGGCAACCAGCTGGCCAAATCTGGATTGTCAGTATTGGGCAATTGAGGTATGGAAATAATATATCCTTTTTTCTCGAGTTCTAATTTTATGTAAGGAAACCAAAAAGATTCTGGTGTTTCTCCTGAACCATGCAATATTACTGCATTTTTCATCTTGGGGATAATATATCATAAAAGGAAAAATAACTTAAAGTAGATAAACTCTTTGTTATAATCCAGATATGAATTTGTGTTTTGTGTATATTACTAATCCTAATTTAGAAGAGGCTAAGAAGGTGGCTAAGGATTTGGTGTAGGTAAAAGTGGCATGCCGACGTGTTTTCTGATTTGGTTGTGTTCTTCTAAATGCCGACGCTCCTTATTTCCTAAATCATCCCTTAAGGCACCCATTTCATCCTGAAGCTGCTTTACATCCACTAATAAAGCATCCTGCTTTGTTTCCAGTCGATCTACTTTTTCTTCCAGCCGATCTAATTGTTTATAGACGGGCTCTACGAGCCTCGTCATCTCCTCGCTAATTTGTTTAATATCATCACCAGTCATAAAGTTATAGTAAGTCTGTGGGAATAAAAACACAAGATTCCTCATGTATATCAAAATATCAAATCCCTACTCACTCTTTGTTGGTACACACTATTTTCTGAAAAGGCCAGATAAGTTCTCTTTCCTTTGACTTAACTCCCCAATAACCCTATAATCTTTACCCATGTCAGTTGATATAAAACCAGAATGGCTGCCTGATTTACAGGAATATAGAGCCGAACCCCGTTTGGATTCTGTGGCAAGAAGTTTTACTTCAGCCAATCGGGGTATGTTTGTTGTCCATGCCCTAAGAGAGGAAATTTTTCCTCAACATCCCCGAAGAGTTCGATTGTTGGATGTGGGTGTTGGAAAACAAGGATATTATTTCTATTGTTCATATGAGCCATACATGATAGCTGCAGCTTTGGAAGGAGCAGGTATCAACTATCAAATGGATATAGTTGATACTGACAGCGCAGTTATTGCTGACTTAAAAAAGCGGAGAAAAATATTTTTCCCGGCGCAGTATTTGGGGGACCTTGATCACCGGGATGCTTGGCTAAGTTATTTAGCTGCGACTAAACAAAAAGCCAGGAGCCGGGATAAATCAGACAGTGTGGAGCCTACTTCCCTTACATCCCCTGAGGATTTAAGAGCTCAGTGGGACATTATGGCAAATTTATTAGTAGCCAGAGTTCCCAATTCATTTGTGAGTAAGTTACAAGATGGCGGTATAAAACCAATTCAGGGTGATATTGCTACTGCCAGAATAGGCCAAAGAGGAAGATATAACTTAATAGCTTGTGTAAACGTATTGTATTTACTGAGTGAGTCAGGCCAAAAATTAGCCTTCTATAATATGGCCAACAGTCTGGAAAAAGACGGTTTGTTGATTATGAATGACTTAAGGAGAGGGCGAATGCCTTCAGAAACGGGGAAAGTTTTTACAACTAGCCCGATATTGGATTTTTATGGCGGCTGGTTAACTGAAGAAAAGATGAAAGATCTGGGACTTGTTCCTTACAAGCAACTTGAATCTACCGGAGGCAACGTTACCTTCTCTTTCAAAAAAATTTGATGGGATTTTGGGCAATTAAAGTAGATGACAAGATAAGCACAAGAAGTTGACATTATGGTTCTGGATGGGTACTATAAATTTAATGTCCAATTACTCCCCTTCTTCCAAAGAAACAGGTTTTGCCCATGTTCTAGTGTTGCTTGTTGCCCTAGCGGCTGCCAGTTTAATTGCTTCCTCTACAATTCAGACAACAAATACCGTCCAGACCACAAAAGTTTTAGGAGAAGATACCCAGGCGGATGAACAAACACAAGAGGCTGCCAAACATGCCGCCGAGCAGCAGCAGGAAGCATTAAAGACCCAATCCGAAGGCCAAAAACAGGAGACGGAAGTGGAAACCGCAAATGGGCAAAAGATTAAAACCAAGGTGGAAGATAACGGTGCCGTAAAAGTTGAGATTGAGCAGGGTAAATCAAAGTTTAAATATCAATCCGAGAACGGAAAAGTGCAGCTGGAAGCCGAGGATGAGGCTAAAGTCGAAAATGAACTGGAACAGGAAGGCATTAAAGTATCCAGTTCCAGCGGGAATCTGGTGATCGCTAAAAATAAGTTTGCCGCCAAAATCAACTTCCCCCTTTCCGTTGATCCGAATACCAAACAGCTGATAGTAACCACTCCGGCCGGTCAAAAGGCTGTCACAATCCTTCCCGACCAGGCAGTACAGAATCTTTTGACCCGTAGTATCCTCAGCGAGATCGGAAATCAGGAGGTGAGCGCTGATTTAACTAATAAACTAGGCAGCCTGGATGGTGTTGTTCAACTGGAAAGTAAAGATAATGAAGTTGTTTACAAAGTCGATGGTTTGAAAACACGCAAACTGTTAGGATTAATTCCGGTTACTGTACCGGCTACCGCTTATGTTTCTGCCCAAACCGGCAGCGTTACCTCTTTAAACCAGTCAGTTCTTGCTAACTTACTGGATTTACTATCCCGTTAACTTTCGATTTTAACCCACTCCCTTGACAAGTCCTATAGTTATATGATATTTTGGAGGCCGCCCGAAATTTTGGGCAAAAAAAGACAATAATGCAAAACATGAAAGTCTGGTCTAACAACTTAATACTTCAACTTCCGCCAATTTCTGGCGGACGTTGTGCTGACGCAGTTTTGGCTGCGGTTCTTGCGCGTACAAAAGTACCTCTTTAACTCCTTTTGTGTGCAGTTGCCGTAAGCCAAATGCTTGCGGAAATGCACATTAACAAAATAAAAGGAGGCAATTCCAAGTGTTGTCATCACTCAGGCGTCGGTTCCAAGTACCAAGTCTTCTGGGCAGGTATTGGCGAATCCTCAAGCCATTTCGGGGAGTTTATACAAAGTGTATCTTACTTCTTTTGGCTTACGAAGGTATCCAAATCCTAGGGTCTTACCAGATGAGCATGATGATCAGGCTCTTTGGAGATAAGGCCAACTACTGGTGGTGGGTGCTCTTTTTTGTCGGGTTGGTAATCTACGATGAAACGTTCATCCGGTTAGACAACCTGCTGGATTGGCACATCATCATCAGGCAGAACTATCCCCTATACCGTTATTTGAAGCTGGGGGCCATCAAAAAGTTCCTGCAAATGGACATTGATTGGCACCAGAAACACAATAGCGGAGCCTTGGTGGGCAAGGTTGCCCAGGGCGTGGAAAAGGTTGAGGACATTATGGGTATGATCTGGATAGAGTTTATACCAACAACTATCCAGGCTGTCTTTTCCCTAATTCCTCTTCTCTTTATCTCACCGCTCGCAGTGGCGATCTCGGCACTTTCTTTCCTGTTGTTTGTCAGGTTCAGCCTAAAAAACAACAAAGAAAGAAGACCGTCCAAGGAAAGGCGGTTTGACCTTTACGAGACGGAATGGCATCGCTCGATTGAGATCGTCCAGTCGGTGGAAACCAACTATATGTTTGGCCAGACTGACAGGTTGATCAATGAGCAGGCAGATCTTCACCAGGAAATCATGGATATAGGCAGGAAGGAGGCACATCGCGGGATATACCACTACAACAGGCTTGAGCTACGGATTATCCGTTTTGCCCGGGTGGCAATCCTGGGAATCTGGGGGTACCAACTAATCAATGGAGGTATGGATATTCCTACTCTCATCTTTGTCTACACGCTAACCGAAAGGCTCTTTTCTAGTTTTTGGAGGTTCTCCAGACTCATTGAAAAGACATCGGAATCAGCAGAAGGGGCAAACAGATTGGCCAATCTCCTCGAAGAGGAAACAGGCCATGAAGCGGAAGGTGAGGTTACCACGCCCAAAACTCAACCCGTGGGGGTCGAGTTGAAAGGGGTCCGTTTCACTTACAAAAAGGAATACGACGAGGAGCAAGACGGATTACATGATGTAACTCTGGATATTCCTGCAGGAAGCGTAGTGGCACTGGTTGGCCCATCAGGTGCCGGGAAGACGACAATTCGGAAAATTGTCACCGGTCTGATGGAAATCCAAGGAGGAGATATTCGTGTTGGAGGTGTAAGTGTTAAGGACTGGGACCCGGAGAAGCTGTTGGAGCAATTCTCATATGTTCCTCAAGGGGACGACGTGTTCTTATTCAACGGAACCGTCAGGGACAATATTGCCTTTGCTAGGCCCAAAGCTTCTATGGAGGAAGTTGAAAGGGCGGCGGTATTGGCAGGTATCCATGACTTTATTATGTCCATGGCAGAAGGTTACGAGACCGTCGTTGGTGAACGCGGAAAAAGGCTATCAGGAGGACAAAAGCAAAGAGTAGCACTGGCACGGGCAATCCTAGCTGATCGGCCAGTCCTTATCTTGGACGAAGCCACAAGTGCAGTGGATGCTATTACTGAGGAGGAAATCCAACAAAAAATGGCGGAAATTCTCCATGGAAAAACCTCCATCATTATTGCCCATAGACTTTCCACTGTTTGGGACATTGCGAATAAAATCGTTGTTCTGGAACGTGGTCGAAAAGTCGAAGAGGGCACGCATGCCGAATTGATGGCGTTAAATGGTCTCTACAGCAAAATGGCGCTGTTGCAGACCAAATAGGGCTACCTTCGGCTTCGCCGAACGATCCTGTAATTTCTCTCCGCCAAAAGCGGATCGAAATTATGACGCATCTTTTAGGCAAGTAAAGCACCAGGTTGTTCGAGTAATCGAACGTAAGTCCTGGTGCTTTTTGCCATCTTGACTTTGGGTTTTTTACGGGTGTATAAATAGAACACATCTAGTATGAAAGAATCCTGGTTAAAAGAACTGGCTGATTTTATAGTTGAGGCCAATAAAAACACCTGGGCTGCCGATAAAGGTAAAGTAGAGCCTTTTTTTCCGGGTGATAAGGAGCTGGAATATAAAAGGGGTCTTTGGCATCTTCGGGATAAATTTAGCGGACATTTTCGGGCACCAGGTGAGACTGTGATTCGTTACAAAAATTTTCCAGTTTGGCAGATAAGTTATGGCGGTCATGGTATGCTTGAAGATTACTACCCTATCGCTAAACCAACGTTTCAGTTTTTACGGGCGGCTTTAATGCAGGTTAAACCTAAACTTCCTTTTCGTGGACCTACTACGTATCAGGAGGACGAGTGGAATTATACTTTTGTAGTTAATGGAGATATGGAAGATTGTACTTGGGTAGAGAGAATAACCAAAGGCGGAGAGTTAGTTTTTACCCAAAATGGCTTTGCCGGAATTGTCATTGGCAAAACTGCGGATAAAAAACCTGTTTACCCTTGGGATTTATAGTTTATGAAAGATAAGATTATTAAAGATTTACTTGAGGCAAAAGAACATCTACTGGCATCAATTAATTTAATGCCTGATGGAACAGCGGTAGATAAGTGGTCCAAGAAAGAGATTCTAGCTCATATTGCTGGGTGGTATGAAGAAGGGGTTGACGGCACTTCAAAGATCCTAAAAGGTGAAAAACCAAACTCTTTTAGATACTCAGTGGACGGATACAATAAAAGAAGTGTCGAAAAAAGGAAGGATAAGAATATTGTAGAGATTCTTCAGGAAATGGAAGACCTTCACCGGCAATTTGTGGATCAAGTTAAGAATTTGTCGGAGGAACAGATAACCGGATATTTTGGGACCAAACTAGGAGGAGAGCCAATTAATGTTTTGTGGATGATTAATGAATGTATCTCCCATGACCATGCTCATGCAGAAGAGTTAGAACAAAAATATAGATAAAATGGATTATACAGGCGTAATCATCGAAGAGAGTTTAAAGGATGCTTCTATCCTTAAAAAGGTCAAAGTTTTGGATACTAGAATAGAGCCAGTGACAGAAGCTGACAAAACTCCGTGGCTTAAGATATGGACTTTGCATACTGTCGAAATTCCAGAAGATCAGGCTGAAAGCTATGCTGAGGAAGTAAGGCAAGCTTTGAAAATAGATCATACTGCCTGGTATGCAGATTTTAAAAATGATACCACCCATTATATTATTTTTCCCCAAAAGATCTTCAAGATTGATCGGACCAGGGCAGAAGAATATCAAGAGGCTTCAGACTATGGAATCTCTCTAGGAATTCCTTACTATCAGGTAGATTTTTCCCAGAGCATTATCAAATAATTTCATGATTTATGAGATGAGGTTACATCCGGCGCCGTTTGATCTTATCAAAGCCGGGAAACAAAAGATTGAAACCAGGCTTTTTGATGAAAAAAGACGTGATCTTCAGGTGGGTGACCAGGTGATTTTCCTTAAAAGACCGGATGGCAAGGAAAGGATGACCGTGGAAGTAACCGGCTTATCCCTTTTTAAAACTTTTGAGGAATTATTCCGTTCCATCAATAAAACTGAATTTGGATACAAACCTACCGATACCCTGGAATACCAAATCCTTTGTATGAGGCAATACTACACCGAAGAGGACGAACAAAAGTACGGAGTAATTGGGATTCACGTTAAGCCCTTAAGTGTTTATATGTGAATTAAGGTAAGGTAGGAAAGGTAACGGATTTTACCGTTTTTATTGGCAAATTTGCCAATCCTACCACCTGTACCTAAGTGCTAAACTTTATGAGAAAAACGGAACTTAGATTTTTTGGTTGTCAGCCCGAAGACCTAAGCGTATTCGAACCATTTCCATCCAAAGACGATGGTAACCAATAGAACTACCACCGAGGTCCAGGTTAATGGGTTTCGAATAAGGGTAAAGTACCAGGCATCGATGCTGATTTCCCGCAAAGTGCCACGCAGATCATCAAGACCAGTTTGGTACTCCACTGAGTTTTTGTGCAACTGGGCAATTTGTTTAGCCCGGTTACTCAAATCTTGCAGTGCCTCATAATCCAAAGCCACGTCGTTAACGGGGTTTCTGAAAATGAGAGCTGCATTACCTCTGGTAACGCCTCTTTTCTGCATATTGGCTAACGTTTCATCGATACGATCAGCCATCTTGCTGGCGTCTGCCGCCACCTGGGCTCGGTACTCGACAGCATCGATTTCGCTATACGAAGTATAGGAATCGATACCGGCAATGATGAGCATTACAAGGAACACTACTGCCGCAATGATGGTTCGTACTCCCCACTTCTCCGAGTCGTACATGTCATTCTCTCCTTTGTTAGGTAAAAAATTTGCCGGGATTCGGGGTAAGCTTGATTGCCTGCTAATAGGAGCTCCTTTCTCTTTATTGTTCAGCTTAAGGTGCGAAAAATAGCGAAAATAGAATTTCAACCTCAGTCGGCTGGTCCATCTTCACTATAGGGTATAATATCACTTTGGTGAGGGGGAATCAAATTAAAGGTCGTTACCGGTGTAGGATAAATTAAAGCTTTTGTTAATCAACGGGAAATCCGGAACCATGTTCCCCTGGCCTGCGTGTCCCAAGACTGTCCAGTTAATAAATGACGGATCACGGACATCAACCCGGGTGATTTGACCTTTGCTGTCAGTGGCCACAAGATAGACAATATCACCTCTCCAGCCCTCTACAACCCCGATAGAATAGGAGTTTTTCTCCAAGTTGATATCTTTTCCATCCCTCCCTTTTTCTTCCTTGGGAAGATCCCAGAGGGCTTGTTTTAAGATCTCGATGGAATTTAAAAGCTCCTGCACCCGCACCCTGAACCTGGCGTAAACATCGCCGGAATTTTCTTTTGCCACTTCAACTTTAATCTTGTCATAAGCTGCATAAGGATAATCCACCCGGGCATCCATCTCAAAGCCCACTGCCCTGCCGGCCACCCCTAAAGCTCCGTGGTCCCGGGCAATCCTTTCGTTCAATACCCCGGTTTTTTTCAACCTGGTAAGCAAGGACCCCGTACCCATGGCAATCTTAATTACTTCCGAAAAATCTGCCTTTAATTTTTCCAGGTCTTCCGCCAATTTCTTGGCCTGGTCGGAAGTCAAATCAGCATTTACTCCTCCGATCTTAATCACTCCCCGGAGGAATCTGCTTCCGGTTAACTTTTCATTGATCTGCATGACTATTTCCCTTAAACGTCCGCCCTGGGCGCCGCCAAAGTTAAACCCGGTATCGGTCATGATTGCTCCGATGTCCCCCAAGTGGTTGGCGACCCTTTCCAGCTCGGCAAAGATGACCCTTAAGTATTCTTCCCTCTCGGAAATCTCAATTTTCCCCAACTGTTCTACCGCCTGGCAGAAAGCCAAGGCGTGGGAAAAGGAGCTGTCGCCGGAGATCCTCTCAGCCAGCTTTACTTTCTCCTCCAAAGATAGAACCTCAAAAAGCTTCTCGCTCCCCTTGTGGGTATACCCCAACCTCGGTTCCAGCATCAGGATCTCCTCTCCGGCCACGCTAAACCGGAAATGCCCCGGTTCAATAATACCGGCGTGGACTGGCCCAACCGGAATTTCATAAATCCCTTCCCCGATCATCTTTCGGAATTGGAATTGGACTCCGCCTTTTTGAGGCCTTTCCTTCCAGTTAAAGCTTTTCCTTAAAGGATAAACATTGTCCGGCCAATTTTCATGAAGGATGATCGACCTTAAGCTGGGGTGGCCCTTTGGCGTTAAGCCAAAGAGGGTTTTTATTTTTCGCTCGTAATTGGAGGCTTCATGCATGATTGGTGTAACTGAAGGGAAGCTTTCTTTTACCAGAATGTAGGGCGCCAAAAATACGTGTTCTTTAGGAACGCCAAAAATGTAGATGATTTTGAATTCTTTTCCTAAATCCTGGGCAGTGATAGTTTTTAAATGTAGCTTATGGTTTACGGATAAGTCCTGGCAGACTCCCACAATGTCTTCTACCTTAACCTGAAAACAAGTCAAAGCTCCAAAGACTTCCGGTTTGTTTTTCGAAGCATGTTTTTTAATTAAATCCTGGTATTTCATATTGCTATTTTACTAAAAGCGATGCCTGCTGAACCAGTGATTTTACCGGTTCCGGCAGGAAAATGCTGATAATAACAAACAAGCTTAAAAGAAAAATTGCCGGGATAACTGTCAGGTAATTTGATTCCCCTACCGGTACATTTTCTATATTCGGCCCCAAAGCCATATTGGTAGTATGCCTTAAAAACCCGACAAAAATAATGGCTAAAGCAATTAGGATTCCGACTACCACCAGAGGATAAGCAGCCATCCCGGAAGTTAAAATATAAAATTCCGTCATAAAAATTCCAAACGGCGGCATGCCGATAATGGCCAAAAACCCGATGAGTAGGATAATACCGGTGATTGGTAAGACGGTAAGGGTTCCCTTGACGTTGTATATTTTGGTAGAACTGTATTTTAAGAAGATATTTCCGGCAGAGAAAAAGAGGGTTGATTTAGTGAGTGAGTGATAGATCATGTGAAGGAGCGCGGCGAAAGTTCCCAGCCCCCCAAAACCAAACCCCAAGGCCATAATCCCCATGTGTTCGATACTGGAGTAAGCAAAGAGCCGTTTGTAGTTTTTTTGGATGACGATAATGAAAGCCGGAATGACAACCGACATGGCTCCAAAGAGTATCAGCAGGTTCTGCGAAAAAAGTGGTCCGACGGTTATATCTGCGACAGCCTTATATCTTAAAATAGCCATTAAAGCGACATTAAGCAGTGCTCCTGACAAAAGGGCGCTGACTGGGGATGGAGCTTTACTGTGGGCATCAGGCAACCAGGTGTGCATTGGTGCCAGTCCTGCTTTGGTCCCGTAGCCGATCAGGACAAAAACGAAGGCAATTTTGGCCAGTAATGGGTTTAATAAATGGGCATTGGCCAAAAGTACTTGCCAGCTGATAAAGGAATCGGCTGCCAGATTCATGGTTGGGCTTAAGAAAAGTAATGTCCCGAAGAGCCCGAGCGAGAGCCCAATGGAGTTGATAATTAAGTATTTCCAGGCTGCTTCCATGGCTGAGGGCTTGTTGTAAAAGCTGATTAAGAAGGCAGTGGCCAATGTAGTGGCCTCAATTGAAAGCCAGGTTAAGATTGGGTTGGTGGTGGTGACGGCAAAAAACATGGCTAGCAAGAAAAGGTGGAAAAGGACAAAGTATTGTCTGACCCGGCGGAAACCGATGATCTCCTTTTGAACTTCCCGCCTTAGATAGCCAATGGAATAATATGAAGCGGCAAAGCCGACGACAACAATGGTGGAAAGGACGATAGTCCCCAGCGGATCAAGGGAAAGGAAAGATCCGAAAGAATAACTTTTTTGCCCCAGCACGGAAATCGCGGACATGATTAGCGATCCCAGCTCAATAGGCGCGGCCATGGCAGCAATTAGTTCCAAAGGCCAAATTTTCCTCGGCACCGCAAGTGAGAGCAGAACTGCGATGATCGGTGTAATCACTAATAAAATTAAAGCCATATTATTCTGTTAACTCCCTCATTGAGCTGACATCAAGCGAACCGAATTGGCGGAAAATCATGGTGGTAAAGATACTGGCGATTGTGACCCAGATAAAGATACTGGCGGTAATCCCCAGTTGTAAGGCTGGGCTTTGTTCCAGGCCGGCGAATAAGGCGAATGAAACAATGCTATTTTCCAGCGATAGGACCCCTAAGGCTTGGGACAGGGCGCCTTTGCGGTTAATGCTCAAAAAGAGTGAGATTAAGATTGTGGCCATTGAAATAAACAATAGGTCCTGGCTGGAGGGAGATAGGAAGATTAGCGGTTTGAAAAAGCTGGCCTGGGTCAGGATGGAAAGAAGCACCATGACGGCAACCGTTAAGGGGGTGTTAAGAAAGGTGCTATGGGAAAAATTTGACGGATGGCGCTTAATCAGTTTCAGGAAAAAGTATGGGGCAAAAACAACCTTGACGGCGATGGTGGCGATAATGGCAATCAAAAGCAACAAGGACAGTTTCTGGAAGGAAGAAAGAAGTAATAAAATGGCGATGGCGGCGGATTGAAGCATATATAGTTTAACGGCGATTGAGTCCTTTTTTGTCAGGTTTAGAAGGACCACTGTTCCAAAGATCAGTGTGGAGAAGATTAATGAAATTTGTGGTGTTAAGTAATGCATATTTTTAGATAATTAAGATAATTGCTGCTACGCTCAGGGCAAATGAGGTAAATAACAGTTTCGGCAATTTAAAGATCCGGAGCTTGGCAATGCTGGATTCCAAAGCGGCAATGCCCAGACAAAACAGCCCGGCTTTGACCATAAATAATAATAAAGTTACCAAAATTTGGCTGGCATTACCCGATCCGGTAATTCCCCAAGGGAAAAACATATTTACTCCCAAGGCAATAAAGATCAGGTATTTATTGGCGGAAGCCCACTCGATAAGAGCCAGCCTTTTCCCGGAGTATTCCAGGATCATGGCCTCATGGATCATGGTCAGCTCAAGATGAGTCGACGGATTATCAAACGGGTAGCGGCAGGTTTCCGCCAGAAGAGAGATGGTAAAGCTGGCAAAGGCCAAGATAACCGGGGCAAAGTTAATAAGCGGCATGGAGGTCATGTTGTGAATAATTCCGGTAAGGTTAGTGGTGTGGCTGATTAAGGCCAGGGTCAAGATTGACAGGACCAACCCTCCTTCGGTCAAAGATGCCACTAACATCTCCCGGCTGGAACCGAAGCCGCCGAAGGCTCCCCCGGTATCAATTCCGGCCAAAGCCAAAAAGAATGTCCCAAAGGCCAAAAGATAAATAACCACCAGAAAATCACTGGTAAATATCGTTGGCAGAGTTGTAGAAAAAAGCGGGATAATGGCCCCGATAAAGATTGTGGAGGCAAAGATAAGGTATGGTGCAGCCAGGAAAACCCAGGAAGCATCATGGCTAACCACTTCATCCTTGTGAAGCAGTTTCCAAAGATCCCGGTATGGTTGGGTTATGGGTGCGCCCCGGCGGTTTTGCAATTTGGCTTTGACTTTTCTGGTTAACCCAATAAATAACGGCGATACCGCGGGAATTAAGATTATCTGGAGTAATACTAACAAAATGTTTGTCATATATTTATAAGGCAAGGACAAATAATATACCGATTAAGGCAATCAGAATATAAAGAATATAAGCATTAGTGTAGCCAACCTGGATCTTTTTCATTTGTCCCGCAGTGTCTAAAACAAGCTTCCTTAATGGTTGATAAATATAGGGCATATAGATATCCTGGAGCTCCAGGTGAATGGCGTTACTTTTGGGGAAATATTTCATCCTCTCATCGTCATATTCAACTTCAGTTTCCTTCAATGGCTTTAAAACTTTTTGGAAAACCGTAATAAAGGACCGGGAAAATCCGGTGGCGGTAATTTCCATTCTTGGGGAAAGATCTGAACCGCAATCCCAGGTGATATTGCGGCTGACTTTTTGGGTTCGGGTTAGAAGGTAAGTTATCCCGGCAACTACTGTCAGAGCTGCCACCAATCCAATGAAGATTTGGGGCATGGAAATAAAGGCAAAGTTGTTGGCAATATTTACGGATTGGGTTTGGGCATGGATCATTGTTTCAGTTCCTGAAAGGTTAATTAAGCTTGCGGCAACTTTATTTAAGAATCCGGTCACGGTTCCGGAGAAAAACCCTAATACTATGGTTAAAGCAGCCAGCCCGGCCATTCCTGCCCTTAAAGGAACCCCGGGTTCCTTAGTATGAGCTACTTCCTGGTTTCTGGGTCTGGCTAAAAAAGTGGCTCCGAAGGCCTTAACAAAACAGGCTGCCGCCAGCCCTCCGGTAAAAGCCAAGGCTCCGGCAGAAAGGATAAAGGTCAGTTTGGTTAAGACATCAAACCTCAAAACCCCCTGGAAAAGGGATTGGAAGGTCATCCATTCGCTGAAGAAGCCGTTGAATGGAGGCAAGGCTGAGATGGCCATCGACCCAATCAAAAAGAACAACGCAGTTTGAGGCATATGCTTAATTAACCCCCCGTATTCCTCGATATTCCGGGTATGGGTTTCGGAAATGACTGATCCCGCCCCCATAAACAGGAGGGCTTTAAAGGTGGCGTGGTTTAAGGTGTGGTATAAGGCGGCTATCAACCCGATGGCAGCCAAGGAGTAAAGGTGGGCGGAGACAAAGACAAAAGCGCTCCCCAACCCCAATAAGATAATGCCGATATTTTCAATACTGTGGTAGGCCAAAAGTTTTTTGATATCGTGTTCTGCCAAAGCGTAAAGTACTCCCAAAAGTGAAGAGACTGCTCCAAGAATAAGTATCAAAAGCCCCCACCAAAGCGGAACAGCCGGCAGGAAGAAGAGGCTGAACCTAATTAACATATAGATACCTGTTTTAATCATTACGCCCGACATTAAAGCTGAGACATGGGTTGGTGCGGCGGGATGGGCGCTGGGGAGCCAGATATGCAACGGAATAATCCCGGCTTTGGTGCCAAATCCAAAGAGGGCAAAGAGCAAAATCAAATTAGTAATTTGGGAAGGGGCATGGACAATACCTGTCTTAATGGCTTCAAACTCAAATGACCCGGTGACGCTGTACATTAACAGAAAGGCTAGGACAATGAAGGCGGTGCCGACGTGGGTCATCATGAAATAAAGCGATCCGGCCTTTATATTGTTGTGTTCCCGGTTTTCGTAAATGACCAGGAAGTAAGAGGCCAAAGACATCAATTCCCAAACGATTAAGAAAAATAAGGCATTATGGGAGGTAGCCACTAAAATCATGCTGGCGATAAAGATGTTATAGAAAAACCCTAAAACGCCGATGTTGTACTTTTTGTAGTAATGCTTAACGTAACCTAAAGCATAAATTGAGGCCAAGGTGGCAATTGTACAGATGATCAACATAAAGTAGGTTGAAAGCTGGTCAAACTTAAAAGTAAAGGAAAGCAAGGGGAAGGCAGAAGGTACAGTTAAAATTGGGGTAGTTCCTGAAAGTAACGTTTGGATGGAAAATATCAGCCCGGCTACTGACCCAGCGATGGCAAAGAGGTTACCCCAGAGGTTGGCCGCCTGGTCTTTCTTCCCTAAAAATAATGAGCCCAGGGCTCCAATAGTAAACAATAACAAAATGCTGTAAAAATAATTCATGCTTTCTTTTCCATATCACTTAATATTGTTAATAATGCTTCAATAATTTGCTTAGGTGAAGGCGGATCTCCGGGAATCTGGTAATTTACCGGGATAACACTCGCTACTCCATCCTCTACCGCATAAGAACCCTTAAAAATTCCTCCGGAGATGGCGTCATTCCCCACTGCCACCACAATTTTGGGATCAGGAGTGGCGTTATAGGTTTTAATCAAAGCTTCTTTCATGTTGCGGCTGACCGGTCCTGTGACCATTAACATATCCGCATGCCTGGGAGAGGCCACAAAATGTACCCCGAAACGGTCAACATCGTAATAGGAATTTCCTAAGGCCACCAATTCCTGTTCGCAGGCATTGGTGGATCCTGCGGTGACTACCCTAATAGCCAAAGACCCTTTAAAAAGTTTTTTAACCTTCTTTTGGATCTCTTTTCCTACAAGATATGCGTCCTTATCCTGGCTCAAATTAAAGGACTTTGTGTCAACTAAAGTTCCTGGTGTCTTAAAAATCTTCAAAAATAAGTTGGTTATCACAACTGATTAGTATATGCCTTTTTTAAAAGGGGGTCAATTGATATGTTTAAGTAGGTGTTTGATCATAAAACACATAGAATACACAGAATTTAACGAGTTGGAGCCAGGGCGACAGCGTTTGAATTAACCCGGACGAATTTATCCCAGTAATCATTTGCTGCTGCTATAGTCTTATTGGCCTCATTCTTATCGTAATTCCAGGACATAATAGTGTTAAAGATTGTTTGATCATTTCCTCTCATATAACCTTTCATTGCCAGAAAGACCCAGGCACCGATTACTGCTGAGGTGGGGTCAAAGGGATTAAACTTTACTCCTACCCGGTCCATTAATTGGTAAACTTTAAGGGCGTTATCAGGCATAAATTGGGGACCGATTGCTCCTCCGCTAACATCACCTTCGCCTGAATACGATCCGGGAATTTTTTCATAATTAAAATTGATGCCGGTATCTGTACTTACCAACTCACAAAGCTTTTTTAAGGAGTCAACTCCATCGGGAAATATTTTTGGATTTATGTGGCGGATGGCGGGTTGTTCTCCGGTATTGATAAAACCAAACTTAAGTTCATTTCCTCCAAAAGAGCTGCCCGTTTCCAGCGCCATCAGCATGGCCATTCCGCCCGGATTCATCATTACCGTTTCTGGATCAATTTTCTGGTTGGCTAGTGAGGGTCTAAGAGTAGGCAACAAAGTTTTAATTACTTCCAGGGCTTGAGGATAAGCCTCTTTACAGATCGCCAATACCTCGGGCTGAAGCTTCTGGCTGATTGCCCATTCCATTTCCTGAGGAGAGAGATTTTTAGGTAGATCTCCTTTTGTTCGGAGTTCAGTTCGAGCATCAAGTAAACAAGCGCGTAGATCTTTACTGGTTACAGCCCAAAAGCCTTGGTTGATTTGCTCCTTTGTTTGTGCTAAAGCAACATAAGCCGCTTCTTTTCTGACTCTTTTGGGTGTATAGGGATCAAGAGAGAGGATCTCGTTAAGAAATGCTTTAAGGTCTGTTTTTTCTACGGTTTTTGGAACTTCCTTGGTGGTAGCGTTTGTGGTTGGGGTTTCTTTGGTAGCCACAGGAGTTGTGGCTGGTGCAGGTGCTTCTGTAGCCGAGGAAGTAGACGTATTCAAAGCTCGACCGGCAATTGCACCAAGTATCCCTCCACCGGCAATATAGAGGCCAGCTTTAACTAATCTCCTTCTTGTTGCGTCATATTCATGCGGATTAGGATTGTCTTTGTTATCCACTTATTTCATGGTAGAATTTACTCTCGTATGAGTCAACTACATCTAAAGATTGTCACTCCGGAAAAAGAAATCTATGATTCTGAGGTGGATATGGTAACCGTCACTACTCCTGATGGAGAAATTGGGGTACTCCCCCACCACGCCAATTTAATGGCCCAGGTTATCCCAGGCGAGCTGAAAGTAAAAATTGGTGATAAGGAAACTCATATGGCTACCGGAAGCGGTTTGCTGCAGATGATAAACAATACCTTAATTATAGCTACTGATTTGGCAGAAAGAGCGGAAGATATTGATGAGAAAGCTGTGGAAGAGGCAAAAGCTCGGGCCCAAGCTGCTTTAGAACAGACACTAACTGATGAGGAATATGCTACGGCTGCTGCAGCTTTGGAAAAGGCATTAGCCCAGCTTAAAGTTAAACGCCGCCACCGAGTTTCCTAGTAGCTACCAATAAGGAAATAAAACTGCCTGTCCCTTCAGCGATACTTGGAAGAAATAACGCACCTTGTCCGTCTCTTTGGGCAATCATGTCAATTGCGGCTGCAAAATCATGGGTGGGAAGTGAGTTCCAGGCTAGGATTCCGAGCCCAACAGCAGCGAGTATAAAAGGGCCCCGATATTTAGCAAAAGATTTAACATCCTTCCAACCAAACCTGTTTTCTGCCCTTAAATTCCTAACGTCTTTAACACTTTGAAGGTACTTGGTCCAATTTTCAAGGGCTTGTTCGGAGGGCTCTTTGCTGGGATCCGTTAGTTCATTCCAAGTATCATAATTAAGGGGGCGGATGGCATAGTGGCGTGAATGTAAGACTCTTGTCCTTTTATCGGAACCGGAAAACGAATAGGTTTCTGAACCTTCGACATTTGGCATAATAGGTAAATTATACCTTTATTCTATCCCTCTGTCAAAGACTATCGGTCTAAAAAAGAGGTAATGCCAGTTGGCCGGTCTGCAAGATTGCTTCGATTTTTCTCTGGGTTACCGCTAAAGAACCATTTGCCCATCTCCCGACGTCTGTCGGGTCAAACAGGCCATCCCTGTCCATTGGTTCCCTGGATATCAAGCTGCTGCACATGGTAGACAAGGGGCAGAGATGGTGCCAGTAATTATTACAACATGTACTACCTATAAGCCATAATGTTTCTGACACGCGGGATGGTAAAAGTTTATTTTCTCTGCACAAGTCTTCAAATAAGGGTACTAATCGTTGGTCCACTACATGATGTTTGTGTGTTGGCCCGTCAAGCTTTACCCCTCCTGTTTGAATAGCCAGTCGCGCAACTTGGAAGTCGACAGGAATACCAATACTTTCTGCCTCAAAAATTGTGGCTAAATCATATTGCGAAACCCATTGTAAAAATAACCTACCTATTTTAGGTCCGAATCTTTGAAACCCTCCCCACCCTTCTTTCCTTTTAGGACCGACAAGTTCTGCCAGGATTGCCGGAGCATGATCTTGGTACTCGGAAAAGAAGTTTTTTAAATCTCCGCCGTATTTGTCACAAAGTACTTGGGCATTGTGTTGCCACCTGTAAAGCGCAATTTTGTTTATTCCGGGTCTTAACAAATCTTGTGCCGTCTGAATAACCTCCTGCTCATCTCTTTGAACAATATCCTCCGGCTTAAAAATCCAAGCGTGATCATTCAGATGCAAACGTTTGTTGAAGCTTTTTAATTGTTTGGCGGAATCATCCGCAAAAAGTGAAGTGACCGTAAAAAAAACTCCATGTAAGGCAAAACTCTCTATATTATTATTTCGTCCATAAGCTTTTAGCCTGGTGATAAACGTTTCCTCAGGCGGTTTAACTCCGAGTCCAAAGATCCCCTCCCCTTTGTCTCGGGAATCCAGGGCATGCTTCACAATCTCCAAGATTCTTTCCCTATCCACAGTTACCCTGGAAGAATTATCCGCTTCGGTCATACCTGTGCCCAATTATGCCTGAATTCCTTACAGATTCGCAAGCCTTAAAAGTGCTAGACTGGATATATGGATATCTTGCTGGACAACCTAAATTGGATGTCCTTTAATGTAGCCTTGGCTTTGATGGCCGTGATTTTTGGCTATCTTTTCCTTCATTCGAGGAATTTGTACGCAAGGATATTATTTTTTGTCCTCTGGATACTTTTTATTCCCAACACAATTTACTTGGTTACGGATTTAAAGTGGCTGCCGGAACAATTCCCAAAATTGGATTTGCAAAACCAGTTAATTCTTGTTGCCCAATATCTTGTCCTTTTGCTTACCGGGTTGGTTACCTTTTTCTTTGGGTTACGTCCCCTGGAAGAGGTTTTATCCAAGCCCAAACACAGAATTAATATTCCAGTTCCTGTAATTATTTTCCTGGCTAATTACCTAATTGCCTTTGGAGTGGTTTTGGGGAGGGTGGAAAGGATCAACTCCTGGGATGTCTTTACCCGGCCATCAACAGTTTTTACGAGTGCCAGCAATATCTTTAATTCCCAAGAGGATCTAATCTTCATTCTTCTTTTTGGAACCTTGTCCAACTTAATTTATTTTGCATGGAAGCAATTTTTAAAGTTTAATTAGCAAAGTTATTCTCCTGGTTTAACTTACTATTATAGGTGGTTTTTGCCTACAGGGATTGATATAATATCTCGTGACCTGAGGTGGCCGAACGGTTGAGGCGACAGTCTGTAAAACTGTTTTAAGTAGGTTCGACTCCTACCCTCAGGACAAAGACGGAGTTTTTGGTATGAGGGCAAGCTCTGCTTACCCTCAGGGCTAAGTATACTGAGTATGGGAAAAACTGCTATACTTTACTTAATATGCCGCTGAAACGCTTGCATGGAGGCTACTCCAATCATTCTTATTCCCGGGCGAAGTTTTTATCTAAATTCTCCAGTTTTACTTTGGCCGCTATCTTAATATTCCTGGTGCTTTGTGTGATTGGTGTGGTGGTATTTATGTTCCAGGTCCCCTCTCCCCAGTCGCTCTCTAACCGGGATGTGGCCCAAGCCACAAAAATTTACGACCGTAACGGGGAGCTCCTTTATGATATCTTTCAAAATGAAAACCGGACACCGGTTAAGCTTAACGACGTTCCCCCTTATGTAAAACAAGCCACAATTTCTATTGAGGATAAAGACTTTTATAAACACCAGGGTTTTTCCGTAACCGGTATTATCCGCTCCATGCTCGATTTGGTTATCCACCGCCAGGTTGAGGGAGGAGGTTCTACCTTAACCCAGCAGCTGGTCAAGAATGCGCTGCTTTCCCCGGAGAGAACAATTACCCGAAAAATTAAAGAATTTATTTTAGCTATTCAGGTTGAAAGAGCCTATTCCAAGGACCAGATTTTAGAAATGTACCTTAATGAAATTCCTTATGGTGGTACGGCCTATGGTATCGAAGCGGCAGCAAATTTGTATTTTGGCAAGCACGCCAAGGATTTGGATTTAGCGGAAAGTGCGCTACTCGCCGGGCTTCCCCAGATGCCTTCTGTTTATTCCCCTTATGGGACTCACCCGGAGCTTTCTAAAGTCCGGCAGGCGGAGGTTTTGCGCCGGATGGAAGAGGATGGGTATATAACGAAGGAACAAGAAGCAGCCGCTAAAGCGGAAACCTTAACTTACCGAACATCACAAAATGAGCTTGGCTTTAAAGCTCCCCACTTCGTGCTTTATGTTAAACAAAAGTTAATCGAACAATATGGTGACAAGATGGTGGAACAAGGCGGGTTAAAGGTTACCACAACTTTGGATTACAAGTTACAAGAAAAGGCGGAAAAAATTGTTAAGGATGAGATCGGTAAGCTAAAGGCTGACCATGTAGGCAACGGAGCGGCGGTAGTGATGAACCCTCAAAATGGGCAGATCTTAGCTTTAGTAGGCAGTAAGGACTACTTTGGCAAATCCGAACCTGATGGTTGTGAGGAAGGCAAAACATGTACCTTTGAACCAAATGTAGATGCTGCATTGTCTCCGAGGCAGCCGGGATCGGCAACTAAACCGATCACCTACTCAGTTGGTTTGCAGAAGGGTTATACTGCGGCTACAGTTTTAATGGATGTGAAGACAGAATTTCCCGGAGGTGCCGGCCAGCCGTCTTACATGCCGGTTGATTACGACGGCCAGTGGCATGGACCGGTGGAGGCACGTTATGCGCTGGGTAACTCCTTAAATATTCCCGCTGTGAAGATGTTGGCTTTGGCCGGAGTAAAAAATGTGATGGATTTAGGATTTAGAATGGGCCTTTCAACCTGGGAGCCGACTGACGAAAATATCAGCAGTGTTGGGCTTTCTCTGACCTTGGGCGGTCGTGAAGTAAGGCTGTTGGATTTGACCTCGGCTTACGCTGTTTTTGCTGATGCCGGTGTCAAGCAAGAACCCATTTCTATCTTAAAAGTTGAAGATTCTAAAGGTAAAGTTTTATATGACTACAAACAATCTGATGGCACTAAAGTTTTGGATCCGGGAATAGCCTTCATTATTTCTAATATTTTATCGGACAACGGCGCCCGAACTATGGCTTTCGGAACTAACTCTGTTTTAAACATTCCCGGTAAAACAGTTTCAGTAAAAACCGGAACTACTGATGAAAAAAGGGATAACTGGGCTGTAGGATTCACTCCTTCTGTGGTGGTTGGTGTCTGGGTAGGAAATAATAACAACGATAAGATGAATCCGGCTATTGCTTCCGGTATTACCGGGGCTTCCCCGATTTGGCAAAAAATCATGACGGCGGCCCTAAAGGACAAGTCGGATGAAAAACCGCAGCAGCCGGATAACGTTTCCTATGTTGATGTGGATGGCCTAATGGGAGGAAAACCTCACGACGGTTCACCGACCAGGAAGGAGTATTTTATTAAGGGCACTGAGCCAACCAATACGTCTTGGGCTTACCAAAACCAAAAGGTTTGTCAAAATAATCCTCACAGGCTGGCAAACGACGGTGAACCGGCAGACCAAAAAGATGTCATTGTCTTGAAAGAGGATGATCCAACAGGTGCCAATAAATGGCAGGCTGGAATTGACCAGTGGGTGCTGACGGCTCCTAATCCGCTTCTAGTAGGTATGGGCCGGGGTTGTAACGGAATTCCCGGATTTTCCGGTGGTTCAACGGGTGGAGTAATCTCGATTGTGAATGTTGGTAATGGAGCCAATGTTCCCCGGGTTTTTGATGCTTTGGCTAAGGCTAATTCTCCGGCTGGGGTAAAAAAAGTTACCTGGCTCATTGATGGAGCCCAAAAGAATGTCCAAACAGCGGAACCTTTTGCCCAGCATGTAGAGTTTGCTGCTGGTGATAAGGGCTCACACACCATCACGGTGACTCTGGAAGATAACAATGGTCAGACATATTCCGCTTCTATTGGGGTAACGGTAGCGCTGTAGAATTTTTAATTTTAAATTTAAAATTTTCAATAGAAATTGAAAATTAGTAACTACTCACACAAATTCGGTTATGTCTATTTCGAATACAGCTACTCTTTTATCTATTCCAAATCTATTGATAATTCTGGGATGGGCTTCGCCCATGGCACCGGAATTCATTTTAAGGAATCGGGTTGGATGAAATACTAACCTTTCTCTCCCATCCTGGCCGTTTTCTTGCAAAGTGATGTTCAAGTTTAGGGCTTTTGCTGCTTTCTGCCAGATTACATGAAGTGTTTTTAATGGGTTATCTGTTCCGTCAGACAAAGCCGCTGATAAAACATACTTTTCTTCCGGCCCGCTTTCGCCGGGAATATAAACTTTGCCAATCTCAAAAATTCCCACCTCGGACATATTCTTAAGGTTTTCCGCAACCTTTTCTACTAAATTAGGCATGATACTGTTCCTTAGGTATTCGGTTTCCACTGACATCGGATTGGCAATTTTTATTAATCTCTCTGTTGGAATCTCAAAGTTCTTGAGAATCTGGGTGGGAAAAAAGGAATAGGTTTGGACTTCATCAAGCCCGCTATCTGCCAGCGCTTTTTTAAGACTATAGATCAGCTCAAAAAGGCTTTGGTCAACTTTTTCCGGCATTTTACCGACAAGCTCTTTGGCTTTGATATTCTCATACCCATACATCCTGGCCACTTCCTCCACCACATCAGCTTCAATCTCAATATCCAACCTCCAATATGGGGGCTTTACGTTCACGCAAGGCGTCACCTTGCCGTGTAAGGCGTCACCTTGCACAGGCTCAGCAACTTGGAAGTGAAGTTTTTCTAAGGCTGATTTGATATAGGCAGAATCAATGTCTGCTCCTACGAGTGAGCGAAGTTTTTCTTCAGATACCAAAATGTTCCTTGGCTCCTCTTTAAGGTTATCAATGATTGTTACTGCTGTAAGTGTTCCGCCTAGACCTTCATACATCTTTATGGCGGCTTCCAGGGCCTCAAACAACCTCTTTTTTGTTAACCCGTGTTGAAATCTCCTGCTGGCTTCTGAAGGCAGGGCTAAACGTCCGGCTGTTCTTCTGATGGAAGTCGGATCAAAGATAGCTGCTTCCAAAAAGATGGTTGTAGTCGAATCGCTAATTTCACTATCCTTACCTCCCATAACCCCAGCCAACCCCACGGCTTTTTCGGTATCGGCAATGACTAAATCCACAGGTTCCAAAACCCTTTTCTTGTGGTCCAAAGTTTCCAGCTCTTCCCCGACCCCGGCAGTTCGAACTACCAGAGTTTGGTCTTTCACTCTGGAAGCGTCAAAAGCATGCAATGGCTGGCCATATTCCAACATAACCAAATTGGTAACATCGGCCACATTATTAATGGCCCGCATTCCGGAACTGGCTAATTTCTTAGCCCAATCTTTTTCAGAAGGGGCAACCTTTAATCCCTCAATTTTGGCAATACAATAAAGCGGAGCCAGATCCAAAGCTTCAACCTCGACTGGGGTTTCTGACAGTTTTTGGGTAACCCAGCGATAACTTGATTCTTCTGATTCAGTAAACGAAACCTCAGAATCAGTTAAAGCTGCTACCTCATAAGCTACACCCCGAAGAGATAAAAGATCGGGTCTGTTATAACCCTTTAAATCCAGCTCAATGTGGTCCTCAGTTACTTCCCTGACTCCGCCCTGGATCCGGGAGTTTAAAAGTTCTGCCAACTTTTCATCAGAGACACTGATTTTTACTAATTCTTTTAACCAATTTAGGGAAACTTTCACGATTTTTCCTCCTCATATTTTAAAAGTTTACTTAAATCCCCGCTTAAGAAAGTCCGGATATCATCAATCCCATACTTGAGCATTAAAATCCGGGAAGGTCCAAAACCCCAGGCAATTCCCGAATATTCTTCCGGATCAACGCCGCCATTTCTTAAAACTGTGGGATGGATCATTCCGGCACCTGCCAACTCCAGCCAACCGGCAAAACCGCAAATCTTACAGCCCTTGCCCTCACAAAAGATACATTCGCCGTCTACTCCCACTCCCGGTTCAACGAAGGGATAGTACTTTGGCCGCATCCTGACCTTGATGTCTTTGCCGAAGATAGTCCTAAGGAAATATTCTGACAAATACTGCAAATTTGCCATGCTTAAGTTTTTATCCACATAAACAATTTCAAATTGCTCAAAGGTGTGTTCGTGGCGGGCATCCAAATTTTCGTAGCGGAAACAGCGGCCGATATTCATCATCCTGATAGGCAGCTTATTTTCCCTCATAATCCTGACCTGGGAATTAGAAGTGTGAGTCCTCAGAAGCATCTTTCCCGGCTGGATCCCAAACTTTTCACTGTCTATATACATAGTGTCCCAAAGATCACGGGCCGGATGGTTTTCCGGGATGTTCAATAAACCAAAATTAAATTCGTCGGTATCTATGTGAGGTGCATCAAATCTTTGGAAACCAAGCTTTTCAAAAAGCTCCACCACTTCTTTTTCAAAGGTAGTAAAGACGTGCAAATGGCCTTTTTTATCAAGTGGTTTGCCACCTTCAAGATCTAACTTCTCATTTTCCAGAAGCCGGTAACCTTCTTCCCGGATTCCTTCTCTTCTGGCTTCAATAACTGTTTCCAGCTCTTTCTTAATTTGGGCCAAAAGCGGGGCAACTTTGGGTAACTGGTCCTTGGGAAGATTGGGGAACTCTTTGGTGGCCAAAGTTATTTCCCCATTTTTACCAAAAAGAGCCAAAAAAATCTCATCAAGATCTTTTAAATTTTTAGCTTTGGCAACCTTTTCTAAATAAGTATTTTTAATTTGTAATAACTTCTCTTCCATCTTGGGTTAAATTCTAACATAGAAGCCAGGAGTTGGAAATCAGGGCCTGAATTTGGAGTTTCGTTTGACAAGTTTGGCGTTATAAACAATTTCCCTGACTTCCCCATCTTCCCCTTCAATCTCGTTAGCCCCAGACATTCTTCTGAACTCTTGCAGGTAATCCGACAAAGCGGCTTTAAGCTCTTTGACCTCAGATCTTAAGCTTTTAACCTTTTCCGCCAGCTCAAAAACCTGGGGCTGTTTCATAATCTCTGCCCGGGTGGCAGATTTGATTTTTGCAGCTTCTTTGGCGGCCTCGGAGTGCGCCCGGTAAGTTTCATCGTTTTCAAAGATGTCATCCAGCATCTCCTTGTGTTTTTTGGCTTCTTCGGAAATCCTATCAATACTCGAAACGTGGTTTTTAATCATCTGCTCAAGATTGATGATAATAGCAGCCTGACTGGTGGTGTCAGCGGTTTGATTTACTTGTTCTTCGTCCATGACAATCTAATATAGCGGAATTTTCCTGGTAAAAACAAGAGGGAATTTATTTTGACTCGGAGATGACTTGCTTGAAGGCTTCGAGGTCGTGGGCGGCCAACTCAGCAAGCATTTTTCTGTTTAAGAGAATATTTTTCTCTTTCAGGGCAGCCATAAATTTGGAATAAGATAGGCCCTCGTTATTTAAGGCAATCCCCATTTGGGTAATCCAAAGTTTACGCATATCCCTTCTTCTTTGGCGGCGTCCGGCCAAGGCGTATTGACCAGCGTGCAAGCTGGCGGACTTTCCCTCTTTGATGAGCTTGCTGCGGCCACCTTGATAGCCCTTGGTAAGCTCGTGTAATTTTTTATGTTTTCTGTGTGCGGTCATGCCGCGTTTTACTCTAGCCATCTCTTGAATTTAGAATGCAGAATTTAGAATGCAGAATTAAATTCATAATTCATTATTCTTAATTCCTAATTCGTCTTTCCTCCTTTTCCTCTTACCTTTAACAGGTTAGTTATTTTACCATACCAGGAGCCTGATCTGTTGATTTGGGAATAAGTTTGGGCTCCCCGGTTTCCGGACATCGACCTGTTGGATTGTCGGAAATTGCGGACAGTTCTCCCCATTTTTACTTCCCCAGCATCCTCCTGATACTTTTTTCAATAGTTTTAGAAAGCTGGACAGGAACATGATGCCGTCTTAGCGCTTCGGCGCTTTTGTTTCGGCGTAAATGTCCGGAACGGAGTTGATGTGAACGCATAATCTTTCCGGTTCCGGTAATCTTAATTTTTTTCAATAATGTTTTTCTGGTTTTAATCTTTGGCATATTTTTCTTTGGACAGATCCGGACATATCTTTAGGGAAATATCTAGTTTACTTCCCGGATCGTCCATTCATGTCTCTTCCTTACTGCCCTGCTGGTTATTTTTTGCAGGACTTACTATTGTTGTTAAATTTCTCCCCTCAAACTTGGTTTCCCTTTCAATAACCACCTTATCCCCTAAGAAAGCCAGCGCCTGGGTAACTACCTGATGTCCGGCTTCCGGGTGGGCCATTTCCCTACCCTTAAACTTGACTGTCAGTTTTACCCTGTCACCGTCTTCCAGAAAGCCCACTGCTCTCTTTAAGCGCACTTCCAAATCGTGTTGAGCAATCCGAGGAGAGAGCCAAATCTCTTTTAATTCCACTTCCCTGGCATGCTTTTTAGCAGCTTGCTCTTTCTTTTCTTCCTTATACCTAAACTTTTCAAACTCAACAATCCTGGCTACCGGAGGCTTTGCCTCAGGTGCAACCTCTACCAAATCCAAACCTTGTTCTTCGGCAGTTTTTATTGCTTCCTCGCGACTTAGGATTCCAAGTTGGGTGCCGTCGGCATTAATTACCCGAAGCTCTGTCGCCTGGATTCTGTCGTTGATTCGGTAATATTTAATTATTTATTTCCCTCCATTTCGAAAAACTCAACAAGCAATATTAGCACAGGTTAGCTTTAGATTCAATCTTAGATTTTATATCCTTCAAAAATTCCTCAAAACCGACAGCGCCCAAGTCTTTGCCATCCCGGGTGCGGACGGCAACTTTACCCTCTTTTTCTTCCCGGTCTCCCACGATTAACATATAGGGAATCTTTTGCAGCTGGGCATCCCGGATCTTGGCCTGCATCTTCTCTGGCCGGGAATCGAGCTCGGCCCGGATATTTGAGGACTTTAATTGTTCGAGTAATTTTTGTGAATATTCCAGGTTCCTATCGGTAATGGGTACAATTTGTACCTGGATTGGTGAAAGCCAGACCGGAAAAGCCCCGCCAAAATGCTCAAGCAGGAAACCGGCCATTCTTTCATGCGACCCCAAAGGAGCCCGGTGGATAATGTAAGGCATTTTTTCCTTTCCACCTTCGTCAATATAGGTTAAGTTAAATCTTTGTGGCATATAAAGGTCAAGCTGGGTGGTTCCGATGGCGTACTCCTTGCCAATTGATGACTTAATGTAGATATCGAGCTTGGGACCATAGTGGGCAGCTCCGCCCTCTTCAATGACGAACTTAATTCCAGCCTTCTCTACAGCTTCTTTGGTGAGTTTTTCTGCTTCATCCCACATTTTGTCATCGCCATGGTACTTTTTGCGCAGATTTTTGGGATCCCTAACCCCAAGCACTGCCCACCATTCTTTAATACCCAGTTGGTCGTAGTAGTATTGGTGCATGTTCAAAACCGAGATAAACTCCTCCACTGCCTTTTCCGGTTGGACATAAATATGGGCATCATTTTGGCAAAATCCCCTGACCCTCATTAGCCCATGGAGTGTTCCCGATCGCTCAAAACGGTACACTTGCCCGTATTCGGCGATTCTTAGGGGGAGTTCGCGGTAACTTCTGAGCTTACTTTTATAAATCATGTGGTGATGAGGGCAATTCATCGGTTTGAGGTAATACTTTTCCCCTTCGATATCAATTGGCGAATATAAATCCTCGGCATAGTATGGAAGATGCCCGGAAATTTTATAAAGGTCTTCCTTAGTGATATGCGGCGTATAAACCCTTTGGTAACCCCACTTATTCTCGGTTTCCTTCGCCCAGTTTTCTATTTGCTCGCGGATAATTGTTCCTTTGGGAAGCCATAGTATCAAGCCTGCTCCAATCTCATCGGAAATGGTAAAGATTCCTAGTTCCTGGCCTAGTTTACGGTGGTCCCGTTTCTTGGCTTCCTCAAGCATATTCAGATATTCCTCCAGTTCTTCTTTGGTGGGAAAGACTGTTCCGTAAATCCTGGTCAACATCTTATTTTTTTCGTTCCCCCTCCAATAGGCTCCGGCAATAGAGAGAAGCTTAAACGGGCCAATTTGGGTAGTGTTTTCTATATGTGGACCACGGCACAAGTCAGTGAAGCTGTCTAGCTTATAAAAACTGACACTTTCAACCTGGCTTACATTTGGTAGACGTTCTTCAGTGTCTAACTTTTCCAGGTCTTCTACTTCGGTATGGCCAGTTTCTTTAAGGTGCTCAATAAGTTCAGCTTTATAGAGTTGCCCCTCATTTTTCACAACATCCAAAGCCTTATCGATTGGCATTTCCGATCTCTCAAAAGAAAGATTTTGTTTTTGGAGTTGCCTCATCTTTTCCTCGATCTTGGGAAGGTCTTCCTCAGTGATTGCCTTAGGGAGATCAAAATCGTAGTAGAAACCGTTCTCGATAACCGGGCCAACTCCAAATTTTGTACCTGGATAAAGCTCGTTGACTGCCGCAGCCAAAAGATGGGCAGTACTGTGACGCATTTTATTTAATTGTTCTTGTTTTTTATCGTCCATATGCAAAAAAATCCCCTCTGATCAACTTGATCATCAGGGACCCTAGATAGGATGGTTCCACCCCGAAATTATACTTTTTGATCTGTTTCGTAGATCACCCGGGAAACTCCAAAGTTGGTGAGGCTTTTTCAACGCTTCTGAATAAATTGTAGGGCTGGCTTGAGTTCTTGTCAAATGATTGGCTGGTTGACTCCGGAAAATTGGCCCAAAAATGCTCCGATAGCTGCAAACACTCCGATGGTTTTTAGGAAGTAACCAATTATGGCCACGACCACCGTGGCTCCCACAACTGACCCAAAACCCCAGGCAAGGCCACCCAGGAAGTTATTTGCCATAATTTGCTTACGGCTAAGGTGAAGGTTAGTGGTTAATGGCCGTTCAAATGGCTGGGTCATATATCCATTTAACCACAACTTGAGGTATCTGTGAAGATGGAGTAAAATGCGTGGGATAAGGGATAAGTATTATGGAATATGGGTTCGAAAGATTTTTGTCCCGTAATACATACTACATGCCCCATTTCCCAAATAAAAAGGGCACTTTAAGTAGTTATACACACGAAGCGTGGAACTACTGCAAGTGATCAAGGGCACTTAGCTCAGTTGGTAGAGCGTCTCATTGACGTTGAGAATGTCGGGGATTCGAGTTCCTCAGTGCCCACCAAACTTAGGTAGGTTGTTGCATATTCCGGTTTTCACCGTCGCGCAGCATATCCGCTCCGGACACCGGTTTTTGAACTTCTTCTGTTTTTTGCTGTTCCTGAATCTCCTCGATTTTATCTTCTTCTGCCCTGACAGATTGGTCTAAATCAATAGCATCTTTGACTCCCAGCGCTGCCTTAAAATTGGCTTGCCTGTTGAGCCTTCTGTTTTTCTCGTCTTCCGACATAGCAGCCACCTTTTCTCCGCCTACCCGAAAAACGTCTTTCAGAAGCCTTTCGTTGGTGATCTCGACTTTTTTGGCTTCGGTAGTAGAAAACTGCTCCCTAACCCTGGCAAAATTAACAGTTTGCTCCTGCTTTTTGGCATTATCTTCTGAGGTAGAAGGTTTTTCGGGTTTAGCACCCTTTCCTAAAACATCCTCTTTAATTAAGCTAAAGAGGTCTCCGGTTATTTCGACGGCAGCTTTACCAGTTTCTTCAGCAATTTTAACTGTACCGGATACAATATTATCCCCCATGGGAAGTGATCCCAGGAATACACTAGGTATAGTAGTTCTAATTGGTTCATAAGCTTCTGAACTTGAGGGAATTTGGCCAAAATCCTCTTCTCTTTCGTATTGAGCCTCAAAAGAAGCAAAGCCACCTATCGGTCTGACCCGGTTTTGGTTTACCTTCTCTTTTGTCTGATTACTAGCTGTTTGGTTTGACATATCCTAGACTTTGGGCAGTCTTTTATGTCTTTCTTAGCCTCATAGTGTATCACTTTGGAGGTGGAAGTCAAATGAGTCTTCTCACACATTAAGGAAAACTACCAGGCTTTTATCCGGTTTAGCCGATAACTATCTATTGCTTAAGTTTTGTTGAAGTTTTGTAAACAGCCCAAGCTGCAAGCGATGAAGAATTCTTAAACTGGTTGTCCTTAATAAGCTGATCAATTTCCCTTTCTGACAACCAATGAGATTCTATTTCCTCCTCCTTGTCTAATTTTATTTGTCCCTTTTCTAGATCTTCTCCCAGAAAAACGTCAACTTTTGTTTCAGTCCGTCTGATATTTGAATAGAAATTTCCAAGGAGAGTTAGTTTGCCTACCTTAATTCCCGTTTCTTCCTCTAATTCACGACTAATTCCGGTTTCAATATTTTCTGATATTGGTACAAACCCTCCCGGAAATAAGTAAAACCATTCATTAGTGACATAAAAATATTCCTTAATCACTAAAATTTTGTCGTTTTTATCCCTGGCAATAACAGTTGGAGCATCTCCTCTATATTCAAATCGAAGGTAGCTAGTCTTTTCGCCATCCGGCAGCTCAACCTTGTCTTCCACAACGGTGAGTCTGGGATGATTAAGAATTTTTCTAGTTGATAAGCGCTTCCACATACACACTAGTATACAGAATAAGGCATTCTCAGCAAACTACGCAAAAGAATTGAGGAAAATAGTTGAAGCTAAAAGTGATCATAAAAATTTAGTTTGATCAAAAAAGGCGATAAACTAACAAAAACCAAACTTGATTTTTCCGCGGTGCCCAGGAGAGGACTTGAACCTCCACGCCATTGCTGGCAATAGGTCCTAAACCTATCGTGTATACCATTTCACCACCTGGGCTTCTTTCGTATTTTATCAAAAAAGGGATATTAACTAAACCTGGAGACTGCAGCCTGGTGGGCTTGGTTTTCTAAAGTATCATCCAAAGGTTCAAGTTTGATCTCTTTTCCATATTTTACTTCCAGGGCTTTTTTCAGCAACCAATCAGCAAGTTTGGGGTTTTTAGGCAGGAGTGAGCCGTGCATGTAGGTGCCAACAGCATTCTTGTGGATACAGCCTTCGCTTTTGTCTTCCCCATTATTCCCGTGTCCTTTAACAACTGTACCTAAAGGTTTTGCCCCATCTTTAAGATAGGTTTTTCCGGAATGGTTCTCAAAGCCTACAAGTGAATTAGGAATTAAGAATTTGGAATTATGAATTTCTTCGTTTTGCATTCTGAATTCTGCACTCTGAATTCGGATAACTATATTCCCGATCATCCGGTCAAAGCTGGCTTTGGTATAGGCCGGGAATAACCCTACTCCCGGAAGTTTTGGGCCTTCATGCGGCTGGTAATAATCCCCCAATAGCTGATACCCCCCACAAATAGCCAGTAGCGGCACTCCTCTTTCTGCCTCTTCTTTAATAACCTTACCCTTACCACTTTGTCCCAGATCCTTGGCTACTAATTCTTGGGCCTGGTCCTGGCCTCCTCCGAAAAAGAAAATATCCACATCCCCTTTCTTGAGCTTATCTCCTACTGAAATATGCCTGATTTCTACTTCAATCCCCCTCCACTGGGCCCGTTTCGTAAGGGTAATAATATTCCCGGTATCACCATAGATGTTCATTAAATCTGAATAAAGATAACCAAGGGTAATTTTCAATTTTCAGTTTTTAATTTTCAATGAATTCTCAAATTCCAATTCTCAAACTTCGAAAATTGGTAGTTGGCACTTGAAAATTTACTTTTCCTCCTTCCAGTAGTATTGCTTGATGCCGGATTTAGCTAAGATGGATTGCAGTTTTAGGAGGGCTGTATATGTAGGAAGGATGAATAAACGGCCTTCCAGACCCTTTACAGAGGCGTGAAAAGCCACTTGCAGGTCCTTTTCTGTCTCTAATGTTTTGGGGTCAAATCCGGCATATTTAAGTCTTAAGGCTAGATCCTCAGCCCTGATCCCCGAACAAATTATTCTTAAATCTATATTCCTAAATCCTAAATCTTCGAAGTTGGTATCCCAAATCCAGGAAACATCGGTCCCGTCAGCCAGGTTGTCATTTAAAGCTAAGAGTAACCTGTCCTCCGGTTTAATCTGGTCTTGGATTGTCCGGATAACCTGAGTGGCTCCTGTGGGGTTTTTAATTAAGAAAATATAGCCTTCCTTGTTATCTTTCAGGTTGAGTTTCTCCACCCTGCCAAAGGCTGGGGAAAAGGATTCCAGGCCACTTTTAATGTTTCCCAGGCTAACTCCCAGCTCAGAAGCTACAGCAAAAGCAGCCAAAAAGTCATAAATATGGTAGGTTCCGGGTAAAGGAAGCGTAAAATTTTGGTTTTTGACCTTAAATTTAGTTATATCTAATCCCTGAGGCTGGATATTGGTGGCTTCCAAATCAAGGTCATTCTTTTTTCTCAGTTGAGCTCTCTTTTCCCCGGCAATCTTATAATCCGTTACCCCAAAAGTCTTAACTTCCCCTTTGAAGCTCTTTTGAAGCTCAAGCAGGTTTTCATCATCTCCATTTAAGAAGATTTTTACACTTGGATTGACTTGGGAGAGAGTTTTCCCCCATTTTTTGACTATAGTATCCACTTCTCCGTACCTGTCCAGTTGATCCCGGAAAACGTTTAGAAAAACGATAATGTCGGGGTTAATCTTGGGGACAACAATATTGAAGGCAGCCTCATCCAATTCCCAAATGGCCAAATCGACAGAATTATGAATTATGAATTTAGAATTATGAATCAAAGAAGACGCAATGCCTCTTTCTAAGTTAGAGCCAGTTTCGTTTCTGATAACCTTGATGCCTTGAGCCCCGGCAAACTGAGCCAGCATCCTTGAGGTGGTGGTTTTGCCGTTGGTGCCGGTAATGACCACGGTTTTTGGGATTTGCCTGCCTAGTTCCGCTACCAGGTTTGGGTAAAGCTTGAGGGCATAATAGCCTGGCGCAGCGGAACCGCCACCAATTTTTAAAACCTGGGTAGTTTTATGGATCGTTTTACCTAAAGTTATCGCTGCCGTCTTTTTAAGATTCATACTTTAGGTAATTTTACCAATTTTGAGGTTTAGTAGTCGAGTTTTAAGGCCAAAACCCCGGATTGGCCGGCAATTTTGGGTTCGAGCTCGCGGGCATTCTCCACAGGGTTAGTTTGGGCATATTGACGCTCAAAACGGGAGATATCGTTTAGAAAGTAGTTTACATGAGTTCCCCAGGTATCTGAAGTTGAATAGATTGAATTGATGGAATCGGGGTCGGTTAAGCCCTTATTTAAGTAATTTTGGCGCAAACCGGTAGCCACGGTATTGATACCGTCATCCCAGGAATCGAAGTAAATAGCTTGGTTTCCGTAAACACCCCATCCCCAGGCGTTGTAGCCTCCGGGGATGAATTTACCAAAGGTGGATTCCACACCGGCGATAGCCGGAAGCAGCTTCCAGTCAAGGTTGTTTTTGTCCGCAGCATCAATAAAGCTTTGGGCTTGGTATTGCATTGGAGAATCGTATTTAGCCAGGTAAGCTTGCAGGATTTCTGCACGTTTATCCACAGGTTTAGCTTCAACATGGGCATAGGCCAAAACCGGCTTTTCCTGCTGAGTGGCGGGCATGGTGGAAAGAAATGGAATTATTAAAGCAAGGGCAAACAATTTTTTGCTTAACATATATTTCCCCTAGACCAAAAAATATCCTGGAATATGAGGGGACATACTCCAGGACGTGCAATATTATAAACTATAAGCTAATAAAAATCAAATTATGTAGCTTACAGTTTGCGAGTCTTCGTGCCGAATCCTCTTAGGTTATCTAACTCTAAAAGTCAAATTAGAAAGATTACAAAAAGAGTATTTTTGAGGCTACATGAGCTCTTCCATGAATGAGGATACGCCAATGGCCCAGGCTCCTCCCTTTTGCAGTGATGGTGGTGTGTATTTGGGCATAATTTCTTCCGGGGTTTGCAGGCCCTGGTCGATATAATCTTTCTTCAGGCCTTGGGCTACCCTTTCAATTGCGCTTTCAAAGCTGTCAAACCTCATGACTTTACCTCCGTAAATCCCGTAGCCGAAGGGGTTGTAGGATTCATGAGGAAGAATTTTGCCTCCGTTAGACTCCTGCATCGCTATGGCAGGAAGCAGACGGTAATCCAGACCATAGCGATCAGCAGTTGCAACGAAAGTTTCCCCAAGGCCATAAAGTGGGGATTTGCGGGATTTTAAGTAGTTGTCAATAATTAAGGCCCGGGCATCTCCTTTACCGATAGTGACTCCGAGAGTATTGTCGTCAAT
This sequence comes from bacterium, assembly GCA_021786315.1. Classification (GTDB taxonomy): domain Bacteria; phylum Patescibacteriota; class Microgenomatia; order Daviesbacterales; family UBA10151; genus JAJYNN01. Next base: position 475,532 of record JAJYNN010000002.1, read on the forward strand.
GTTTGCCGGGAGGGCCCGGTAAACTTGGTATGTAGTTCCCCTCGGTGTACCCATATATTGGGGGAAAGAAAGGTAAACCAGGAAAATTAAGGCAAAAGTGAGGGTGGCAACAGCTGCTAAATACCAGCTGCATGCTAAACCCATATTGGATAGCAAGAATTTCCGTCCAGTGTCCATCTGCTGGTTATCTAGATTAATGACTTGCCCATTCTTTGTCAAGGAATGCTAAAGATATCAGAATAAATCACTTGTAGAGGGGTTGAGCTTGAAGATTTTTGGAGCGGGAGACGGGATGATCACTCCTCGCTGCGTTCGGAGTTGAACCTACTTAGCTCTGCGAGATGCGTATATTCCAAATGCGGGTCTTACTCACAAAAAATCAGCCACAAGGGCCGACATTTTTATGAGCGGGAGACGGGATTCGAACCCGCGACATCCTCGTTGGCAACGAGGCACTCTACCACTGAGTTACTCCCGCGAACGTTAGTGAGCGGTGAGCACTTCCGCAGCCAATTTTTGGTTGGCGAGGAGTACTCCCACATTTTGGTGCCGCAGCCTGGAATAGGGCTACTCGCTAAAGCGAGATCCTGTTCCTGTCTGCTTCAAAATTTGTCTTTGCTGACACAAGGTCAGCACGACAAACTTGTGCCGCAGCCTGGAATCGAACCCGGATAAGACGCTCTTCAGGCGCCCGCCTTGACCAACTTGGCTACTGCGGCTAGTCTACTAGACGCCAGCAAACGAGGTGTTAAACTTTGTAAACACCGAGTTTACTGCGACGATCAAAACTAACCAATTTTATCTAATTAACCTCTGTTATGCAATTGTGGGCACTAAGGGACTCGAACCCCTGACATCTACAGTGTAAATGTAGCGCTCTACCAACTGAGCTAAGTGCCCTCGCTTTGCTCGGTCACTTGCGATAGTTCCGCTACGCGTGTAACTATCTAAAGTGCCTATTTGTGCCGAGAACAGGAGTTGAACCTGCACCCTGTTGCCAGGACTACGACCTGAACGTAGCGCGTCTGCCAGTTCCGCCATCTCGGCTTGGTTGCTTGTGCCGAGGACAGGACTTGAACCTGCACGCCTTTTGGGCACTACCACCTCAAGGTAGCGTGTATACCAGTTTCACCACCTCGGCAAGCCTGGATATTGTATCAAAAATCACGTTCTATACCAAGTAAGATATGCTAGGAAAGTTTTTTGAGGTATTCTTTGAAGTCTTCCCCAAATTCCGGGTGTTTTAAGCCATATTCCACCACCGTTTTTAAGTATTCCAGCTTATTGCCTGTGTCGCGGTAAACTGCATTTTTGATTTCAATTGCGTGGACAGGCTTGCCCTGGTCAATCATGCCCTGAAGGCCCATAAGGTAAACCAACTCTTCCCCCTCTTTAAGGTTGGGTTCGGCAGCTTCCAGGTGCTCAAAGATATCCGGAGTGGCCAAAAACCCGCTTACCACCGCTAAATCCGAAGGGGAATTTTCTCTTGTCTTGGGTTTTTCAACAACCTTACTGACCTTAATTACCCCCGGTTCGACAACTTCTCCTCCGGCAAACCCATACTTTTTATAATCCTCATCTGATTTGGCTCGGAGTGCGCCCAAGATAGGAGAATTGTATTTTTCATATGCCTCGATAAGTTGTTTGGCCCTTGAAGGCTCGGCATCAATAAAGTCATCTCCCCAAAAGACCAAGAACGGGTCATTATCCATGATCTGTTTGGCATTTAAGATAGGGGTAGCATTTCCTTGGGGACCCTTTTGGCGGATGTAGATAAATTCCGCCATGTCGGAGATTTTTTTAACCGTTTCCAGCTCTTCCAGCTTACCTGCTTTAGCGAGTTTATCTTCCAGCTCATACTGGTTATCAAAATGGTCCTCAATGGCTCTCTTGTAGAGCCCGGTGACAATGACAATGGTTTCAATTCCGGCATCAACAAGCTCCTCCACTACCCTTTGGATAATGGGTTTATCCACCAAAGGCATCATTTCCTTGGGCATGGCTTTTGTTTGGGGCAAGAAGCGGGTGCCAAAGCCTGCTGCAGGTATTAAAGCTTTTTTAATTTTTGACATACTTTTTGAGTTCTCCTATGAAAACCCTCCGGTTTCCCAGAGGGTTTTGAAAAAATAATTTCTTCAAACCAAAAATTATATTACCAAATTATTTGCCAAAGGCAAACAAGATCTTTGACGTAAGTCAAAGTAGACTTACTTCTTTTTTGAACCACCCCATTTTTCCCAAGCTACCAAAAGTCCGGCCAAACCAACCAGCAAATAAACAACCTTTTCTAACATAGAGCCAGTTCCAAAAACGCTGCTTACCAAATTAAGGCCCATAAGACCTACCAAGCCTGTGTTCAAAGCGCCGATAACCACAAGAGGTAAAGTAACAGATCTAAATGACTTCAACTTTATCACCCCCTCTCTGATTAAGTATATATCCAGTATTAGATAGATTTTTTCAGTTGTCAAATTTGGCTTTGAAAATGGTTCAGGGGTCAAAACTTGGATAGCCGGGAGTTAATTTTGAGGGGAAAACGGTAATTTGGTATTCTCCATCATCCGCTAGCAGGATGAAAGAGAATTTATTTTAGCAACAAGGTGGTATTCTCATAACTACCTCCTTTCATTGAATATTTCGCTAAAGTTATTTTTTATAAAAGCCAACTCCGCTTTAAACTTTTTAAGCTGCTCTATTCTTTGGTCGATAGATAAAATATAGTCGGGCAGTTTGCTTTCTGCATACTCTTTGGCAGCATTACAGTCTTTGTCTGTGCATTTTTCAATCAGTCTCTTTATATCTACCAGCGGAATATCCAAGGCCCTGAGTGCTTTTATTAAACGTAATTGTCTGATATCTTCGTTCAGGAAAATTCTGTATTTATTGTCTGCCCTTTGCAGGGGTTTAAAAATCCCTTTTTCCTCATAAAACCTGATTGTCTTTGCGGACATTCCCACTATTTTTGAAACCTGCCCAATAGTAAATTGTTTATCATTCATAATTGGAGATTACACCTTCCACTAACTGGAATGTCAAGAGGTAAAATAGTGCTGTGGGACATGGATTAGGGCTACTTTGACTTCGTCAAAGATCCTGTCAAGCTTCGCTTGATCGAACCCGCTTCCTTGTGCCAAGAGCGCGGATTCTCGGTTCAAAAGCACCAAATACCAAAAATCCAGCCACAAAAGGACTGGATTTTTGCTAGCTGCGGGACATGGATTCGAACCATGATAGACGGATCCAAAGTCCGTCGTCCTACCATTAGACGATCCCGCAATATGGATTTCTAACCATGAAATTATATCTAATTGGTGAGGAATCATCAACCGGAGATGCTTTGAAAACTCCCTCCTCCTTGTTGACAGGTAATTAGATATTGTTAAGATGCTTCCATGGAGGTCGACCGTTCAAAAGAAGTTCAGCTAGGTTTGACAAGGGCTGTTGTTATAGCGCTGCCCAGCTTACCAATGTCAGAACACAGACTGGGAAGTACTCTAGTCAAAGCAGTCAATTACTTCGGCAGAACTGTCGATGGAGATACACCTGTAAAAGATCTTTGTTTGCCATCCTGGCACCATTTTCATTCTTTGGAGGAATGGGAATCACCTCTTTATCCCCTAGCCATACAGCTTCCAGAGAGACTTGTAACTTCCTGGAATCAGGGAATAACTATATTGGTAGTCAGATTTTTACGGACAGGATCTCAGGATGCATTTCTCCTGGATGATCTTCGGGCCAGAAGGGACTTAATACGGGGGGTGACCAGGGAATATCAAAAGTCTGCTTTAGTCAGAGCTGCTTTTCGTATTGGTTACTAAAAGTAAGGGAAATTATTTTTTCAAGAAATATCTTGTGATACTATTTTCTTATTACATGGTTAAGAAAAGAGTTAGGGGTGGCTTATCTTTCTTCTTTTTTGTCCTCATAGTTGGACTTATTTTAGCAGCCTTTAATATTGCTGCTGGCATTGGTTTTTCACTACGAATACCTGTTGTTGACCAAAATTTAATGGCTGGGGTGGCAATTGGGAAAAAAGAAGCGGTTTTGGATACATTTCCGGGCTACCTTCGAAGGAATTTAGCTCAAAATAACACCTTTTTTAACCAAAGCAATACCATAACCATTTGGCTCGCTGAAGGAGCTTATATTATTATTTTCGGCCAGCAGCCTAATGCCCCTCTGGCTGACCTTCAGGCTAAACTTCTCCGCTAATTTTTACCTAATCTGGTATCATATTAAGGATATGACAGTCCTTTTTACCTTCTTTGCCTTTGTCTCCACCTTTTTGGGCGGTTTGGTGGGGATAAAATACAAAGATAAACTACACCTTATATTGGGCTTTACTGCGGGTGTCCTACTAGCAGTTGTGTCTTTTGATATTTTCCCGGAACTGGTGGACCTTATCCGAAAAACTGGGATGGATTCCCTTTATCCGATGATTGCCTTGGTGGGGGCTTTTATGCTCTTTCACATCCTGGAGAAAGTGCTTTTATTGCATCATTCCCATGAGGATACATATGGTGACCATAAACATCCGCATGTCGGGCTGGTTTCTGCCCTGGCTTTATCTGGCCATTCGTTTCTGGATGGTGTAGGAATCGGTTTGGGGTTTCAGGTTTCTTCCCTTGCCGGGTTCTTAATTGCTTTGGCGGTTATTGCCCACGATTTTTCCGACGGATTAAATACCGTCTCCTTAATGCTGATGCACAAAAACACTTCCAAAAGGGCAATTATTCTACTTTTTGTAGATGCTTCGGCGCCGATTTTAGGAGGCCTCTCCACCTTACTCTTTAAGGTTCCGGAGAATTTCCTGGTTTTATATTTAGGGTTTTTTGCCGGATTTTTACTTTATATCGGGGCTTCTGATATTTTGCCCGAAGCCCACAGTCGGCATTCCTCATATAAAACTATCCTGATGACTCTTCTGGGGGTGGCCTTAATTTTTGTGGTAACCAGATTTACTTAGACCAGCGGGAAAATATTCCGGTGGAAAGCACTCTTTCCCCGGTCTTTTCTTCCAGGCCCAGTTCCCCTGACTCAAAGCTCCCTCCTAAATTGCCCAGATAATCCTTAAGAACGTTTTCTAACATTAAGGCGGAAGCGGAGATGGCATAAGCATTAACCAATACAAAAACTGGCTCATTTGTTAGGATCTGGCGGCAAATTTGGACCAATTTAGGGAATGACTCATTAAAATCCCACTTCTCCCCTCCCGGTCCATGCCCGTAGATTGGAGGATCCATAATTATCCCGTCGTACCTTACCCCCCGTTTAATTTCCCTTTGGCAAAACTTGACGGCATCATCCAAAATCCATCTAATAGGTTTATCTTCTAAATTGGAGGCTTTTTGGTTCTCCTTGGCCCAGCCTATTGCGGGGTATGAGGCGTCAACGTGGGTGACTTTTGCCCCCGCGGAGGCTGCAGCTAAAGAGGCAATTCCGGTATAGGCAAATAGATTCAAGACACTTAGTGATTTCCCCGACTCCTCAATTTTTTCGCGGATAAAGTCCCACTGGATAGATTGCTCAGGGAATACTCCTGTATGTTTAAAAGGTGACAATTTACAATAAAAAGTTAAATCTTTATATTTGACCAGCCACTTTTCCGGGACTTTGCTTTTAAAAATCCATTTCCCTTTATCACCGGATGTTTTTTGGAATTTGGCATCAAAGTTTTCCCAGGTTTGTTGATCAAGTTTGGGTTTCCAAATTGCTTGAGGATCGGGCCTGATTAAGAGGTATGGCCCGAATTTCTCCAGTCTTTGGCCATTGCCTGAATCGAGTAATTCGTAGTCACCCCATCCTTTAGTCTGTAGGATTTTCATCATTCTATTTTAGCATTGTTACTTTCTTTACTGTTTTTTATCTTGGGGAGTTGTATATTAATGACGTGTTTAAGCTTCCTGATTTACCATATGCCTATAATGCTTTAGAACCCTATATTGACCAAGAGACTATGCACATTCACCACGATGGGCATCATGCCACTTATGTTAAGAATTTAAACGAGATCTTAGCCGGACATGAGGATTTTTTAGGCATGGGTGTAGAAGAGTTGCTGCAACATTTAGACCAAGTGCCGGAAGATATCCGGATTAAGGTAAAAAATAACGCCGGAGGCCATTACCATCATTCTATTTTTTGGACAATATTAGCCCCTGAAGGAGGCGAGCCTTCCGGAAGACTTCTGGAAGCCTTAAATCAATCTTTTGGCAGTTTTGACGGTTTTAAAACCCAATTCAATAATTCCGCCTCCTCCGTCTTTGGCAGCGGCTGGACATGGTTGGTAAACGACGCCGGAAGTCTAAAAATAGTCAATTCACCCAACCAGAATTCTCCTATTTCCCTGTTGCAGGTACCAATTTTAGGAACCGACCTCTGGGAGCATGCTTATTATTTAAAATACAAAAACAAGCGAGCTGAATGGATTGAAAATTTTTGGAAAGTGGTTAACTGGAAAGAGATTGAAAATAGATTAGGCGCCTCAGATTTTACCTGAGGCGCCTTTGTCTCTTATTTCATTACGGAAACAAGCGGTATATGGTAAGTATAGTTTACTGATTGAAGGGTAGATGGCGGTGCTGGGTCAGCAACAATTGAAAATCGTTCATTAAGGCGGGCATAGCGGTTATTTACTATGACATAGAGCTTTCCTGACTGGGTTGGGCGGTCATTGCCAATCCGGAAGGTAATGGCTGTGTCTTCCCACATCACATCACCTGTCCGGGGGATAACCGACGCCAGAACAGCTACTCCGCCATCGTCGTGTGCCAGCCAGACCTGCAAGGAATCGACTCTGACGTCCGGAGTCAGGAAATTGTTTCCTGTAATCCGCACCGTGTCGCCCGGCCTGGCAGTAAGAGGCGTGACGCTGCTGATTGTCGGTCTGGGGTTAGTCCACCAGATGTCAGCGCACTTCTCCGCCTTATTGGTTCCTGTGTAGAGTTCGATTAATCCCTCGGCGCTGTTTTGTCCGGAATCCCACCAGTCTCCGGGTATGATTTCAACCCAGGATTGGCCGGAATCGGGTGTTAGGTATAGCGTCATGTTTGAGGTGTTACTCACCAGGACTTTAGCTGCCTCACTGGGCGATGTTGACTTTAGTTTGAACTGTGGTCCGTTGGCGCAGACTGATGGATTCCACCTGGTTCCTGCGAACGGGTTTTCTCCGGGGTTCCCTATTTGGAATCCATATACCTGGTACATACCAGAGGACTCGGCGTCGAATTGGGCTCTCGTCCATTCCTGGTTGAGTTGCCGGGTGACACCGCTAGGAAGACTATACCGGAAATAGGTTGTTGACTGAACCTGGGCAGCAGGATTGCTCCTGGCTTCCCATGAGGTCATCAAGTGTCCGCTGTTGTCGGGCTGGCTCCAGGTAACCGTCCAAAAGAAATAGGAAGGTCCTCCCTCTCCAACCGGAGATTCCAGGGTGGCGGCGCTGGCCCAACTTGACGAAAGCGCCACAAGGATCGCGATGATTACTGCTGATACTCGCTTCATTTTTCCTCCACGTTTGTCTCGTACCTTTTTCCCTTTTAAGATTTGAGAAAAAGCTTGTTATCTGTAATTTTAAAGAGCTATATAAAACCAAATATCGGCTAGGATTCAGACGGAAAACCGCACTGAGCTAACTTTAACTTGGAAACAATATTTTACTAAAAAAAGAGAATTAAATCAAATGCTATGAGCCTAATAAAATTAGCCTCTAACCTGAATTTAACATGATTATAGGATAAATTTAATTATTCACCGGGTTTAAGCCACTGGATATAGGCACAACCGGTAGCCTTTTTGGCTTCCTTGTCCCAGCCTGCAGTGGAACATTTCTTCATTCTTTTGCCGTTAGCTGTGGTGAATAAAACCAAAGCTGCTCCGCAATCGGGGCACATTTCGTCTAAAGTTTCAGAAGTTCCGTTAATCCACTCAACATAGTCGCAACCTGTGGCTTGTTTGGCTTCCTTGTCCCAGCCTCCGGCGGAGCACTTTTTCATCTTCTTGCCAAAACGGGTCACTTGCATGATTAAAGCTGATCCGCATTTAGGACACTTTTCATCTAATTCCTGAGGCTCAACCTGCATCCACAAAACATAATCACAACCTTCGTTTTGCCTGGTTTGGGCATTCCAGGAACCGGCTGAACACCGGCGGAGCTTCCTGCCTGTTGGAGTTTCAATAACATCACCTAAAGCGGAGCCGCACTTTGGACAACTTTCGGAAGTATCTGACATGAAATTTAGAATACCACAATTATTTAATAAATTACAGATAATATTTTTGTTCTATGCTAAAAATTAGCAGTGATCTCCTTTTTAACAGTCTTTTTAAGGCTACTTCGGGGTCTATGGAATGGCTTTAAAATCCCTGAATTTCGGGCTTTAGCTTTGGTTTTGGCAGGCCTACTTCTTACCGGCACAATTTTTTACAGCCGGATAGAACACTGGAAACCCCTTGATGCATTGTATTTTTGTGTAGTGATGTTAGCTACAGTTGGCTTTGGGGATTTGACGCCTAAAACGGATTTGGGGAAGGCATTTACCATTTTGTATATTTTTGTCGGAGTGGGGATTTTAGCCAGTTTTATAACTCTTTTGGCAACTTATTCCCAGAAAAAGAGGGATTAATACTCCATTGAGGAAGTTAAAGCCATTCATTGTGCTTAAGTAATCTTGTGCCAAAGATCTTTCGCCTGGTCTTTGATATCGTCGACAACATTTCTACCCTTATCTTCGGCCTTTTTAGCCAACATATCCTGATGACTTTTATTTTTGGCCATCTCTTTCATATGCTCTGTCTTCTCCCTTTCGTTGGCGGCGGTAAAGTCGCCTGCCGGACATCTCCAATATGCCATACCTCTCACCTCCTTTAAGGCTTATATCATGAAACACCCCAGTAAATTCCCTGTTATAAGGTGGCATGTAATCTGTAAGACATGGAGGTTGACTACTTATTAGAGAATGTTATTATTAATATAGTGAAACTTCTTTTTAACTGGTTAATTTCTGCTTTGGTAATCCTCTCTGTCCCCTATATTCTTCCGGGGGTGCATGTTCAAAGCTTTACTGTGGCACTGGTTGTGGCGTTGGTTTTGGGTATAATTAATGCTTTCCTGCGGCCTCTCCTTTTATTTTTAACCTTGCCTTTAAATATCCTGACCTTTGGTTTATTTACCCTGGTAATTAACGCCGTATTAATTATGCTTACAGGATCGCTTGTTTCCGGGTTTGTGGTGGATAACTTTTGGTGGGCTTTGCTTTTTGGACTGGCGCTTTCTGTAATTAATACATTCCTGCGTAAGATTTCCCGCTAGGTCACAAAGGCCGGGTTCTTAATATAGTATTTATTATCCGTAATGTAGTTTGTGATAACGTAGTCGGCGTTCATATTGGTTGTTAAGGTAAAGTCTGCCATCTTAAAGTCATCGTTAAAGAAAATTACCGCTTTGATGTTGGGCATGGTAGGGATGTCTTCTGACAGGGTTTGTTCAAACCAAAGGTATTTTAAGCCTCCGGCGCTTGAGGATGAGGTCTCAGCCACCATTATCGGCTTATGGTAATTGGATAAAATAGTATAAGTATCATAAGCCAGACTCTTGAAGGAGTTCCAGTAGGTTACCCCCGGATTAGAGGTTCCCCAGTTAAACCCGGAAAAACCCACCCAGTCAACATACTGGTCTCCCGGATAGTATTTAACAATAGAATCTCTATTGCCGTCGGCATCTGTGGCATTGGGAGCCCAAATCCACATGACATTATTGGCATGCTCTTCCTGGAAAATATTGTAAACATGTATCCACATCTTGATGTAATCATCAGGCGTATTGCCATTTATGTCTCCCCAGGGGTACCAGTTACCGTTCATCTCGTGGGCAAAACGGAGGAAGAAAGGTTTACGGTAGGCAGCTGCTTCCCTTGCCCATTGGTGGATGTAGCTGTCGTATTGGCCACTGGCTATAGCTTTGGGGGAGTATTGGGTTTGCTCGGTTGAGCCCTTAACAGGATCACCTTTTGACGGATCCCAAGGCTCCCAGGTAATTACCGGTACAACATTTTGGTTAGATAAAGCATTCATAAAATTCAAATCAAATTGTGGTTCGCTTCCCCATTCCTGGTAAAACATGACCAATGATGGTTTTTCTCCGGAAATTACCCCCACTTCCGGATCTTTTGGGTGGGTATTTAAGCTTGGCAGGTAATAACCATAATAGGCTCCATTTTCCGGAATGACCAGCTTCTGTTGCTTAATGGTATTGGCGAGGAACAAGTTTGGCGATCCTTCTGTAGCAAAAGTATAGATACTTGTACTGTTGGTAATTAGCAGAATCACGGCTAAAGCAAATGCCGGTTTGACAAGGACTTTTCCGGAGAATTTTACCCATCTGAATAACAAATCCAGAGGTTTAAAAATAAAGTCTTCTATTGGCTGTATATGGTAATTCTCCCGAAAGATTAGATAAAACCCTAAGGCCAGGATTGTGGTATCGAAAGTTGCCCAGAAATAATTAAAAAAACCGCCCAAGTAATGAGTTAAACTATGGGTGATACTGTAATAAAGCCCGATGGCTAAAACAGCCAGGATTACAAGTTGTACTCGGTAAACATTAAACACGTTTTCCTTTTGGTATTTTTTGATTGTGACAACAAAACTCGACCTCTTACCTAAAATACTGGAGACAAGGGCTCTGACAAAAACCGGGAAGGAAATAACATCCAGGACGATACTTTTTAACGGTTCCCGGAAAAGCATCCCGAACATGACAAAGTTATAAATCAAATATGGGCCGTAAATTAGAAGCAGAAAATTTATGGTGTTTGGCTTGATTGGTGAAATGCCGAAGAACAGATACGGAATTGGAGCCAAAATTAAGATTAAATCCCTGAGGCCGATAAGGTAATATGTCGCGGCCACTAAATAGTGGAATTTTTGTTTTAAGGTTAAGGGTCCGAAAAGTATGTGTTTAAAGTAAGCCCTGGTGACATCAAAGTTGCCCTTTGACCAACGCTGCTGTTGGGAAAAATATGCCTTTAGGGATTCAGGAGCCATACCGTAAGCTAATACCTTGGGCATGAAAACTCCCCTTTTCCCTTTCATATGCAATTCCAAAGAAGTTGCATAGTCCTCAGTGATAAACCTGGTGTCCATCCCTCCGACAGAATTCAAGGCCTCACGCCTGATCATAAAATTCGTACCGCACAAAAACAGTGCGTTATTGTAACCTGTTGCCGGGCAAACATGGTCAAAGAAAAATATCTGGTGGGCGGCTGCCCCTTTAGCCACCCATGATTGCTCATTTTGGTATCTTTGCGGACTTTGGACGAAGTCGATCTTTGGGTTTTTAAACGGTTTTGTCATCTCCAGTAAAAATTCGTCCGTTGCTTTAAAGTCCGAATCAAAAACAACGTCTAAGGTATTGTGGGGGTCAGGGGTTTCAAGGGTTTTTAATGCATTATTTATATTCCCTGCCTTAAAACCTCCCGGTATTTGACGGGTGATGCATCTTACCCCCATGTTTTCCGCCAGTTGTTCAATTTCCTGCCAGTTGTCCTTATCGGCGACATATCCGTCGTTTAAAACTACAACCTGGGGTCTGTGTACGGGTTTAATTGTTTTGGTATAGGTGTCAGCGGCATTCTTGGCTCCCTGGATAGTGTTTCTGACGATATCAGTTGGTTCCCCACAAACGCAAATCAATAGATTAATCCGCAGGTTACGGTCATAATTAATATCTTCCCATTTGTCGTAATTGCGCGGCCAGAGATTATAAAACATGCCGAAAAGATGAAGAATTGTATGGGATTCAGCCAAAAATACAATAATGCTGAAGATGGCAATAACAGGAGTGAGATTTATATATTGGATACGGAAGTAAACATAAAACGAAAGTAAGATAACCCCTAAAATTAGAACAATTTTCTTCCCCAGCTCACGTAAACCTTCCATTGGACTGCTCTCCAAGGGTTAAAACGAAGCAAGGAGGCAAACGTAACACTAGCCTTGCGGTAAATGGAGTTAGCGGAGGATAGTTTTAGAAAAAGATTATTTTTTACCGTTTCCGTTATTTCTTGTATGACCTTGGGGATTAGGTGAATCCTGTTTTGGGGACTGGTTCTCTGATGGCCGGTTTGAATTGTTGTCAGGATGAGGACTTTGGCTATTGTTTATTGGAGGTGAGATTGCAGGTGTTTGTTGTGAAGAACCGCCGCTTGGGGTAATGGCGCGGTTAGGGCTTATTTCAGGCGGCGCTTGCTCGATTATTAGGGTTGGTGCAGAAAGTGGGATTTGTTTACTGGCGCCTTCTATTTCAGGCTCACTTTTTTGTGTGTTTGGAAGGGCATCTTTTTCATCTTTTTCTATGTCTTTAACCGCTTTGCTTGCCTCCGGAAGCTTTTTATTTATCTGGTCATCGTCTAAATGGCCCACCTCTTTGACTTCTTCAATGCTTTGTTTATAACCATTAAGTCCTCTTTCTATTAAATCTGTTTTGCCTTGTTGTTCCAGCTGTCTTAATTCTTCTGCCCGTCGCTCCACTACTTTAAGCGCAAGGTCTGTCTTTAACTGTTGGGTTGGAACGGCAGCTATTGCTACTTGTTCTGTTGCTGTCTTGATGGGATAAAGGGGATCAGAAGGCAGTGAGGATTGGGAAGCAAAGGCTATACCTGCTCCGGACACCAAAAATGCAAGTGAGGTTGCTGCGATATATCTTAATGGCTTAAAAAACCAGGATGTCTTTTTTGTAAGTATAGGTTGAGGGCTGGTAATATAGTTTAATAATCTTTTCCGGGTATTAATTTTAAATAAAGGGTCTGGTTTACTTTCATTAAGTTCTGAAAGGTTACTCAGAATTTTTTCCAAGCTTTTGCTTTTTTTCATTTAGCTTTTTCTTGTTTCCCAATTTTAGCTATGAGCTTTTTTTTCATATTTATTTTTGTTTCCTTATCCGGGTTTACTTCCGACATGAATTTCAGATGTTTTAAGGTATCTTCTAGTTTTATCTGAGTCATTTTTTAAGATTTCTGCCATTCTAACACCTTTTTTAAAGCCTTAAGCGCCCTACTTTGTAAAACCCTGACCTGCTCTACCGGTTTATCCAGGATTAACCCGATTTCCTTATTTTCCCGCTCTTCAATAAACTTAAAGATGATTATTTCCTGGTATGTGCTTGGAAGCTGCCTTATGCCTTGCAAAATCATTTGCTTTTGTATATTTTGCTCGGCGATATCCTCAGGATTTGGTTTCTTATCCTCTATTTCAGAAGTTTCATCGAGCTGGACGGATTGTTTTTTTGTGCGGTAATGGTCGACCAATTGATTGCGGGCAATCCTAAAAACCCAGGCTTCAAAAGGCAGCCCGTTATCGTGGTAGGTGCTTAACTTTTCATAAGCCTTTAAAAAGACGCTTTCGGTCAAATCCTCCGACTCCTCCTTATTTCCGGTTCTAAAATACATAAATCTGTATATGCGGTCAATTAAGTAATCATATATTTTGCCAAATGATTCCCTATCCCCCTTTTGGGCGTTTTTTACCAATAATCGAATTTCATCCTGATCTTTCATAAGTAGAAACGAAGAACTTGCAAAAACGTAACTTTGATGTTCCCTATATCTTGAAAGCTCCAGGGTCAGAGTAACTTATTAATGTGGAGGAAAGTACAGTAAAAGGTAATAAACAGGAAAGAAATTAAAGCTTTACTTACCTAGGGCATGTAAGTTTTAAATGCCTGCAGAGAAGTTGCCGAAGAATCGATGCGCCAGTCAGTTTCTTTATTTAAATCGAACCAGGTTATTTCAGAAACCTTAGGGAATAGGTTAGGTAGGGCGTTGGTAAACATATCTTTAACCCAAGCTGCCTTGTCTCCCCCTTGTTCAGCAGAAGCGGTTTCAGCGATATAGATTGGTTTGTTATATGTCCGGGTTAAGAAATTATAGGCGTTGGAAAAAACACCAGAGAAGCTTCTCCAACCTGAGCTGTTGGTGGTTCCGGAATTATAGCCATCAATACCGATAATATCTACGACATCATCCCCAGGGTAAAATTGGGAAGCAGTTGAGATATCCGTATAGGGCACATTGTCCGAGTTAATCGCCCACATCCAGGAAACGTTAGTTACGCCCTGGGCGCGGAACAGGTTTACGATATAGCGGTAAGCGGCCTTGTAATCATCCGGCCGGTTGCCCCAGGGGTACCAGTTGCCGTTCATTTCATGGCCAAAACGGATCACGACCGGACCGCCATAGCTTTTGACTGAGTTGGCAAAATTTATAAGGTAAGCATCCTGGCTTCCGGTTGGGATTGCTTTAAGGTAATCAGTTGATTGGTTCATGCCCTGAGACGGATCCCAAGGCTCCCAGGCAATAATCAGTTTCATATTCCTGGATTTGGCATAGGCAAGGTCGGATGAGCTTAGATCCCGGTAAGGTGAACCAAATTGCTTAAAGAAAGAAAGGTGACTGACCGGCTTACCCAGTTCTGATTCGACAGTGGTTACCCCGGTAGAAGTATTCCAGTCGTTAATAACCACTCCCATCTTAACGTTGGAAGTGACAGGCACTATTGTTGGCGCCGTGGTTGGGGTGGCAACCGGAGCGGAAGTTAGGGTAGGAGTCGCTGTACCAGATGAAGGTACTGATGTTGGAGCCACAGTGGGCTGAATGGAAGGGGCTACAGTCGGTGAACTGGATATGGTTGGGGATGGAGTTACACTGGGAGTAGACCCTGCGAACTTATCGTGGTTCTTGTTGCTATGAGTATTGGCAGCCAAAGCAACTTGGACCAAAGGGCTTAAGTTGCCAAGATTACCTTTCACGGCATAAGTATATCCTCCCAGGGCCAATAAGACTGTGGCCAGGATAACAGAGAGAAAGAGCCGTGGATTTTCCGAAAAAACTCTCCTGAGGAGAGCGGAGATTTTAGGCATAACGGGTACCCATTCTATCGGGATTCTTACGCGTTTGCAACTTAATTCTTACTCTAGTAGAAGGAGACTGACAAGATATAAAAAGCAGTTTTAAGGATTTCCCTTATCTAGAAACGAATGGGTTGTCTTTAATAAAAAATCTTAAAGGAAGGTCAATACTTTTAGTAATCCCTATCCTGGTAGAGGTAATAATTTCTACCTTCTGGTCTGATTCTTGAATGATTATGGGACCCCTGGTCAATTCTGCGCCGTTTAATTTGATATCTATCCCCATTGCTTGAGTTAGTTTAGCCGGACCGCTGCATAAGTTTTCAATATCCTCCACTCCCCGCCTCTTTTTCATCAATTCGATACCTTCAAGAGGCTCTAATGATCTTATCAACACCCCTTCTCCTTTTCCTTTGGGTCCGGTAACTGTGTTGAAGCAGTAATACATACCATAGGTAAAATAAACATAAGCGCGACCCGGAGAATCAAACATCACAGCATTTCTTGGCGTTCGGCCTTTATAAGAGTGTGAAGATAAATCTCCGGCACTCAGATAAGCTTCTGTTTCGACAATTTTACCAACAGTGATTCCCTCCGGAAGATTTGTTACCAGGAAGCAACCTAAGAGCTCTTTAGCTACAGTTTCAGCTTTACGGGAATAAAAAGACCTGGGGAGTACCATTTTTACCCATTCTAACACGATTCATACCTAGCTTTTGTTTATTTTTAAACGCTAGAGGCTAACATAAAGCTTATGAACATCCTTTCATGGATAGTTTTCGGACTGATTGTGGGAGTCATTGCCCACTATTTGGATCCGCGCCGGAATCAGGGGGGATTGTTGGGGACAACCCTTCTTGGGATTTTGGGGGCTCTTCTTGGTGGGTTCCTGGGAGATTTGATCTTTGGGGTAGGAGTAACAGGTTTTAACCTCTCCTCCTTTATCGTGGCGGTCATCGGCGCGTTAGTCCTTTTATTTATCAGCCGGGCTGTCAGACAAGCATAAAGAATCTAACGGAATCCTTACGGATAATTTATTGGTTTGTTACGCCCTGTCTCTAAAATCAAGTTTGTAAGAATGTAAGATTTTTCACTATGCAGCAGCTATATTCTCTGCCATCTTTGGAACTATTTTTCTCGCAATTCGACCTTCAACATTTTAAAAAGAGGGATTCGATCCTTCAGGCAGAGACTAACCCCATGTACGTATATTTTGTAAAGAGCGGGTATATCCGGGTATACCGTGTTTCTGAGGATGGCGAAGAACTTACCCTGGTCATACTTAAACCGGGCGACTTATTCCCCTTTGTCTGGTCAGAAAATGATCTCCCCAACCATTATTATTTGGAAGCATTGACTCCGGTTGATGTTCTAAAGGTCCCCAAGGAGAAGTTTTTGTCATTTTTGGAGTCACAACCAAGGCTTACTTATGAGCTCACAAGCTATCTTCTAGTCCGTTTCGGAGGACTCTTAACGAGAATGGAATATTTAATTTTTGGTAACGCCTATACCAAAGTGGCTGCTACCTTACTGGTATGTGCGAAAAGCTTTGGTGAGCAGCAAGGCAACCAGGTTATGGTTAATTTGCCCTTAACCCACAAGGATATTGCCACTATGGTGGGAATTACCCGGGAAACTACCTGCCTGGAGATGAAAAAGTTAGAACGCCAGGGGTTAATTTCCCACCAGGGCCGTTATTTCATTATTAAGGATCTTCAGGGCTTGGAACACGAATCCCTTCTGGACGAGGAGCAAGACTCCTTCTTAAACCATTCGTTGTAATTTTATTTAATTTCCAGTGGCTGGTTTTGTGATAAACGCGAATAGACATAGGCCGTTTGGTCGGAAGGTGATAAAAGATAAGCCTGCCGGGCGGCCATTAATGCTTCATCCGTCTTTTTCAGATTATAGTCAGCTATGGTCAAAATTAACCAAAGCTTTGCATTGTACGGAAGGAGTTTAAGTGATTCTGTAGTAAAATCGCGGGCTTTCTGGTTGTCTTTATCCTGGAAAAGCAGAATATTGGCGTAGTTTTCATAAGCCAAGTAATATTGGCCGTTATCGATAGCCTTTTTGTAGTATTCCTTAGCTTTTTGGTAATCTCCCCTTCTTTCGGCAACTACCCCTAAATTATTCCAGTTAGTCCACCATTTTGGGGCCAGCTGGGCAGATTTTTCAAAATGGATGGCCGCTTCATCCATCTGCCCGTGTCTAAATAGCTCCACCCCGTAATTGTTTTCCAAATCAAAGCTGTTTTGGGAAACCTTAATATCGTGGCCATATAAAGTTAAGCCGTCTTTCCAGTCGAAATTACGGATAAAAGTTCGTGCTGAGAGGGCGAGAATGATTACCAGGAGACAGGCGGTAAAAATTTTCAATTTCCAGGTACCAATTTTCAATGAATTTTCAATTTTGGAATTTGCAAAGATGGTGCCAGCCATACCTAGTAGCCCCACCATGGGAAGGTAAAACCAGCGGTCAGAATAAGTTAAGTCCAAGGGAAAAATTTGCAGATGCATCCCTAAGCCTGTTGTAAACCAGACAAAGAAAAATAAATAAGCTTTAAGGTCTTCACTTTTCTTTTTCCACAAAATTGCCGCAATTGATACTAAAATAACAAACAAGGTTAGATCCACCATTAGCGGCATCGTAAAGTTATTCCAGGTTAAGGATTTCACTGCCCAGTGCTGGTTAATGGCTAGATTCTTGGGAAAAACAAAAGTTTTAAGGTAGGAAAAAATTATTTTGGGGATGCTTAAAATCCGTTCCGAAAGCGGCATGACGGTAATCGGGGACAATCCGTGTTTATTAAAGAAGATCCCGGCCACCACAAACCTCAGGAATGAATATACCCCGGCTACGGTGCAAATAGCACCGATATACCGCAAAAGTTCGTGGCGCTTAAAGAATAAAAAGTAAGCTCCAATGATTATTATAAAACCAACCCCGGTTTCTTTGGAAAGTAACGAAGCAAGCAGCAGTCCGGTCAAAATTAACCACCTCTTGAGGCTGATAATCCCTTTTGTGGCATAATTTAATCCCAAAACGCCAAAGAAAAAGAACAGGATATCCTGCAGGTCAGAGATATAAACAACGGTTTCGGTGTTTAGAGGATGAACTAAAAAAATTAACGCCAGGAAAAAGGATAAAGTCTCCTTTTTGAGAATGCGCTTAAGAATCAGGAAAACAATTACTGAACTTGCAAGGTGTATGGATACCTGGAGAAGGTGGAAAAAGAAGGCATTGGGGCCAAAAACTGTATAAATTAAGGAAAAGAAAACGGTCATTAGCGGCTTGTAATATAATCCCCCTAACGTACCTGAGCCGCCGCTGTTAAAGGTGCTTTCAGAAAAAAACTGGAAAATATTGCCGATGGAGTGTACCGGTAAGTTGTTTAAAACCTGTTCCTCATCATCCCAGACAAAACCATTAAAAAGACTGTTAAAATAAAGAAGTAAACCGATTACTATTAGTAGAATCACCCATTTATTTTTCATGAAAGCAGAGTTAACCTTAACAGTATAGCTTGTTTTGATAATCAATGTATGAAGTATTTGAACGAATATATCAAAGTTGCTCCCATGTCTCTCGCCTTCTGGCGGGTTCTTGAGGCTAATGCGCTTGGTAAAGTTAAACTCTCCCGTCCAATTCTAGATATCGGCTGTGGCTTTGGAGAGTTTTCCGGTGTCTTTTTTAAAAGTTTCGTTGAAGTGGGTGTTGATATTTCAGAGAGGGATTTATTGCTGGCGAAGGAAAAACAAAAATATAAAAAATTAATTTTAGCAGATGCCCGGCAGCTACCTTTTCCTAACAATAAATTTAAAAGCGTAATCTCTATTAGCGTTCTGGAACATATCCCGGAAGTCGAAACGGTTTTTCCTGAAATCTTTCGAGTTTTACAGCCGGGAGGAATCTTTACTTTTACCGTTCCCACCTCAGTCCTCAATGACGCATTGATCTTGCCCCCGCCCCGCGGGTGGTGGTTAAAGGTTTACCACTGGTCTTTTAAACATAAAGTTATTTTACCGAAAAATACCTGGATTAACTGGTGTAAAAAAGCTGGATTTGAAATCAAAGAGTCCTCAGGGACGATTTCCCGAAAACAATTACTTGCTTTTCAAGCAGGTCTCCCTTTGGCTTTACCATCGCAAATACATAGGTTGTTTTTTACCAAGAGATTAATAGTTTTAACTTCTTTCCGAAGATGGTTGCTAAGAAAAGTCATTTACATTTTAGGAGAGACTTCAACTCCATCAGATGCCAACATCATTATTATCGCCCAAAAACCAAAATCATGACCCGTTGCCCTATTTGTTTATCCTCTAAATTTAAAAATATTTTCTCGACGAGAGCCTCTGCACGAAATAAAGGTAAATATCAAATTACCCAGTGTTGTAAATGCCATCTGGGGGTTTTGACACCCTCACTAAATGAAGAAGAATTAAAGCAAATTTACCAGGAGAATTATTTTAAAGATGAGGCCCCGGTAGAAAATTCGGATGCGGCAGTTAAATTTCAGTTTGTTAGGAGACATCTACCGGCTGATTTTAAACTGCTTGATTTTGGGTGTGGGGTGGGGAACTTTTTGGGTATTTGCCAAAAAGAAGGTTTTTTTTGCCAAGGGTTTGATATGTCTGAATTTGCGGCAAAATATGTATCACAAAAATATAAGATACCTGTAAAGACTGGTAAACTACAAAAAGGATTGTTTCCTGCTAACTTTTTTGATGCAATAGTTGTCTTTGACGTTATTGAACATATCTCGGATTTTTCAGAAGCAATTCGATTATGGAACCTGTGGTTAAAAAAAGGAGGAACATTATTTATTACAACTCCAAACTTAGAAAGTTTAGATGCAAAAATATTAGGAAGATTTTGGTATGGTTATCAAAAAATACCACAACATCTTAATTATTTTAATCCTGATTCCATTAAAATTTTGTTAAATAGATATCATTTTGCCAATATCAAAATTAGGGGTTGGGGATTTAGCCGGAATTTAGAATTTTTTGCCCAAAAATTATTTCGCCGAAGTCATATACCTATACTTGGTGTACTTCTTAGAAGGATAAATGTTTTTTTCCCTATAGTTGATATGATGGTTATAGCCCAAAAAGACTAATATGAAGTTCCTCGCACTTTTTCTGCTTATCGCTATAGCAACTTCGTTCTCCTTAAGTTGGCTTTTAAACGATCCGCCTGTTTGGCCTGATGAAGCAATTTATGCGGATATAGCGGCAAATGTTTTAAACGAAAATAGATTAGGTACGAACCTTTGGCAAGGAACGATCCCGAATGTTGAACAGCATGCCTTCTGGTATCCTCCGGCTTTTTTCTATACGCTTTCTCTCTGGTTTAAAGTTACAGGTTTCTCAATCGTTAGCCAGAGAACTCTGTCGGTTATTGTGGGGATTGGTTTTATATTGTTCTTCTACTTTGCGGGGAGAAATATTCTTGCCGGAATGGGAAAGTATTCAAAAGTTTCTGATAGTTGGTTATTAATTTTCGTGATCGGGGCAATGATGGTAGATTTTATTTTCCAAAAAGCTAATCGAATCAGCCGTCCGGAGATTTTTGTGCTGTTTTGGGGGAGCTTGGCAACTCTATTTATGAGCAAATTATGGTTGGGTAAATCAACCAGGCTTAAGGAATACTTTTGGCTTGTACTTAGCGGTCTCTGTAGCGCTATGGCTTTTTTAAACCACACTATTGGAGCCTTCTTTTTTATTTTCTTACTAACCTCCCTTTTTATATATAACTCTTGGAGAGTCATTAAGTCATTTAAATTGTATTTATTTATACTCTCTTTCATACTTCCTCTGGTAATTTGGCTTATCAGCATTTTCCCTGATATTGCTATTCTTAAAGAACAGCTTTTTTTAGCAACGGTCAGGAAAAATCTGGAGGAGCCTTGGCTTTGGTCAGAGCTACTTAATCAAGGCTGGCTCCACCGGTTGATCTTAGCCAGTTATCTTACAATTACCTTTCTTTTCTTCCTGCTGTCTTTTAATCGCAGAAAGGAGCAACTACTCGTTTCAATAGGGCTAATTTTGTCTTGGGGCTTTTCCCTCTACGGCAAAATGGGATGGTACCTCGTTTTTCCTATCCCCTTTGTTTATTTGTCACTCCTGTTATTTTTAAAAAGAACATCTGCCAGATGGGAAGAAGGTAGATCGATCGGTAAAGAGTTATTTTTGTTTGCTGTTGCTGTAACTATAATCATCAGTGTACTAAACATAAACGTCAGTTATATCTCCAATATGAAATTTTTAGAGGATGACGAATACTCTTATGAAAGTTTTACTAAAGAGATACTGGAAAAAATCCCTGATCAAAAAACAGTATTTCTTTCAGCTATTCCTGACCCTTACTTTGAATTTAAAAATCTCAAAAGATCAAACAGACTCTACGAGTTTCCTGTCTTACAAACTTCAAAAAAGAATTACCTTGATGTTTTAAATAACACTGATTATATAATTTACAACGGCTCGTACGATTACTTGGTATTTGGAAATTTTTTACAAAGATATATTCTAAAAAATCAGTTACGGATCGAGAGAGTCGGGCATGCGAACCAATATGAGTTTTTAATTATTGAACTGAAGCCAAGAGACCAAAGGGATCAGTTACTTCAATGACAATTTTTAAAAAACCATTATTAGGATTAATTATAATTTGTTTGACGGCCGCTATATTCCGCTTGTTCTTTTTTAATCTAATTGAATTTAAGTATGACGAAGCATATACGGTTTTCCAAATGGAGCAGTTTTACATGCATCCTTACTTAATGCAGGTCGGTCCTCCCCAAAGCACGGGTGTTTACAACCCGCCTTTATTTAACTTCCTGATGATTATTTTATCTTTATTCTCCAGGAGCCCGCAGTATTTAAGCTTTTTGATTGCATTCATCAACGTAATCTTTGCAGGCATTTTTTATCTTGTGGTCAGGAAGTTTTATGGAAAATTTACAGGGGTTATTGCCGGATTGCTTTTAGCCACTTCCCCCTGGAATATAGTCTTTTCCCGTAAAATTTGGATTCCTGACCTTTTAGGGCCGATGATGGTTATTGTTTTCTACTATCTCCATCAGGTGGTTTTGGCAAGGAAAGAAAAAGCCGTACTACCGCTGTTTATATTTTTAACTTTAATTCCCCAGATGCATGCTTCCGGGTTATTTTTTACCGCCGCTACTTTATTAATCTTTTTAATAACAAAAACAAAGCTTAATTTCAGGAAAGCTTTAATCGGAGTTGGTATCGGGTTAATTCCGGCAACGCCCTATATTATCCGCCAGCTTACATCTACCCCATTTTGTGTGGATTGCGTGGCATTTTTTACCTATCAGGGAGGAGCAAGGCCTTTTGACTTGGAAAACTTTCTCCGGCCGTTTAATTTCCTGGGTGGCTTTAATTTCCAAATTTTACTCGGTGAAAGCTACCCTGAATTTTTAAACGTACTTCCCTTCGGCAAAATTTTGTCTGTCCTATTTGTCGGTGAGATCTTATCTGTAATTGCCGCGGCATTTTGGATAGTTAAATCCCAAATAAAGTATCTGTTTCTTGTTTTGTATCTAGTTATCATCCCCATCCTCTACCTGGCAACTAAAACTCCAGCCTACATGCACTACTTTGTGGTTTTAAGCTTAATGGTTATCCTACTGCAGTCTCTCTTCTTTAAATCTATCCTAGAAGTCAAGAAGAACCAAACTACAATAGTTCTTATAGCAGCACTAATAGGCATTGTTCTGGCCGCTAACGTCATTTTTGAAATCTCATTGATCAAGTTCTTGTCATCAAAACAAAAAATTAACGGTGATTACGGTCCGGTTTTTTCTGTGACTCAAAATTACATTAAGGACCAAACCGAAAGTTACCAAACTCTTCCTGATTATGGATTACTAAAAAGTTATTCCTATATGTTTGCCCAAACAAAGTTTTTACACCAAAAGTTAGGTGATTATTTTGCCCAAACCGGAAGAGCGGATTTGGCAATTTCAGAATTTCAAGAAGCATTGAATGAAAACAACAACGATAAATATTCCCGGGCCAACCTTGCCTATATTGATATGCAGACAGGTAAACTTGATGATGCCAAAAAAGAGATCAACCTATTATCTGCCCAGGATTCGACCTTGTCTGCCAGGCTGCAAAATATACTGGATAATATCAACAATAAAACCAAATGAAAGATAAAATTTTAATCGTAATTTTGGGCTTCATTTTTACTGCCGTTTTTAGCTGGCCGTTTATTACTAAACTGCCGGCTTTCTCTTACGATCGGGGGGATTACCAGCTAACCGGCGGGGCGCTGTCTTATAACGAATATAGTATCCGCACCGGAAGGATTTTTAACCGCCAAGAATACTTTAATGGTTACCAGTTTTATCCGCAGCCTGATACCTTAGTATATTCTGACCTGCGACTGGTTCCTTCCTTGATTTATTCTCCCATCTATTGGCTTACCCACAACTTTATTTTTTCCGTCAATACAACTACTTTTTTGACTTTTGTCCTAAGTTTTATTTCCGGTTTCTACTTTCTTTACTTTTTTACCAAACACAAATTGGCCAGCATTGTTGGTGCCTTAGTTTTTACCTTCAACCCTTTAACCTACTCCCGTTTCCCGGAACACTTTGAGCTTCTGAATAAATACTTCCTGCCCCTGGTATTTCTCTTTGCCTTTAAATTTTTCACTAAGCCGAACTTTAAAAATGCCGTCTTTTTCTTTTTATTCCTGACCCTTAATGCTTTTTCGGCCACTTACTTTCAGCTTTTTTCTTTCTTGATTCTGCCCGTTTTTGCCTTACCTTTTGTGGTCCAAAATTTCCGGCAAAAGCATTTTGAATATTTTGGCAATCTAATTAAGTTTAGTTTGGTTTTTATTATATTTATTCCGGTCTTTTGGTACTTTGACAGCGCTTATACCAACTTTTCCAGCCTGGAAAACTCCAGGAGAACAATTACTGAAACCTCCTTTCTCTCTGCCCGACTGATCGATTACTTTGCCTCAACGCCAAATAATTTCTTATACGGGCCGTTTGTTAAAAGCATTGAGGAATTCCGCGCTCCCTTGGATCTGCAGGGGATCTACGGCAATTTTAATTACCAGGAACATACATTGTTCCTCAATATTATTCCGATGGTTTTGTTTATTCTTGGGGCAGGTGCGTGGTATCAAAGATTTAAGAGAAAAGAACTTCCTAAAACAGAGAAAACCTTATTTGTAAGTTTTTCTGTTGTTTTGGTTTCCACCTTTCTTCTTAGTTTCGGGCCTTATTTTGAGGGCTGGAACCTGAACGAGAGCAGCTTTCCTCTGCCCTACTATCTTCTCTATAAATTCATTCCTTTCCTGGAAGGCATCAGAGCTCCTACTAGAATCCTCTTTGTTTTTTACCTCCCCTTCTCCTTATTTACCGCCTATGGGGCCATCAAACTGTTAAGAAGCGGGAAAAGGAAAACAATGATTATTTTTGGTGTAATCCTCGCCCTTTTATGGCTGGAAAATTTTACACCCGAACCTCAGGGTAAGTCATATGATACTCAATCCGCGGTTACTCCCCAGATAGAATCGAGAATCGCTAAATTGGAGTTTTTACAAGACAAGAATACCCTGCATTTGCCTGTTATAGCACCTTCGGGGGATATAGAGAGTATCTATCTCCCTTGGGCTGCCGAAACCCACGAGAGGATTGTTAACGGCAACCGGGGCAGTTTCTTATCGGGCGAGCAGGGAGCGTTTTTAAAGGAGCTCAGTGAGAAACTGGATGAAGATGAAATAAAAAAACTCCTCGCTTTAAAGGTCAATTATATTGTTTTCCATAAGGATCTTCTCGGAAAAGACTTTGGGGTTTACGGAAAATGGCAAAACCTGTACCAAAAAGGGGAAATTTATGAAGACAAGGAGATAATGGTGGTGGACTTATCGAAATACAATCTGGCTTTTACTATCTGTGATTTTAATAAGGATTTTGATGTCAGTGCAAAACAAGCCCAAATAAGAGAGGGCGGGCAAACTTTTTATGTTGTAGAGCTGAAGAATAAATCTGATTGTTACTACCCGGCAATTTACCGCGATAAGTATAAAGAGGTTGATTTTTATATTAACCTGATTAAGCATATGGCTTTGATTAAACTCCCGCCGGTAATAGAACCAAACCAGACACTAACCTTTGCTGAAGTTTATAATAACTTAAGATGGAAATAGACAAATTATGAATTTAGAATTCAGAATTAAGAATTGGAATTGGTTATATTGGACTATACCGGTCTTTCTTTTTTTTGCTCAATGGATATTTACAGCTAACTCTATGTCTCAAATCCGCTACGAAGAACTGGCAGAATCTGTCCGTAACCCTTTTTGGCTCCAAAACCACACAATATATGACGGCGTTTCCAGTAATGTGGGGTGGTACGGAACTTTGCTGGTTATATATAAAATATTGGGGTTTACCTTAAATACAGCCAAGATCTACCGGTTAGTACTATCTTTAATATCGCTGTTTTCTTTAGCAGCATTGCTTAAAAAATTCCTTGGGGAGAAGTATGCCTGGATTCCACTTGTGACAATTGGGTTGTCCCCCACTCTTTTGTATTTTAATACCTTACAAACTTCTTATGGCCTTGACCTGCAGTATTTCCCGATAACTTTATACCTTCTATCGACCATAGACTTTAAGAAACTTTGGAATTCATTGTTCAAACAATCCTTAGTTTTTACAATTGCCATGATAGCCTGGATGTCCTATCCGACGTTCGTTTTCTATCTGCCGATTTTAGGGTTGGTATACCTTTATCAAATAAAAACACAGAAAGTCTATAGAAATTTCCTGCTCCTTGCCGGCGGTATCCTTGTTTCGTTTATATCATTTGCCGCCCCTGTTGTTTTGGCTTTCCTTTACGTTAAGGATAAAAATCTATTGTTTTATGACCCCAAGGTCCAAAGCGGAATTTTCCGGGGAGCAGGAACCCTGTATTTGAACTGGGGTAACTTTTGGCAAAACTTCTCAGGGACTTTGGGTGATCTCTTTAACTCGGCAGGAAGTTATTACTTTGAGGTATCTGTAGTGGATTTTTCCCACCTTCTTCCGCTTTTGGCAGTATTCTTCGTGGTTATTTTAGGAATTGTTTTAACGTTTCACCAGAAGAAAGCCCGCTTTCCGCTAATCCTTATCTGGTTGGTGTTTATCACCAGTTTGATATTGGCAAACTTAACTTTTGATCCCAGCGGTAAGCCCGGTATCCGCCGCAGTACCAGTCTTCTGGCTAGCGTCTATGCCCTGTTTACAGTTTGCTGGTACTATACTGCGAAATGGAAAACTGAAAATTCCTCACTTAAAGTATTTGTTGTTGCCCTGCTCCTTATAATCCCATTTCATCACCTATTGGCAATACCTTTTAACTTAGGAAACTTAACAGTGTCCAGCCCTTACCGGTACTCACTGCTCTTTGATGCAGCGGATACTCCGGCAAAGTCCTTAGATTTATTTATAGATGCCGCCCGGAAGCAAGACCTAAAACTGGGATGTAAAGACAAGGACGGGAAAGAAGCCACTTGCCGCTACGTCGAAGGCTATGCGGCAGTTGCTGGGTCTTGCCTGTGGAATAACTTAAACTGCCGTCCTATTTTAGGTTATGACGATAAAAAACAAGAGTTTATCCCCCTCAAGGTAGACCTTTGGGAAACCTACTACTGGAACCATTAAAGTTATTTTCTTTCCGACAGTGGCTTTAGTTTGGCAACGACAACCGAATATCCGTTTTGCTGGCCAACTAACACCTTCTCGGTGACATTCTTATTAATATAATCAGCCAGGATTTGATGTGGAATCCAGGTAAAAATTATATAGTCAGTTGAGTCTAAAACCTTCTTATATTTCACCGGATCAATGGGGAAATAGGGATCAGCAGTTTCATAAAACCTTAAGTTGGGATTATTTTTTAAATCAAAATATGGATCCGGTGTGGCTGATATAAATATCCCGGCCTTTTTATCCGGAGGGATCTCTTTCATCAGGTAATTTTCAATTGCGGCAGTATACTGATGATAGCTGTAACTACTTGTGCTCCAAAGAGACCTTTTACCGGAATCGGTTATTGCCAAATTGTCGTTGTTAAAAAACTGAATATTTAGATTAGCGATAACCAAAAGCAGGGGAACAATAAATATAACATTGGGAAGGTCATTTTTTATAAACCCGGCAGTTGCTAAAACTGATACCAACGCCAAAATTAGGAATGGCTGAAAGTAAAGCATATATCCCCCCTCTTTGGCCAGAAGTGAAAAAACAGCTGATACGGTTAAAGCAATGAACAAGGTCCGCAGCTTTTCATCAGCGCGGTTTTGAACAAAGCGGAACAAAAAGATTAGGGCAATTGCAAACTCCATGGTTAGAAGAAAACGCCAGGATAAATCAGAGCTCCAGAGGACAAAAGCGAAAGGAGGCTTCAGACTTTTATCATGAAAGTGAGTCAGGAGGCTTTGGGCAAGCGGGAGGATTTGCTGCTGGTTGGTAAGAAACCATAGGAATATTCCTCCGGCAACAGGCAATCCGGCAAAGATTAAGCGGTAAAACTTCTTTTTTACGGAAGTATTCTGGAAAATAATTATCAGGAGAAGTATCAGCGGGACCATTGTTCCGGTGGGGTGAGTGAGTGCTGCCAGGGCAGCGAAGGTCCCCGGTATCAGGTAAAAAGAGAGCCTCTTTTTTGACTGGGCCAAAATAGCAGTCCAAAAACAGAGCATCATAAACAAAAGCATCTGCATTTCCATCCTCCCTAAGTGAGATGCCCGGGTAAAATTAATATTTAAAGAAAGAAGTAATGTTCCCAGAAAGGCCCAAGAGTGCCGTTTGAATATACGTTTGGCAGTGAGATAAAACACCGCTAAGGTGATGATGGCCAGAAATAAAGAAAAAGCCCGCAAAACTTCAATGCTTTGTCCAAAGAGGCCAATCCACCCGGACATAAGATAAAAGTAAAGCGGCGGGTATCCAAGTTGGGTTTTTTCCAGGTCGGGGAAGATACCTCCGTAGATATTGGTAGAGATAGCTCCATGGATTAAGAGGTTGTCCGCCATCTGGTAAAAGACCGGTTCATCCGGCCAGACCGGCGGGTCTTTGAGGAAGAAAAGGTGGTTGACAAAAAGGAAAGGCAGAAGGGCCAGGGAGATGAAGATGAAGTACCGCCAGAAAACTTTCATTTCCTCTTCATTTTACCTGATAAAGGGCATCAAAAAACATCCGCTGAATCGGGTGTCGTTTGTGGAGTTTTAAAAGCTTCCAAACATTCGGAATAGGATACTCATTTCTTTTAATATTGGAGTTGTCAGTAGTACGGGATTTTCGCCACTGTTTGGTATAAAACATGCCGCGAGTTAGCCGGTCAATTTGCCTTAAATAGTTATCTATCTGTGGGCGGGTCATCTCATGAAGGGAGCTGATATTCAAAAACAGGTCAAAACTTTTATCCGGCAGATATTCCATTTGTTGCGGCATTAAAAACCTAATACGGGCCGATTCAAATTCCCTTTTGATCTCCTTATAGGAAGCAAAAGGCCGGAAGCGGAAAATTTTTTCCCGGGGGTAAAGTTGGCTTAAATACTCCTGGGAGATAAACAATGCCGGGGGAATATCGATGATTGTGTATTTTGCCTTTGGTTTCGCCTGCAGAAAAGCATAACTAAGCCTACCGTAACCTGCTCCCAGCTCGGCAATATTTTTAGCCCCTCCTCTGCCTTTGGCAGAGTAGAATTCATAAACGGAGTTGCAAAGATCCTGGGAGATAACTTTTCCTTTATATCTGATAGCATACGGGTCTCCCAGCAGTGGTTCCTCTAATTTGTGCAGAAGTTTTAATTTATCGATGCGGGAAACATAATCGTAAAGATAAGCAACGGAGATGCGGTAGATGAAGCTGCTTACCAGGTTAAATCTTTGGATACCTGTTTGCGCCGTCGGTTTAATATTGTGACTTCTGAAAATGGGTGACAAGCTGCCTCTTACAAGCTCGCTAAAAATAGGTAATAGCTGCTGGGCTAAGATTTCCCAGGTTACCCAGTTAAAATACTGGGTGTTTACCGAGCGCTTAAAGCCGATAAGACCCGAGGTTATCAGGTTGCGCGTGTGGCTGCGGTTTAGCTTTTTCCAAAAAGCTGAGGGTTGGTAGATAGGAGGAGCTTGTTTAAGATGTTCTGCCATCGTTTTTAGCTCCTGCTGTTTGTCTTTGGACAACCCCAAAGAAGCACGCTCTTTGGCAGTTGTTTGATCTTTCCTTAGATATATCTTTCGGGTTTGGGCGACAAACCAAATTTTCCAGATGTAGAAAAAGATCAACACCGCCCATTTGGCTTGATCCAGAAAAGTCTCAGTAATGGATGACTTTCCTACCCGTCTGCGAAAATTGACCGGGATTTCAATAAACTTTACATTATTTTTTGCCGCCACAAGAACCCACTCAGTAATAAAGATAGCTCCGTCGGACTGACATTCCTTAACAACTTTGTCCCAACCCCGGCGGTTAGTAAGCCTGAGGATACACCCAACATCGGTCAACCGGCTGCATAAGAAAAGGGTATTGATCAACCTGCCAAACAAAAAATCGAGCATCCGGCGGATAAAATGCATTGAGGCTCCCTTCTCAATCATTGAATAGTGGGTGCGGGTGGCAAAAACGGTATCAAAATCCTCACTGTAGGATAGAAGTTTGGCGACATCCTTACCGGAAAAGGTGCCGTCCGGCTCGGCAATAATCAGAAGTTCTGCTTTAGTAGAGGCAATACCTTTACGGATAGCGCTGCCTACTCCCTGGCGTGCTTCTTTGACCAGTTTTGCCCGGGTCTTCTGCACCTCTTTTTCAGTGCCTGTTTCGGCATTGTTATCAACTACAATGATCTCGTCGATGTATCCAGAGGCATCAAATTCGCGGATAGCTTTGTAGATTGAGCCTTTTTCTCTAAAGGTGGGGAAAATTACAGCTACCTTTTTACCTTTCCACATAATATGCCCCGATTCTACCATATGTATTTCTTATTTTTAGACATTTGTGTAAGATCAGTGATATGAAAAGCGCTTGTAGACTTTGCGGAAGTGGAAACATTGCCAGTTTAAGCAAAAGCATGGATTATTCCCAATGCGGTGATTGTCAATTTGTCTGGAGTAAAAAAAGCCAAAATGTACACTACAATGCGGACTATTACCAAGGACGATCTTCACTTCTTTCAGCTGTCTTTTGCCTCATCTTTAACTTCTTCTATTGGCTCAGACGACAGTATGTAGGTGATAAGAAATATAAACTGTGGATTGATGTTGGGGCTGGTGACGGAGCTTTTCTAAAAACTGTAAAAGCAGACAAGCGAATTGGAGTGGAGATCTCTTCCTCAGGAAGACAGATGATGCAGGATTTAGGACTAGATGTCCTCTCAGATAAGGAATTTCTAAAAAAATCCTGCTTTAAAGCCGATGTGATCTCTTTTTGGCATGTGTTGGAACATACCTCGGATCCGGAGAGTTATATCCAAGCCGCCAAACAAAACTTAGCCCCAACAGGCAAACTTGTTATTGGTGTTCCCAATATCAGCAGTTGGGAGTTTAAGCTGTTTGGCAAAAAGTGGTTTCACTATGCCCACCCTTACCATCAAAGGCACTTTTCTCCCAGTTCTCTTGGTTTTCTGCTGCAAAAAAATGGATTTCGAGTTAAGAAGAAGGATTACTTTTCTCCTGAGCATCATTTTTCCGGATTGTTGCAGTCATTTATTAACTGGCGGTCCGACTCCAAGGATGTGTTGCATAAGCTAACCAAAAGAAGTTCGGAACAGTTTACGGGGATGAGTTTTGCCAACTGGCTTTGGGTATTATTTTGGATAAGTTTAGGACTTCCTTTAGTAGCTGCCTTCTGGGTTTTTGCTTCTTTGACTGGGCGCCCCGGAGCATTTGTGGTGGTAGCTACCCTTAAAAAACGTTAATCTTTGGAATAGATAATTAGATCTTTGCTTTGGAAAACCGGTTTTAAGAAAGAATACCCTAAGACCTTTGCTTGTGGGTTTTGGCCCAATTGTTTTTCTTCTTCGCCCCAAACTATGTAGGTAATATCTGCCTGATCCAAAAATCTTTTCGCGCTTTCCGTAGAAACTTTTTGAGAATAAAAAGCTGCCAGATTTTGAATTTTTTCTGAAGCATGGGG
Source organism: bacterium (assembly GCA_021786315.1). Classification (GTDB taxonomy): domain Bacteria; phylum Patescibacteriota; class Microgenomatia; order Daviesbacterales; family UBA10151; genus JAJYNN01. The sequence continues at coordinate 506,609 of JAJYNN010000002.1, forward strand.
AGTCTGTAATAAATGGCCAAAATACACTCTTGCTTTTGTATTAGCAGGTATATAGTTTCCTAAAGTATATCCGCTTAAAACCCCGGCATTGTCTTTATCGGCCAGATAGTCTAGAGCGTTTTTTTCGTCAATACTTAAATAAAACCAATGGTTGTCCTTTTTAACCTCCTGAATCCGTTCACTAAACATAAAAAAGCTGGAAATAGATGTTAACACCAGAAACAATCCTATCAATATTTTTAAAGGCAATTTGGAAGTTTTAGAAATCTGGTCTAAAGCGAAGACAGAGAGAATAATTCCCGGGAAAAATAACCCTCTCAAATAAAATCGGGCAAATCCCAGGGGAATAAAGGCTAAAATTATACTTGTTATGAACCAAACATTCAGGAACATAACCCCCTCCCCTTTTGGCTTTTTTATGAACTGATAGATTAACAACGGGGTTAATACTCCATAGCCCGAGATAATCTGAAAGATATTAGGTGTGGTTAGATTTTGGGAAAGTACGCCGGAAAAACCATTATTCCCTTTTAAACTGAGGAAATAAGCCCAAAAGACAATTACTGCTGGTGTAAAGATAAGTAAAAAATTGAAGAAAGGCTTTTTTTCTCCATCACGGAAATACAGGATTAGGGAATAAAGACCGGCTATAATGGCAAAACTCGCCAGGTAATAGGGGTAAAAAATGACCAGAAAGCCAAGAGAAATAAGAGAAAAAACAAGCCATTTTCTTGTCTCCTCTTTTGTCGCTAAATAGAAGCTAACTAAAGATAGAAGATAAAAAATGATTCCAAAGGCTTCATGGGGACGCTGGAATTGGCTGGCAAAAGTAAATCCGGTGATATAAAGGTCCGAGGATTGGAAATTAGGAAAAAATAACCATCCCACTCCTCCACCCAGGGCAATGGCGATAGTTGCCATCAGTGAAATAAAACGGGCTTTTAAAAAGATCCTGCACAAAAACCAAAGTGTAACAAGCAGGATAAAACCTGAGATAATTGCTGCCAGGTGAAAAAGTAACTGCGGTGAAGTTTGGGGAAACGCAAATCCTGTCAGTGTATAGACAGGATACATCAGCACTGAAGGATGCGTTTGGGCAGTGTAGGTATTTTGCAGCAGTAGTCCGTGTCCTTGCCCCCACCTGATTGCTGCCACGTAAACATTGATATCCCAGGGGTCAAACCAGGAAGCCTGACCGGAAAAACTCTTTCCGGAAGGAGTGTTTTGCCAAGCGTAATAATCAGGAAAATGATAAACAAAAAGTATGGAGATGGATAATAGGAGAAGGGCAATAATTGTAAATATCTGTTTTTGTTTCATAACTACCACCAATAAGGATTTTTCGATTTTTCCAGGTATTTTTGGATAGTTGGCGGGACAAAAATACTGTTTTGGGTATTAGCTAAGTTAGCCATTACCAGGTTTCCAACCGGAGAATCAGGAAAAAGGCTTAAGGCTTTTTCATCGAAAGCTTTAGCGCTGTTTAGATTTTCCGTATTAAAGAGAAAGATGCTTGTTCTAAGGTATGACAAGTGGTTATCAAAAGAATAATCATCAGGTTTAATTTGGTCGAGGTCGATTGCTTTTAACCCCAGTCTTTGGGCCGCCTCATCTTTTACTAAAATAATCATAAAATCATCCAGATAGACAACTTTCCACCTCGGATCTTTGGTGATAAAACTAAAGAAGGTTTTGGCCCAGGGAGTTTGGTCGGTGTGAGAGAAGATGATGGTTTGGAAATTATAATGTTTGTCCGCCTCGGCAAAATTTTCCGGAGACTCCTGCATGGGTATATAAATTTTTTGGAAAAAGCTGGCAGGATAGGCTTCCGGACGGCCGTCAACAAAGACTTTATACCGGGGGAATCCCCGGTAAATAATATAACTCCCAATATCAAAATTATTAAAAATTGGTTGGGGCAAGTTGTGGTCTAAAACAAAGTCCATCGCTTTCTGAACTTGGGCGCGATATTCAATTTTAGGTAAAGTGTTTTTATCACTATACCTATAGTAATCGCCGTCCAGGTAAATGAAGCTTTCAAAAAGCAAGATTGCAATAGTCAGCCCTGCTATGGATATAGTAATCCATGATTTTTTAATGGTACCAAAATTTAAAACTGCGGCGGGTAAAGTAATTAAAGCTAAGTAGGGAAAACTACGGACATTAGCTAAGGCTAGTATTATTCCGGCAGAAACAAGTAAAGAATTTTTAAGGGAAAAGTTACGGCGGACTAAAGAAACTGCCAAAGAGATTACGGCGATTAAAATTGAGAGTTTGACGAATAAATAATCCGGATCCTTAAAATTTAAGCTTTCCAGAAGGAACATACTCTGGTTCTCGGCAATGGTATAACCATAATTCCCAAACACCTGTAACGGATAAATGAGTCCCTTAAATGTATTTGGGTTGAGTAAACTTACAAGCGGCGACAGTAAACAAACACCAAGCAGGATTTTAAAACGGGAAAAATCTTTTTTGGAAAGAAAATGGACAAGGAAAATCCCCTGCAAAATAAACCCAACCGGGAAATAAATATGAGTATTGACCCAGAGAAATTGGATTACCGGCAAAATATAGACTAATTTCGACTTGGTATTTTCAAATCTTGTAAGAATAAAGTATGTAAGTGCTGTAAAAAGGAAACTTAATATTTCCGGCCTGAGCTCTACCCTATCCCTTAACGTGTGCAAAAAGATAAATCCAATAGGCAACACCAAAAGGTAACTTGACCTGGGGATAACAGACAAAACCAACCCTAAAGAAACAAGCAAAAGGGCAATTTTTATCCACAGGATTGCACCTAGCCCAATTGATTGTTTTCCGTAAAATAATAAAATCTCAAATAAATAATGGTGGTTGATAAAAGGAAAATCCGGATTTGTATAGGAAAAAAGATTTGTTTTGGGGACTTGTCCGGTGGTGGCAATTATTTCACCAAGTTTAATGTGCCTGCCTAAATCCTGGTCAAAAGAAAAATCGGTCCGGAAGGAAAAAGAGAAAACAAAAAAGAGTAACAGGATTATTGCTAAAGGGATCCTTTTAAGGGAAGCTGCCATACAACGATTGTACAACGCGGATCTCTGGTTTGTCTTGACGATATCCTATTGTGAAGGTACTATAAATCTAGAGAGGAGGTGATAATAAGTTTGAAAAAATTATACGTAGGTAATTTACCGTGGTCGGTAGACAGCAATAAACTAAAAGAATTATTTGGCAAATATGCATCTGTAACTTCCGCCTCAGTGCTTACCGACCGAGAAACAGGAAGAAGCCGTGGTTTTGGTTTTGTAGAGTTTTCCGATGACAATGAAGCAAATCAAGCTATCCAAGAGATGAATGGTGCTGATATTGAAGGAAGAAAATTAGTTGTTAATGAAGCAAGGCCCAGGGAAGACCGCCGACCTTAATTTATTTTTAAAGTAAGTTAGCAAAAGCTGCTAAATCTATACTCCCACTTACCTTGATACGAGGCATGTTGTAAATTGTGCCCTCAGACTGCATCTTAGAAGCCCAAGTCCCTACAGCTCCCAAATATCCCGCCTTTTGAACCTCTGCAACTACCAGGTTGCTGCTGGCTCCTCCAGGGTAAGCCATAAAGTTGATCGGTACCCCCAGCTCATCCTGAAGGACTTTTTTGCTTTCAGTTAACTCACTATCCAGGGAAGAAATGGATAATGAAGGCAGATTGTAGTGGTGCACTGAATGGGCTCCATAGGTTATTAATCCCGATCCCGCCATCTCTTTAATTTGAGCCCAGGTTAGGTAATACCCCTGATTCATTAGTCCTGTGGGAATAAATACTGTTGCGTGGATACCATATTGTCGCAAAATTTGATAGGCATTGTAATAAAAGTCTTCATACCCGTCATCAACTGTTACAATAACCGGTTTAGGGGGCAAGCTTCCTCCGTTCATTAAAGCCGGATAAAGACTATCTAGCGTAATAGTGTTGTAACCGTTGTCATGAAGATACTTCATCTGTGCAGTAAACTTATCCGGAGAGATAGACAAGGCATCACGGGCTATGTCTTTAGGATTGGGGTTATTGCCGATATAGTGGTACAAAAGGATCGGTACCCTCAGCTCTCTTCCATTTATTTGCGGTGTATATATTTCGGCCTTTTGGGATTCCTTGGCCGGGGTGGCTGATGTGGTCGCCAGAGATGCGGATGAACTGGAATTTTTTACTGTGTTGGTAAGCAGGGATTTTTTTATTGCAAAATTTAAAGGCGTTGAAGTTTTTTGCAAAGACAGAAGCGCAAGAAGAAATATAGAAATCCCTGAAAGAAGAAGTACGGACAAGGGAACCTTAAACCCAAAGAACTTTATCCTCATTAAACCATTTTAACAGTGGTCAAATTTAATGACTAGAGTTGGGTTAGTGCCGCGGGTGGGACTCGAACCCACAAGACCAAAGGCCAAAGGATTTTAAGTCCTTCGTGTATACCATTCCACCACCGCGGCGTGATCCTGTACTTATACCTTTTTTGCAGTCGGGGTGAGAGGAATTGAACCTCCTGCTTCTCGCTCCCAAAGCGAGCGTTCTGCCGATGAACTACACCCCGTAGTTCTCCCCCAAACGCACCTGTAATTGTACCCTGAATTAGTTATTTTGTACACAGATTGAGCTTTCCTTTCTTGATATAATATTTGGTATGGAAGATTGTATTTTTTGCAAAATTATCAGAGGCGAGATCCCTTCATACAAAGTCTATGAGGATGAGGATCATCTGGCTTTTTTGACCATCCAACCCATTAACCCCGGTCATACACTTGTTATTCCTAAAAAACATATATCTTATATTTTTGATATGGATGATAAGGATTTATGCCAACTTATGGTTGTCAGTAAAAAGGTTGCCCGGGTCTTGAAAAAGGCTTTTAGTCCCCGAACGGGCAAGATTGGGGTGATGGTTGCCGGAGGAGAAGTCCCCCATGTCCATATTCACCTTGTCCCTATGGACGATGAAAGCGACCTCACTTTTGCCAGACAAAGATCTAATGTCCCCTTGGAAGAGTTCGAGCAGACCCTGAAAAAGATAAAATCAGTATCCTTTGACTAGGGAAGTTTATTGGCCTATAATTAGTAAACTATGGCAATTGAAACAGCTTCATCGCTTCCTCAACCAATTGAAGATTGGATAGTGAAAGATATCAACAGGCCTTCAAAGGGAATTATGGACCGTACTGATAACGGGAAGCCTTTGACCCCGGAACAGCAGCTCGAACTCACACGTCAACAATGGCGGGAGTTTGCCAAAGCTTTACTGGAGATCGGAGACCCTGTTCTGGATATTTTGACCAGGTTTAGCAGTGCCCGGGAAAAAGCCCGGAAGCATGATCTTCAGCAAGATTTTGAAGTATAAGACAATGTAATCAGACACAGCAAACCCGCTTATAATACCTTTAAGTAGTTACCAGGATCAGAATTTGATAAAATACCCATATGCGCCCGTAGCTCAGTGGATAGAGCGCGACGGTTCTAACGTCAGGGTCGGGGGTTCGAATCCCTCCGGGCGCGCAAATTCAAAATTTGGGGTTTGCCTCCTAATTTTGAATTTACTCCTGGGTAGTCAGAATCCTCTTTGGGGTTTACATAATTTTCGCAGAAAATTACAGGATCGTTTTGACGAAGTCAAAAGGTAGCCCATTAGACAATGCGTTGTCGCAGGATCGTTTTGACGAAGTCAAAAGGTAGCCCTAATCCCTCCGGGCGCGCCACCCTATCTCCTTGCTTCCCAATCCAAAGATAGATTACTATTAAACTGATATGCGGAAAAAAGTTGTGCCCTTAATTTTTCTGGGGTTAGGTGTTTTTTTGATAGTTCAGGTAGTTATGCCTTTAGTGGCTTATAAATACTGGGAGTTTACTGCTTATAATGAAAACCAGGCACTTTTAAGCCCCAATCCGGGGGCAGGTGATGTTTTGGGAGTTTCCGTCAAAAACATTGATAACTTTCCCGCCTTTGTTTCTAATTCGGAAAGAAGAAGCTCTTTGCCTTATGAAGACTTTACCCTATCCATTCCCAGTATTAACCTTGGAGCTACCAGGGTTGAAGTTGAATCAAACAGCTTTGAACAGAGTTTAGCCCAAATGCCGGGAACCGCGTTGCCGGGAGAAAAAGGCAATGTTTTTATCACCGGCCACTCTTCCCTGCCTCAATTTTACCGGCCGGGAAATTTTAAGGCCATCTTTTCTCACTTACCGGAGGTGAAAAAGGGCGATGAGGTTATTATTGAAGCCGGCGGCCAGCGGTTTGTCTATACTATTAAAGGCATGAAGGTAGTTGATCCTTCGGAAACCTGGGTTATTAATCCTCCGGACAACAACGGCAGATATTTATCACTTATGACTTGTGTCCCCCCGGGATTATATCTAAAGAGGCTGATAGTTTTAGCTGAACTTAATTAGAAGAAAATATTCGGTCAATTTCTATGGCGACACTTCCTTGGATTCGTTTGAGAGCTTGCTCAAAAGTAATACCAGAAATTGACGCTAAACGGACAATACGGTTACGACCTACTTCGTTTATGCCATAGCCTAAAACTGCCACCGGGAGATGGAACCTTACAGCTTCAGCTTCTAACCGCTTTGCCTCGTCACTATTTTTTGTATCTTCGATGTTTCTTATCTCCGGACGAAGTGTGAATTTTAAGACCTCATTGTAAAGCTCAACGACATTGTACGGGTCAATTTCGTGCCGGCAGACAAAAAGATCCCTGCCATCTTCGGTGGGAAAAACACCCATAATGGTTTTAAAATCTACCCTATTCTCGTAATGGCCATAGAGGTTGTACGTATTCACATCCTCTTTTGGGGTAAGCTGGGCAAAACGTGACATTATGTTTTTATAAGAAATACTCTTATCGACTTCCATATTAAAAAATCCAGCCAGTAAAGGCTGGGTTGGATGAGCGGGATAGGGGGATCGAACCCCTGACATTCTGCTTGGAAAGCAGACGTTCTACCGCTGAACTAATCCCGCGAGTGTTACGAGCGAGGTTAGTGAAGTGGCAGGACCAGTCTGAAAGACTAGCCTACCGCCGAACTAATCCCGCAATAGGAAGTATTTTACCAAATTTTACTTAAAATCTACAATCCCGGTTTCATTAAACAATAATTAAGTCTCGTCTTTGTGGTGGTAATTTGTAAATCATCTGACATGGTGCTAAGGGGGTCCTGTAATTTTTCTTTCACAAGTTCCAACATAGGCCGCTCCATCTCATCTATAGTAAAATCCATAGCTGAAATTACCCATATCTGTTTATTTAGACGGCATTTCGAACAGGTATAAATAACATCCAATAATAAAAATTGTCGGGAATTTCCTCCGCGTGCTTGACCTACCGTAGAAATTGAATCTATTTCATGTTTAAGCTCACAGGCATGTTCTGCCTTCGTCATGCGGGAAATTATATAGGGGTTTAAGGCTAAAGTCTATTAAATTTACCACTATATCTTGAATCTTCGGTCAGAAAGAAACGGATTTGGCTTGCGTTTCATTGAACAGGAGTCTAATAGAATTCCTCTCATTAAGGTAAAGTCACCAAACTTACCATTCACTTTATCCAGAGTCTGCAGGATCTTTTCCTGCCTATTTACCTCGGGAAGCCAGGATAAATTCGCTGGTTTGAATGGTTTGAGGTTGGAAATGGCTACCCCAATCATCCTAATTTTCTCTCCATCCCAAATCTGGTGAAATATCTCCCAACCTCCTTGAAAGATTTCTAAACCATCAGTAGTGTAATTTTTCAAAGTTTTTTGCATCCCATCCCCATGAAATACCATTTCTGCACCAGGTTGAAAAGCTGATCTATACCAGCAATGGATTGTCTTACCCGTCATTCTCTTCTTCCTTAGCCTCGCAGCCACCATCTCACTCATTTTAAGGAGGATTTGCCTGATCTCAGCCGGATCTTTTGTGTCGTGGTCAATTGTGTAGCGGTGGCCGATGGATTTGACCTCCTCTTTTTCATAAAAAGGTTTAATGGGAGTATGATCTATCCCACGAGCCATGTTGTATAAAACTTCTCCGTAGGATTTGAAGGAGGCTAAAAGATATTCTTTAGGGGTTTTACGTAAAGTTTTAAAATCCCGGATCCCTAAGTTAAAAAGCCTCTTTTTCATCCTCGGGCCAATACCGCAAACATCATCAAGCTCTGCCTGGTCTAATACTCTTAAGGCAGTCTCCTGATCAGGTATAACCACTAACCCATCTGGCTTTTGCAAAGATCCGGCAAGTTTTGCCATTAACTTGTTATAAGAAATTCCAATAGAACAGGTAATCCTTTCCCCAAGCTCGACTCGGAGCCGCTGTTTGATCTCATGAGCTATTCTGATACTCTGACATTCCGATACTCCGTCACACTGGAGGAAACATTCATCAATGGAAAACACTTCCAAGTAGGGTGTGTAATCCTTAAAAATGTTCAAAAACTTGGTGGTGCAGGTTAGGTATTTATCGGAATCTCCGGGAACAATGATAATTTCCGGACAGACCTTTCTGGCTTCCCAAACCTGCATTCCGGTTTTTACTCCCCTTTTTTTGGCTTCAATAGAGGCCGTACAGAGGACAGTTCTTACTTCACGGTCTCCTCCGGTTACCCCAACAGGTTTACCCCGAAGTCTGGGATTAGCTTGCTGCTCCACACTCGCGAAGTATGAATTCATGTCTATATGGAGGATTGTTTTCATGGTTTTAAAGGCGACCTCCTTGTCCGTATGGCAAAGTGTTGCCTTGTGCGTTTTTTCAAGGTGACGCCTGCCTTCGGACGAGGCGTCACCTTTTTTAAGAGTCTCTAATTCTCTTCCTCTACCATTTCCAGAAACCACTTGAGCTTCCCGGTATCAAATTTTAGGCGGTAAAAATTACTGTTTGCCGAGACGGAGAAATGATAGAATATGGAAGCACCTGAGTGGGAGTTGTGAACGAGGTTAACAGCGTCGATTTTAATAGCCCGGCCTTTCCAGAAAAACAGGTATGGCTGTACCTGGGCGTTTTTAAAAAATACCCAAACGTTTACAGGTTCTAAAATCTCTACCATACAATGAATATATACCAAATAAAACCCGAAATACAATATGACAAATTACATTAAACTTATCTTTTTAATCTCATTCTTAATTCTGAATTCTATATTCTTAATTCGGCCTGCACAGGCTGTTGTTGATCCCCTATCCACCCCTAACAATAAATTTGGGGTCCACATTATTACCGGCAGCCCCGACGAGGCTTCCCCTGCCGCCCAGATGGTAAACTCCTCCGGCGGAGACTGGGGCTATATTACGGTTTTAATTGAAAGTAAAAATAGGAATCACGATCAATGGCAAGCCTTTTTTAATGATTTAAGACGCCGACACTTAATCCCTCTGGTAAGAATTGCTACCGAGCCTGAGGGAAATTATTGGAAAATTCCTTATAACGGTGAAGAACAAGCCTGGGCAGACTTCCTGGACAGCCTGGTTTGGCCCACCAAGAACCGTTATGTCATTATCTATAACGAGCCCAACCAGGGCCAGGAATGGGCTGGTAAAGTGGATCCGGCCTCTTATGCCCAGGTTTTAGATAAAACAATCACCGCTTTAAAGAATAAAAATCCCGATTTTTTTGTCCTCAATGCCGGACTTGATGCATCTGCCCCCGATAAATACCCCAGCTACGCTGATGAGACCACATTCTTAAGCCAAATGGAGGCTGCAGTCCCGGGGATTTTTAATAAGCTGGATGGCTGGGTTTCCCATTCCTACCCCAACCCCGGCTTTGCCGGTTCCCCTGATGCCTCCGGACGCGGGACAGTCAGGACTTGGGCTTGGGAGTTAAATTACCTGAAAAATTTAGGTGTAAATAAAACTCTCCCGGTGTTTATTACCGAAACAGGCTGGAAACATGCTGAGGGGCTGGATTACGATAAATCCTTACCCAATGCCGATACAGTCGCCGATTATCTTAAGGATGCTTTTACCAATGCCTGGAATAGCAGCCAAATCGTGGCTGTTACCCCATTCCTGCTCAACTACCAACAGGCTCCTTTTGACCATTTCTCTTTTAAGAAGCTGACAGGAGAGCCGCAAAACCTGAAGATCCTTGGCGCTTCCTACCCGGATTATTACCCGCCATACCAAGCTATGATGGATCTGCCGAAGGTAGCCGGCCACCCTTTTCAGGAAAACAAAGCTGCTCTAGTAAAAGGCACTATTTACCCCTCAATTGTGGCCGGGGAAAGCTACACCATTCCCTTAACCTTTAAAAATACAGGGCAATCAATTTGGGAGGATGGTGAACCACTTGAGCTCAGGGTATTATCCGGAGGTGATGATTTTGGAATTCAATCCATTCAGCCTGCCATTGCCCAAAAAGTAGAACCCGGACAAAACGCTATCTTTAATGTAAATCTTAAAGCTCCCCAAGGCGGAGATTATCAAATTACCCTACAGCTATTTCACGGAGGCAAAGCTTTTGACCAAAACCCGTTTGTTTTCAATACCAAGGTTAAATCCCCGGTGATTTTACAGGTTAAAACTTCCCTTTGGGGCAAGAAAAATTCTGCCGGAAGTTATCTTTTAACCATCCTCAATAACGCTTTTAAGAGCAGTGTCGAGGTAACCATAGATGACCAGGGAATATCCAAACCTTTGGAATCACGCTATCTTTTGCCGGATTATCCTTTTACCTTTACCCTCCACAAACCCTTCTATAAACCTAAGTCGATCAATGTTCAGGTTGTTTCCGGTATCAACCAGTTAAATTTTGGGACTTTAGAGCCTGACTTCTTATCAGCGATTTTAAATCCCAAAGAGTTTTGGGATTTGCTTCCGTTTTAGAATTTACGCACAAATTGGTCTATTTTGATATAGTTGACAAGATTCAAATAATAGTGTATTATTACTTCACTTATTAACCGTAAGGCTAATAAGTATTTACTTACAAGCCGCAAGGCGAGTGAGTTCTCGAAAAAGGTCCCGCAAGGGACTTTTTTCGTGGAAAACAATAGCCTTTTACCTTATAAACTGATAAAATACTCATTATCGTGGTGGCTGTAGCTCAGCGGTAGGCTAGTCTTTCAGACTGGTCCTGCCACTTCACTACATTCCCACTTCGTGGTGGCTGTAGCTCAGCGGTAGAGCGCCTGCCTGTGGAGCAGGATGTCGAGGGTTCAACTCCCTTCAGCCACCCCAACTATCGACAGCTATCCGGCAAGACAGTATAAAACCCATTGGTAACCGACCTTAAGATATCCGACAGCTCGTTTTGTTTTAAGGTGTTTGAATCGGTAATTTTTGTCGGGTTGTTGGGATCAAAATCAAATTTAACCTCCAAATTGTTTTGTGCCGAATCATTAACTTTAAAATTAATTACCGCTAAAGTATTTTTACTGTTAAACATGCCTATTCCATCAGCATCCGCCAAATTTAGTTCAATCCTGCCCTTTAAATTGTCGTAATTATCCGCAGGAAAGTTATATTGGGAATAAGTCCCAACTTGACCCACAATTGAGGTCACTTTTAGCTTTGTCGGATCAAAACTCAGCAAGATGTCCACCACATCGATCTTATTGCTATTGGGGTCAATATTTACTTTTAGGCTCAAGGTGCTGCCCTTTTTATAAGCTCCATTAGCCGGATATAGGGAAAGGGCGGCTCCGGAAGAATTGGCAGACACTACCGTATTCACGCTGGTAGTACCACAGGAAGGAGTCGGGGTTGGAGCTGCAGTAGGTTTTACAGTTGGTTTTGGGGTAACTGTTGGAACCCGGGTAGGAGCTGGGGTTGGATTTGAACCAAGCAGCCTTTGTTTTAATATCTCAATTGCCAAGAGAAGACCGTTTGAGCTTGAAGTGGTTGGAGTAGGTGCAACGGAAGAAGTGGCGGCAGTGGCCTCAGACTTGGTTAAATTGAGGATCCCGGAGGAGGTAGCAGCCAAACGCGAAGCTTCAACAATGGGAATTTTTGTGGGTCCGGGGGTAAGATTAGAAGTAATTATCGGTTTGGGATTATTTTGTTTGGGAGCGGTCAAAAAGTATGTCCCCCCAGCTCCTATCAAAGCGGTTAATAAAACCCCCAAAAGTATTAATACCGGAGCGAATCCCCTCTCTTTCACTACAATTTATCATCTGACACTCAGGATATAAAAGCAATAAGATTATATTATCTCTTTCCATTGCCTTACTTTTTTAAGTCTTTTATTTAAAACAATTGCCCTAATATTGTTTTTACTCTCATGGATTGGGTAAAGAAGCTAGCCTTTATTGTCTTTATTCTTTTAAGCCAACTGCCAATGGCTTTAATTCCTGCCCAACCCGCTTATGCCCAAACAATCCCCCAAAAAAGGATAGAGGTGGATTTAACCAACCAAAGGCTTTATGCCTACCAAGGCAATACGCTAGTCTATAACTTCCCTATTTCTTCCGGAACCTTAATCCATCCCACCGTTACCGGAACTTATAAACCTTGGGGTAAGTATAGATATTACGAAATGATCGGGGGAAGCACGGCAAACGGTGATTATTATGATCTCCCCAATGTTCCATATGTTGTGTATTTTTACCAGGGATACGCTATCCATGGAACCTATTGGCACAACAACTTTGGCCATCCCATGAGCCACGGATGTGTTAATGTCTCCATTCCCAATATGGCCCTGCTTTATCCCTGGATTGACTACTCCACCTCTATTACCATCTACGGCACTACCCCCTCATACTAAATATAAATATCTTATAGTATTTGACTTTTAGAGATGGAAATGGTATTATTCAAGATACATTTAGGATCTGGTTGGGTTAATTTGCAACCTAAACCTGGTTTTACTTGTAAAAATTGCACTTTAATTTAATTGCGTTTGCTGGTAGCAAATTGGGAGTATCTACTTCCAGCTTGTTACCAGTAAACAGGTGGGGTTTATTGAGTAGCTCGGGACCGACGGGGACCCGAAAATTTTAAAGAGTGACCTTAAAGGAGGACACATGGCTACTTTCTATCAAGATTCCAACAATAGTGTTGTCGCCATCATGACAGAAGGCGATTATAAGCGAATGCTCGAGCGACGTGCCCTAGTTGACGAGACAGTCAAAAAAGGTTTGCCGCGACCACAGTTGCCGCCGGTTACACCAATCTTTACTTTCTCATCTCCCGACCACCCTTCGTTCTTGTTTATGACTGGTAGTATCAACCTGATGAGAAAGCTACTGCACGGTCATAGCGTTATCCGAAGTGGTATCTGGGTGCCGTTTAGTAACGGCAGTGAGTGGAGCCTCAACGAGGAAGAAGCACGCTACGAGCGACAGTTTAGGACAAGTCTTGACCAAGCAATCGAAGCATTTGGACTGATGAAGTCCCAAGATTCAGCCGACAAGGTTGAGTCGACCATCGGTAGTCGTAGCTAGATCTGCTCAGTAAGCGAGCCCCACCCTCGCAATCAGCACCGGTAAGGTGAAGGGATAATGGATATGGATGTCGACGAGAGAAGCGAAAGCTTCAAATCAGAGATAATTATATCTACCTAACACCCCCGGTGCTTTTCCGTTTATATCCTATAGAATTTGATTTTCACCCTCAAAAGTATTAAACTTTCATTTAACATTTAAGGCTAAATCAGGCTTTTTGCTGCCTGAGTTTGGCTTTAATTGTAATGTTTTTTGCACATTAACAGCTAAAAAGTTGCGAAAAAAAGCATGGCTCTTTTTAACCATGAAGTATCGTGATTAGAAAGAGCTATGCTCAAATTACACGGATAACGCGAGGAGGAGGTTTTCAATGATCGGCACAACTGGGTTTATGGATGAAGAAAACTTTCAGGAGGTGGCGGACCGGATCGAGTTGATGTTTAGGGGAAAAAGATTAGCTTTTATGCAAACAAATGACAAGTATTTTCCCCCGGATTTAGAACCCGGCTGTACCTTGGAAAGCGTCTCAGCATTGAGATCGCTGAAAAGGATGGCAGTTCAGGTAACCTTGGTCATTACCTTGCCAAATGGCAGGAGACAGGGGTTATTTATCGAATCATCAACCGATACAAATGAGTGTGCTCATACGCGTTTCTCGTTCAGGGATGGAGCCCTATTTACCCTTCCCCGGACAGTCCCAGGATATGGACCCCAACGGTACATCTGGATCAAGCTGGATGAACAGGCTGAGGAGAAAAAAGACAATTTATTACTAGCGATGGGGAGTAGAAGATAACAGAAAACCAGTTCGCAACTTAAGACTGTAACCGTGCATTGGGCGCTGTGGATTAAAACCCCAGCGCCCAATTGCGTTCTATACGCATATTACCTATATCTTATCCTATAGCATTTGATTTTTATTTCCCAAAGTATTAAACTTTACTTACACCTAAGGCTAAATTAAGCTAATTGCTGCTTAAATTTAGTTTTATGCGTAATCTTTTGCACATTAACAGTCCAATAGTCGCAAGAGAGCATAGCTCTTTTAGCCATAACTTAGGTTGTGGTTTGAAAGCGCTATGCTCTAAAAAAATAAAAACGTAGAGGAGAATAAGGCAATGACCCAAAGCCAAGGAGGACAGGTGTTAATTGGAGGACCATTCGATTACAGGCTAAATATGATAGCCGAACAGGAGAAAAGGACAAAGTCTTTTTGGGTGAATCCGCGTCATAAAATAGTGATCAAATACGGCGGATACAGGAAGGTCGAAATTTCGGAAGAACAGTCTATGGGTTTAGGTGAGGTCAGTTTTGAGCTGTCCGAAGGTACTATACCAACCACATTCCTGTTAGTTCCTGCAAAGCTTAACCATGCGGCCGAACACCAATGGATGTGGGGACACGGACCGGTTATGCAAATGGCGGGATTACCCCCGCTGGACTATCAAATACCCGTGGAATGCTTCCGGAAAGAGATTAAGACTGTTGTGATCAAGTGTTATGAAGGAGTCACTCCTCAAAAAGTGGTATCTTGGCCTATTAACGGGCAAGAATGCACCGCCGCTTGCTACATCGTACTGAATTTAACCTAAAAACCAAAACAATAAGGGAGAGGTTATGCTAGGAGGAATCTTCAGGCGCAGAGGTATGGCAAAGCTGGATTACCCGGCAACAGTCGAAGATCAGATCAATGAGAGGACAAAGGTTCTTAACGTTAACACAAAACAGGAAGTAGTAATTGTCTACTCCAAGGAAGGTCCTACTTTTTTCCAAGCTCCGTTTTCCGGCCGGGGACCGTTGGGCATTTATGTCTTGCCCGGAACGAAGCCTACTTCGTTCTTTTTCGTAGTACCTGAATCTGATCCGGCGAAGGATCTTGTTCAGGGGATTGATAACTCCCCGGTGATTCACGAGCCTGGTTTGCCGGCAGTGTATTCTCCGGTCTTAGTGGAGTATCTAAAACATGGTGTGAGGACAGTAGTTGTCCAGTGCTATGAGGGAATTTTCCCAAAAGATGTTGTTGAGCGTCACCCCCCTTACCAAACAACCTTTTTGGCCACTCATTACCTACAGTTACATTTTTGCGACTAGGACTAGTTTCGTGCACTGGGCGCTATGGTTTTATACTGTAGCGCCCATTTGCGTTCTTATCTCATAGCTTTGATTTCAATTTTTCTTCCTCTTCCCTTACACACCTTTAGAGATACTTTAAACATTAAAAGTTAGGATGGGAGTTGAGAATGGATAGACATTCAGACCACAAACAACTAATTGCCGGTTGCTATAAACATCTTGAATCTATCTTTGCTGGTTCAAAAGAGGCTGTCTGCCTTTACCTGGATGACAGCAATAAAATCTGCAATAAAAAATTTGCCCAGCTTTTGGGTTATAACTCCCCCGATGAGTGGGCCAAAGTTGAACCGTTCTTAGAATCTTTTGTAGCTTATGACAGCCAGGCTTCGCTTACTACTTCTTATCTCTTGGCAATTGATAAGATGTTAGGCTCAAAACTCCGTGTTTTGTGGAGAGCCAAAACAGGGAAAATAATCCCGACAGACGTCATTATTATCCCGGTCATATTTAAGGATCATCTCTTCGCTTTGCATCTTGTCTCGCCTTAATCCTCATTTGGGTTTTCCCGGTGGATATATTCCTGGATCACCGTAGGTAAGGTTTTATCCAAAGTTTTGGCGATATTTTTCTCCTGGTCTAAAAATTTTTTGCAAACGCTCACTGTTTCCTGGTCCCCAAAGTGTAAAGCCAAAGAGATTAATGTTTTATATGAGGCAATCTCCAAACAACCAAGTCCAAAGTCCACCACCATATCTCTTACTATTTGATCGCCTTTCGCTTTCTCAGCACTTGCCAAAAGCTCGGCTGATTTACCTAAGCCATCACCTTCCTTTTTAACAGGATTTTCCAGCCGTTTAATACACCCTTCCAGCCTTCCGGCTTGGGCATTTGCCATCTCTAAGTGTTTCTTGATACCAAGCTGAATAGCTGGATAACCCCTGGCTTTTTTCAGGTGTTCTGTTAAGGTCTCAATAACCACCAGCTCCAAAGAGTAGGTGTTTTTGAGCCAGCGGATAAGCAGTTCCTGGTGGGTCATATTACTCCATCTTGCCTATCTCTTCACTAATACCAACCGGGCCTCCGTATTCGCGTTCAGGAAGATTTCCCAAAGTGTTCATAACATTTTGGTCTGCTCCATTCCTTTTGGCGGTTTCCATGATGGTATTCTTATCAGCTGGATAGTTAATTCCTTTCAGGAATTTTTGTAGCTGTATGGGATTAATTAATGCCATATTCTCACCCCCTGAATACCAATATAACCAGGAAGCATTAGGATCAAACAATAGAGAGGTAATAATTTTGTTAAGCTTCAAATGCTGGACAAATAGCCACAAACATATTAGAATCCGGGCGTGCTGCCTTTTAAAATATTGATTCCTGTCATCATCCTTATCGTTTTACCTCTCTCATTTTGGCAACCAAATGTTTTAAACAATATCCGTCAGGCCGCTACATCAGTTGTTATTCCTCCAACCCCTGCTGCAAAGCCTGCTCCGGTGTCCACTCCTACCCCAACACTTACCCCAACTCCATCTCCAACCCCCCGCCCTTTACCAACTTGGACTCCAACACCAAAGGCAATCAAACCTACCCAAGCCCCTCCTGTAGCGATAAACACGGCACCTCCGGGGGCAGGACATGAAAGACGGAGTGTGGTAACCAATGTCGGTGCCTTTAATGTTGACGTTATCGGGGCAGATTTAGGATCTACCCGGGTCATCGTGGATACGGCTTCAGACTCAACTTGCACCAATAATTGCCCCGTCCTTCCTCTTGCCACTTATGCGGCCAGAAACGGCGCCTATGCCGCCGTTAACGGTTCCTTCTTTTGCCCCGACACCTATCCCCAATGTGCCGGAAAAACTAACTCTTTTGATACCTTATTAATGAATAAAAATAAGGTCTATTTTAACTCTGACAACAATGTTTACAGCGTTGTCCCGGCTGTCATTTTCTCCAGCGGCAGTATCAGATTTGTTGGCCGATCCCTGGAATGGGGCCGGGATACCAGCCCTGATTCGGTTATTGCCAATTACCCATTGCTTATTTCCGGTGGACAGGACATCTATTCCGGATCGGGAGATCCTAAATTTACCAATAAAGGCACACGGGATTTTGTGGCCAATAAAGGGAATATGGTTTATATCGGGACAATCTGGGGAGCAACTATGGATGATGCAGCCAAAGTATTAAAAGCTATGGGTATGGATAATGCCTTAAACTTGGACGAAGGCGGTTCTACAGCTCTGTGGTATGGAGGAAGTTACCTGGCCGGCCCCGGCCGCAATCTTCCCAACGCCGTCCTCTTTGTCCGTAAGTAGCCCTGCGCAAGAACTGCCCTTTCTGGGCAAGGCGTACCCTTGAAGCTTCAGGAAACTAGTTCGGAATATACAACCTGGCGGTTGGAATAGTTTCTGTCCGCCTGGTCCCAAATTCCCACACAAGTAATTAGGTTCAACATCGGCTTATCAGCTGGCCCAAAAACCCTGTTTAGAGGGACCCGGTCAAAAGGATAGGAAATATTATCCGTGACCACAAAAGTCAAAGTTTTGCCTTGATCGTTAGTCACCATAATTTGATCACCTTTTTGCAAATTAGCCAGGTAATAAAAAACCGCCGGGGCTCCGGTAACAGTATCTAAATGTCCGTCAATCACCGCTCCGCCTTTTTCCCCCGGCTTATAGCCTAACTTATACCAAGCGACATCCACATTATTACTGGGAATATCCATCCTTCCCTGACTGTCTAAACCCACCTGTTCAACAGCAGTATCTATACCCAGTTTTGGGATAATCAATCTTCTAGGTATTCCCGCCTGAGTTTGTTGATGGGGAGCAGATGTTGGTACGGAAACACTTACGGCCGGAGTTGAGGAAGTAGTAGAAGTGTTTTTGGTTAACCTGCCAAGAAGCAGCCATCCGAAAACACCAATAACTATTATTACCGGCCATATCCAGAGTTTAGAATTTACCATACCGTGCGTATTTTAACGCATTATCCCCTACCTGTCGCAGGTGCCCCAGCAGGAATTGTTACTCGGGTTGTAGGGGTAGGAGTCACTGTTGTAGTTGATGTTGGACTCGGTGAAACCGTAGTCGTTGGAGACAATGTTGCTGTCGGCGATACGGTCATAGTTGGCGTTGTAGTAATTGTGGTGGTCTGGCCTAATGCCCCTGAAACCCAGGCCAAAAAGATCATCCCGGATGTAATCAAGGCTATCATTTCCGTCTTCACAAACATCACCTCCTTTATCTAAAAGACATTCTAGAGCTTATAGTTAAAAAAGGAGTGAGCTACATGTAAGAAAAGATTATGATTGCAAAGTAATCTCAAGTTTTGACCATAACTGCTTCAAATTGGATTTGTTATTTGGGGTGAACTATTATCCGGTTTGACTATGGATGAAGCCAAAGTCGGCAGAGCAAAGAAAACCAAAAAAGTAATAATCATAAAAATTAAGAGTCCAACTAAAAACCCAATTTCAAATCCTTGTGTATCAGCCGCTATCATTGGTGGAAATCCGGGGTCGGTTTTTACATCTGGTGTATCATCTTGAAGCGGGGCGTCCATACAAATTTGTGAAAATTGTCAAACTGCCCCTTTTCACGGCTGTGCCTGTAACAGCGTTAAAAAGTATGAGTTGTGGAGTTATAGGGCTACCTTCGGCTTCGCCGAACGATCCTGTAATTTCTCTCCGCCAAAAGCGGATCGAAATTATTGACCTATTGCCTATAATCCCCGCAGCTCTAACCTTTTGTGGCAGTAACTTTTTGAGAGTCATCTTCGTTCCTTTCAACCGCAATATTAGTCCTTTTTGTTGAAAGAATTACGAGGGGTGTGTAATAAAAATGTTAGAGACAAAGAGTGCAGTGGGTAGCAACCGGCAAAACGGCTAGTCTCTCCGGTTCAATTAGTTTTCCGCATCCTTCACATTTTCCGTATGTGCCTTGTTGAAGTTTAGTTAAAGACTCTTTGATTTTTTGATAAAGGCTGTTTAAGCGGTCACTGGCAACAACCGCCTTTTCGTGGACCTCCTCTTCCCAACAACCGGTTCCTAATTCAAAAGGCACATCCACCGTTCCCAACATCATAGGGTCATTTTTTTGCAAAGACTTTAGCTGATTTTCCAGCTGTTGTTTTTGGTCCAGAAGATTCTTTTCTATATCCCTCAAAGTTTCAACGGGTAACATACAATCTTTATCTTGGCCTGAGGGGTTAAGAAAACAAATATAGTTCGGTAAGAAATCTGTAAGAAGCAAATAAGGAGGGAAGCTTATGGTAAAATTTGTTTATGCGGTCTAAAAAGTTACTCTTTTTATTGTCTTTTGGACTATTTGCAGCATTTGTATTTTTCTCCTATTTGGTAAGCAAAGAGAAGTTCGTCCAATTGGATTTTGACTTAACAGTTAAACTCCAAGACCACCTTTCCCGGCGGTTTGATTTGCCATTCTCCTTACTATCTCTTTTGGGATCAGCCGAAGTCACCGGAATAATTTGGGCAGGATTTCTCCTGTATTCCCTTCTAAGGCGCTACTGGCTCGCCGCCGCCGCTTTATTTACTTTTTGGGGAGGGTTATTTTTAGAAATCTTTGGCAAGCTTTTTGTGTACCACCCAGGCCCTCCGTTTTTATTTTACCGGGGGGTTATAGACTTCAATTTCCCTTCCAGCTATGCCCATACAAATTACTCGTATCCATCCGGGCACTTAACCAGAACCAGCTTCCTTGTGTCTGCCTTGGTAGTCTATCTTTTATTGAAAGCACCTAAGAAATTTGGGATTCTGCCCCAACTTGGAGCTTTAGGATTTCTGGTAGCGATGATGGTTTCCCGGGTTTATTTGGGTGAACACTGGACCACCGACGTTATCGGCGGAACGCTTCTGGGAACTTCCCTTGGGATTTTTACAGCCATGACAGTACCACTCAAGAAAAAAGCGTTCAGTGGTTCAAATGGTAACCTAATATAGAAGTATCATGGCCAATCCAACCATGTTTTGGAACAGTAGCTGCCAAAGGAAGAACTAAAATTTCGGCTTCAGGATAAACTTCTTTACAAGCAGTCTTGTCAGCTTCAATAGGAAATTGGCAGGTCTTAGCATACCTTTTCCTGGTATACCAAGGTAAATCACTGTACCTCGTATGATCGTTTAGAAAAATCCGGGAAACTTTAAAGTGAGGAACGTAGCTTTTAATTTCCTGAAGGTAGGAGGAAGCTGTCTTTAAGTTAAAACCTTCGCCCGGTCCTCCCATAATATTGACCACAATCTCCCCTTCCCCGCTTGCCTGTCCCAAAACAAAGTCAAAATCCTCGGTTAAACACGGAGCAATAACACTGCCGTAGGGACTTCCTGCCGCTAAAGTTATTCTCTTGGCCCCTAAAATATATTCCTTGGCGCGCGGGTTAAGCGGAATTTGTTTAGCGTGTGATAAATGGTAAACCCACATGTTCTGGTCGTAGTCTTGATCCTGGGAAAGATCATCAAGCTTGTCCTCCCCCAAAAGAATCTTCCGGTAATCGGGGTCATCAAGTTTACGGATATCGGCAACCAAGGTTCCTGGTTCCAGACTAACCGGAATTAGCCTGCCTCTGACTGCAAAAAGCCTCTGGAAGTTGTCGGCTACCGCGTTCACGTCTTTATGGATAGCCTGGAGTGCTACTAAGATTACATTTCCCATACAAGCGCCCTCCAGTTTTTCACCGTCAATCCCGTTACAATTACCGTTGAACTCGAAGGACATTAAAGAGGAAAGTGTATGGTCATGTTTTTCCAGCTGAGAAATTTTCCTTAAATAATCCCCTCCGTTTACCCCAAAGTTTGCCCGGTAAGACCGTTCCAGCATCTCCCCAACTGTTAGGCCTTTTAATTTGCCGCTGCCTTTGGGAAAGCGGTATTCCTTCAGACGGTTAAAATAAGGGTTGGTCCCCAAAGGACCGGCTGCTTTTCGGAGATCCCCCCAAGCTAAAGAACCTAAAAGTAATCGAATCCAGCGTTTGGAGTCACCCCCCGCGTCGGAAGTTGTAATTACGGCAGCAATATTATCTTTGTCCTCATATTGCGCATCAGCTTCGATAAGGGTGGCTAAGCCTCTGCCTCCACCTATTGCTACTCTATTAATTTCACCAACCGCCATAGTTTTAAAATGTAATCGTTTTCTGATTATAACGCAGCGGTTGCAAGAATAGTTAGTAAATATCACTATAAATTGGTAAAATATGTGGGTCATGCCCTCGTAGCTCAACGGATAGAGCACATCGCTTCGGACGATGCGGTTGGGGGTTCGAGTCCCTCCGAGGGCGCAAACGAAAAGGTCCCGCTTTGTGCGGGATTTTTTGTTTTGGCTCTGTTTGGGGAAAATCATGCGCTCTACGCAGTAGGAAGCAGGTTCGATAATTGGAGCGAAGCGACAATCACAACATCTTCGAACGTAGCGAGAAGTAGTGTTAGTCCCTCCGAGGGCGCAAATAAGCATACTTACAATTTTCATACCCAAATATCACTCTGCATTTATCCCCCTTCCCCAAACTATGCCCAAAAGGTAAAACTTATGCCTAAATCATACAAAAAGAAACCTTTAGGAGCATGGCCGGAAAATAAAAAACACCAGGTATCAGAATCACTTTCGGAAGAAGGTGCTGAAAGCCAAGAAGGGCACGAACCTGACCCGGAAAAAATCGAAGATAAAACGGTTTTGGAAAGGGCTAAAGAGATGGGTCTTTATCAAGACTCTACTGAGGATGACCAGGAAGAGGTCAATTTAGCTGAAGAAGAAGATGAGGATATTGAAGAAGAAAACCAAAATTAAAAAATAATAGGATATTATTTGGTATCAAGTTGGTTCTTTTTGGGAAGTCCCCATTTCCCCCGGTTATCCACTCTCCAAAATCCAGCAATAGTCAGAAAAAATTCAGCTGTCCCTAAGGTTAAAGCAATTGGAGTATGAATTACTCCATAACGGGCATAGGCTTCTTCAATTGCTGCCGGGACACCTTTAACTGCCCCTTTTGTCCGCAGATAAAATAAGAGGGGCTCTGATTCACTATATTCTCTGGCTGTTCCCCAGGCAACTCTATTTTTGATATATTTTTGCTGAAGCAAATCTATAACTTTTCCCGAAAAAGGGAGACTTTCGGGATTACTCATTGAGGAATTATACTTCGAACATTTGTGAAGATCAAAAAATTTACTACTTGTGACCCGGGTGGGATAATCACTCCTCTCCGGCTTCGCCGGATCGGAGTTGAACCTGCTTAGCTGTGCCAGATGCGCAGATTCTCCCCAATAACGGATTAAAACAAAAAATCCCCCATGAAGGGGGAAATTTTTGTTTGTGACCCGGGTGGGATTTGAACCCACGACCAAGGGATTAAGAGTCCCCTGCTCTACCACTGAGCTACCGGGCCATACAATATGGTAGCTCGGCGGCAAGCTTCGCTTACCACTGAGCTACCGGGCCAATATAACTTCCATATTTTATCGTATTTTAGGTGAAAGGTCGAGTTTCCAAAGGAAGAATCTTTCCGGGATTTATAAATTTAACCTTTGTACGCAGTATAGGAAATATGTTCATTTAACCACCGGGCTTTGACCGCCTCAACTCCCATAACAATACTTTCATTACAAGCCTCTTCCGGATTTGAAACCAACAAGCTGCCACACGTACCCTGTGTCATATTTATCGGCAGACCTTTCGTACAATCAAAAACCAACACCGCATCATCAATTCCTTTTATTACCCCCTCAGCAAAGGTAGTGATAAATTCCCGATCCCCCGGGACAAACTCCATTCCCAAACAAATATCTTTGACTTCGCCGATGGAGAGGCCTCTTTTAAAGTTTTTTAAGAAATTCTTAACCTGGCATTCATCTTCAGGTTTTGTGCACTGTTCCCGAATATAGCAGATATCAAGCTCTCCCATAAGTGTGATATTCTATGCCCCGGGAGTCAAAACCAGGCAAAAATTGAGTAACTTTTCTGCAAGAGCCTAGTTACAATCCAAGCGTCAAAAGCTGTAAAGGAAGGACCTTATTTAATAAGTTTTCTATCCTTGGGCGATAGATGACCCAATTTTGAGGAAAGTATAAAAAGGTTGCCGGCACATCATCCGCCAGAACTTTTTGTAAGTCCAGGTACTTTTCCTTTCTTTTTTCCACATCCCCGGTTTTCCGGCCGTCTTCTAAATCCTTGTCTACCCTTTTATTGCTGTCATATTTTGAGATATTGGTTTTGGTTTGGGTTGAATGCCATAAAGCGTATTGGTCCGGATCAGAGGGGATAGATTCTGCATTAAGCAGGGCTTGGAAGTTTTGCGGGACACCGCTTTCAATTCGAAGCACCGCCGAAATTCCATTCTTCTTCCAGGAAGCAACTATTTTCTCCCCTAAATCTGCCAACATCGGCGTTGTAGTGAGTGTAACGTTGCCTGAAAGGCCGCTTACTTTTTCCAAATAGCTTTTGGCGCTTTCCGGATCGTTTGTCATATCCTTGACTGTGTCGTTAAAAGCCCAGGAATTTGGAGAAAGGGATGTTTTGGCCTTGACTTCACCTTCAATCATCGGTGTGGCATAACTTAAAGCTTTACGCATATTTTTATCTGAAAGGAGGGAATCCTTGGTGTTGTAAAAAATAGAGACTAATTTATTGTAATTAGGGACACCCTTAAACTTTATCCCCGGCTCGTTACTTAACTCGTTTTTTCCGTTCATTCCCACTAAGCTTTGGACTTCCCCCAGCTCAAAAGCAGTTCTGGCTGTTCCTTCATCAGGATAAAAACGGATGGTGACGCCGGGCAGCCCATCCTTATCATCAACCGGCACCAGTATTAATTTAGTAATAATATTCCTGCTGGTTTCCTTATACGCCACCCTGTATTTCCCGATGCCAGTTAAAGTCTCATCCTTAAAAAGAGGCGAAGTTAAAAGACCGGGGAAGGGATAAAACGTGTCCGCAAGTTTAAATTCAATCGTTGAATCATCCGGATAAGAAACAGTCACATCCGGCAAGCTGAACTTAATATCCGAGGATTTTAATTTTGATCCGTCTTCCCAATAAAGATTGTCCTTAAGCTTAAAGGTATAGACGGTAGCATCATGGTTAACTTGCCAGGAAGCAGCAAGCTGTGGTACCGGTTTCCCTGATTTATCTGTACTTACAAGAGGCTGGGAAATAAGATTGGCTACACTTTGCGGCAAGACGTTACCTGTATATAGCCCGACGATTCCCTCAGACACATTCTCTCGAGTCCCGGAAAATCCCCCAAACCTAAATGCCAGGAGTACAAACCCAATAAGAGCTAAGGCTGCCACAATATATTTTTTAAGGGGGGTATTTTTGCGGGAGAACTGGTGGTCGTCTTTTTTTAAGAAAAATCTCTGATAGTATCTTGAAATAGACCGCGAAACGATTAGGTATAAAAGAACAATCTGTTTTTGGATGTTTTTTAGCTCTTTCACAACAGAAGCCCTACAAATGCAGAAATCAAAAAGAATGCTGCAATAACTATAGTGGTATAAAACAAAAGCTTTTCAAACCCTCTTTTTGTCCGGTAAAATCCCATCTCCCCCCCAAAAGTTGAGCCCAAACCTGTCCCTTTTGATTGGAGCAGTATTAGGACTGCAAGTATTATCCCAAAGATAATTTGTATTATGTAAATTACGTTTTTACCCATAAGCTTCCGTATTGTATCACTTAACCAGCCAATGAATGAAGTGGACGGTAAAACCAATAATGAATGAGGCGATAATTGCTACCTGAAAGACTGAAAGTTCAGCGGCGGGAATGGTAAAACCGTTTTGGGAAAATCCCGGGAAATTGTACGGAAACAGCTTAAAGCTGGGGATTACCGAAGCCAAAAAATACAGCATTAAGACATTACTCAACCAGGCAAAAATCCCCAAAGTTAAAATGTTTAAGGGCAAAAGGATAATCTTGATAAAAGGAATCAGCAGGATATTGGCCAACATAAAGGCCAAAGAAGCGACAAACAAACCTCTCACTCCCCCGGTAATAGTCACTGACGGCAAAATTTGTGAGGTTACCCAAAGCGCCCCCAGATTAATGAGAAAATTACGGATCAGACTTTTCATCTATTCCATTATATATCAAACAAGACGGAAGACGCTTACCTGTTCCCGGAGCTTGCGGTGGTAGGATACCGCGAACCGATGGGCCTCATCGCGGATTTTTTGTAAAGTCCGCAAGGACAAAGAGGATTTAGACAATTTGATAACTCCGTCTTCTGGCTGATAAAGCCATTCCATCCTTTTAGCTAAACCAAAAACAGGTATCTGCCACCCTGCTTTGCGGATCTCCTCAAAAGCTCCGTTTACCTGTCCTCTTCCTCCATCGACCAGGATTAAGTCCGGCTTTGGCCACTCGTCGTGTTTAATTCTCCGGCTTAAAACTTCCCTCATCATCCCTACATCATTCGGCCTGCCGTCTACAATAATCTTAAACTTCCGGTACCACCTTTTATCAATTTCACCACCCGTTAAAACCACCAGAGACCCCACGGCTTGTTTCCCCTGAATATTTGATATGTCATAGCATTCAATTCTCTCCGGAAGGCTGTCCAGATGTAGGTGGACTTTTAGCTGCTCCAGGCTTTGACGGTTTTGGTCCTCCACAAAGTTAGGGTTTTCCAAATAAACTTGGGCATTAGTGGATTGGGTCAGGTATTGCAAGCCGGAAACCATTCTTTTGGCTTCCGCCGCCTTCTCATATTCCTGGTTTTTAGAGTATTCCTCCATCTCAGAAATCATATTGTTGATTACCTCATCCTTCTTCCCCTGCATAAAGTTAATGAACCGGCGGATTATCTTCCGGTATTCCTCTTTGCTGATCTTCCCGGCGCAAACACCAGGGCAAAGGTGGAGATGATAGAAAAAACACGGCCGTTGGTTAGTGAGGATCGGCACACCCTGGGTGCAATACGGAAACGTCCGGCGAAGTTTTTTTAAGGTATCCCTAACAATCCTGGAAGACGGGAAAGGCCCAAAAAATTCCATTGCACCATCTAGCTCCTTTTTTCTGGCAGTGAGAATTTTGGGAAAGTCTTCCTTGGTTATTTTGATATACAGATAATCCTTGTCATCGGTGAGCTTAATATTGTAGGGAGGTAAATACTTCTTTATTAAATTGGCTTCCAGAATTAAAGCCTCAAGTTCCGACATTACTTCGATGGTTTCACAACTGGCAATGTTTTCTACCAAAGCCTCAGTTTTGGGATTATCTAAAGTTCCGGTAAAATAAGAGGCTATCCGGTGATATAAATTAATGGCTTTACCGACATACAAAATCCGCCCGGATTCATCCTGGTAGATATAAACTCCGGGTTTGCGGGAAATGGCGGACTTGTCCACCATCTTCCATAGCTCTTTAGTTTTTCGCCCATTCCTTTCAGGGAAGATAAATGCGGGCTGCATGCGTGCATTGTACCCTTTTTGAGGCTAATTTTCACCTTTTTGGGATTTTTTCTTGCGGATGTGCAGGGTTAATACCACTCCGTATATGGCTATAAAAAGAGCAGCAATGCCGGCAAAGACATAGGGCAGCGGGGAAAAGAGGAAAAATGGTTTAACAGTAACGGTTTTGGTAAACTTCTGCCCGGCCACTTCAACCTGCAAATTATCCGTAAAACTTTCCCAAACAAACGGGGTCCTTAAATTAAATTTATAAGTTACCGACCCAAAAGGCGGAATTTCCCCCAAGGAAACCTTATTATTTCCTAAAACTTGGATCTTGGACGTTTGTAAATTTAAATCAGTTGCTTTTTGGGCGGAATTCCCGTCATTGGTAACTTTAATTCCTAAAGTAGAGGGAAGGCCGGCCCAAATAGTTTCCGGTACATCAAGGGAGACTTTTACCTGCGGCTTTCCCAAGAAATCATTATCAGCAATCTTTACCTCAACATTATCAGTTACAATCGGGGATTCGGAGGAACTACCTTTGATAGCTAAAACAAGGTGGTTCAAATCAAACTTATTAAAGTAATCTACACCTCCGGAAGTATTTTCCCAGGTTGGATCGACCATTACCCAACCACGGGTTT
Source organism: bacterium (assembly GCA_021786315.1). Classification (GTDB taxonomy): domain Bacteria; phylum Patescibacteriota; class Microgenomatia; order Daviesbacterales; family UBA10151; genus JAJYNN01. The sequence goes on from JAJYNN010000002.1 coordinate 534,113, forward strand.
CATCAAAGTATTCCGGCCAAGCGTGAAGCAAATCCCGGGCCAGAGACAACGGTCTTAAGGATTTATTGGAGCTGTAGGCAAAGCCGTCAAGCTCCCGGGTAGGAATACCTGCACCGCGGGCCAAAGCTATAAAAAGATCCGTAAATTCCATACAGACCGCTGAATTGGGGTTGTTTAAAGCGGTTACTGCCCCTAAACGCTCAATATTGTTTCCGTTCAACCGGGAATTGTCATACTTTAAGGTATTTACAACATATTGGTAAATCATTCTGGCTTTTTCCCTATTTGTTTTGGGTTTGCCATCCTTAAATATCTCCGAAAGTGTGGCAACTATTGCCGGGTTATCCTTTTCCCAGTAGTGTTGTGAGGACGTCAATACCTGGGCACTTTTATCGGAAAGCACAGGAATGCCTTTATCCTTAGGCGAGATATAAAGTTTAGCGGAACCGTTAATAGTAACTTGTTGTTTTGACCTTCGTGGAAGCTGATACCAGGCTAAAAAATTGCCCTGGTCATCCACCGTAACATTAAATGGTTTAGGATCTATTTGACTAATCAAAACATCCTGGTACTCCGTATCAGGCGGTAAAGTTACGGAAGTAATAACCGGGAATAAGGTATCGTTGTTTAAATCATACTTTAAGGTAAAATCAAAAATCTGGTTTGTTCCGAAATCGACAGAGACTCCGCTGGTAGTCAGCTGGGACTTGTTAAAGGTAAAAAATAAACGGTCATAGTTTACGGATTGGGACTTCGGAGCCGGGGCAATTGATGTGGGGTCCCCAAAAGTCGAGGGAACGGATAAGACTAGATTATAATTTTCAATATTCTTGGCATCCGGGATTTTGGGCAAGTTCACTTCCCAGGTTTTTCCTACACTTTGGGCAAAATCTTTGGATTTAAACTTTAAAGTAAAGCTTTGGACCTTACCCTCACCGGCAACTTGTTGATTAAATTTAACATTGATGGAAGTCTTCCCGTCTTTGGATTCAACGGTATTTTCCATGGCTCCGGCGTCATTAGTAGCGGAAACATCGGAAATGGTAGTCGAACCGATGGTCAAAGTAAAATTGGAGGCATAATATTGGCTGGTTAAGTTTTTGAGGTTAATCTTTTGGGTGACTTCAGTTGAACCGTCAGTTTCCACCTCGTAAACCACATCATAGGAGGTAGAAAACTCATCAGCTGCATAAGCCTTAATTGGTTTTAAAAAGAATAAGGGGGCTATAAGTAACAGGCAGATTAAGGCTTTCCACTTCATCTAAATAACATTTTAACAAATCTTCAGTCAGGTTGTATCAAAGAGCTCTCTACACCCAAAGTTCGCCTTCTTTCATATTCTGCACGAGTTTGGTCATTAATCACCTTTTGCTCGGGAGTCATTAGTTGGATCTCTCCTAAGTGAGGAACGTCTAAATTCCCAAAAGGAACCAACACATGAACTGCTCGATAGCTTGGATTGCTGAAGCGATTCCTTGCAACCTCAGGGTTGTTGTAATCTAATATAGTCGGTAACCGAAGATGGAACCTATCCTCTGGTGGAAACGATGAGGCTACAGCCGAAGCTGCCAAATATACTTCATTTGCTGTCCCAAGTAGGCAGCGAACTCCATATAGGTCACACACTGCCCATTCACGATTTGCTACTTGGCGACGAGCAACTTTCAGAGCAATTCTCTCGTCAGTTTTAGCACGATATTCTGATTCGATAACTTGGATCAATGAAAATTTTAAGATATCTCTAACCAAATCGTGAAATTGCCTGGCAATATCCATCCTTTGGGGATAAGGCGGAAGCACCTGTCTTTGTTCTTGATAACCTAAATGCTCCCGACACTGATGATGCTTTATCTCATTCATAGATCTTTAAATCACCTTCGCCAGATATTGCCCCGTGATTGAGGATTTGTGTTCAGCCAGCTGTTTTGGGGAACCAATGGCCACAATTTGGCCGCCGCCGTCTCCGCCTTCAGGCCCCAAATCGATTACCCAATCAACATTTTTAACAACATCCAGGTTGTGCTCAATAATGATCACCGTGTTACCGTAGTTAACCAATTTTCTTAGGATATTTAAAAGCCTCTCAATATCGGCAAAGTGTAGACCGGTTGTCGGCTCATCCAAGATATAAACCGTTTGCCCGGTTTGCCTTTTGGATAATTCTGTAGCCAGTTTAATCCTCTGGGCTTCACCACCGGACAAAGTTGTCGCTGGCTGACCAACCTTGATATATCCCAACCCTACTTCGTTGAGGACCTCCAATTTATTCTTAATTTGGGGAATATTGGCAAAGAAGCCTAAAGCCTCTTCCACCGTCATATCCAAAACTTCACTAATATTTTTATCCTTAAAATGGATTTCCAGTGCCTCCCGGTTATACCTTTTTCCCCCACAAGCCTCGCAGGTCACATACACATCCGGCAAAAATTGCATCTCAATTTTAATTTGCCCCTCTCCCTCACAAACCTCACACCTGCCACCTTTAACATTAAAACTGAAACGTCCCGGCCCATAACCGCGAACTTTGGCTTCAGGGGAATTGGCAAAAAGCTCCCGGATAAAGGTAAAGGCCCCGGTATAGGTTGCCGGATTTGATCTTGGGGTTCGGCCAATTGGGGATTGGTCTACCAAAACTACCTTATCGACATTTTCTACTCCCTGAAGCTCCTTAAACTTCCCCGGTCTTTCTTTGGAGTGGTAAAACTTGGAGGCCAACGCTTTGTATAAGATGTCATGGATCAATGTGGATTTCCCCGATCCGGAAACTCCGGTTATCGCTACAAACTGTCCCAAAGGAAATTCCACATCGATATCTTTTAGGTTGTGTTCCGCTGCTCCGACAACCTTTAAACTGCCAACATTTACATAGGGCCTTTCCAATTTTCCGTCGACGCTCACAGTTTTCTTGCCCGACAAGTATTTCCCGGTAACGGACTCAGGGTTCTTGCCTACTTCTTCCGGAGTTCCCTGGGCAATCACCTTACCCCCATGTTCTCCCGCCCCCGGGCCAAAATCAATTAAGAAATCGGCGCTTTCCATGGTTTCCTGATCGTGTTCCACCACCACAACCGTATTTCCCAGGTCTCTTAATCTTTTTAGTGTTTCGATTAAACGGGTGTTATCTCTTTGATGCAAGCCGATTGACGGCTCATCTAAAACATATAAAACTCCTGAGAGCCCGGATCCAATCTGTGAAGCCAAACGGATACGCTGGGCTTCTCCTCCCGCCAAAGTTGCCGCGGTTCTGTTTAAGGTTAAATAATCAAGGCCCACGTCAACTAGGAACTGCAGCCTCGATTGGATTTCCTTGACAATCGGTTCTGCCACTACCATTTCCCGGTCAGAAAGCAGCGGTTTATTGAGTTTTTTAATCCATTCAAGTGATTTTCTAATCGAGAAAGAGGTAACCTGGCTAATATTGAAGCCGTCGACTGTGATTGATAAAGCTTCTTTTTTCAGCCTTGTTCCCTCACAAACAGGACAGGTTTCAGCATACATGTACTTTTCAATTTCCTTTTTGACATAATCAGATTCAGTCTCCTGGTATCTTCGCTCCAAGTTAGTTACTAATCCTTCAAAGTTAGTGTAAAAGTGGGTCATCCGTCCTTCACGGTTCCTGCCTTCCACCTTAAATTGTTCGCTTCCTGCCCCATATAACAAAACCTGGCGGGATTTCTCACTAAATTCCCCCAGGCGTATGTTCATATCAAAACCGTATTCTTTACCTACAGCCTCAATCATTCTCTTGAACCAGGTATCAGTTTCCCCTAAATTTGACCACGGCAATACTCCACCTTCAGCAATAGTCAGAATTGGATTTAAGATGGCATCAGCGTCGATCTTGAGTAACATCCCCAATCCTGTACAATTCGGACAGGCACCATGAGGTGAGTTAAAGGAAAAAGTCCTCGGCTCAATTTCCGGCAAAGCAATGTTGTCTACCGGGCAGGCGAACCTTTCAGAATAAAGATGGTCCTCCATCTTTTTGGGGTTCTGAGGGAATTCCAAAGATGAGTCTAAAACTTTGGAAACAACCATCATGCCTTCACCCATTTTGAGCGCTGTCTCAATACTTTGGTGAAGTCTTGAGTACATTGTTTGTTCTTGAACACTTTTTTTCTCCAATACCAATCTATCAACCACGACGTCGATTGTATGTTTATTTGTCTTGATCAGAACAAAGTCTTCTGCCAGATCTCTGACATGACCGTCAACTCTTACCTTTGAAAACCCTTTCTTCCTTAAATCTTCAAAAAGCTGAGTATGTTCACCTTTTCTGTCTTTAATTACAGGAGCCAGGATCATGATCCGGCTTCCTTTTTTATCTGTCTCCTCTTTGGCTACCTCAACTATTTTTTCGGCAATCTGGTCAACGCTCATCCGTGACACTTCCCGGCCGCAAATCGGACAATGGGGATGGCCGATCCTGGCAAAAAGCAATCTTAAGTAATCATAAATTTCCGTGGTTGTCCCAACAGTTGATCTGGGGTTATGGGAAGCGCTCTTTTGATCAATAGAGATAGCCGGAGAAAGACCTTCGATCAAATCCACATCCGGTTTATCCATTACACCTAAAAACTGCCGGGCATAAGAGGATAAAGACTCAACATACCGACGCTGGCCTTCTGCATAAAGAGTATCAAAAGCCAAAGAGGACTTACCCGAACCCGAAATCCCGGTCAGAACCACCAATTTATTTTTAGGAATCTCTAAATCAACATTTTTGAGGTTGTGTTCCCGAGCTCCCTTGATAACAATTTTGTCTGTACTCATATACGAAGTTTACCCGAAAAAGACAATCAATTTTAACCTATTTGACAAGTTTACACAACCCTTGAAGTCCTCTGATTCTCTCCTTATGAAAAAATCGTAATATTGTAAGGCGAGGTGAGACTAATGAACGAACCACAAATTAAAAGGAAGCTGATGGGTCAAATGGATAAGATAGAAAGGGATCTGCTGGAAGCCCGGAACACAGTCAATAGGATCCATTCTCCAAGTTTGGACAAATTGGAAGAAGAGATGGAAAAGATGGAAGATGCCATGCAAAACATGAAAGATAACCTTTCGGATGTCGCCCAGGAATTGTAAGCAATCTTATGGTTCTCTTACACGGAACTTACTCAATTATTACAGGGTGATACTAGCCTAAAATACAATGCCCCAGGAAAACAAGGATCACGGGTTATTAATAAGCCCGGAGGGAGAAATTCTTCTTAATGGACACAACCGGTCTACTTATAATTCCTACATCACCCGGTTTATCAAAAGTGACCGCTCTGTTTTAGAACAGGTAGCCAGGATAGTCAAAGCCACAGTAAATAAACAAAAATATTCTGATATGTGCCATTTCAGTAACGAAGTAGGGGCAGAAATGTCTACTGCATCTCTGCCGAATATTGCCTCAGAATGCTATGAGCTGTCCTTTGTAGTCCAAAGAAAAACTGATCCCTATCATACAAATTGTCCTGTTTATGCAGGCAATTTTGTCAATGCACTTTATAAAAGCCGGGGGAGAATGGAAAGTTTAATGACAGCGGATGAACAAAATTGGCTTGTTTCCAAATCAGTGGTTTTATCACAAGCCTTATTTTGTCTTGGCCATTTTCTTGAATGGGCATACTTCAGGGATGGCTACTCACATTTTATGCAGGAACATGAGAACCAGTTCACTTGGTTTTATGCCCAATACCAACAAGATGCCGCTAATTGCGCCGGAAAAACAAGTCTTGGTATCTCTTTACAGGAAGAAATCAGCAAGCTGATCTCTCAACAATCCCAACCTGGGTAAATCCGCCTTCCTTAAGTGAACAAAAGATAGTTTAATATCTTGATTTTTCGTGTTTAAAAAATCATTAATTCTATACGCAGTCCAATTACAAAAAGTTGCCTCGGGGAATTGGCGTAAAGGTAACTGGGAGTCAGGAACGTACAAATCATAATATTCTACTCCGCTCTTGATGATTTGATATTGATTAAATTTATTAAATGCTTGTTTATCCCAGCCTGTTCTTCCTCGAGCTACACCTATAATCCATTGAGGTTTTTCCTCTTCTATCAATTCAAAAAATCTTTTTAGATCATCCTTTAACTTGCCAAAAACAAAGACATCTTTACATCCCAAAGAAAAAGCCACTTTTTGTAAATCTTCAATCCACGGAAATGTTCTAAAAGTATAAATTAAAAACATCACTTGATAATAACAGCTACTGTATCTCGAAGTATGGGCTTAGTTTTTCTTGCATTACAGTCATTTTATACAAATCAGAATCCCACTTGGTAAGCAGGCCCTTGTTTGCTAGGGTCGAGGAGTATTGAGAAATGGTTCGAAGGGTAATACCAAGATAGGCCAAACCCACTTGCCCTGCTGATTGTAAACGAGAATCGATGCCAAGAGTATTTAGGGCTTGATTGGCATCAATATGTGCTATTGAGTTGCTAAACACATATAATTTACCATTACGGACAATGTATTTTGAAGGATACATTCCTCTTCCATAGTTGGGCGTAAATACTTCCTGAGCTAACCGATCAAACTTTTCAATGTCAATTTGAGAATCTGTAAGGTCAATAGACAAAAAAGGTAATGGGTAGTCGTTAAACTTTCCCTCAATTGCTTCAATTTCGTTTGCCATAACAAAATATCGTATGCTAAGGCATAAAAATTTTCAAACAGCAATTTTTATATTTAGTATGGGTATTATTTCTGTCTTAGTGACTAGAAGAATCAGTGGATAGGTGATTAAACATACCCATCCTTCTGTAAACAATCACTGAAGGTATGAGAGCACCTGATACGAAAACTGCTTTTTGCGTTATGGTTAATGTTCGGGAAATATCTTTTAACAATCCGTTAAACTCCGGGCTTTGTTCTTCCAAAAGTTTTAAAAACCAAGTCTTATCCGGAGATAAACCCAATTTCGCTCTGGTTTTGGTTAGGAAAGCGTTAGGAAGTTCTCTGGCAATTTCCCATTCCGTCATCTCTATAAATGGCTTAGCCTTACCCTGAGAGGATAAATCTCGAATCATTTGAATGCGGTCAAGATCATCAAAAGTCATCTCCTGTTCCCGATTACCCAACTCTGCCATCAGACTATCATAGGCTACAGCAGAACCGAATCGATAGAGCGACCTCTCTTTTAGGTCCCCTCTCACCAGGGAAGTACCATCTATCATCTCGAAAACAACTTTGTGCTCCGGAATACGTTCCATCCTGTCTAAAACCGTTTCGGTATAGGTTCGGATATTGAGCGGTGAAGAGACAGCGATTTTAACTCTTTCCGCTATCTCCGGTGAGATATCCCATTTGGGAATATCAGCAGACATAATGTAAAAAATTTTACCTCGGGAGACCAGAAAAAGAAATTAAATTTATTACAGACTTAATTCTTTTTTTCTGGACAAGGGCTACCCTTAAAGCCTCGAAAATTTATTGTTTAGCTAGCTCCTTCCAATCTACCTCCAGGGGGAAAAAGTGCGCGGATAACACCGGCACATGGTTTTGTTGTACGGGAAATTTTGTGTACCCATAAGATACATAAAGAGACTTAAACTCTGTAAAATTCACCCTTAAACTTCGGCTTTCATCCGGTAAAGCAGAATTGATTTTTGTTTTAATCTCCCCGGTTTCCCAAAGGGGATGTCCGGGATCTAAGGGGATCTGGGCCATAGCTACATCAAATCTGTTTTCAATCCTTGAACCAGGCGAGTAAGATGTGGCAGAAGAAAGAGAAGCAGCAGTCGCATCCGTCGTTTCTTTAAACAAACTTTGTAGGGGAAGGACTTTTCTAACTCCAAAAAGGGGAAGCGTTTTCCGACTTACACCCAAACCAATAAATTCCGACCCGGACGTCAGAGTTTTTATTAATTCAAGATAATGATGTGGGTTTATTTCCGGAAAAGCACGCCGATTGGCAACAAGTCCCGCTAATCCATACGACAAACCTTCACCTCCGGTTATCCGCTCCAACATCCTGCCTTTCCTTTCGGGCGCTACCTCCTCATCAATGATTACAGCCGGCATGCCCAATTCTCCGCTCTTAATTGCCTGGGACTTAGCCAAAAAATAACCCCGGTTAATGTAGTCAGAGGGAACACGTGTTACTGCCATATGGAAAAGGTTTGGGAAAGCTTTTTTATATGCATGAAGCGTTTCAAATACCTCATCCCCCTCCCCGCCTTCAAATGAAACAAAATGAAGTATAGCTCTGGCACTACCTTGAAAAACAACAGATCTTGCCTCAACTTCAGTTTTGGCCTGGGATAAATCATTAACCACTACCCCAAATAAAGACCCCTTTTTACCCAAATGCCTTAAATCATGGAGCACCGACCTATACGGCAACTTAACAACATCTTCCAAAGACTTCCGTAAAAATATTTCCGTATCCGGATGTACATGGGATGCTAAAACTACCCCCAAAAGCTCTTCATCCCCTTTGTGGGTCAAACGCAAGGCATAAAGAAAACCCTGCACCATAAAAGTTGCTTCCTGTCCAATCGCGCTAACAACTAAGGTATGTCCCCGAATTGGGAAAAATTCTGCTCCAGCCACAAAAAAATTCTACCATGAGAGATTAGAAGAGGAAATTAGAATAATTACAAAATAAGATAAGACTAAGGACTTAATTCTTTAATCTGGTCACTTGCACAACAACGGCTTTTCAAAAGGAGATCCACCTTTTTACAGGCAACCCGATGCAAATCACGGATAGACATAAACTGCTGGTCGTAAACTTCTTCAGCAACAAGTTCACCGATATATCTTCTAAAGGCCAGCTCGTCAGGCGCAAAGAATCTTGTTACTTTGGAATCCGAACAATTGGGATCCAGGCAAACATCACAAAGGCCATCAGGGACCTCACCGATATCCTGGTATCTTCCACCAACAACCGCTTTTCTAATTCTCAGGAAAGTATCCAAAAACAGCTTTCTTTCTTCCCCGGTCCCTATTTTATACTTAACCGGCCAGGTTCGGTAAATATAATGGGCATGTTCCACTGTTCTGACATAGTTAAAATTTTCTACATGATGGGTTCTCACTCTCTCCCAAGTGTTCATGTACTTAATTCCTTAATTTGGTCGCGGAGTTTGGCAGCTGTTTCAAAATCCAAAAGTTCAGCTGCTTGTTTCATTTGGTCTTCCAGCTGTTTGATAATCCTGTCCCTTTCCTTCTCCGGAATATCCTCTAACCTGAACGATTCTTCCCCTTTTTCTTCAATTATCTTTTCAATTAATCTGTCCCTTAAAGCCTTTACAATTGGTTGAGGTGTAATTCCGTGTTTCTTATTGTATTCATTTTGATATTTCCTTCTTCTTTCAACCTCATCAATGGCAGCTTTCATTGACCCGGTTATATTATCGGCATACATAATAACCTGACCTTTGATATGCCTTGCAGCCCGCCCCATAGTCTGAATAAGCGAAGTCCGGGACCTTAAGAACCCTTCTTTGTCCGCATCCAAAATTGCCACCAAAGATACTTCCGGCAAATCCAACCCCTCCCGGAGCAAGTTAATTCCCACAATCACGTCATATTCCCCCATCCTGAGGGATTGCAAAATGTCACTTCTTTCCAAAGTTTTAACATCGGAATGCAGATAATTTACCTTAATTCCTTTTTCATGAAGATACTCGGACAAATCCTCCGCCATCCTTTTGGTCAAAGTGGTAACCAAAACCCTCTCCCCCTTTTTTACCCTCTTTTCTATCTCTCCCATTAAGTCATCAATTTGTCCCTCAGTTGGCCTAACGGAAATTTCCGGGTCCAAAATTCCTGTCGGCCTGATTAATTGCTCGGCAATATTATCTTTCCCGGCCAAAGAAACTTCATACTCATCAGGAGTAGCTGAGGTATAGATCGCCTGGTTAACGTCACGCATAAACTCCTCAAATTTAAGCGGTCTGTTGTCTAAAGCCGAAGGCAGCCTAAACCCAAACTCAATTAGAGTTTCTTTCCTTGAACGGTCTCCGTAATACATTCCCCGGATTTGCGGGATAGTCATATGCGACTCATCAATAATAATCAGGAAATCCTCAGGGAAAAAGTTGAGCAAGGTATAGGGGGGGTCACCGGGGTTTCTTCCGTCAAAATAGCGGGAATAGTTTTCAATCCCGTTACAATACCCAAACTCCTTAATCATCTCCAGGTCATATTGGGTTCGCTGCTCAATTCTTTGGGCCTCCAGCAGCTTGCCCTGGTTCCTCAATTCCTTAATCCTCATTCCTAAATCTTCCTCTATTTGTTTGATAGCCGGCTCCATTCTTTGTTCCGGAGTTATATAATGCTTTGCCGGATAGATAACCTGGGTTTCTTCAACGGAAACAGTGTTTCCTGTTAGCGGATCCAAAACAGAAACCCGCTCCACTTTATCCCCCAAAAATTCCACCCGTAAAGCCTCATCCTTATACGAAGGGAAGATATCTAAAGTATCACCCCGAAGCCGAAAAGTTGCCCGGTGAAAATCAATATCATTCCTTTGGTAATACATCTTTAAAAGGATCTTCATCACTGTCTCCAAACCCGCCTTCATTCCGGCTTTGATTTCCAAAATTGCCTGACCATATTCCACTGGGGAACCTAAGTTATAGATTGCCGAGACAGAAGCCACTACCACCACGTCTTTCCGGGTCATGAGCGACGCGGTTGTAGAAAGCCTTAGCTTTTCAATCTCGTCATTGATCTGGGTTTCCTTCTCAATATAGGTATCGGACTGGGGAATATAGGCCTCCGGCTGATAGTAGTCGTAGTAAGAGACAAAGTACTCTACCGCATTATTAGGGAAAAGTGACCTGAATTCTTGGGCCAATTGCCCGGCCAAGGTCTTGTTGTGGGAAATAACCAAAGTTGGCTTTTGCACAGCCTGGATCACCTGGGCCATGGTGAAAGTTTTTCCGCTGCCGGTCACCCCCAGCAAAACCTGGTGTTTTTCCCTTTTATTTATACCCTCAACCAGCTTTTTTATGGCTTGTGGCTGGTCTCCTGTGGGTTTGAAATCAGAGGTAATTTGGAATTTGGACATGATATCTGATTATATCATTATCCAAAGAAAAACCGAAGTCCTAAGGTTAACTGATATCTTTTGTCCTAGTTGACAGTTTCGGGTAGTCTTTGGTATCTTAAATACAAAGGAAATACGAATGCCAATAACATTATACCGCCGCCAAAAACAAATATTAGATTTTATCAGGCAATATATCGATAAGTATGGTTATTCCCCAACACTTGGGGAAATTGCTGAAAGTATCGGAGTATCTTCACTTGCTACCGTTCACGAACATCTCCAGGCTCTGGTAAATAAAGGAGTCATTAAAAGATTTGAGGGAGCAGTTAGAGGAATTGAGCTCGTCGACCAAAAGATTTCCGCTACCTTAAAAGGCATTGAGCTTCCAATCCTTGGGTTTATCGCTGCCGGCCAGCCAATTATGACTTATACTGATCCGGACGCGACCGTTAATGTTCCGGCTCACATGATCACCGGCAAAAAAAGGTCCTACGTTCTTCAGGTGAAAGGCGACTCGATGATCGAGGAGGGAATCTTAGACGGCGATTTCGTCATTATTGAAGAACAAACCACCGCCAACAATGGTGAAATAGTGGTCGCACTGTTGGATAATGGATTAGCGACCTTAAAAAGATTTTACCGGGAATCAACCCGGATCCGTCTCGAACCCGCTAATTCCGCTATGCAGCCCATCTATGCAACTGATGTAAAGATTCAAGGTAAGTGCGTCGGGGTAATTAGAAGATTCAGCTAAAAGAAGCACTCTTACACGTTTATTTCCGGTTTCTCACCTTTTCCTTAAAAATATTTGGTAAATTTACCACTATCAAGATTGGTTGAGACTGAGCAGAGTCTTATGTCAATTCATACACCCAGCTTTTTGCTACAGACGGATACCAGTAAACAAGAGCTTATCAAAGCCGCACAAATTTCTTATGCCAAACTTCTGAAGAAAAAATGCTCGGTTGAGAAAGCCAGACAAAAAGTTCTGGAAGAAACTGGAGTGGTTTTCTAACTCTTACAGGGCTTGAGTTTTCGATAGATATAAAATCCTATTACCCCGATCACTACTGCAATAATTAAAGCATCAAACTTATGGAAGTAGGGGCCAATAGACTTCCAATTTTCTCCCAATTTAAACCCTACCCAAGCTAAAAAGTAAGACCAGACAAAGGATCCGGCAAATGTTAAGACAATGAATCTGCCCAAAGGTAACCTGGCAATGCCGCACGGCAAGGAAATAACAGTCCTTACTCCGGGTAAAACCCGGCTTCCTAAAACTACCGTATCTTTATATTTATGCAGTAAATTCTCCGCTTTATCCAATTCCTCTTCTGTCAAAAGTATCCATTTACCAAACCGTCTGACAAATCTCCTAACAACTTTTTCGTGTCCCCAATAACCCAAGCCATAAGCAGCCAATGATCCGATAACATTTCCCAAGGCTCCGGCAATAGCCACTCCCAAAAGAGTAAATTTGCCTGCAAAAACCAAGTATCCGGAGAAGGGCATAATAATCTCTGAAGGAAGAGGAATCAAGGCTGACTCAATTGCCATAGTTATTGCCACACCCGGATATCCTAACGTAGAGATGACATGGATGACCCAACCTGCTACACTTTCTAGCATGCTATATATTGTACCAACACCTATAGGGAATTTAAAAGACATAACTTTAAGGGTCATCGAGGTTTTGCAGGCTGTTGATGGGGTAATCTGTGAAGACAGCCGGAGAACAGGACAACTTTTAAATCATCTGGGGATCAGGAAACCATTTCTGGTTTTAAATGATTTTAATGAATCCAGAATGGTTTCAGATATCTTGCAAAAGCTACAGGCCGGACAAAATTTGGCCTTGGTTTCCGATGCAGGAACACCTTTAGTATCTGATCCGGGATATAAGTTAGTAAGATCATGTATTGAACAAAATATTTCCGTAGACTCTTTGCCAGGTCCGTCTGCCGCAATCACCGCCCTCACTTTATCTGGTTTACCCCCAGATAAATTTTTCTTTTTAGGATATCTCCCTGAAAAACAAGGAAAGAGACTTGAGCTCCTTAAGTCCCTTAATACTTTACACTCTATACTTAATACTACTTTTATAGCCTACGTCGCTCCGCACAAATTAGTCCGGACACTTGAGGATATGCAAAGTACATTGGGGAATATAGATGTGGTCTTGGCCCATGAACTTACCAAGGTTCATCAATCTACCGAAAAGAGAACTGTTGAAGACTGGTTGAATCAATTCAAAAAACAACCTCCCAGAGGAGAATACGTACTCCTTTTTAACTTAGGTTAAATCCACGAAAAAGCGCCCTTTAGATCTTTCGATCCTCAAGGCGCTTACTTCACCATTCATTTTTGTGTTAACCCCAACCCAACCAATGGAAACGGAAAGCTATCCCAACAAAAGCCATAACAGCCCCCGCACCTACGCCTATTAGCAGCCAATTAGCCACTTTTTCCAAAAAATCATCATGTTCCTGTCCCGGTAACCACATACCACCAATATAAGTCTTCGGTTTCCCTAATTCGAACATAACAACCAACTCCAGAAACGAGAATACCAGGAAAAGAACTCCTCCGACGGCAATTAGGGCAATGTCCACCTTTTACCTCCTGTTTAATGAAGATGCCAAACAATGCCTGCGGCAACTATTATTAATCCAACACAAACACCTCGTCTCGTCACTCTCTCTAGACTTTTCCCAAATCCTGGATTACGCAAGACATCATACATGGGCCTACCCAAGTCGATTAATGCTGGGATAAACAGAAATCCAAGGATCACTACTACCCCGACAATAATCATAACAATGTCCACCTTTAACCTCCTGTTTTTTTGTTTTTCCCATTATCTATCTAAAGGCATTACTTTGCCATTAATTTCAATCTTAGGTCAAACACAAATTTTGAAGGTGCAAAAGAAAAAATAGCAGGAGAAAGAAATAAGACAAAGCTTAACTTGTCTCTTTCCCTCTCTTACATGAAGTGTATTCTACTAAATTTCAAGGGGGTAATCAAATATTATGGGCCTTTTTTAAATTAATCTTCTGGACACCATTCTTCTTTCCACCCAAGCCAAGTGTTCAGGAACTGATTCAGCTTGCAATGGTGTATTAACCGTTACTCCCCAAATGCCTGATTCAACCAAGAAGTCCAAAATTTCATGATGTAAAGCCAATTCCCCTTTTATTAAGACAGGAATCTTGGATTGATGCAAAATTTTAAAGGCAGGTTTTAAGAATTTTACCAAAGCCTGGACATGGTCCTTATAAAATTGCCCTTCTGAAACCTCATATCCCCCAAGATTTTTTTGCAGTTCATCCAGATTCAAAATTATTCCGTCAATTCCTACCGTTAAATAATCCTCCAGATTTATAAAGTTCTCCGGTACCCCACACTCTAACCAAAAACGCAAAACCCCTTTTCGGCTGATTCCTCTAACTGCCAACTCTCTTTTAAGTTGTAAAAGTTCCCCGGATGTCCTCGTTAAAGGAATTCCCAGTTCTAAGTTATATAAGCTTTTCTTATTACGAATAAACAAAAAGGTCTTGGCAGTTTCATCCAAAATACTTGTCTGATTTATAAGCCTTAACGTTCCCCGGATTTTGGAAGCATCAACAATATCCGGAAGTTTATAAATTACCGGTTTTCCGGGAAAACTCAAAGCTGATTCCCCTATTTGAAAAACTAGATTATCAAATCCTTTGATCTTTTCTCCCTCAATTAAAATCCCGTCAATATTATGGGCAACTGCAAAACCCGAAGAAAGGTTTAAAAAAAGCTTAACCGCTTTTTTACAAAGCTCAACTTCAACCTTTTTTGTAATAACTATGTCCTCTGTCTTTGATACCGGTAGCGTTTGGGTAAAAGGAGATACGGAAACAATAAATGGTTTTCCCTCGATAATTAAAAATCTATATACTTGAGGAATAAACAGTTTCTTATTGGCATCCAAAACAACCTGGTCAATTTTCTTCAACATTGGGGGCGGAAGTTTGGCTGGTGATTTGATTATTACCTCTTTTAAATCCGGGTCAAAATAAGCCGAGACTTCAGAAAACGAATCATGGACATTAAAAATTACCTGGGATGAAAGGTTAGAAGCTACTCCGTTTCCCAATCCATTATTCCAAATCTTTAGCTTAATTTCTTCAATCCAAATATTAAGCAATGCTTTCCAAAAATCATTCTTCTTTTTGAAAATTAAACCTTGAATAAAAAATGCTTTAAAATTTTTAGTTTCCTTCTCTAGTTCTTCAGGAATAGAAATTTTAGCCAGGTCACTTTTAATTAATTCCAACCTGCTTTCAAACACTTCGCTTTTTATACCCTGGATGTGTTTCAAAATTACATTCAAAACAATTTCCGGAGGGGAAACAGCAACCCCTAAGACTACAGGAATTCCCGACCTTTGAAGCTTGGCTAAATTAAAGATATCAGCTCCCAAGATTGGTTGGTCTACTTCAGTAATATGTTTTATCGGCAGAACAGTCATAACTAATTCCCGGCGGCTTGTTCAACTAAAAATACCTGGTCGCCGACACGGATCCCATTAGTGTCAATAAACCCGGTGTTGACCTCTAACATCATATCAACTGGGACAACCGGCGCATAGATAGGAAGGGTTGAATCCTTTTGGCCATCCAAAGGCGGTTGGACATTCCTTAAAAGATCAACAACTTTTCCCTGCCTGATAAAGATAAAGTCCAAAGGAAACTTCATTCCCCTCATCCAAAATTGGTATTTGCTCTCTTTAGGAAAAACAAACAGCATCCCGGAATCCGCTGGCAAGCTATCCCTTCCCCCCAACCCTTTACTTCTGAGTTCTGGGGTATCAGCTATCTCTATATTTAAGTATATATTGCCTATTTTAATTTGATGGGCAGTAGACCGTGCTTGTTGGAATATGGGAGTAACCCCGCCCAATACTTGGGGATTGTATAAAACAAAAATCGAGCCAAGAATAACTAATCCCAAAAAAACAATTTGAATCCAAAATTTTTTCAAGGCAATAACATCATACCATCATTGACACTTTCCCCAAAGGCCGCGGTTATTTTCCCTTGCTTCCCTCTCTGCTTCCAAAAACTGAGACTGAAACTTTACGTCAGGAGGATAAGTGGAAGCTTTGGCAAATCCCTGGCGCGCTAAATAATCATTAATGAATAACCAGTTTCCGTTCTCCTGATTAATATATACATACCGTAACAACCTGCCAAATTTGTCGGCGTCCGATACATCTTTGACTAAAATCGCTTCTTTCCCTAAAACCAGCTTTTTATTCTCATCGGATGCTTCTTTCCCAAAACACCCGACAGGCCTCCTCGGGTCAACTGTTTCCGGAGTATCAATACCAATATACCTAACCTTTACCCCTTCCTTGATTTCTATAGTATCTCCGTCAATCACCCGGGTAATTACCACCTTTTGCCCCTCAGGCCCCAAAGTTCCTGAGTTAGTTGATTCCGGAATAGAAGATGTGGTAACAGTTGGGGTGGATGACAATGAGCTTGTTTTCAACCCACCAACCACCAAAGAAGTGCCAATTACAAACAATGAGATTGCAATTACAAGGAGCCGTTTATTCATTAATTTTTAAACACTTGGGTAAACATAATCCCATATTCATCCCCATTGGCTATTCCAATCCCAATTCTATGATAATCTTCCGAAAGAATATTGGCCCTGTGTCCGGGACTGTTCATTAACCCCTGCTGGGCTAACTCAAGCGAAGGGGCATAAGCCAAGTTCTCTCCTATCACCCGATAATCAATTCCTGCAGCCAAAGCCCTATCAGCCACGTCTTTGCCCTGTAAATCATAATGGGCAAAATATCCATTCCTAAACATATCCGCGCTGTGGTCCCGGGCAATCTGGCGAAGCGTCGGGTCATAAACCAGCGGCGGAATTCCCCGGCTCACCCTTTCTTTATTCACCATATCAATCATCTGCATTTCCATTTCCTCATCAAATACAAACTTGTCATTCTTAAACCCTAAACCAACACTCTCATTAGTCTTTGGTTCAATAGTTAAAAATGTTAGAGTGTCGTTAGCAAATCCCCCAAATGCAGCTTTCAATGGTGATTCAATCCGGTAGGAATAGGATAAAATCCATGTTGCAATTTTAGAGTTATTTACATCCTTTTTGAGTGTTGGCTGTATGGGAAAAACCGCAACCAGGATTAAAATGATTGCTACGAATATTGTTCCTTTTAAAAAAGCCGGAATAGTACTTAGAAACTTCTCACCCGGTAATTGGGGAATTTTTGGCGCTAACTTGTATAAAGTCCTTGCCAAAAAAAACATTACCGCTTCCACCAGATACCACATAATAATAAACCCCAGGACATTGGCAAACGAATGAGGGAGGGTAAAAAAATTTTCAAGTACCTTTGCAGCTAAACCATAAAACTGTAACGAAACTAAAAATGATAAAACGAACCCCAAAAGATCAAAGGTCTCAAAAAATAAAGGTTTTCCAAAACCCTGGACAGCAAAAAGAGCAACAATGGCGATAATACTGAAGTCAACCCAATTCACTATTTCCTACATATTTTACTACAATTTGGACCCCCGAAAATAGAATTAACCATATTATTACGCGATCATTGTTATTTTCTAATCCTCCCGCAGTAGCATGATCCTACTTGAAAGGAGGAGCCAATGAAAAAAACTCCCAGCCAAAAAAAAGAAAGGAAGGAAGAGGGAAATGACGAAATCGTAGTCCCTACCGATCAAAAAATTCACGAACCCGATCTCCCCTTATTACAATACGATGATTTTGGTATGGAGGATCCCCGGGTAAAAATGCTCTTTCCTAAAAGATACCCTTAAAACTCTCAAATCTGAATTTTTGAAAAAAGGTAAGTGCCAACCCCCAGAAGAATTAATGTAATAGCACTTAACACAAAAAAATCCAGCGTCAATCCAAATTGAGCTGCTCCTGTCAGGGTTCCCCGAAGCCCGTCGACTCCATAAGAAAGCGGGTCAATTCTGGCAACAATATTTAAGGCTTGGGGTAAGCCTGTTAAAGGAAAAAGCGCCCCTGATAAGAAGAAAAATGGCATGACCATAAAATTCATTATCAGCTGGAACCCCTGCATATCTTCCAAAATAGAAGCAATCGCGGTTCCCAAAGCTGTAAAAAGTAAAGCAATTAAAAACATGAAGATAATTGCCAAAGGAAACTCTCCTAAACTATGTATTCTAAAACCTACCAATGATGCCAAAATTACCACGATAATCCCCTGAATCATAGCTACCGTTGCCCCTCCCAAAGTTCTGCCTAACATTATTTCCCATCTGGAAATCGGCGCCACTAAAGTTTCCTTCAGGAAACCAAATTGCTTATCCCAAATAATCTCTATTCCTGAAAAAATTGCCGTAAATAAAATGCTCATGGCAATAATTCCGGGAGCTAAAAATTCTAAGTAGTTCCCCTGGCCTGCCTTCTGGAAAATGGGTCCAAAACCAAATCCTAATGCCAAGAGAAATAGCAAAGGTTGCCCTAAAGCCCCCACGATTCTGGATCTCGCCCGGAAATATCGTTTTAACTGGCGAAGCCACAAAATATAAACTGCCCCCAAATTCATCTTCTCCCTCCCCAAACTCTGCTTGCCATCCTCATCTGTTCTTTAGCACCCGCCTCTTCTTCCCGGATTGCCTTCCCGGTTAATTTCAGGAAAGCCTGCTCTAAACTGGAAGATTTAGTTCTGGACTTCAATTCCTTTGGAGAACCTAAGGAAATAATTTTACCGTGATCAATAACGGCCACCCGCCCGGCAACATCTTCTGCCTCATTCATATAATGGGTAGTAAAAAAGATGGTAATCTCTTCTTTTTTATTAAGGTTTTTAATATATTCCCAAATATGGTTTCTTGTTTGGGGATCCAGTCCCAGGGTTGGCTCATCAAGGAAAAAGATTTTAGGGTGATGAAGCAGCCCGCGGGCAATTTCCAGTCTTCTTTTCATCCCTCCGGAAAAAGTTTTTACTAAATTATTTCTTCTATCCCAAAGTTCAACAAACCTCAAAAGTTCCTCTGTTCTTTGTTTTCTGATATCTCCCGGTACCTTATATAAAACTCCGTGAAATTCCATATTTTCATAAGCCGTGAGTTCGTCATCCAAACTCGGATCCTGGAAAACAATGCCAAAAGTTTTGCGGGCCCCTTCAGAATCTTTTACCGGGTCAATTCCATTCAGCTCAATTTTTCCTTCTGTCGGATGAAGCAGTGTAGTCAGCATCTTAATGGTGGTTGTTTTGCCTGCTCCGTTAGGACCCAGGAAAGCAAAAATCTCCCCTTTGGGAACTTCAAAAGAGATACCATCCACTGCCGTTAAATCTCCGTATTTTTTAATTAGATTCTTTGCTACAACCGTATTTTTTGCCACAGCTTTTAGTATAGCTCAAAAGTGTAAGAATTTGATAGGCAAAATGGAAACTTTGTAAAAGCTATGGGTTTTATGGTATAATTACCATGTACTCTGTTAGTGTGTAAAGAAACTGCGTGTTAGGTTGGCAGGATCTGAAGCTTAAGAGACTGTCAAACATTCTTCTTTGTGTTTAAACCCCAGAGAAAGTGAGTTGAAAAGAAAAAAGGTGGTGAATATTTTAATATGACAAAGTTATTTGTAGGCGGATTGCCTTATGCTGTCAACAGCGATGAACTTAAGAATACTTTCAGCCAGTTCGGTTCAGTTTTATCTGCTACCGTTATTACTGATAAGTTTTCCGGCCAAAGCAAAGGTTTTGGATTCGTCGAAATGGAAAACGATGAAGAAGCCCAAACAGCTATCAAGGAACTTGATGGTTCAGATATGGGTGGTCGTAAGGTTGCTGTTTCAGTAGCTCGTCCCAAGGAAGAAAGACCTCAAGGAGGATTCAGACGCGACAACAATCGTGGTGGATTCGGTGGAGGTTTTAATCGCGGTGGACGCGATGATCGAAGAGGCGGAAGATATTAAGACAATCGTCATTGATTGTTAAATTGTCGAGACGATTATCATGTAATTATCTTCGATAATTATAATCTTTCAGATCTGAAGATCTAAGAAAAAGGAGCTCGCAAGAGCTCCTTTTTTGTCCCCCTTGCCAAAATATAAAATTTTTATAGAATATCCACATGCACGAGTTATTAATCTCCAAAGACCAACCGGACAATCAACTAACTCAAACCTCCCGGCAAAAAAATCTTCTCAGAAAAGTAAACTTTGATATCGATGGGGTACTCGCAAAAGCCCCTGTGCCCGGAAAAACTGTTTTTGCTTTGGTTATCAGGCGGTTCCATCCCAAACTGGGAAAAACATACAAGCCATACCATCCCGGAAAAAGCGAAATTATTTCCCGGGTTTTTGAGCCTGTTACTTCCCGTTTTATCACTCCATATGAATCTCGTCGATTACGCCCGGATGTGGTTCCTGGTTTAAGAGGATTTCAGGCAATCGGCAAGCGTCAGGGAGTTGATCTGACAATGGGAATCCTTTCCGGACGGGAACTACCTGCACATTCAACAACCAGACTATGGATTATCACCAACCCTCGGCTATCCCATTTTTTTCAACCTGAAAACGTTTCTTTAAATACCGGCAACAGTTCGTCGTTATCGAAAGAGCTGGGGACAATAGCAGATGCCGAAAGGTTTTACTCTGTCCTCCAGGTAGACGATGACCCCAAGGCGGCTGTCCAAACTGCTTTAATTAATGGAATGACATTAGTTGATGCCAATGGGGAACAAAAAGTTGCAAAGACTGCATCTATTTTAATTAACAACCTTTCCACTAAACCCGGGCTACTGCGTTGGGCAGGTGTGGAGTTACCGGAAAATGTCATCCCCGTAGACTCACTCTTTTTGGCAGCTCTAGCTTATGAAAGAATGATCGCCGACGGAATAATGTAGCTTGGTTATTTAGCACTGAGATTAATTTTGCGGATGCGGATGTTTTTGGGGGTCACTTCCACCAACTCTGTATCATCTATATATTCCAAGGCATCTTCCAAAGAAATAACCCGAGGGGCATTAAAGTGTTCCGAAACTCCTTCTCCGGAAGACCGGTGGTTTGTTTGCTGTTTTTCTTTGCAAACATTAATCCGGATATCATCCAACCGGGAATTTTGCCCAATCACCTGGCCAGCATAAACCGGAACAGACGGACCAATAAAAAGTTCTCCCCTGTCTTGAGCCCCAATCAAAGCATAGAGCTTACTGATTCCGCTTTCGTGAACCACCAAGGATCCTCTTTCACGGACATAAGAGCTTCCGGTATCTTTCCTAAATTCCAAGAAGGTTACATTAATAATCCCTAAACCGTGGGTGTCGGTAATAAATTCACTGCGGTAGCCAAAAAGCTCTTTGGTGGAAATAATAAATTCCATGGTAACCACTCCGTTTTCAGTGTTCATATCCTGCAAATCCCCATGGCGGGTTCCCATCTTTTGCATAACAACCCCGGAGAAGTTTTCCGGCACTTCAATCAAAACCCTTTCATAAGGGGTAAAAGTTTGCCCATCAATTACTTTCTCGATTACTTGCGGACGGGAAACTTGGAATTCATAACCCTCCCGGCGCATTCTTTCAATAAGAATCGCTAAATGGAGCTCTCCTCTTCCGGAAACAATCCAGGAACCATTGCTCTCCTGAACTTTCAAAGCCACATCAGTTTCCAACTCTCGGTTCAACCTGTCTTGGATTTGCCTAGCGGTTTTAAATTCCCCCTCTTTTCCGGCAAATGGAGAAGAATTAACGCTAAAGGTCATCTTGACGGTTGGTTCTTCAATGGATAAAAGTGGTAAAGCTTCAGCATTATTAGGATCAGCAATGGTCTCTCCAATAGTGATTTCCGGAATACCCGAGATGGAGACAATATCCCCCGCCTGTACTTCGCTTGTTTCTACCCTTTCCAAACCCTGATAAGTCATCAACGAAGTTAAGCGGTATTTTTTCTTTTCCCCGTCACGATTGATATGCATCACATCTTGGCCAGCCTTGATTGTTCCGTTGTATATTCTGCCTGTAGCAATCCGGCCTTTAAAGTTGTCTCCGGAAATGGCCGCCACTAACATCTGTAATGGTTTGTTAGAATCACCGGACGGAGAGGGAATGTGTTCCAAGATGGCATCAAAAATCGGGGTAATATCTTCCATCTTATCCAGCATTGGCTCCAAACCGGCTTTACCCAGCTTGCTTGAAGAATAAATAACCGGGAAAAAGGCAGTCTCTTCATCAGCCCCAAGTTCCAAAAACAGGTCAAAGGTTTTATTTAAAACATGCTCAATCCGGGCATCGGGTTTATCAATCTTGTTGATTACCACAATAATTTTATGGCCTAGCTCCAAGGCTCTCTTTAAAACAAATCTGGTTTGGGGCATAGGTCCTTCCTTGGCATCCACCAAAAGCAGACAACCATCAGCCATCTTTAATACCCGTTCAACTTCCCCTCCAAAGTCAGCGTGTCCTGGGGTATCAATAATATTGATCTTGGTATCTTTCCAAATGATGGAGGCATTCTTGGAAAAAATAGTAATTCCTCTTTCCTTTTCCAAGTCATTGCTATCCATGATGAGGTCAGAATCTTCAGTAAATTGTTTACCCAATTTGGTCTGTGATTGACGCAGCAAAGCATCCACCAAAGTAGTTTTACCGTGAT
Source organism: bacterium (assembly GCA_021786315.1). Lineage (GTDB taxonomy): Bacteria > Patescibacteriota > Microgenomatia > Daviesbacterales > UBA10151 > JAJYNN01. The sequence continues at coordinate 556,771 of JAJYNN010000002.1, forward strand.
CAACGTGAGCAATGATGGCAACATTTCTTATATTATTCATTTATTAATCCTTTCTGTTGCCATCACAAGATCTTTTTGTGAAACAAAAAGTAGACTTATGATTGCGACATTTCTCCTGTTCTTCATTTGACATTCCTTTCCCATTAAAAAAACCGCCTGTCCGCGGTGCAATAATTATACCTTTTTAAGCTTCAAATCACAAACATAAAGGTGACGCCTCGTCCGAAGGCAGGCGCCACCTTAAGAAATTACTAGAACATCACCAATTTCAGTTTTAGTTTGTTTTATTGTCCCTTCAGGTAATTCCAAAACCAATCCATATTTAGGGTTCCAAAAGAAAAACTGATTGGGTTCAATGGATTCTCCGATCTTTACCACCTTATTACTCTTGTCCAAAACCAAGATATCAATATTCTCCTTCATCAATAGGGTATGCATCCCCAATCTCGTTTTAAACATCAGAGATCTGGGGTTGGATTTTCTAAGCAGCCCCAAGAATTTATCCAAAACAGAATTACAAAGTTTTAAATCAGTGGCCAGAATAGTTTTTTTGCTTTGATTGACAACTTCCATACTTATTCTGTATCAAAACCATTTTTTTGCTTTAGGATTGCGATGAGGACAACCAGGCCAACAACACGGCCTGCGCATACCTTCTTTAAGTTCCGAAACCACTCGCTTGACGTGTTCCTCTCTCGTCTCGGGTTTTTTAACAATAGTAACCCAACAAATCCACTCATTACGGGCAAGTGGTGTAATACTCTCCCAAGCTTCTAGAGCTTTGGGATCAGAAATGAGAGCTTTTCGCAAATCATCCGGCAAGTCATGCACTACGCCACCGGGAATATTTTTTGGGGTCATGAAGTTATTTTATCAAAGTTGTGACCCGGCTAACACTACTTTTTACTTCGTAAAAAGATGTTGTAATTCTCGCTTCGCTCAAATTATGTGGATTCGAAGGGCCTCTTCCTTAGTCAGACAGAAATAAAAAAGGCGAGGCATAAAACCCCGCTTTTTAATTGTGACCCGGCTGGGATAGGCACTCCTCGAAGACTCGGAGTTGAACCTCCTTAGCTGTGCCAGATGCGGAGATTCTCGATCCAATAACCGCCTCAAAAATGAAATTGCGCTTGGAAAAACCAAACTCAATTTCATTGTGACCCGGCTGGGATTCGAACCCAGGACCAAAAGCTTAAAAGGCTTCTGCTCTACCGCTGAGCTACCGGGCCAGATAGCACTAGATATTTTACCTCAATTTGATCTCAGTTAAAAGCCTTTTGCTTTACTCTTTTATTACTTCTTTAATATTTGAAAGTTAAAGGGTGTGTCTATACTTTTCCCATGAACCTAGATATTCCGAGTACTTTTCAGTCAATTTGGCAAGCTACAACCCCGGAGACAAATTATCCGGCTTTAGAAAAAGATCTGGAAGTTGATGTAGTAGTCATTGGCGGAGGCATCGCCGGGTTAAACGCCGCTTACTTTTTAAAAAACCGGGGATTAAAGATTGCGGTCATCGAGATGGGGAAAATTGTTACCGGTACCTCAGGTAACACTACCGCTAAAATAACCTCTCTCCATGGCCTAAGATATGCCTATTTGAGAGAACATTTTGGTCAGGATAAAGCTCAAATTTATGGGAATTCCAATGAATGGGCTATCTCTGAACTTCAGAGGATTATTCAAAAAGAGAATATTGAGTGTGATTTTTATCAGGCTCCCAGTTTTACCTATACCAACTCCCCTGATGATTTAGACAGTATTAAACAAGAGGTGGAGACAGCCCAAAAATTAGGGCTTCCGGCATCTTTTGTAAATTCCATTCCCGGAATTAATTTGGATATTTTAGGAGCGGTGCGGTTTGACCATCAGGGATATTTTCACCCCAGAAAATTCCTTTTAAGAATTGCTGAACTAATTAATAGAGATGGCAGTTATATTTTTGAAAATACTCCTGCCCAGGATATTAAAGAGAGTGAACGTTGCAATGTTCAAACTCCTAAAGCAACCCTTCTGGCCAAATCCGTTGTTATTGCCACTAATCTCCCTTTCTATGACCCGGAAAAAATCTTTTCCCAGCTGGAAAGAAGCGGTTCCTTTGTTATTGCTGCCAAGCCCGCCTCCATCTTTCCCGAAGCAATGTTTATCGGCACCCGGGGCAAAGACATGTCATTCCGCCCCCACAAGAATCATCAGGAAAGGTGGTTAATTATCGGAGAAAGGCATAATGAGATGGGGATGGGTAAAAATATGAATGAAAATATCGAAACCCTGGCAAAGCTTACTAAAGAACACTTTCAGACAGATCAAATTGAGTTTAAATGGGGGGCAGCCGACACCATGTCTTTGGATAAAGTGCCGTATATCGGTAGGATGCCCGGGTCGAAAAATGTCTATGTGGCCACCGGTTTTAATACCTGGGGAATGACTACTAGTTTTGTTTCTGCTAAGTTGCTTACGGACTTAATTTTAGGGGAGAAAAACGACTGGGAGAGCCTGTATACCCCTAAAAGGCTAAGGAGGTGATCGAGTTGGATTTAAAACCCGGTGAGGGAAAGGTTATTGATTACCAGGGGCAAAAAGTTGCTGTCTATAAGGATGAAAAAGACAGGATCTTTGCCATTTCAGGAAACTGTACCTATGAGGGCTGTATTATTAATTGGGACCCGGTGCAAAAAATTTGGGTCTGTCCTTGTTGCGGGTCAAGATATAGCTTGGAAGGAAAAGTTTTAAAAGGACCGGCAACAGTGGACTTACAAAAGGTTAAGATAAAAGAAGACTAGTCTTTTTCAGCAGAGTTGGTGGCAGGATGGGCTGATTTGCTGCCTTCTTTCTGCCAATTCTTCCCCTCAGAAGTAGCAGAGTTAAAACTCTTAAGTGTCCTGATAATTTTAGATGCATCCTCACGGATAGCATGAATATCTTGTCTTATCGCCTTAAATTGAGTTTCAATAGCCTGGAATCCAGCTTTGTCTACTGCGGTTCCTTTTTGGGCATCAACATTTGCCAATCTTGTCTTGGCATCAGCCAATTTACTTCTGGCATCAGTCATAGCTGCACTCATAGAAGTCACATCTTTTCCGGCATTTTTCGCGGCATCAATTCGAATTTGTAACTTATCTAAAATCTTGCCTGCAAGATCCAAAGACCTACTTAAGGCAGTTTCCCTGGCATCAACTGCTTTTCTCACTCTGGTAACTATTGCCTCCTTTTTGGCGTCTCTTTTTTCGGATACTTTTTCCTTTATATTGGTAACTCTTTCCTTGACAGTCTCCTCCAGTCTCCTAATTCCGGAGGTGGAAGCATTAGTTGGCCTCACTTCATTACTGCCTTCCGCAAAAACAACTCCCGTCGCAGAAAGCGCTACAACAACAGACAAAGCTATAGCGATAGTGGCTTTTTGTATCTTCATAATCCCTTTAATTCATTGGATAAATCAGAACCAGTGGTATCAATGTTGGCAAGATCCTTATCCAAAGCTGTTAAATCCTGGTCCAAAGCCTGGTCAGAAACATCTGGGGTAGGAGTTACCCGCACGTTTTGGGAAACTGTACCCTCCTGGGCGGGTTTTATTTCATTAATAGTCTTGGTGATTCCAATTTTTGAACCAAACTTATCTAAAACACCAATTTTTACCGGGGAAAACATGTAGTACCCTGCAAGGATAAGAATTAAAGCTAAAAAAGCAACGAATAACTTAATCATAGAGCAGTAAATTTATACTACAACCAGCCCTAAAAACTGTCAAGAATATCAAACTAAATCAAGTCTAGATAATGTTGTAACTTCTATATCTTGTAGATATACTAAATTTATGGAAGATAACCTGCCCAAATCTGATAATCAATTTTGGTATGAAAATCAGCCCAACCATAATGAACCTCTTCAACCACAACCAGAACCTGCTCCTGCTGGTCCTCCAATTCAAATAACAGAGAATAAGAAATACTCAGAGAAAAATGACCCGCCGATGGTAGATGTTAAAGTGACCAATCCTGTCTCCTACTTTAAAAAGTGGGTTAAACATCTTTTAGGTAATGAGGGTATTGATATCGGTTTCAAATTTAAAGTTAAACCCTTAACCGCCATAGCTTTAATGGTTGCCTTGGCTGTTTCTTTTGGCACTGGTTATGGAACTGGATTAAACGCCGCTGCCGGAGTTTTATTCCCCAACTCCTCCCCGCTTTTACACAGAACCGTGATGTACCAAGGAAATTTGCAAAAGGCAGGTGACAAATATCTTCTAATCCTTCCCAATTCAGATACTTATACTTTAAAACCCAAATCCAATACTAATATTAACTTTCAAAATTTAACTGATGGCCCGGTTTTAGTTAAAGGAAACTTAACCAGGGAAGCGTTTGTGATTGAACCCTCAGAAGTTATATCTTTAGGTGGTTCAGCCCCTGAGCCGCAAGCTACCCTTACCCCAACTAACTCTTCCATCTCTAATCCCACCGATTTCCCTAGTCTTTACCCCAGCCTGACTTGGGAAGTAACTCAAGAAAAAGTTTTAATATTTACTTCGGGAAAAAGAAAGATCGAACAAAATGGTGTCTACCTGGAATCTGCTCAGGTACCTACTCTTCCTCAAGATTTCTTGAATTACTATACCAATGAGCTACAAACCAAAGGTTTTGAGGAAACCTTAAATTCCAAAGATCCGGAAGGAACCACAATCACCTTTGCCAAAAATGACCTCTACTTAACCTTCGGCATCAAAAACATCTTTAAAGGCTCAGGCGACACCCGCCAACTCTCCGGCTACAAAGCCTTCATAGAACATAACTGATCTCCACGCAGGGCGTTGCCTTGCGTAGGCTCAGTTAACAACATATGGTATTATTCCCCCATGGCTGAAAGATCAATATTAGGAATAACAGAAGAAAGAGTTAATAGAGCTGAAGACATTGTAGAAGAAACTACCGATATCGAAAGAACCGACGATATGTTTAGGTTTATTAGAGGTGTAAACAAAAGGATATCCCGGGAACAAAGAGAACTTTATCTTAATTTAAAAACCGCCAAGGAAAGATTTCAAGTTGGTTCAGCACTCGCTTATGGATATGCAGCTGCAGTAACTTATGAAATGCTTCCTGATGAAGTAAGAAAAATTGAACTCACTCAGGATCAAGTGGAGACTTCAACCAAGAGCCTACTTGATTCAAACCAAGATGAAAATGGATGCTTTGATTGGTATTTGGACAAATTAATAGCCGACTCTCCTTATTATATTAACTGGTTAATAGATACACTTGAAGATATTGAAGACCCAGAAGAAAAGCGTGATTTTACCTATGGTAGCGTTCTAGTCACACTTCCTTTTTATCAAAGAGGCGAGGCGTTTATCTTAGCCAATCAAATATGGTATAGACAAGACAGACCTCTCCTTACCTTACTCGAAGTTGAACTTGTACCACAATAACAACACTATTTTCTCAACCCTACTGGCCTTCAGGATTATTTTTTGTTAAAATTACCACTACGGCGCGTTCGTCATAGTGCGCAAGCGCCAGACGAACTACCTTGAAAACTAAATATAGATGGCGCGTTCGTCTAGAGGCCTAGGACACTGGGTTTTCATCCCAGGAATCGCGGGTTCGAATCCCGCACGCGCTACTGAGAGGGATTGTAAGAAGGTTGTGTTTGATTTCCTCTGCGCGGGTGGGGGCGCGCAGAGCTCTCTAAAGCCCTGATTGTAGTCTACGGAAAGTTGCCGATTCAATAAAAAGAAGTTCGAGCCGACAGTTTTTGCTCCTATGCTTAAATCGGAGCATGTATTTTTTGCGCGCGCGATTTTTGCGCACGAAAGTGCGCTTCCGACCCACTCTCTCATAGGTTCGAGCCAACTCGAACCGTTTTGTCTTATTCTCTCCAAATCTTCCTGAATTTTAAGTTTTTGTTCAAAAACTTCGTTCTTTTTACTTTTATAAGTTTCACCATCTATTACCTGATCCAAGAAACTATCAAGTAACAAATTGAGCTTTTTATCTAAAGTTTCCAGCTCGTTTTTTAGGGAGATTATATTTTCCTCAATGAACTTTTGCTCCTCAACTTCATCCCGATCCATCCATTTATACCAATCATGAGCCCAACTTTCGGGAATAGACACATCAGAAACAATCTTTCTTACTTGTAGTTCTAAATCTTCTTGAGAAATATATTTTTGAGAACAAGGTTTAATTTTCTTAGTGCATCTATAGTAAATAAAGGTTTGTTTATTACCATTTTTATATTTTTTAGTATGAGTTTCGGTAGTAATAGCCGCACCGCACTCTCCGCACCTCATCAAACCTCTAAAAGCAAAATCATGGCCATTTTTCCTTGGTCTTTCAATTCTTTTTATTTCTTGTTGAGCAGAATCAAATAGTTTTTTAGAGATAAATGTTTTATGAGAGCCCTGATAATACTCACCGTTATACTTTAAAATCCCAATATAAAATCTGTTGGATAGCATTTTCTTTATTTGGTTTATATGTAAAGGTTTTTTGTTTATGGTTGTACTTACCCAACCTCGAGTTAACCCTAATTTGTGAAGATAGAGGGATATTTCCTTGTAAGATTTACCTCCCTCGGCAAAAAGTTCAAAGGCCTTTTTAATTGCTAAAGAAGTTTCCGGATCTACTTGAACAGTTTTTGTATTCGAGTCGTTTTTATACCCGAAAGGTGCTTTCATTGGCCAAACTCCATTGCGAAGTTTTTGCCTTAGCCCACGTTTTACATTTTCTGATAAGTTGTCGACATAATATTTGGATTGGCCAAAGGCAATATTTAGCATAAATTTTCCCTGTGGAGTATTTTCAAACCAGAAGGTAGGGAATTTAAGGTTTAGAAGATTACCGGTATCCAAGAGGTAAATTATTTGGCCGCCGTCAATTGAGTTACGAGCTAATCTATCGGGATGCCAGGCAATAATACCTTGTGCCTGTCCTTTCTCGATCTTTTTTATTACCTCTGCGAATTTTTCTCTTCCGGGGAGTTTAGCGGTTTTTGACTCTGTTATAAATTCTTTGATTTCTAAGTTCTCTCTTTTGGCAAATTCTTGAAGCTCAGCAATTTGAGCCTCAATAGAAAGGACTTGTCTATCCTTCTCATCTGTTGATTTTCGGCAGTATGCTATATATTTCATGGCAGTTTATCTTTAGGGGAAAAGTTCTTTTAGCGACAGCGTTTCCCAGAAATTTTTGCGTGTCTTCTTACTATCTTTCTTTACGGCAACTTTCCGTAGACTACAATCAGGGCTTTAGAGAGCTCTGCGCGCCCCCACCCGCGCAGAGGAAATCAAACACAACCTTCTTACAATCCCTCTCAGTAGTACGGTATCAACAAATTCGAACCTATTTCAAATCGACGTATGCATCGGTCGGTCGGTAGAAGCCCCTCCGCTTCGCGTCGGGGCCTTCTGATCTTTAAGCTCGGCCTTCGGTCGAAGCTCTGAAACTGTCGGTTCCGAAAACGCAAAAATTTCAAAGAACTTTTCCAAAAAATTATGCACTAAGTTGTATGTATGGATAATCCTTGTAAAGATTCTCTGCCTGTTCATATACCTTATCAACCATCAAGTCCACCTCTGCAAATGAAATATTATTCCTTAATAAGACTAACCTCACATCTGCTCTTACTCGAGCTTTAATAATTTCATGGTTAGTCCAGTCAATTGCTATATCTGCCCTTATAGCATGTATAATTTCTTTCACAATCCTCTTTAGATTACTATCTTTTAAAGACTTCTTACCCAGTGATAAGGCATCATAAAAAGCTAATTCCTCTACTGTTAATCCAATCTCCTTGCCAACTTCACTTGCTTGTCTAATTTCTCTAGCCAGTTCTAATAATTTATCTATCACTTTAGATGAATTGATAATATTGTTTTCATATTCCTCAATGATTTCTTCTAATTTATTAAGGAGAGTGTCATACCTTAAAATATTTGTTCTTCTGCGCATTTTTAATTCATCTTTTAACAGTTTGTTTATTGCCTCAATTGTTAGATTCTTAAATCTAGATTTCTTAATATCTTCCAGGAATCTTTCATCCAATATAGAAATATCAGGTTCCTCTCTCCCATTTTGAGAAAATATATCTATTACACCCTCAGCGACTATATTTTTTGAGATTAGATCTTTAATCGCGGTTTCTGTTTCATTACTTATATAGATTGGGTCTACAGTAGTGTTTTTAATGATAATTTTTCTAACTCCTTCGAAAAATTCTAGTTCTTCCCGAATATTATTTGCCGCTTTATGTGGCATTACTAAAGAGAAAAATTTATATAGTCTGCTGGAAAGGCTTAAGTATTGGTCTTTTTGTGCTGTATTTATACCACCAGATACCGGATCCGTTAAAATTCCATTAACCGCTCTTGCAAAAAGTGACGCCAGTTCGCTACTAGGTAACTTATGCCAGTTGGTATATTCAATCCCTTCAAAAAATTTCTTTACTTTTTTATAGTGTTCTAACATTTTCGCGACCATCTCCTCTATTGGAACCATGGCTTGTTTTTGAACATCCGAAGTGTAGATTGCTAAAGCTTTCTTTAAGTTATCAGCAACACCAATATAATCAACAATTAACCCACCCTCTTTATCTTTATAGCGTCTGTTAACCCTAGCAATTGCCTGCATCAAAGTATGACCTTCAAGAGGTTTATCTAAATAGAGTGTATTTAAATGAGGAACATCAAAGCCTGTAAGCCACATATCACAAACGATAACAATTTTTAAAGGATCTTCAGGATTTTTGAATCTTTTCTCAATTTCCCTATTATCTAACTCTTCTTGAATTTGTCCCTGAAAATCCTTACTGCCAGAAACAACAACAGCAATTTCCGGTGCACCCTTCATTGTTTTGATAATTTCGTACATTCTTGCAGCAATTCTTCTACTCATAGTCACAAGTAATGCCTTTCCTTTATATCTTCTATTTATAAAATGAAAAACGACATCATAAGCCACTTTTTGTAATCGATCCTCCGCTCCAATAGCGCTCTCCAAAGTAGCCCATTTATTCCTTAAGACGTCTTTTGTATCTATTGGATGCTCAGCTAATAATTGATCAAAGTCCAAATCAATGTATTTGTTGAAAACATGTAGAGGGGTTAATCGTCCTTCATAGTAGATTGGCACCGTTGTTCCGTCCTCAACTGCTTTATCAATTGGATATTCACTAAATTCCTCACCAAAGACCATTTGTGTATTTCTGTTTTGCAAAGAGATTGGAGTACCAGTAATACCCATAAAAGAGGCATTTGGTAAAACATCTCTAACATTGCCTGCAAATGTGGCATATTGCGATCTGTGCGCTTCGTCTGCAATCACGATAATATTTTCTCTTTCCGATAAAGGTTCTCTCGTATCAAACTTCTGAATAGTAGTAAATAGAACCTCGGATCCAGCTCCTTTTAGCTGATTAATTAATCCAGCGATACTGCCTGCTTGTTTTACAGTGGGGTAACCTGTTCGCAAGAAAGTTTTATACAGCTGCTGATCCAAATCATTACGGTCTGTTAAAAACAGTATTGTCGGGCTTTTTAGTTGCTCCGCTCTTTTAGCTTTATTAACATAGAAAACCATAGATAAAGATTTTCCGCTTCCTTGTGTATGCCAAAAAACTCCAATCTTTTTATTACTAACGATAGCTTGTAAAGTTCTTCCAATCGCTTTGTTCACGCCAAAATATTGATGATACATCGCCATCTTCTTGGTAAATTTAGAAGCATCTTTCTCAGCGTCTGCCTCAAAGACAATAAAGTTCTCAATTAGATCAAGTAAATGATTTTTATTAAACATTCCCTTTATCAAAAGTTCTAATTCTGACTTCTCTAGATTTTTTTCGTTCTCACTCTCTATTCCTTTCCAAACATTAAAAAAGTCGAAGGAAGACGAAATAGTTCCATGCTTCGCCTTCATTAGATCGCTGATAACAAGTACCTGGTTATACAAAAATATCTTTGGAATTTCTTTTTTATACAAGTCGTGAATTTGTGAGTATGCGTCGGCAATTGTCACCTTTCCATCAACGGGATTTTTTACTTCAAATAATCCCACGGGAATTCCGTTAATAAAAACGACCACGTCTGGAATTCTTATAGAAGATCCTTGAACAGAAAATTGGTTAACTACTAAAAACTCGTTGTTATCCGGATTTCTATAATCAATAATATTTACGATCTCACCTTTAAGATCATTATTTTTGTCTTTGACTTCTACTCTTATCCCTTCCGTCAACCACTTAAAAACTTCTTTGTTTCCTAACTCTAAATCCTGATGATCATATTTAGTGATCTTATCTACAACCTCGTTAACTTTTTCATCTGGAATATCTGGATTTATTCTTTTTAAAGATCTTTTTAGTCGCGTCTCTAGAACAACCTCTCTATAATCACTACGTTCTTGAAAAGTTCCGCCAGGGGAGATATCAGGACCATATGCATGTTCATAACCCAATTCATTGAGCCATTCTAATACTGGTTTTTCTGCTAAATTATTTTCATTAAGTTTTGACATATTAGTGATCTTCCAATTGTAATTTTTGTTGAGGTTCTTTATATGACTCTATATCAACTACTTTAATTTTGGGAACCTCATAATCACTATTTCTTATTACTATCCCTCTCAACTGAACTTTTTCCATTTCAAGATATTCGTGAAATTTCGTCGTACTCTTTTCTTTATCCAAAGGAGAAACATTTAAGGTGTACCCTTTATAAATAAATCCTAAATCATTTAATTTTTTATTTATCCGTGTAATTTCTCCATCTATAACAACTTCCTCTCCGTTTCTAAGTTCCGGTAATATGGGATCTTCTTGTTTATCTACATAAAATTGATACTTATTATCGCAAGTAATCTTGAATGACTTATCTCCTATAACGATTTCCGCATGTTCGTTGTATTCGCTAACTGGCCTCGCCATTTTTTCTGCACCTTTTCTGAAATCATAACTTCTACATAATTCAAAGACCTTCTTGTCGGAAATGGCGTCTAACAATTCTTTTGTGGGATTCTTCAAGCTATTCGATCCAAATCTATCGATTATTACAAAGGCTGATACTATTATTGTGGCTACATAACTTATTCGCTCTACGGTTTGCCAGGGGTGCTTCTGAACATATATAAGCTTTGTTCTAACCGAACCATTTTCAATTGGAAGAACGTATATATTATCGTAAGCCAGCATTCCTATTTTTGCTGCTTCTTTTAAACATGTCTCCAAGCCAATAATTGCTTCTCCTAACTCTTTAGCTGGCATTGCACTTTTTTCCGCAGAATACACTAAGAATATTTCCGATGAAGAGGGATCGACTTGGAATAGTTGTTGATTCATCTAAATTGTTATTTCTCCTTTCATTAATTTTGGTAAAAGCAAATCACGCAAAGCAGTTAATTTTTGATTTTCCAGCTTTAAACTGATCATAGTTCTGTAAGTAACATCAAAAATATTTATATTTTTATTGTCAGATATAAAAATATTTTGTTCTTTTAAATGCTCTTTTTTAATATGTCCCATGGTCGTAGCTTTGGCACCCGCCTGTTGTTGAAAAAATTTTAGCTTCGACTTAAGAAGAAAATATATAAACCCTTTGGAAAAATCACTTGTTGGAACTACATTAAATATATGCTGGTTTAATATCGCCTTATCTTTATCCCAGATATACAAATCTACTGTACCAGACCAAGAGAATAGCAAGTCACCGTTTTGGATGTAATATTTATCGTCCACCTTTTTGTCTATCCATTCAGTATTATCTGAAACTCCTCTGTTTAAGTCAGCAATTTTTATTAGCGGAAGTCCTTTCTTCATTCTGTTTGTAATTTTTCCAAAAGCCCCGCCATTAATATAATTCGCTATATCCAACAATGAATATTTAGTACCTTCATTAGAGGAGAACCATTTTTTAAAAAATGTCTGGGCCATTTCTTCTAAAGTTTTTGAAATTTTATTGTTCACTTCAATCTTTTCATCTAATGCAGCTAAAATTCTGGAAATTTTTTTTTGTATAGACAATGGAGGGGTTGGAACTAAAACATTCTCGAAAGTACCAAGATTAATATTGTCTTGTGCGCTACCGATGGCATAACTTTGAATATTTCTCTTAAGATATTGCAGAGAATATAGAATAAAATCTGGATCGCTTTTTTCTTCGTCTGCTAAAAAACCGATTACACTATCAGGGAAACACGCCGGAAAAGTTAGTTTTCCTAAATCTGCAATATTTGCTGCGATCGTTATACAAATTGTATTAACGGGCCACATCCTACTTTGTTTTAAACCATTTTCACTGTATGTTTGTGAATATGAAGTTATTCGACCACCTGAGGCTTTCACATCACCTGTTTGTATAAATGGGTACGGACCACCATACAATATCCTTGCGTCTCTTGGCCGATGTCGAGATCTTCCTCTATTAAGTTCACCTAACTGAGTTAATTTTTTTAATTGCCAATTATCTGGAATCTGATTTTGCATATTAATAATTAATCTTTTTTAGATTTTCTAAAATTTCCTTTTCTAATTTTTCAGATTTTGTGAAATATTGTTTTAGTTCTGATTCTAATTCTTTCATCTTTTCTTCGAACGGAACTCCATCCTCCTCTTCATCCTCCACTCCAACAAAACGACCCGGTGTTAAAACATAACCACTTTTTACAATTTCCTCTTTTGTTGTTGCCTTACAAAATCCGGAAACATCTTTATATTCTCCATTTTCGCTCCTCCAAGCCCTCACAGTATTAGCAATTAGCTGAACTTGTTCTTCATTAAAAGTCACTTGTTTTCGAGAGATTTGAGTAAAATATTTTGAGTCTCGAGCATCAATGAAAAGAGTTTCTCCTTTTCTGTTTCTGAATCTGCCGGATTCTTTATTTTTTGTGACAAACCATAACGACACTGGAAGGGAAACATTAAAAAATAGTTTTGGAGGACAAGCAATTATTACATCAATCAGATCATCCTCAATCATTCTTTTTCTGATTTCACCTTCCTTGCCGGAAACAGCCAACGCTCCATTAGCCATTACAAATCCAGCTATTCCATTTGGGGTTAAGTGGTTTATAAAATGTTGAATCCACATAAAGTTAGCATTTCCTTTCGGAGGAGTGCCATAAACTAATCTCGGATCTTTTTCAGAAAGACGATCTGAATCCCATTCTGCATTAAATGGAGGATTAGCCAGGATAAAATCGACTTTAAGTTCTCTGAACTTGTCATCATAGTAAGAATTACCAAATTGGATATTTCCAAAAACTCCACGGATAGCAAGATTCATCTTGCAGAGCTTTAAAGTTGTTTGATTACTTTCTTGGCCGAATATGGATATTTTTGTCGGATCTTTATGGTGCTCTTGCAAGAATTTGCTGGACTGGACAAACATTCCACCAGACCCACAACATGGGTCTAAAACCCTACTGTTTTCATAAGGTTCAAGAATTTCAACTAAAAGTTTTACTAGCGAACGAGGTGTATAAAATTCTCCTCCTCTTTTACCCTCAGCATCAGCAAACTGTCCCAAGAAATATTCATAGACTCTACCAAGTAAATCTTTCTCTCTATCCTCATCATCGTTGAAATCTATCCGGGAAAAAATATTAATGAGTTCTCCTAAGATTTGACTTTCAAGTGGAACGCGAACATAACTCTTTGGCAGAACTCCTGTCAGCTGTTCAGGGTTTTCATTTTCTATAGCTTCCATAGCATCGTCGATATACTTCGCTAAATCTGATAAGGCAGCTTTGCTTCTCAAATATTCCCATCTGGCGATTTCTGGAATATAAAAGATCCCCTCCTTCTTATACATGTCTTTATCTTCCAAAATCATTTCTCGAGCAGCGGGGTTAGGGATATAGTATTGCTTGTTTTTGGAATCACTCATCCATTTTTGAAGTTTTTCTCTTCTTTGGTAAAAAGAATCAGAAATATACTTAAGGAAAATAAGACCTAAAACGACATTCTTGTAATCAGAAGAATCAATATTACCCCTAAGTCTATCTGCAGCTGCCCATAGCTCTTTTTCAAAATGAATATCTGTTTTAGGTTTACTAGCTAAATCCCGAGCTTCCTTTGCTGTAGCTTTTTGAGTTTGGATAATTCTATCTTTAAAATCCTGAGGAAGAGTATTGTACTTTAGAAGATATTTTTTACCCTCTGTTCGTGTTTCGATTTCTCCAGCATTAATTTTACCTTGGAGTTGCTTTAAAACAGCCTGACGAGATATACCTAATATCCTGGCGATATCACTAATTGAGATAAAATTTTCATCCATGCCGGAAGCAGTATAGTACTAAAAAATAATTCTGTCAAGTTGTCATCGTGACAACCTTAAATTAGAAATAATTGCGATACAAGAGTTTCTTCAGTAACACTTTTTAGTGCTACTACCCTCTAAATAATAAGACTCTTTTTTAGGATCAAACCGATATGTATTCTTTTCTTCGGTATCACTTCCATGATCTCCACAAGACCAACCTTGCTCAACCTTCCCTTCAGAATTTGGCAGAAAGTTATCGACCCAGTAGAAAGTTTGATCTTTGTTGATTATTGGATAGACAACAGCTTTATTATTGGCCTTACTATATCCCAAGACTAAATGTTCAGTATGTCCACAAGCCAAAGTAAAACCATTTAGGAGAAACTCATAATAATACCCATCGCCGTTTAAATCCTGAAAATTCATCAAGTCCACATCTGTATACTCGAGTTGTTCTACAGAAGGTTCGCTACCTTCCAATTTCAAATAAGCCGGATCAGCGTTCATTCTGATATTTTGATAAGCTAAACGGATATTATTGCTTGGAGGTAATGGTTTCCCTGTACTTAAATCTACATTAGAGCCCGAACCCGGAATCGAAACATCATTAATAAGTTTGTTGTTTTGTATCAGGGCTAAATGATAGTTACCTTCAATCGCTCTTCCCTCTATGCCGGAAGCACAAGAAGTATAAGCAGACCATCTGCGGGATGGTTCTAATAATTCGTCTGTTTTAGAGTTTAATACATAGAGCACCAAGTACGATTCAGGAGAAAGATTGGGAATTTTCTTATATTCTCGGAGTAATGCTTCTTTGGGAATTAAGTTCTTGATAGAACTGTCGCTAATATTTGTTTTATCGGGTTTATTTATGTTTTTTGTATCAATTTTTAAAGAGGGAAAATAGAAGAAACCAACAATCAACACAAATGGAATGATAAATAATAACTTTTTTCTGCTCATTTATTACTATCAAAAATATTTATTTCAGATACATTAATAACATTGGCTTCTCTAGTTAGGTTTCCTTTAACCATTACTTGTTTGTTTATAGAATTGTTGATGGTATTGAGGGCTGTTTGGGATTTTGGGAGTAGCTTCCATAAAGTTGTATCGGGTAAAGATAAATAGTATTGTCCGTCTTGAGTTTTCTGAATAGTTCCTTGATAGACAATAGCTCGATGAAGGATAGGGCTTGAGTTAGGGAAAAGAATTCCGGCAGCCGAATTTAGACCAGAGGTATAACCAGTTCCGAAAGAAGCTGCGAGGGCAATCATAATAGCTACTGCAGTCATAGGCTTAATTCTAAACTTAAATCCAATATCTATGCCCTCGTTTCCCAAAAGGTGTTTAATCCATTTTTTAAAGTAAGTTACGGGATTAGTAACTTTCACATCCACCATTGGAGGATCATTATTTTCTGAGTATTTATCATTTTGGGTTACTTGGATTGGAGCAGGGTAAGAGGAATCAGGGTGATCAGGGATATTAGGGGAAATTGGAGGATTGGGATTATCAGGGACAGTATAATCACTTTTAATAAAGTGTCCTTGGGCATCTCGCTTTTGGTGTTTTGCTAATTCACTTTGAACAGGGTCTATTAAGTCAGGAGAAGGATTTGAAGGAATAGGAGGAATGGGGGTATCAGGGAAATTGGGGGGATTCGGGGAAGGAGTTTGAGCTAATGGTTCGGGTTGAGTTGGTTGTTGAGGGGTAAAGGAATTATTAGGATCAGGCAGTTTGTCATCCATAAATCCAGTATATCTACTAGATTAGAAAGGTGCAACTGCAGCGGAAATATACAAAAAGTTATCCAATATATTGTGTATTGACTCGGCTTTCCATACAAGGTGTAAAATTTAATTACTCTCTGCAGTAGCGGAGGTAGAAGGGAGGGCCATGAATTTGACCCAACTTTTGTACTCCGTGAGTATCTTTGGTAATTGAAACTAGCAAACGGACAAGCAAGGAGGATCCAAATAACCTTGCTTACTTAATTGTTCAGGGAAGATTACTGACAACACTCTAGCGGAGGCTCACCTTTGTCTTACCTAAAGGTTAAGTGTTGTCTACCGGAAAATTGGGAGAGAATAACCAATCAAAGCAAACTGAGACGTCGGTTTGGGGAGATATAGGTATTAGGTACTTTTGTAGGTGAGAGGGCCACTCAGTATTCTCACTGGGTGGCCTTTTCTTTATTCTCCTTGCAAACTCTTTTCTCTTCTGTGGCGGTTCCGCCGCCCCCGCCCCTTTGGGATAATAACCGTTCAGGAGGGCAGCACCTTAGAAGAAATCTTTTTGGAATTAGTAGTAAGTAAAATGGGTGCTGCCCGACAATAGCGAGGGCCGAGAAAGCCAAGTCATATTTTAGAAGAACCGGCCCGAGCCCTCGGAATTAGTGCGAGAAAGTTTCTCGAGAAACTTTCGAGCGGCATGGATGCAAGTAGGGCTAAAAATTGCGGCGGGGGCGATTGCGGACAAACCCCCGCAACGGCAGGAGGTATTAGAAAGAAGAAAAGGGTAGGCGAAAAGTACCGAAGGTAACCTTACCCAACGAACTTTTCGCCGAGTTAGATACTACCAATACTAGTTCGTAAGGCAACAATATAGGCGAGGCGCCCCCTAGGGCGACCTCTCGCCCAAAAGCGGGGGTGCCGCTACTACTAATTTGGGTGGGTGGGTTAGTTCAGGATACAAGATTTACTCTTCTTACCCGTTACCGTAGCGGTAACGGTATCCGTAACGGTCCGTTACGGTGATTAGCTTGTCAAAAACCGCTAAACTCCCCATTCTTAAATATCTTAATAATTCTTTAAAAATCGCGCGCTTTTCTGTCTCTTAGCAAAAAATACCAGAGCGAGGCCGAAGGCCGAGCTTAAAGATCAGAAGGCCCCGACGCGAAGCGGAGGGGCTTCTACCGACCGACCGATGCATACGTCGATTTGAAATAGGTTCGAATTTGTTGATACCGTACTACAAAAGAAAAAGTCCTCCCTTCGGGGAGGCTTTTTGTTTTTTAACTGTGATTAGGCAAGAATCTGCGCATCTCGCAGAGCTAAGCAGGTTCGATCAGGCAAAGCCTGACAACATCTTCGAGCAAAGCGAGAAGTAGTGTTAATCCCCGCACGCGCTACTTGTTACGATTAAAATGGTGAGTTTTTAGACCCTTAACCTCACCGTTTCCTTTTTGAGTTTCAGAAGCAGCCCGCCGCAATTTTTCCGAAGAAGCAGGATTCTTCCGGGCTTCATCTTCAAACTTTCTTCCCTGAATATTGATCTCCTTTTTAACTTCCTCTTTCCGGGCAGAACTGCTTGCCATATTTTCACTATCCTTTACCGCTTCCTGATAATGCTCAATCGCATCATCCAATTTCTTTGGGTCATTACTTACTTTCAAAACATCATCGCCCCTTCTTTCTATAATTAAGGAGGGGTTATTGGTGGCTTTGGCCACTATATTATCAGCCAATACTTTAATCGGATAGAACGTGTCCCCGGGTTCAGCTGCCTGAACTACCCCTCCAAACCCGCCTAGAATTATTAATGCCCCAATCAAACTCAAGACTATCTTTGAATAAGGAACAGGCGAATTATAAGCATTCTGATCACCCAATTTGGACTCCAACTTTTTCCACTCTTTATCAGGATTATTATCTGAAATATTAATATAGCTTTTTCTTAATTCCTCTAATTTCATTCTGTCTCCTCTAAAACCTCTTTCATTTTTTTTAAAACCCTGTGGATTTTCACCCTTAAAGCGCCCTCCCGAATTCCCAATACTTTGGAGATTTCAGTAAATGACAATTCCTCAAAATACCGCAGAATGACAATTTGTTTTTCTTCTTCCTTAAGCAAAGAAAGCGCTTCCCATACTTTTTTGGATGTCTCTTCACGGACCAGGTTTTCATCCGGTTTTTCATTTGCTTCAATTTCCATTGCCCCCTCCAAAGAGGTTTCTTTCTTCTTGCGGGAGAAATCAATAATGGAATTCTTAGCAATTTTAAAAAGGTACGCCTGAAAAGAGCCACCGGCAAAATGGCTAAACGAAGGGAGATTTTTCCAGGCTTTAATAAAAGTTTCCTGGGAAATGTCCTGCGCCAGGTCATGGTCATGCAGGTTGAGGAAACAGTAACGGAAAATCCGCCGCGAAAACATCCGGTAAATTTTACTGAAGGCATCCTTGTCTCCTTTTTGAGCTTGCGAAAGCCACTGTTCGAGGTCGTCCATGAAGGTTCATACTATAATGTAGAACGTTCAGAAATTCAATTTGTAACATTTTTTAACGAACTGCGTTCTATTCTTTAGAGATGAAAAAAGTTTTACTTTTAAGCGCCGGCATTTTAATTGTTACCGCAACACCGGCTTTAGCCAAAGAAAACGGTAATAAAACTCCGGAAAACGGTAAATTAAATGAACAGGCAGAAATCAAAGATACCGGTAAAGAGTGTAACCCAGATGACCAATGGAAAAACCACGGCGAGTATGTTTCCTGTGTGGCTAGGTTACACCTAGGGAGCGCAACAACCTCCGCAGCCGCCAAGTCTGATATCGGCAAGAAAGAAGCTAAAGAAAAGGAGACTGAAGATAATGGGAATGAAATTTCGCCCACTGCCGCCCCAAGTGGAACCTTAACTCCAACCCCAACATCTACCATTTCCGCTACCCCTACCCCAGTAAGTACCGAATCCGCCCAATTATTAACCGAAAAAGCCCAGGCTTTAACCAATGAATTGAACGGAGTAATAACATTCCTCAATAACGTCCTGGCATCCTTGAAAAGTTTACTTTAACCGGTAATATTTTTAATCAATTCAACTTTAGGATTATTTTTATCTTCAGCAAAATCCACCCCGACAAAATCTAGCCGATAAGGTTTATCTTCCCAATTAATTTCCTGTAAATAAAATTTTGCTGTTTTTAAAAGATATTGGATTTTCCAGGGAGTCATGGATTCAACAGGCAGACCAAATTCATGGGAATACCTTGTCTTAACCTCCACAAAAACCAAATATTCCTTATCCTGGGCCACAATATCAATTTCTCCCCCTCTAATCCGGTAGTTTTTCTTAAGAATTTTATATCCATGGCTTTGGAGATATTTACAAGCGAGTTCTTCCCCCAAGTCACCAACATTTTTTGTAGTCATCGATTTAGGATTTAGGAATTAGGAATAAATTCTTAAATCTTACCTCTTAAATCTTAAGAACTTGCTCACAAGTTCGCAAGACCTTGCGACAGCAAGCTGTCTTAAATCTATATTAAGAACTTTTCCAGATTAAAAGATTTCCTATGAATTCGGGATAAACCATGTTTTTTGATGGCATCCCGATGAGCCTTTGTCCCGTAACCCTTATGTTTATTAAAACCATATTGGGGATATTTTCCGTGCAATTCATCCATTAATTTATCCCGGTGAACCTTGGCAATAATAGAAGCTGCCGCTATCGAGATAGACAATTGATCTCCTTTAATAATCGGTTCCTGTTTCTTCCGATTAAGATGCTTAATGTAAAAAGCGTCTATTAGAATAAAGTCAGGATTCTTATCCAGGGATTTAACTGCTTTCCTGAAAGCCATCTGGGTAGCTTTACCAATTCCCAGCTTATTAATGTGACAGACAGGAATTTCGGCAATTGACCAGGCAAGGGCAGTTTTCTTAATCTCTTCTGCCAGTTTCTCCCGCTTTTTCGGAGTTAAAAGTTTAGAATCAGCAATTCCCTCCGGTATCTCACGCAAGGCGTCACCTTGCACAGGCTCAGCAAAGATTACAGCACCGACCACCACCGGCCCGGCAAAACACCCCCGGCCAACCTCATCCAAGCCACAAACATACCGATAACCTAATTTCCAGTATTTTTCTTCAAATTCGAGTGTGGGATAGATCATAAACCTTTGATAAAAACAATTTATAAATACCAAGTACCAATTTACAATGAATTTTCAAAAACTCAATGATCAAAAGTTTAGAACTTCGAACATTGAAATTTATTTGAAAATTGTAAACTGAAAATTGAAAATTCTGAAGTTAAACCCTTGTAGCTTGTCTACCAGTTAAATTGCGGAGGTAATAAAGCTTGCTTCTTCGAACATTAGTAGCATTCTTCTTCACTTCAACTTTAACAATGGATTTTGCGTCCAAAGGCCACTTTCTTTCAACACCAATTCCGCCAGCACCAATATGGCGGACAGTCATCATCTGGTTTTCACCGCGTCCGGATAAAGCAATAATAATGCCCTCAAAAACCTGGACACGGGTTTTATTGCCTTCAACCACGGTTGAATGGACACGAACCGTGTCGCCAATGTGAATTTCTGTTGTGCTTATTTTTCCTGAAATCATGGACTAAATTTTAACCTAAGATCAGCTTCAAGTCAATCTAACAACACCTTTTCCTAAAATTCCTTCAATGTTTTCAATCATCGCCGGATCAGCTTTCACCCCAAAAGGCAAATCCATCCTTTGTAAGTTTGGCCCTCCATTGGGCAAAAGCAAAGCTACTTTAGACTTTCCTGGATACTCACGCAAAGTCCGGTTAATCTTTTGTAGAGTTTCCGCCCCCGCCCCTTTAGGCACCATAATTTCCAATTCTTTCTCTTTAACTCTCTGGCTCCCTGATTCACCGGTTCTCTGGCTCTCTGATCTTCCGGTTTTCCGGTCTTCCGATACTTTGGTATCCAAATTAAAGGTATCCGGATCATAAGAAACTATCCTATCAATCACCAATGAAAGTTGTTCCTCCCTTTTATCCAGTTTGGCCCAGATTACTACTACATTATCCTTTTCCATACATTGTTTTGAGGTTTCAAAAGTTTTCGGAAAGACCACCGCTTCCATTTCAGAGGTTCCATCCGACACCTGCAGAAAAGCCATCTCAGCCTGAGTTTTCTTGGTCATCACCTTCTTCACATTGGTAATCACTCCTGCTACCACCACTTTCATTCCCGCCAGTTCCTCGCCTAAGTCCGAAATTTTCTGCTCGCAAATCCTATTGGCCTGGCGAAGCTTGGAAATATAAGGAGGTTCGTGCAGATAAAATCCTAAAAGGTCTTTTTCAAAACCCAACATCTGATCCAAAGCCAATTCTTCCACGTCCGGCAAAGGCACAACTATTTCATCAACATTTTCCTCTTCCCCAAATAAAGAAACCTGGTTGGAAGCCACCCTTTTGGCTTGCTGATGCACTTTTTCAATGACAGTATCCAAAACCAGAAGCTGGGCTGCCCGGGAACCAAATTGGTCTAAAGCTCCAGCCTTAATCAAGCTTTCCAAAGTCTTTTTATTCACCAAGCGGTTATCCACCCGAGTGCAAAGATCAACCAAAGAGTTAAATGGTGTTTTCTTTCGGGCCTCAATAATCGATTCAATAGCTGAAATTCCAACGTTTTTAATTGCCGACATCCCAAAACGTATACCCTGAGCCTGAATTTCCCCTGTTGTTCCGCCAACCTGCCTCTCCAAATCACCTTCACTAAGCTTTTCCAAAGTAAACCCAACTCCTGATTTATTGACATCAGGTGGCAAAACCACAATACCCATTCTTTTACATTCATCCATGGCATTGGCAATCTTCTCTGCATCCCCATACTCGGCCGACATCACCGCCGCCATATATTCAACCGGGAAGTTAGCTTTCATATAACCCGTTTGGTAAGAAACCATGGCATAGGAAGCGCTGTGGGATTTATTGAAGCCATAAGCCGCAAATTTTTCGATCAGATCAAACAGTTCTTCTGCTTTTTCATGGCTCATCCCTCCCGCCACAGAACCTTCAACGAAATGCGCCCGCTGCTTGGCCATCTCCTCCGGAATTTTTTTGCCCATAGCTTTACGGAATTTATCCGCCTCCTCCCAGGTGTAACCGGCAATATTAATAGCCGTCATAATAACGTCTTCCTGATAAACCAAGAGTCCCAAAGATCTATCCATATAACTTTCCATCCTGGGATCAAGATAAGTAATTCTGGAGGGGTCACGTTTACGGGCAATATATTCCGGAATAATTGAAAGTGGACCCGGGCGATATAGGGCAATCATCGCCATGATATCGAAGATATTGGTGGGACGCAGCTCCATCAAGTACCGAGTCATGCCTGAACCCTCAAGCTGAAACAAACCCATGGTTTCCCCCCGAGCCATCATGTCGTACGTCTTTTTGTCATCAAGCGGTAAATTGCCCAAATCAACATTAATATCCCGATTATCTTTCACGAATTTAACCGCTTGTCCTAAAATAGACAAATTACGAATTCCCAACATGTCCATCTTAACTAACCCCACACCATCTTCACCAACAGCGAACATATCGTATTGGGTTACAATCTTATCCCCATTTGACTCCCTTTGGAGCGGAGTAAAATCTGTCAGCGGTGTGGGAGCAATAACCAACCCGGCGGCATGGACTGAGGCATGACGGACCGTTCCTTCAACCCGCTTAGCAAGCTCTATTAGTTTTTTAACCTGGGGGTCATCCCGATAGAGCTGGTTGAGCTCGGGAACCTCTTTTAAAGCATCATCTAAAGTCTGGTGAAATCCCTGCTTGGGCGGCGGCACCAGTTTAGCAATTCTGTCTACCTCCCCATAGGTCATCCCCAAAACCCGGCCGATATCCCGGATGGCCGCCCGGCCCATCATAGTTCCAAAGGTCACAATATGGGCCACTTTATCCTGACCGTATTTGTCCATCACGTAGCGGATTACCTCATCCCTTCTGTCGTCAGCGAAATCACTATCAATATCAGGAAGAGACGGCCTCCAGGGGTTTAAAAACCTTTCAAAGGGAAGTAAGTAATCTACCGGATTAATATTCGTGACCCCCAATACATAAAGGGTAAGCGCCCCAGCAGCTGAACCTCTGGTATTAGTGATAATACCATGCTCGTGTGACCAGTTAATAAAATCGTGGACAATTAAAAAATACGTTCCGTACCCCTTTTGTTCAATAACAGAAAGTTCATAATCCAATCTTTCCCGAAGCCTTCCATCATCATTGGGGAACTTTTCTTTAAATTTTTCATCACACATCTCTTTCAAATAATCCATTGGTTTTTTACCACCTGGAACATCAAAAATAGGAAAGTACGGCTTTCCAAGGGTTATCTCAAAATCAATTTTATCTGCCACTTTTAGGGTATTACTAATAGCGTCAGGGATTTCACTAAACATAGCGGACATTTCTTCTGTAGAGCGAATATAAAGGTTGGGGGTATCAATCATCCGCAGGCGGTTAATATCCCGAATATACTTTCCGGTTTGGACACAAAGGACTGCATCCTGAGCCTCAGCATCATCGGCCTTAACGTAATGGTAATCGTTGGTAGCAACAATTGGGATGCCAACTTTGGGGCTCAACTCCTGAACGGCTTTCCACCAAATCTTTTGGAACTTTTCCATCCTTTGGAGGTCTTGGATAACCTTGGGGTCAAGATTTTTGTTCTCAGCTAAAATTTTGGCATATTCGTGATCCTGTAACTCTAGGAAATAATTTCCTTCCCCAAAAATAGATAAGTAATTTTTAACGATCTCCTCCCCTTTCTTAAAATCATCTTCCTTTAAACTCTCTGCAAATTCCCCTCCGGGACATCCGGAAAGTGCAATAATTCCTTCATGAAACTCTTTTAAAAGCTCTTTATCCACCCGAGGTTTGTAGTAGTAACCATCAAGGTAAGCAATAGAAACCAGCTTCATCAGGTTTTTATAACCCTCAAAGTTTTTGGCCAGGAGTGTTAAATGGTAAGGTTCAGTATCAATTTTCCCTTCTTTGTCCTTGTGTGACCTTTTGGCCACATAAACCTCACACCCCACAATTGGTTTAATCTCATTATCCAAACAAGCCTTATAAAACTCGATTGCTCCATACATCGAGCCGTGGTCGGTCACGGCCACTGCCGGCATTTCCATCTCTTTGACAGCCTTAACCAGCTTTTTAATCTTAGATAAACCATCAAGAAGGGAATATTCTGTATGACCGTGGAGATGAACGAAGTTAGCCATTTTTCTGTCCCATTTTAACAGCCTAATGGATCCCCATTTCAAGTGGGTAGATTACATTTAAAATTTCCAATTCTCAATTTTCAATTTCTAAGTAATTCAGAAACAGTGACAAATTGAAAACCTCTCTTTTTAAGGTCAGGAATTATCTTCTCCAAAGCATCATTAGTCTTGGGGGCATTCGGCCCTCCATGAATATGGAAAACAATGATCGAGCCGTTTTGTACTTGAGATTCGACCTTGTTAATAATCGACTGGGTATTGGGGTTAAAGCCGTCACCCGAGATAACGTCCCAATGGACAACCTTTAACCCTAATTTAGCTACGGTTTCCAAATTTACCTTATCGTAACATCCTCCGGGGAAACGGAAATATTTAGGGGTAACCCCCGTAACCGCAACGATCTCCTTTTGGGCTTGTTCTACCTCATCTACGGCTGATTCTGAAAGAAAAGGCAGCTTAAAGCAGCTCTTAGTAAAAGCCGGGTGGGCATAGGAATGATTGCCAATCTCTATCAATTTATCCTGGGCCAATTCCTTAGCTTCCTGAGGATATGCCTTAACCCAAAGTCCGGTTAAAAAGATAGTGGCCGGTACATTTTCCCGATCCAAAGTATCTTTAATCGGCTTGTTGTACCAAGACTTCACTACCCCTTTTTGCAGCAGCGCCAACATCCCCGGAGTCATGTCCGCATCAAAAGTTAAAGCCACTACCTTTTTATTCCGAGGCCCGTGTTCAATAACCTCCGGCTTCAGAGCTTGCTGGGGAGAACTTTGGAACTTCCGGATAATAAAATTTTTTGGTGACGGCTGCTCAGCTTGTTCAGGGGGATAAACAAATGACTGGTAATCTACGGCAATAAAAATTAAAACAGAAAATACTAATCCAACCAAAACAATGGTGATATTTTTAAGATTTCTTTTAAAAAGATCGACCGGGTATCTTTTAACCTTTTTTCTTTGCCTCACAGGAATTATTGTCTAGGATTCCAATTTTTCCTGCAAGACACGTCTTACAGTTTCTATATTCACTTTACCGCCGGTTTTTCTCATTACCCCACCAATTAAAGACTGGATAGCGTTTGTTTTGCCATTCTTGTAATCATCTACGGACTTCTCGTTTTCCATTAAGACTTCATCCACCACTTTTTCAATTTCCCCTTCATCTTCAACAACCCCTACTTTCCTATTGGCAATTTCTTCCACAACCTGTTTAGGCTTGACCTCATCAATATTTACCTTCCTGTTGATGATGTAATTAGCTATATCCGTTGGACTCACTCCTATATCCTTACCATCTTCAACTGTTTTTTCAAAATAGTTAGCCAACTCCTTGGAATCCACTAAAATCTGGGCATTGGCCTTAGAAATTCCATAATCCGAGATAAATCTTTTTACTTTCGCTTCCGGTAGTTCCGGCATACCAGACTCCAGACTCTTGACTCTAGACTCTTCCATTCTGATTTCCGGTAAATCCGGATCCGGAAAATACCTGTAATCGTGCGCTTCCTCCTTGCTTCTTTGCAAAAATGTTTCTTTTTTGTTTTCATTCCAACCCCTGGTTTCCTGGGTTAATTTTTCACCTTTTTCCAAAGCCTCAATCTGCCTTTTAATTTCATATTCAATAGCTGCCACCATAAACCTAAATGAATTAATATTCTTCAATTCAATTCGATAGTTGGGCAATTCCGTTTCTCCAATCTTCCGAACCGACACATTTGCCTCCAACCGCATATCTCCCCGTTCCATATCAGCATTGGAAACCCCCAGGTACCTGAAAATCTGCTGAAGCTTCTTGGCATAATCTCGAACCTGGGAAGAATCATGAAAATCCGGTTCGCTGACTATTTCCACCAAGGGAACTGATGAACGGTTGAAATCAATTAGGGTTTGTCCATCGGTATGTGTCAGCTTTCCTGTATCCTCTTCCTGGTGGACCCGATTGATTCTGATTTTGGTGACATTGCCATCTTTATCCTCCACCTCTAACCAACCGTTTTTACAAAGCGGCCATCGGTATTGGGAAATCTGGTAACCTTTTGGTAAATCCGGATAGAAATAATTCTTCCTCTCAAACCGGGAGACATCAGCAATTTGGCAATTTAGGGCTAGACCAATTTTCATACAATCTTCAATAGCTTGTTCGTTGATATAGGGGAGCGATCCGGGAAGCCCCAAATTTGTCGGATCCGTACAGCTGTTTGGTTCTTTGCTAAAATAATCCGCCGAAGACCCCGAAAACATCTTCGACTTGGTGTTGAGTTCTACGTGTACCTCTAACCCAATAACTGGTTCGTATTGATTCATTCCGCCTAGTCTAAATAATTTTCAATTTTAAATTCAAAATTTTCAATTAATTTTCAATGCCTTAATTTTTAAAAATTTAAACATTGGATCATTTATTAAAAATTAAAAATTAGAAATTAGAAATTAAGCCTCCTTTCCTAAATCTGGTTTTTTATTATGCCAATCAGTTGATTGTTCATAAATTTCCCCTATATTTAAAATTGTCTCTTCATCCAAATATTTACCTAAAATCTGCAAACCTACCGGCAGACCATCGGAAAATCCGCAGGGAACTGACAACCCAGGGATTCCAGCGAGCGATGCCGGGATTGTATAGACATCAGATAGATACATAGTTAAAGGATCTTCAATCTTTTCTCCCAAATTCCAGGCTACTGTCGGAGAAACCGGACCCACAATCACCTCACATTTTTCAAATGCTTTTTCAAAATCCTGTTTAATCAAGGTTCGAACTTCGGCAGCTTTGGCAAAATAATCATCGTAGTATCCGGTAGAGAGAGCAAAAGTTCCGAGCATTATTCTTCTTTTAACCTCCGGGCCAAAGTCTTCCCGCCCTGATCCAAACCTAATACCGTCAAATTTGGCCATATTGGAAGAAACCTCAGAAGACATAATAATGTAATAGGCAGCCACGGCATATTCAGTGTGAGGCAAGCTCACTTCGACAATTTCCGCTCCCAATTCTTCTAACTTTTTAATAGCTTCACGGATAACCTTCTCTACCCCTTTATCCAATCCCTTACCAAAATATTCTCTCGGCACCCCAACCCTTACTCCCGCAAGGCATCCCCTTGCGGCGCAAGGCGTCACCTTGCACGAAGCTGGATCAACACAATTTGAGTCCTTTCCATCTGGCCCGGAAATCCATTCTAAAACTAACCTGGCATCTGCCACTGATTTTGTTATCGGGCCAATTTGGTCCAAAGATGAGGCCATAGCAATTGCCCCATACCTGGGCACCCTTCCATAACTCGGTTTAAGCCCGACCACTCCACAAAGTGAGGCTGGTTGGCGGATTGAGCCACCGGTATCGGTTCCCAAAGCAAAAGTACAAAGGTCTGCCGCTACCGCTGCCGCTGATCCGCTGGAAGATCCGCCGGGTACTTTTGTCTCATTCCAAGGGTTTTTCGTTGGACCATAGGCTGAATTCTCGCCCGATGAACCCATGGCAAACTCGTCCAAATTTGTTTTTCCGATTATCCCAATCCCCTTTTCTTTGAGGCGGTCAATTACTGTTGCACTATAAGGAGGAACGAAATTACTCAATATTTTTGATCCCGCAGTAGTCCTAATATTTTGAGTACAAATTATATCCTTTATTGCTGCAGGCATATTTTGGGGATTTTTTTTAATTTCCAGAAAAATATTTAGCCTCGGATTTATTTTTTCAATTCTTTCGAGGTAAGCCTTATTTAATTCCTCCGATGAGAATTTCTTTTCCTCTAAAGCTTTTAAGGTTTCTATCAGTGTTAATCCGGTAATATCATTCATTCTCAAAAACTCCCTTCGTTACAAAAAAGTGGTTATTTTTAGAAGAGGCATTCTGCAATGCAGCATCCTGGGTCAAGTTTTTAGTTACTTCATCCTTCTTCATAACGTTGAATGATCCGGTAACATTAAATGTCGGTTCAACTCCCTCAGTTCCAACCTTATTTAGCTGGTCAATATAATCCAAAATTCGGGAAATTTGTTCTGCGTAAACTTCAATTTGCTCTTCAGTTAAGGGTAATTTTGCTAATTTAGCCGTGTGTTTGACCTGATCGGATGTAAGCTTCATAAAAGGATTATACTTGATACTCGGGTTCGTGTTAATATCAATTCATGAGGAGAGTCACTCTCTGCCTTTTAGTTAAAGAAAACCATGTACTTCTAGCCATGAAAAAACGCGGATTTGGACAGGGGCTTTGGAATGGAGTCGGAGGAAAACTAAACGAAGGCGAGACCATAAAACAAGCAGCGATCCGCGAAACCCGAGAAGAAATTAACATCATCCCCAGGGAACTAGAGAAAGTTGCAACTGTCGATTTTCTCTTTTCAGACAAACCCGAATGGAACCAACAGATGGTGGTTTTTAAGTGTACAAAATGGGAGGGTAAGCCCCAGGAATCAGAAGAGATGAAACCACGATGGTTTAAAGTTGATAGGATCCCGCTCAAAAAAATGTGGGAAGCCGATACCCACTGGCTGCCCAAAGTTTTATCAGGAATTTCGATAAGAGCTAAATTTATTTATACAGCTGACCAAAAGCTACAAAAATCAAAGCTTGTAGAAATCTAGAGTTAATTACTAGATTCATATCTCTCTCTTACAGTTTCCTTACTTTAGAAATTTAAACTATTACCTTGTAGTGAGAGAAACCCAAGATAATAATCTAGCTAAAACTAAAGAGGAAGGGAAAACAGAAAAAACCTTAACTCCATACACATTATTCTTTTGCGTGGAAGAAAGATATCTCCAGGAAAGTTGGATCGGCAACCCTGATGTAACTGCAGCTTGCTTATTATCGCCGGAAAAACCCCAAAAACCTAAGAGGAAAAAATTAACTTCTTAAGTAACTTTTTAATTTCTCCAAAGAATCCCAATCATGAATAGAAACAGTCAAAACTTGTTTTTTGAGTGTCTTAAGCTTCTTGACCTTTTCTTCAACTTGCTTTTTATCCATCAAATCCGTCTTGGTTAAGAGAATTATTTCTTTTTTCTTTAAAAGTTCCGGGTTAAACTTTTTCATCTCCCCTTGTACGGTTTTGTAGTCACCTAAAACATCTTCAGATTCCGAAGGAATACAATGGATCAATAAGTTAACCTTTTCAATATGTTTCAAAAACTTAATCCCCAAGCCCTTCCCTTCAGCTGCTCCTTCAATTAAACCCGGGATATCAGCAATAACCTTGCCATCGAATACACCTAAATTAGGTTCTAAGGTGGTAAAAGGGTAAGCTGCAGTTTTAACACTGGCGGCAGTAAGCTCGTTCAATAAACTGCTTTTGCCGGCATTAGGCAAACCAATCAGACCAAAATCAGCAATCAACCGCAAAATTACTTTGAAATGTTTTTCTTCGCCCGGTAAGCCTTTTTGGGCAAACTTAGGTGTGGTTCTTCGGGAAGATTTAAATTCAGCATTTCCTTTCCCCCCTAATCCGCCTTTACAAACCAGTAAGACCTGATCCGACTCAGCAAGCTCAAATTGCTCACCAGTATTTACTTCTGTGAATAACGAGCCAACAGGAAAGGTATAGGTTGCATCTTTGCCGTCTTTGCCAAACTTTAAAAAACTACCGCCCATTTCCCCATTCTCCGCCTCTATCATTTTTTTATTGGCGTATTGATTTAGAGCAGTGATATCCGAAGTGGCCTTAACGTACAAATCTCCACCACGACCACCATTGCCTCCATCTGGGCCAGCCTTTTCTTTGGGATAAAAGGAAACTTTTCCAACTCCCCCATGTCCAGCTCTTAAAGTAATGTTTACTTCATCAATTAGCATATTTCTCCTACAATTTACTAAGCTAGTATAGCATAAAAATCATTCAAAGACCTATAGTTTACTTTTCCAAAAAATTTTACTATAATTCGAAGATGTGTCTAGAGAAAGCAATACAACTTTATCCTCTCCCCAGAGAGTTATACAAACCCTACATTCGCGTAGGAATCCAACCACCACTTGATATTAATAGGGTCACTTCAGAATTTATTTTCGGTGACAGAAGACAAGTTGTCCTTAAAACTCCAGTTACTGGAGACGGAAGCTTAATTCTCTCATATTCTAAAAACGGTAAAACAAAGGAGGGTGGCGTAGTCAGCCTAAAAGAAAATAATTCCGACTTGCTAGTTCTGCAAGTCCAGGGAGCAACTTCAGGGATATCTTATCGTTTGCTTACAGGACTGCGTTGGGAATCATTTGCAGCCGATCAAATCAGGCGAATCGGCTGTTTTTTAGCAAAACATGGATCCATAGATAGAATTGCCGTTCCTTTCTTTATTGAAGGTATTGACAGTGCGAAATCAGAGAATGCTTATCACAAATACCAGATAGTTGCAGCCAGACTCGGATTAAAACCTTCGACAGAAGAGAAAATGTTTGTCGGGGAAATAGATGAGGTAATAAAACAGTGCCCTAACTGTTGCTTAAATTGCCTTCCATCTGGTGAAGGGCTTTGATCCTATCCTGAATTGAGGGATGGGTATTGAAAAGTCCGGTTAGCCAACTGCCGGCTTCTTTGCCTTTTAAGGGATTCACTATGTACATATGGGCTGTGCCTGAAGTGGCTGATCGTACAGGTTGAGGATCTGAAGAAATTTTAAGTAATGCATTTTCCAAACCCTGAGGATATCTTGTTAAAATCACCCCAGAAGCATCTGCCAAAAACTCTCTCCTTCGGGAAATGGCCAGTTGGATCAAAGTAGCCACAATCGGCGCCAAAATGGCCGCCACAAGGGCCAAGATGGCAAAAATGGAGTTATTCCCCTCCCGGTCACGGTCTCTTCCCCCAAACCACATTGACCTTAGGAAAATATCTGCAAGTATTGCAATCGTTCCCACCAAAACTGCAACCACTGCCATAAGTAATGTATCCCTATTCCCCACATGAGACAGTTCATGGGCAGTTACCCCTTCCAACTCTTGTTTGTTTAACCTTTCCAATAGGCCTGATGTATAGGCAATAGCTGCATGTTTCGGATCACGTCCGGTGGCAAATGCATTGGGAGCACTATCATCAATCACATAAATTTTAGGAGTTGGCAATCCCGCCGCAATACAAAGATTTTCCACTAAATGATACAGCTCCTTGTTTTGGTCGTGTTTTAATTCTTTGGCTCCGGAAATCCCCAATACAATCCTGTCGGAGTAGTAATAAGAGACAACATTCATTATTCCGGCAATGATTAAAGCAAGGCCGACAATCCCCAACCCCCCAATGTTTCCATACCCTAAACCTCGGGCAAGCACATAAACCACTGCCGTCACAAAAATTGTAAAGAAAATAAAAATTAACCAGGTTTTGAGGATATTGCCGGAAACCTGATCCCACGCAGTATTAACTTTAGCCATAGGAGTTAGAACTTTACTTTAATGTCAGCCTTTTCTTCGTCGGTTGCCTGAAAGAAATCAGCCTTCTGAAAATTAAATAAATTAGCGATCAAAGCAGAAGGAAAAGTTTCAATTGAATTGTTTAAATCCAAAACGTTGGTGTTATAAAACTGTCTGGCAGCAGCCACTTTAGTTTCAGTATCAGAAATTTCCTCTTGTAATTCCTTAAAGTTTTCCGAAGCTCTAAGTTGAGGATAATTCTCAGCTACCGCAAACAAGCTCTTTAAAGCCCCGGAAAGCTGGTTATTTGCCGCTGCAGCCTCCTGTGGCCCCTTAGCACCCAACAAAGCACTTCTAGCCTTGGTAACGTTTTCAAAAACTTCTTTTTCGTGCTTAGCATACCCCTTTACAGTTTCTACTAAGTTGGGAATCAATGAGGATCTTCTTTTAAGCTGGACATCAATTTGTGACCAGGCTTCCCGAACACGATTCCTTAATGTTACCAGGCTGTTATAGGTGGCAAGCAGCCAAAGAAGGATAACAAAAATGATTCCAGCCAGAATATACAGAGCCATAACTTCTTATATCTTAATCCATTCTAACACTTTTGTTAAGCTCCAGCTGTTAATAATATCATTCTTTGTCAGCCATCCCCTTTTAGCAACTGCTACCCCAAATTTCATCTGGTTCATATCTGAGGCTTTATGGGAGTCAGTGTCAATGACAAATTTTACCCCAATTGCCTTTGCCATCCGCACCAACATATCCGGTAAATCTAATCTGTCAGGATAAGCATTAATTTCTAAAGCTTTCTGGTTTTCAGCAGCAAACTTAAAAATCCTCTCCCAATCCGCCTCGGACGATTCGCGCCTGTTGATCAACCTATTTGTGGGATGCCCCAAAACTTTAACATAAGGATTTTCTAAAGCTTTAAGTATTCTCTTGGTCATCTCTTCCCGGGGTAGAGAGTGTTGACTATGAACAGAAGCAATGGCAAAATCTAAAAGTTTTAAACCCTCGTCAGGCACTGATAAGCTGCCATCTGGCTGAATATCTACTTCGAGTAAATTTAGTACTCGAACACTTTTATTGTTCGAGGAATTATATTTATCAATTACTTCTTTATGCTTCTGGATAAGATGGATGATCTGTTCCGAGGAATGGTTAGAAATACTGGGAGAGTGGTCAGAAATCCCGATATATTCATACCCTAGCTTCTTCCCCTCTTCAGCGATTTCTGTGATCGAACTTGATCCCAAGTCATGCGACGGCTCAATAGGGAAATTATCATGCAGATGAAAATCACCTTTAATATCTTCTATCCCCACTAAATCAGGTAAGGTATCTTTTACGGCTGCTTCTATTTCGCCAGTATCCTCCCGAATCTCCGGCGGTGGCATTTTCATCCCTAATAGTCTATAGAACTCTTCTTCAGTTGGGGTTTTTACCACCTTCCCGGTTTTAACATCCTTCACTCCATATTCCGAAAGCGATAATCCTTTGTGTTCGGCCAAAGTCCGAAGATGGATATTGTGGGATTTAGAACCTGTGAAGTGCTGAAGCAAGGCACCGTAAGAATCAGGGTCAGCAATTAAAAAATCCAATTCCAAACCAGAGGATAAGCGCACATCAACTTTGCTTTCACCCTTACCTAAGACTTCATTTACCCCAGGCATCCGGATAATGTATTCCACAACTTCCTTGGGTTTTTTGGAAGCTACAGCAAAATCCAAATCCCCTACAGTCGCCACCATCCTTCTTAAACTCCCTAAAACATCTGCATGAATAATATCCGGGTTGGGCTTTAAGTAGTCCAAAACCTTTTCCGCCTGGGTGTAGGCATAAGGAAGCAACATCCTCCCGCTCTGTGTCTTCTTAATGCCTTCCAACCCCCCAAGAACTTTATCGGCAATCTTTTCCGAAAGGCCTTTTTTAACCAAAAGTCCTGATTGAAGCTTATCTTGTAAATCTCCAACATCCTTTGCTCCCAGTTCGGCAAGTTTTAAGGCAGTTTTGGGACCCACTCCGGGAACATCTAAAAATTCAAAGGTTGCCTCAGGAATACCTCTTTTCAGATCTTCCCAATGTTTAACTTTTCCGATTTTAAAAAGCTCCTCCAAATGGGCTTGGATACTCTCCCCAACACCCGGAACCTGACCCAACTTCCCTTCTTCCCGAAGATCCTTTATCTCCGAAGTCGAATGTTCAATAGACGTAGCCGCATTTTCATAAGCCCGTATCTGGAAAACGCTGGCTTTTTTGAGGATTAATGCCGCTGCAACTTCGCGAAGGCTTTTGGCAACCGCCGCATTGGTCCATGTCATGAAATTAATATAACATAAATTAAAACACTGCCATGGGAGCCAGGTGGTCTGAAATATATATTTTCTCTCCTTTTACCATTTTCGGACGGGTTCCCATCAGCATAACTCTTTTAGGGATCAAATCCGCGCAACCCCAAATATAATCCATCCATCTTTGCAGTACACTGTAACTGGGAACGTTCTGCAGTTCTCTGGCATGGATATCATAAAACCACCTTAAATCAGGTGGCCATGTGTGGCTGAGCCTCCTTTTAATCGGAGAACGGAAGAAGGGGAATTGCCGCCCAATCGGCGGTTCAAAAACATAACGGTATTTGCGGTTTAAGGACCTCGTCCAATCGATCAACCCCGCCTGTTCAAATTCCCGGTAGAGATTGGTAAAAATATCCGCATTTAAATCCCCAACAAGAAGCATATTGGTGAAGGATCGGAGCTGGTAAATTGAGCTGCCCAACAACTCTTCTCTAATTCCCCCGGATAACTGCAGTCCTTCCACAATAAAATCCCTAAAAATCCTTAAACACTCAAGACCCTCCTGGATTTGGGTCCTTTCATGAAAATCCAGATGGGTATTGGCAAAAACCAAAGGCTGATTCTCATGGCGAAGCTCCATTAATGCCACCCCCCTTTGGTAATCAGAACGCCTAGTTGAGGAGAAAATTTTGACTCCCGACCTGATTACATCCAAATTGGTAACTATGGCCAAACCGTATTTTCCGGGCACAGATATAGGAAAAAAGAAGACTTCTTCGGGATTAAAGTGTAGCTCTGTCTCCAAATCCTTTAAAAAGTTGGTCTTACGGATATTTACTTCCTGCAAGGCCAAAATTATCCCCCTTTGATTCCCACCATGAAAACCATGATGTCTTAAAACCTCATATATATAATCCCTTCTTTTCTCCCAAATGAAGTCTTCCCATAAATTTAAGGTGCCAACCAGAAGTTCCTTCTCTGCCATAACAGTACATTATGGTTTTTTTACTTAAGAAAGAGGTGAAGATTATGCAAGAATACTATTTACTAAAGGCTGTCAATAAAATTACTCCTTTCTTAACGGCGTTTGCGATACTAGACATTATGTTGGTGGCTGACGGCTGTGAGGTTATAAAGGGTAATATTGATCCAATTGTGATTGCCGAAGAATTTGTAATCCAAGAATTAATCAAGATGTTTCCCAAAGAGACAGAACAGTTTTACGACATCATCCGATTTTATGTCCGTGATTTTAAGAACGTTTATTCTGAACACCGGCTTTGGAAATTTTTGGCAGGGTTATCCAATGAATATATGTTCAAAAGCGTTTATCAAATCTTAAGGGGTGATCAATATTATTGGAATCTGGAATCTATTCCTCTAAAAGATTTAAGGGTAAAAATGCTTTCTGGGAAAATCGACAAAATTTTAAGAAGTGTCGATTTCCGGGCAGATAAAGCCGGGGAAATCTTACAAAAGTTGGACCCCAAAGAGAGGAATGAGCTTATTGAGCCATTTAAGCTGAGTGAGGATAACTATCCAATCTTGGTAGTGCAAGAAGGCAATGAGCTAGTTGTTCATGACGGGAATAGGAGGACAATGGATGCGGCTATTTATGGCATGCCGGCTATCAAGGGATATGTGGGAAGACTAAAGAATCCTCCTGGAAAACCAGCTATTTCAGAGGGATTTATTATCTTACTGTTTCATTTATTTAAGGATGTTGATGATTTGGATGATACCTTGGTTGAAGCTTTATGTAGGATATTAATTGATGTCAAAAAAACTTATAAAGATGCTCCTGAATTAATTGATATGTATATCCCCCGGACTTTTGAGGTATTAAAAAATAGCAAACAAAGAGAAATGCTGGAAAAAGTTTTAAAGGAAAAAGGTTAGCTTGCGGGACCGACGGGACTAAGACCACCTTTTTGTTCTTCGAACAAAAACGATCTTGTCTTCTCGCTTCGCTCGAAGATCGAACCAACTTAGAACTTCGTTCTGCGTATATTTCTCTCCCAAGCAATCAGCCAATAAAAAAGTCCCCATAAAGGGGACTACTTTTTTGTTGGCGGGACCGACGGGACTCGAACCCGCGACCTCTTCCGTGACAGGGAAGCGCTCTAACCAACTGAGCTACGATCCCAAGCCAAGATATTTTATCAAAGCTAGAGCCTAGGGTCAACGAAAGACTATTCTTTTTTTCCATGATTGGTTTTGTTCTGGTAAGAGCTCCATTCGCTCTCTTAAAGCAATTCCCTCCAAAATTTCCGGGGTAATTGGAATGCCCAATATATCTTCATACTCAGTAATCACTCCATCCATTACTTCCCGGAACTTTTTTAGGCCGTTGGTTCGAGATACGGGAGATCCTAGATACTGAATTTTATGTAATACTTGTCCCGCTTGAGAACAGTATCCTCTATAGTAATACCATAAGCTACTTTCATAAATCGAATAAGAAGAGAGTCCTCGATTCTGTTGTAGATAATAGACATACGCATCCACAGGAGCAGGGTAAGTTAGAAGCCCGCCTTCCTGCTTAAAAAAAGCCTCCACAATAGTTTGTTGGTATAAGTTAAAAGCAGAAAAATTTTTCCCAGTTTCATAAGGAATAACTCCCCTTCTTATTACTGGCCGATGGCACTCTCTCCTAATCCACTCAGGGAGGCACTTATTGAAATGGTCAACCAGCTGACCCAATCTATCAAGCATAATTTTAGTACTTTCTACCTCTCTTGTTGGTAAAGTAGTCAATGCACTAGGTTCCGGCGAGACTTGATCCACACGAGTAGAACCATCATCAGTAAAATCTGTACCTCCGAAAGCTCTAAGAAGAACAGAAACACGGGCTCCTTCATCAGTAAACGACTTATCGGCAATATCTAATAGAACCTGTATTTCTTCCAGAGAACCAAGAGCTCTCGAGAACCTCTTCGAACCTGCCTCCAAGGAAGCTGCATCTTCAGTCTTTCCGGAAATCCGTAAAAGACCCTCTAATCCGGATAATTTTTCTGAAGTCTGCTCCAACTTAGCCCTGGCTTCCCCGAGAGTTACGTCCCCTGCTAACGAAAAATCTCTCTCTGACATGCAGCAAGACTACAATACATAGATTAAAAAAGTCAAAAAAACACTCGCTCCCTTGACAAAAGTTTTTAAATCCTTTAAATACAAACTATACTTCAAAAGAATCTTTTTTACTGCCACAAGAGATTTTCTGCTCAAGCTAATTACAGTTAGGAGGTGAGAAAATGCCAAGAAAAAAACAAACACTTGCTATCGCTACAGCCAGGCGAACCGCAAAAATTGGTCGGGTTTCAAGGTCTTCCTCGAATCTTTCTCTAATCCAAAAATTACAAAAGGAGTTAAACATCAACCAATCGTACCTTTCAGTACTATTGGGAATTTTGATTGTTTTAGTAGTTGGAGTTTTGGTCTTTAACTACGTCAAGAGAAATGAAGGAAATCTGGGGCCAGCCCAACAAACAGTTTCGGAAAACAAAAATGCAGATGTTAAGCCGGAAAACTTGCCGGGTAAATACACTGTTAAGGACGGTGACACTCTATTCAAGATTGCCCAAGCTTATTACAACGATGGTTACAAATATCCTGAGTTAGTAAAAGCCAATAAAATTGCTGACGAGAACGTTATCGCCGTCGGCCAGGTAATAGACATTCCAAAACTGGAAGTAGCTTCCGACACTCAAACTGCCTTGGGTACAGGCGGATCTACTAACGAAACTATCTGGGGAGATAAAATCACCGGCGATACATATACGGTAGTAGAAGGTGACTGGCTTTCCAAGATTGCGGGACGGGCTTATGGGGATATTTATGCTTTTGACAAAATTGCCAAAGCAAACAACATTACTGACGTCGATAATATCGAACCAGGAACAGTCCTAAAAATTCCGCGTTAAGCAATCCCGGCGAATAAAATTAGGAGCAATCCTAAAATTATTACCAAAACCAGAAGGCTTGGTAGTCCTGTGAAGGCAAAAAAGCCGGAGAAAATTCCTAAAACGGAAAGTGCCCAAAGCAGTAAAAGCAAGCCGGCAACAATTTGAAGTGGAGCCGGAAGCAAAGTTATCACCCACAGAACCACAGCTAAAATCAGCAGGTTTAAAAGAGTGATGGGAATGCCGTTAAATGTAAAAAGTATAATATTGGGTATTAATAACCCGGGGATTGTGACGTACCCTAAAAACCACAGGATTATTAAGAGAATAAGCAGCGCCCCCAACATATCTTGTATCATAATTCCCTCTCCTAAGAAGCCAGTTAAAATCGGGTAAGAAAGCAGACATATATCTCTTGATAAATTCTTACCCACATCTGATTGAATATTTAACCCAAAACAATAACATGTCATCATGACAAATATCACTGGCATCTCCGACCTGTTCAAGATTAATGCCGGCATCATTTTGGCAGCAATTACGGCAAGTTTGATCACCTGGATCGTCTTCGGGATTGTAGTTGGAATTATTGCCCACTTCATAGACCGGGGCGAGGTCCGGGGAGGAATTCTTGGCACGATTTTAACGGCAATTATTGGGTCAATATTGGGAGGACTAATAGGAAATTTGGTTTTTGGCATTAGCGCCGTAGGCATTAATGGCCAAAGCTTCCTGGTTGCAGCCATCGGAGCCATAATTCTTGTCATACTTGAACGGATAATCTTCCGGAACCGGGAACATATTAAAACCAAAGTGACAAGATTGGATTAACAATGCTAGTTAAAGGAACAGAAGTTATTGGTGCCAAGGTTTTTACAATTGACGAAGGCGAACAGGTTGAGGATGTGGATGATGTTATCTACAATCCTCAAACGAACCGGGTAGAAGCCCTTCTTGTCTCCCCTAGCGGCATTTTTTCCGAAGCTAAGCTAATATTGCTTAAAGATGCCCGGGGTGTAGGTAAAGATGCGGTTTTAATTCAAAACAAAGATATTATGAAAAATTCCTCCGATATTCCCTCCAATTTAGCGTCCATTGCCACCAAAGGTGCCTATTTAACGGAAAACAGGATTATTTCCGAATCAGGAGTAGACCTGGGGAAAGTAGTTGATATTTTATTTGACAGCCAAAGCGGTAAAGTTGAGGAATTTGAAGTCTCCCAAGGCCTAAGAGATGTTGCAACAGGCAGAAAACGAGTTAAAGTTTCGGACATTATTACTGTCGGGAAAGATGCTGTAATTGTGAAAGGCTACACGGAAGAAAAAGTCAGTGAGCAGGCAAAAAGCGGCGGAGTTGTTGGGGCAGTCAATAAAGGTGCAGAAACTATCCGTCGGGAAGGGCCAAAATACTACGAACAGGCCAAAACCAAGGCTCAGGAATATGCCGATAGAGCCAGGAGTAAAGCCGAGGAATACCGGCAAAAACCGGAGACCCAAAAAACCATTAACGAAGCCAAAATAGAGGCAAAAAAACTAAAGGGGCAAGCTTCAGAAACATACCAAAGGGTCAAGGGTAAAGCAAAAGAAGCAAAAAGGACACAGAGCCCAAAAGTTCGGTCAATGGCCCAAAGAGCCCGGGAAGAAGCAGCCCAATACCGTGCCCAAGCTCAACAAACTACTAGACCAAAATCCCGAAAAACAACTAAGAAATCCTCTAAAAGAAGGTGACTTCCTCGCCAAAGCCAGGCGTTACCTTAGCACTTTTCCCCTCCATAAAGGTGACCTCCTTGGCGTATAGCAAGGGGTCACCTTGCGCATTGAAAAGTTAAGGTAACTGGTTATCAGAAACTGGCGAGGCAGGAGTTGTGGGAGTTTCAACTTGTGTCTCTGCCGGCTTATTACTTTGTTCTACTTCTAATCCAGGAACTTGAGTAAATCGAGAAAGACCACCAGTCGCTTCTCCTAATGTATTCGATGCAGGTTGTGTTTTAAGGGGGATTGAAGGAATTGGTAACTTCACTTCAGGTTCCTCTTTTCTAGGAGGAGGAGTCACTCCTGATTGCTCTAACGCAAAGTCTTTTACCTGACTGGCAGCTTCCTTGGTTGCAGCACCTAAAGCATCAGGCATCGACTTTGCAAGTAAACCAGCTGCTTCCCCAGCAGTCATATGTGGAGTTTCAGAAGAAGAATCAAGGGAACCCAAAGGTAGCTCTTTTTCTTCAAAGCTTCCACCAATCACATCATCTTTCATCTAGTTCAGTAGACCATAACCACATTAAAATATCAATCACCTTCCTTGGTTTCCTCCGCCAACTTGAGTTATAATTTGAGCGAAGCGATAATTTCAAGCTCCGCTTATAATTTGAGCGAAGCGAGAATTACAGGATCGTTTTGACGCAGTCAAAAGGTAGCCCTATAATACTCACACTGCGGGATTCGTATAGTGGTAATATGCTTCCTTCCCAAGGAAGAGTCGAGGGTCCGATTCCCTTATCCCGCTCATAATGAGCGAAAATGAACCTGATAATAATTTGGAAGCCTTTAGGTCTTATATCGAAGAAGAAATAGATAATCTTTTCGGAACACCTGAAATGCTTGATACAGTTCGCCCAATCGATCCTTGGTGTATGAGACTGGAAAAACCAATGGAGGAGCTTAATTTAGGCGAAAAGAAAATCATAGAACAGGCCATCTTTAAAACAGCCGGATTAGAACCTCAAACACTGGAAGAATCAAAGATTAGACAATACGAAGCTCATGGTAAAGAAGGTACCAAAGGTGCGGGAAAAATCTATATCGAAGTTTTTCGAACCAACCAGGAAGAAGTCTTTTTACAAAAGTTAACGTATCCGGATGGA
The DNA here is from genome assembly GCA_021786315.1 of bacterium. GTDB lineage: Bacteria > Patescibacteriota > Microgenomatia > Daviesbacterales > UBA10151 > JAJYNN01. The sequence goes on from JAJYNN010000002.1 coordinate 597,392, forward strand.
GAAATAAGGTGGGCCGTCGGCCCGGATGAAAATCTAAAAGAACTTTAAACCTTATCTTCCACCCTGAGCCAAAGTAAAAATCAGGGCAATGGCTGCAGTGGACATTCCAATAAATGTTGTCCAGAGAATAAGGTTTGAAAGCCAACCATTCCTGTATTCCCCCATGATATTTTTATTTCTGCCGATTAAAGCAATTAAGAATAGCAAAGGAACAGCCACAATACCGTTGATCACTGCCGTATAGACTAAAGCCTTGACCGGGTCAATGCCGACAAAATTAATCATCAGCCCAATCAAGGTAGCCAGGGTAATCACCCCGTAGAAACCATGTGCCTGTTTCAATTTCCTATATAAACCTTCTTTCCAGCCAAAAGCCTCGGATAAGGCATAAGCAGCGGAACCTGCAAGAACAGGAACTGCCAACAACCCTAGACCAACAAGCCCGGTTGCAAAGATAGTCTTAGCCATAAATCCGGCGTTGGGGAAAGTTTGTACCAGCGGTTCTAAAGCTTTCGCGGCATCAGCTGCTGTGCGAATATCAGTAATGCCATTTTTGTTTAACACCGTAGCCCCGACAACGATAATACTCCAAGTGGCTATCTCTGAGGCAACCATCCCTAAAGCATTATCAATCCGCAACTGTTTAATCTGTGCCCAGCCAATACTGGGCCGGCTACTACCATTTAACTCATGTTTCTCCCGCTCTTCCTCCACCTCCTCTGAAGCCTGCCAGAAAAACATATACGGAGAAATCGTTGTCCCCAAAACTCCAGTAATGATAAACAGAAAGGCAAAATTGAGTTCAAAGTGCGGCACAAAGGTAGCCCGGAGTAACTCCCTCCATGGTTGGGAAACCAAAAGCACAGTTAAAGGATAGGCCAAAAGGGTAAGAGCCAGCCATTTAAGCAACCTTGAGTAAAACTTATAGGAAGTAAAGATCTCCAAAACCAAAACAGTAAAGGTAAAAAACAGGGTCAGCAGGGCAAAGTTGACGGGGATAATCAACTGAGTGGCTGCAGCCATAGCCCCAATATCCGCCCCAATATTAATCGTATTGGCCACCACAACCAGGAAAACTACCCCATAAAGAATCCTCTTACTATAGTGGGTCCGGACTACCGCCGCGATTCCCTTTCCGGTAACCATTCCAATCCTTGCGCAACATTCCTGCACCCCCATCATAAAGGGGAGCATAAACAGGGCTGTCCAAAGTTGGCCTAGTCCAAACTGAGCTCCGGTTTGAATATATGTCCCTATCCCTGAATCATCATCATCTGCCGCGCCGGTTATGACTCCGGGTCCTAAAATTCTTAATAATCTATTAAATTTATGCTTCATCTATTTATGTATAACATATCTAAAACTCTCACAACACCCCGATTTTCCCGTTTTCTGGTAGAATATACACATTACTGCCGATGTAGCTCAGTGGCAGAGCAATGCTTTCGTAAAGCAAAGGTCGTGAGTCCGATTCTCACCATCGGCTCCGAGCAAAGCGAGAAGACAAAGTGAGAACAACATCTTCGAGCAGAGCGAGAAGTAGTGTTATTCTCACCATCGGCTCTCACAATTTTTATGAACAGGCAAAAACTTAGATCAAGAGCAAGAGCATCATCCAATAGTTCCTTTACAGCCAGACGCTGGGAGAAAAAAAGCAAGAAAAAAATTTATCTGACTCTTACCGTTATCGCCATACTTCTCTACTCATTTTTCACCTGGTTTCTGCCCACGCTCATAGGAAGCCTGTCTTTTGTAAACCAATTCAAACCAGCGCCAACACCTGTTCCTCAAGTCGCTGACAGTGTCACTTTAGCCCCACCCGTTTTAAATATTCCTTTTGAAGCAACAGGAAGTTCCACTATTAAGGTTAAAGGTTACGCTTCTCCTAATACATCAGTAAAAATTTATCTGGATGATGATTTAAAAAGTACCGTTAAAACATCCGGTGACGGTAGCTTCACCTCAGATGATATCACCCTCAGCTTAGGTTCAAATAATATTTACGGAAAAACTGTTGATGAAAGTAACCACGAAAGTTTACCCTCCACGACTCTCCGGATCAGTTACATTAACGAAAAACCGGATTTATCAGTGGATAGTCCGGCTGACAATCAGGTCATAAACGGCGGGGACAAAAAAGTTACAGTTTCCGGCAAAGTCAACCCAAAGGAGAATATGTCTTTGACTATCAATGGCCAAGTTATCATCCTGAAAGATGACGGCAGCTTCTCTCAATCAATAGATATCAATGAAGGAGATAATAATATTGTAATTAAGGCAATTGACCAAGTTGGTAATAGTGCCCAAGTTACCCGTAAAGTTACTTATAATCCCTAAGCGGAGCGAGAGAATTACAGGATCGTTCCGGCAAATGCCGGGAGGTAGCCTACAATAATACCTAGATTGCATAAATAAACCCCAGCAGTTAATATACTTCCGATGAAGACACTCTCCATAGTTATCCCTATTTTTAATGAAGAAAAATTTATCGCCACGACCTTAGAAAAGGTTATAAAAAGTGACACTCTTAGCTTTAAAAAGGAAATCATTTTGGTTGATGACGGATCTAAAGATCAAACACCAAAAATTTTAAAAAAATTAGAAAAACAATACCAAAAGAAAGTCAAAATAAAACTCATCCTGAAAAAGAAAAATCAAGGCAAAGGAGCGGCCCTAAAAGACGGATTTCTAGAGACTACCGGAGATATTGTCCTAGTCCAAGACGCGGATCTTGAATATAACCCCAATGATTACCCTACTCTCCTTGAACCCTTTATAAACCACGATGCCGATGTGGTTTATGGCTCCAGACTTTTGTCCAACCGCCCCCACCGTGTCCTTTATTTTTGGCACTATGTTTCCAATATGGTTTTGACAACTTTATCCAATATGTTTACCAACTTAAATCTTTCGGATATGGAAACAGGATATAAGGTTTTTAAGGGAGATCTAATCCGTAAATTGGCCAAAAAATTAAAGAGCAAGAGGTTTGGATTTGAGCCGGAAATTACTGCTAGAATCTCTAAGGTCAAAGGCATTAAAGTATATGAAGTGGGAATTTCCTATTCCGGGAGAACTTACGAAGAAGGTAAAAAAATTGGCTGGAAAGACGGAGCTAAAGCGGTTTGGGAAATTTTTAAATACAATGTTTTAGAATCATGAAATATATAACAAGTCTTATTTTATTAATTGGCCTTTTAGCCGGGCAGCTTTTTAAATTTCCCCAAGGGAACCAGGGAGGGGCCACGCTTTTGGATCTCGCAGTAATTATATTAATCCTTTTCTCAATTCCTAAAATTAAACTCCAAAACTTAAAATTAAACCATTGGACCAAAGCCGCTTTTATCTTCTCCGGGGTAGCAATAATATCTTTAATTCTGACACCGCTCAGACTAAGCACCAGCCAATATCTTTTAAGCCTTGCCTATCCTTTCCGCTTTACACTTTATTTCTTGTTAGGCTTTCTAATTTCCAACGGTGCACTGCCAACCCTGAAGAAAACCTTACCAAAAACTATTTTGTTCTCCGGAATAGGGCTTGCCGTCCTTGGGCTATTACAGCTAATCTTTATTCCGGATTTAGGGTTCATGTCAGAAGCCGGATGGGATCCCCATTATTTCAGGACTGTTTCGACTCTTCTTGACCCAAACTTTCTCGGGGCATATCTAGTCTTAACTCTTCTTTCAATCACTCTGGATCAGTCAATTTCCCCAACAATAAAAAAGAGGCTTCCAGGTTTTATTATTACCTACCTGGCAATCATCACAACATTTTCCCGCAGTGCGGCAATCATGCTTTTTGTAAGTTTTACAGCACTTGCACTCTTAAAAAGATCCCCCAAATTATTATTGCTTTCCATATTCTTAACGGGTGGAGTTGGTTTAGGATTTTTAGGATACAAACAGCTAGTTGCCCAACCCCGGGGAATCGACCGGCAACAATCGGCCTACTATCGCCTAAATTCCTGGCAGGAAGGATGGACAATGCTTCAATACTCCCCTGTTTTTGGAGTAGGGTTTAACGCCTACCGTTTTGCCCTTTCTCAATATCATCTGGGGACAGAAAATTTCAGCCAGACGCGTGGAGCGTCTGCCAATGATTCCAGCCTTTTATTCGTGGCAGCAACCACCGGAGTTGTGGGATTGGCTGTATTCTTTGCCTTTTTAACAACACTTATTCAGGGATCTCTCTTTAAAGTTACCCAAAACAAATGGAATCTAGTAATTGTCTCAGGCTTACTTGGCTTAATTGCCCAAAGTTTTTTTATTAATGTTCTTTTTTATCCCTGGATTTTAATTTGGGTTATCCTTGTTACAGTTTACGCTCAATCTAAGCAGTAATCTCTTGGTAGAGTTTGTTCAATTCTTGTGCTGACTTCTCCCAAGAAAATTTCTCTGCTTGTTTCATTCCCATCTGGCCCATTCGTCTCCTGATTCTTATATCTCCAATTATTTTTTTTATCTCATTTCCTATCTCTTTTGTATTACTAGGATCAATATACCTTGCTGCCTTTCCCCCCACTTCTGGAAGTGAGGAAATATTCGAGGTGATCACAGGGAGTCCTGCTTTCATCGCTTCTAATACCGGAATACCAAAACCCTCATAAAAAGATGGGTAAACAAAAATCAAGGCATGTTTATACAAGTTAGCCAATTCCTCATCAGGCACAAATCCTAATTGTTTTATCCGATCTTGATGTTTATTAATTAAATCCATCAATCCCTCGTTTTTCCAACCTGATTTTCCTACCAAAATTAAGGGCTCGGAAATTTTGCTTTCTAAATAAGCTTTAACTAAGTTTTCTAAATTCTTCCTTGGCTCCAAAGTTCCCACGGCTAATAAATATCCCGGCTTTAATCCATATTTTTCTAATGTTTCTTTTTCCTTACCCCTTTTCCCTAAACCATCTCTCACGGCCGGGTAAATCACCTCCACCCTACCTTTTGGTTTAAACTCCATAAAATCTTTCTTGGTACTCTCTGAAATGGCAATCACCAAATCCGCATTTTTAGCGATTCTATTAAAGCGGGCTTTGTCCAATTGGGTTGTTTTGGGGTCATGCCATTGGGGAAACAGTACTGATGTCAGGTCGAACACTGTAGCCACTCTTTTTCCATGTCTTTGGGGAGGCATAAACCAATTAAATGAATGGAAAATATCAACAGGGCCAATAAATGTTTCTATTGGCGGCCAATTTAATTTTTGCCAAGTTAAAAAAGCCGTCCGGAAAAATTTCGCCGGCATCTTATAAACTTTCATTTCTACATTAGGATAATCTTTAAATTCTAAGTTTTTCAGATATTCATAAGTAGAAAGGGTTGCGATCCCAAAAAGAATAAACTTATCTTTTTTACTCGAAGAGGAGCTTTGCTCATTAGTCTTGAGGAGATTTTTAATTAACTCAAAAGTGTAGACTCCAATTCCCGTCCGATTCTTATCATTTAAAACCGAAATATCAATCCCAATTCTCATATTAAGTGGAGTTAACTGGACTCGAACCAGTGACCTCTTCAATGTGAATGAAGCGCTCTAACCAACTGAGCTATAACTCCTTAACCTAGAAACACCTAATTTTACCATCCTCCCACTTGTCTTACAAACCCAAAATGTAGGATAATTACCGGTATGGATCCCCAATACCCTAAAGAAGTTAACCCTGATTTAGCCAAAGCGACTGAAGAACATCCTTCATCATCAAAATTTAGGGATAGCTTAGTTGAACTGATTGAGTTTGTTGCCATCGTTGCAGCAGTATTAATCGTCTTGCGTTTTTTTATTGCCGAGCCTCACCGTGTCTCCGGAAGTTCAATGGTCCCCAATTTTCATGATGGAGATTATATTATTACCAACAAACTTGCCAAAAGCATTGCCCATCTTGAAAGGGGGGAAGTTATTATCCTGCACAACCCCAGAAACACCGACCAGGTATTTATTAAAAGGATAGTTGGACTGCCGGGAGAAAAAATCCAAATTCTAGACGGGCAAGTGTATATTAACGGCAAACAAATTCAGGAACCATACCTACCTCAGGGGCTCAAAACCTCCGGAGGGGCATTTCTTCCCGAAGGAGAAGAGATTACTATCCCCGATAACCAATATTTCGTCATGGGAGATAACAGGAACGGCAGCTCGGATTCAAGGGAATGGGGCACAGTCGAATACAACCTGGTCATCGGCCAAGCATGGGCAAGATATTGGCCAGCACAAAAGTTTGGAATTATTCCGGTCGATAAACCTTCGAATTAAAAGAGAGAAGTAATAGCTTCGTAGATTTTTCTCACTATTTCGGCATTAGCTTCCGGGTTTCCCGGAATCTTAAACTCTAATTTTGCCTGATTCCCGGTTAAGACGTACTTTACGTGAGCCTTTCTGTCACCTTTAGACAAAGCAGAAGCCAAACCTGCTTGGATCTTATCTATTTCATCGTTTAGGATATGCATATCAATTCTTTCACCCTTCTTGGCAGCAATTCCAAGCTTGGAACGCATTTTTCGGACAAGCTCTTCCGTTCCCCGGACTGACAAGTTTTTCTTAAGGACTTCTTTATATGCCTCAATAATCAAGTGAGGATCCTCTAAAGCAGCTAAAGCCCTAACGTGACCCTCTGTTGTTTGTTCAGACATCACCGCATCTTTTAAAGCGTCAGGCAAAGTCAAAAGGCGGATTGTGTTGGAAATGTAGGCGGGGCTCTTCCCTACCCTTTGGGCAATCTCGGCATTGGCCAAACCGAACTCATCCATCAGTCTTCTGTAAGCTTGGGCCCTCTCTAAAGCATTAAGGTCTTGCCTTTGGACATTTTCCACAATTGCCATCTCCAGCATCCCTCTTGGAGAAGTTTCTTTCATAATTACAGGGACTTTTTTGAGGCCGGCGAGTTTAGAAGCTCTCCAGCGTCTTTCGCCGGCGATTATTTGAAATCCGGCAGGGGTCTTGGCAACAACCAAGGGTTCCAAAATTCCGTGTTCTCTGATTGATTCTGCAAGCTCGGCCAAAGACTCAGGGGTAATTAAACCTCTTGGTTGGAGTGGATTGGGCTCCAAGAGGTTGATATCTAACTCAAATACTTGGTCAATATTATCCATTAATAATTTGAACTATGCTCTTACCTTTTTTCTTTGCAAATTCAACTTTTCCTGGAGTGGCTGCATAAATAGTAAAATCATTCCCTATCCTTGTTCCAATACCGGAATGAAACTTATTCCCCTTTTGTCTGACAATAATATTACCTACTTCAACAATTTCCCCACCATAACGTTTTACACCCAATCTCTTGGAAACTGAGTCTCTGCCATTTTTTGTTTTTCCACCTGCTTTTGTATGTGCCATATATCTTTAAGGATACAATCCGTGAAAACAAAAATCAAGCTTTTTTCACAGACTTTTTATCGTCTGCCAACTTAATTCTTGTCATTTCCCTTTTTTGTCCTATTACTCTTCTATAATTAGCCTTTGCTTTGTAAGTTGCCACCCTTACTTTGGGTTTTCTGACATTGCCAACCACCTCAAAATTTAAAGTGGTCTTTAAGTATGGTTTTCCAATCTCGATTTTCTTACCATTGGAAACTAAAAGAACCTTGTCAATATTTAAGGTCTTTACATCCTCAGAAATTCGGTCAACTTCGATTGTTTGGCCAGGTTTAATTAAATATTGCCGGCCTGATATTTCAAAAATTGCATAATCCATAAAGGGAATTATACCCTGATCTTGCTGTAGCGTCAATCCAAATCACGATTAAACGATTTTTGCCTACTGAATCTGGAAACTGAAGCAATGAAGCTTAAGGACAAGAGTACCGAAAGAAGCGAACTGCCTCCATAAGAAAGCAGCGGTAAGGTAATACCGGTAATAGGAAATAGTCCGACATTCATCCCAATATTAATTGAGGTTTGGAAAAAGATCATTCCTAAAACTCCTAAGATTAATAAATTCCCAAATCGGCTCGATGAGTTAGTGCAAATCTTCAAGGCTCTGGCAATTAAAACACCATATAGAGATAAAACAATAAGTGACCCTAGGAGCCCAAGTTCCTCGGCGATAGACGCAAAGATAAAATCTGTCCGGAACTCGGGTAGAAATTGCAGTCTGGACTGAGTCCCTCTCCCTAAGCCCCTTCCGAGTACTTGTCCTGACCCAACAGCGATCATTGATTGAATAACGTTATAGCCTATCCCTAAAGGATCCTGAGTAGGCGAGAGAAAGCTGAAAATCCTTTGTCTTTGGTAATCTTTCAAGAAGAGCCAGATGATAGGCGCAGATACAGCCGAAGCCACACCCATGATCATAAACTTAAACCAGGAGATATTTGCTCCCACAAGCATTATTACCCAGATAGAGAGTAAAGTAAGCGCTGTCCCTAAATCCGGCTGTTTAAAGATCAACCCTATTAAGGGTGCCGCAATAAGGAAACTTTTTAATAAATTCATCCAATTGGGAAGCCGGTTAGACCAAAATTTTGCCAGAAATAAAATCAAAGCCGGCTTCGCCAACTCCGATGGTTGAAGCTGAATCCCCCCTAATGGTATCCACCTAACGGATCCTCTGGTCTCAAAACCTAAAAGGAAAACTACAACAAGTAAAATTATTACTGACAGGTAAAAATAAAGTGTGTAATTTTTATATATTTCAAAATCTAAAGAAGAAAGACCCCAATAAATTAGAAGCCCGACTAAGGCAAACAAACCCTGCTGGAAAGCAAGCTTGGTATCCGAAGAATAAATCACTAAAATGCCTAATGAAAGCAGCAGAATAGCAGGAATAGTTATCAATAAGTCAGGCAGAAAACCGCTTTTAGGATTCATCAATTAAACAACTTCGATCTTTAAACTCTCGCCTTGTATAAGCTCCAAAGCATTGGTCTGTTTTAATATTAGCTCAACTAGATTTTTATCTTTTGGCACTTCCGGTACAAAAGCCTTTATCTTATCTTGTAAAGTCAGCCCGGATTCTTTCCTTGCCTGTTGGATTTGCCTGATTATCTCCCTAGCTTCTCCTTCTGCTTGAAGTTCCGGAGTAATTTTTGTATCCAATTCCCCTTTAGCCTCATTTGAGGATTTTTTATACTCAATCTCTTTAACATTTAACTCATCCGCCATAATCTTTTCTAATTCGTCATCTAATTTCCCCTCTGAGAAGTAAGTAAACTTCTGCAATGGTTGACGAAGTTTAATATTTGCTTCTTTTCTTAGGGCATGTCCCCTCTCCACCATTTGTCTCACAAGGCTCATCTGCCTCACCAGCTCTTCATCAATTAGCCCCTTGTCTGTTTCCGGATAATCAGTTAAATGAACCGATTCTTCTCCGGTAAGGTTTCGATAAATTGCTTCAGAAACAAAAGGCATAAACGGAGCTAGTAACTTGCTCAAAGTCACTAAGACTTCGTAAAAAGTCGACAAAAACACTTTCTCATCTTCCTTATCAGCTACAGGCCCTACACGATCTCTGGATCTTCGGATATACCAAGTCGATAAGTCATTTACGACAAAATCTTCAATATTTCTGGAGGAATTATAAAAATCATATTTATCTAAATTATTATTCACAAGCTCCGTCAGCTGGTTCAGTCTGGATATGATCCATTTATCAAGCGCTGTCCTATTTCTCACATCTTGAACTTCAACCTCGGATAAATTAGCATAGTCGACGAAAAACTTATAACTGTTCCATAAAATTAAGGAAAAACGGCGTAATTTTTCTGAAACTAAGTCAGAGGAGAAGGGTACGCTCCCCCCTGGAGGGCAATTAGTGTAGAAAAACCAGCGAATTGTATCCGCTCCGGTTTTTGAGATTACATCCCAAGGATTAACTACATTTCCCTTGGATTTACTCATCTTTTGGCCTTTTTCATCCAAAATATGTCCTGTTGTAAAGATATTTTTAACAGGAGCAGGGGTGCTATTTCCCAAAAGCATCGCTTCGGCCATTAAAGTAAAGAACCACCCTCTTGTTTGGTCAATTGCCTCAACAATATAATCTGCCGGATACCATTCCTTATAAATCTCCTGGTTTTCAAAGGGATAGTGCCACTGGGCAAAAGGCATTGCTCCTGAATCCATCCAGACATCAACCACATCAGAAACCCTTCTCATTTCCTGGGAACATTCAGGACATTTGAACGTCACTTCATCAATAAAAGGCTTGTGTAAATCATCGGGAACTTTACCCCCTAACTCTTCAATCTCATTCCGTCCGCCAACAACCTTTATATGTTTATCAGGGCACATCCAAACCGGCAGCGGTGTTCCCCAAAACCTGTTACGGGAAATATTCCAATCAATTAATGTTTCCAACCAGTTTTTCATTCTCCCGGTCTTTATAGTTTTGGGAACCCAATTAATCTTTTGATTATCCTCTAAAAGCGCCTCTTTAACCGCAGTGGTTTTAATGAACCAGGAATCAAGGGCATAATAAAGAATCGGGGTGGAACATCTCCAACAAAACGGATAAGTGTGTTTTATGGTTCCTGATTTATAAAGGATGTTTCTATTTTTTAAGTTTTCGATAACATCTTTGTCGGCATCTTTGACAAATTTTCCGGCAAATTCAGTGATTTCCGGCATAAACTCCCCCTTTAAGCTGACCGTGTGCTGTAAAGGCAAGTTCGCCTTTTTCCCCATTTCAAAGTCTTCGATTCCGTACATTACCGCAGTATGAACGATGCCAGTTCCCTCATCTTCCGTAGCAAAATCCCCTTCTAAAACATAGAATGCTTTGGGCTCCGGTTTGATGTAATTAAATAGTGGTTTGTAGTTTTTCCCTAAAATATCTTCAAATTTAACATCACCTAAAACTTTGTACTCTCCGTCTAAAACGCTTAATCTTTTCTTGGCCAAAATATATCTTTCATCATTTTGCTCCACTTTCACATATTGGATATTTTTTCCAATCGTCAGGCCAACATTTCCCGGAAGTGTCCAGGGAGTTGTTGTCCAGACCAAAAAATAGGTGCCTGGTTCATCTTCCAACTCAAATTTAATAAAAACGGATGGGTCTTCCACATCATCTTTATATCCTTGGGCCAACTCATGGGAAGAAAGCGAAGTTCCGCAACGAGGACAGTAAGGGACAACTTTGTAGTCCCGGTACAAAAGACCCTTTTCGGAAACCTGTTTTAAAAACCACCAAACGCTTTCAATATATTCATTTTTATAAGTGATATACGCGTCATCGAAGTTAATCCAAAAAGCAATCCTCCTGGTTAAGTTCACCCACTCATCAACATAACGAAAAACAGATTGTTTACATTTTTCATTAAAGAATTTAACTGACTCAAATTGGCTATCTTTTAAATCTAAAATATCCTGTTTGCCCCGCAATCCCAACTCTTTCTCAACTTCAATCTCTACCGGTAACCCATGGGTATCCCAACCGGCTTTTCTCTCCACCAAAAAGCCTTTCATTGTTCTATAGCGCAAAACTAAATCTTTGAAAGACCTTACTAATACATGATGAATGCCTGGTTTACCATTTGCCGTTGGAGGGCCTTCATAAAAAACAAATCTCTCCCGACCTTCCCGGTTTTCTACGGATTTTGCAAAAGTTTTGTTATCTTCCCAATAAGCCAAAACCTCTTCTTCGAGAGTCGGCAAATCAACTTGCGACGAAATAGGCTTAAATCTTGTTACCATATGGGTAATTCTAACAAAAATGGTGCTCTGAAACTAGTTGTTTCGGCGGAGGAAGGTGGGAATTTCAAATCTGTCATCTGAATCTTCTGCCGCTACTTCTTCTACAACTTCCTCTTCTTCCGGCTCCTCTTCAGTAACCTCTTCCTGAGCCGTTGGCCTTTGGGGTTGTATATAACTTTGTGATAAAGGATTCATCCCTGCCCCGGCATATTCACGAAGCCTTGCCCTACTCTGGTCAAACCCAGTTGCAATAACCGAAACTATTAATTGGTCCACTTGGTCCTCTTTAATGGTGGCACCAAAGATAATGTTGGCATCCGGGTCGGCAGCGGCCGAAACAATCTTGGCTGCTTTGTCGACTTCTTCCATGGTTAAATCCGGACCGCCAACAATATTGAACAAAACTCCCTTGGCGCCTTCAATGGAAACTTCCAAAAGCGGCGAAGCAATAGCCATGCGCGCTGCCGCTTCCGCCCTGTTTTCTCCACCTGCTTTTCCAATACCCATTAAAGCCGACCCGGCGTTGGACATGATGGATCTGACATCAGCAAAGTCAACGTTGATAAGTCCCGGCATCACAATTAAGTCGGAAATTCCCTGCACACCCTGCCCCAAAACCGAATCCGCCATCTTAAATGCGTCAAAAAGAGTCATGTTTTTATCAACCACTTCAAGAAGTCTTTGGTTGGGAATCACAATTAAAGCATCAACTTTATCCTTTAATTTCTCAATTCCTTCTTCGGCAACCACCATTCTTCTGGTACCCTCAAACTTGAATGGCTTGGTCACAACAGCAACTGTTAAAGCCCCAACTTTTTTAGCAATTGAAGCAGCTACAGAAATAGATCCGGTTCCGGTTCCGCCACCCATACCCGCAGTTAAGAAAACCATATCTGCATCCTGCAAAACATCCTCTATTTTTTGGGAAGATTCTTCGGCTGCCTGTTCGCCGATTGTGGGATTCCCGCCAGAACCTAAACCACGCGTTAGTGCTTCACCAATTTGGACTTTTGTTGGGGACTGATTAGTTAAAAGCGCTTGGGCATCAGTATTAATAGCCACAAATTCCACACCTTGGATTTGTTGGAGAGAAATCATGGAGTTTAAAGCATTACAACCACCACCACCCAAACCTACTACTTTAATCTTGGCAAACTTTTGAATATCAGGCTTGATAAGCATAAATATATCCTATATATAAGCTTGAAAACATTTTTTCAAGCGGTGCTTACATACGTTTTTCTTGAAAAGAAAAATGTTTATAAGCATAAATTTTTATTCTGAACAGAACACTCTTTTGGCAGATTCTAACAAGTACAGGCAGATTTGTCGAGCCCTAGTTATACAACATCTAGGGTAGGAAAGATTTAAATAAACTAACACCACGAGAAACAAGATCTTTAATGGGTAGTCCTTTAGCCAAAACAGGTAAATTAAACTGTCTTACCGTTCCGCTTCTTACTCCATACAACACCAATCCTGCCGCTGCAGAAAAAGAAGGAGAATCAATTTCATCTACCAATCCGACCATTCCTTCATTCTTCCCCAACCTTGCAGGATAACCCAAAACATACTTTGCTTGTTCTAAAAGACCCACAGTTAACGCTCCACCGCCACAGATAACCAATCCGGAAGGAGTTTGGGATCCAAACCCGCTCTTCTTAATCTCTTTTCCTACCAGCTCAAAAATTTCTCTGACCCTCGGCCTAATTATTGAATCACAAACACTCTTCTTAGTAATCTTTTGGATATCCTCAGCAATACCCAAACTCCTCACATCTAAAATATCTTCTTTTGCTTTTTCTTTTCCGTCTTTTTCTACCCCATCCGGCAAGACCGGAGCTTTTAATGTTTTTCCAAGATGAACTTTAATTTTTTCCGCAGATTCTAAAGAAATCCGCAATCCTACAGCTAAATCTGAGGTTATATGTCGTGCGCCTACCGGAATAACTGAAGAATAAGCAACTGCACCGTCGACAAAAATCACCACATCAGTCGTCTCTCCGCCAATATCCACTAAAATTACACCTAATTCTTTTTCTGTGTCTGTTAAAACAGAATAAGACGAAGAGATACCCGAAAAAACTAATTCTTCTACATTTACCCCGACTAAACCCATACATTTAACGAGATTTTTCATTGAAGTTGTGGCGCCTGTAATAATGTGAGTATCCGTTTCAAGCCTCACTCCCGTCATCCCAATAGGATCCTTTATCCCCATTTGACCGTCCACTGTAAAGGTTCTTGGGATCACATGTAAAATTTCTTTTGAGGAGGGCAATGGGATTGCCCGGGCAGCATCGTTAACTCTTAAAATGTCATTTTCTTCAATTTCACCATCCGGTTTTGCCACCGCCACCACAGCATGCGAATTTGTACTTTCAATTTGTGGGCCGCCAATAGTGACATAAACAGAAGATATTGAATATCCGGCCATTCTTTCGGCAGCTTCAATACTTTCTGTAATAGCAGATACTGCTTCTTCTATGTCTACAATTTGGGCTTTTCTAACGCCTTTGGAAACAGTTGCCGAAACTCCAATCAAATTGATTTTCTCGTCCTCCCCCACAGAGGCGATTAATGTCGCAATTTTAGAAGAACCAACATCAACAGCGCATAAAACACGGTCTTTAGCCATTTTTCTTTGAGGTATAAGCCACCACTGGTTTATCAAAACGAAGGTCAATAATCTGTATAACCTTCCCGTTTATTTTAGCCTCTTGCAAGATTAATTGTAAAGAGGCGAGTTGCCTAAAAGTGTCTCCAGATAAAGAAAAAGTGACTTTTGGATTGCTTTCAATTAATAAAGTTTCGTCATCTAATTTCGCTTTTTGGAATGAGATCTCCATATTTTTTATTTTCTCAAAAATTTTTGATATTTTGTTGAATGTCGGCTCATCTAACCGTTGCCCTAACTTTAAAGCATCTCCTTTTACAAAAAGAGTAGGTAATGGTTCATCATTCATTTTCTTAAAAATATATCCGGAATCATCAACAACTAGGCTCTCATCTGAATTATCTCCAGGAAAATTCCAGTCTAAAAGGGCAGCCGAAGAAGCTTCTTCTAGACTTAAATCATTTAAAGTTTTTGGTGTTTGAGTATTATAGGAATTAATCTTTGCAATCGGGTCTCTAACCCTGATGTTAATTTTTAATTTTTTAGGAAAACTATATTTAATTTCCATATCTTTTAAACAAGAATAACGGGAAATCAAATTATTTAAGATCTGCTTTTTATCAATTAAAAATAAATTTTTTTGAATTAAATTTGGATCTTTTTTAATAACTTCTTCGCTCACACAACCATTGTCCGGATTTTCTAAAATTACATTTCCGACACCAAACAAATTCAATTTAACTAAAATCAACACTACCCCTAAAACTCCAAGAATCTGCAGCACAAAAACATTTTTCTTCATTTTTCGGCAAGAAGTAGAGTTTCCAAAGCAACCCTTTTAGCAGCGTCCGGAATAACTATCTCTTTCGCCTTCTTTGCACCCTCCCTTAATCCCTCTATCTTTGCCAACATTTCCTTTATATTCTCCAACAAATTTGTTTCATCAAGGTTCTCTTGCCATAAAACCATTGCATTCCCTATTTTTTGGAAATACTTTGCATTTAGTTTTTGCTCTTTTACAGGTAAGGGTATAATTAACAGTGGCTTTTCGAAATAGCAGCTTTCCAAAAGTGTATTCATCCCGGCTCGACAGACTACTAAAGTTGAATTATCAAACAACCACCCCATCTCTGATGCATTAATCCATTTCCTTGCCAGGTAATGTTTTGTATTACTCAATAATTTTCTTTTTTCTTCGAGTCTTTCAAAATCCCCAAATTTTGAATCACCTGTCTGATGTACAACACAGCCGATTTCCGTTAATTCCTTCAAAGCATCTTCAACTGATTTATTTATTACATGCGACCCTTGGTTCCCACCAACCACAGTAATAATCGGCAGCCTTTGTTTTTTTGCAAAAGAGATTATTTCTTTTATATCAGTGTTAACCAGCTTTTGATTCTCAGAAATCATTTCTTTCCTAATCGGGTTTCCGGTTAAAACAACTTTCTTTCCATTGAATCCGCTCTTAGGGAAAGAAACAGCAATTTTATCGGCAAACCAGGAAGAGACATTATTGGCCAAACCAGGAATTAAAGTCTGTTCATGAATAATTACTGGAATAGACAACAACCAAGAAGAAACAACCACAGGAACAGCAACATACCCGCCAAACGAAAGAACAACGTCCGGCTTCTCTTTTAAAAGAAAGAAAAATGACTGTACAAACCCCACTGGAATTTTAAGTAATGACGGAATAGTGTGTATTGTAAATGATCTTTGCAATCTTCCTGCGATAATGGGAATAAACTTTACCCCTAAACTCGGTAAAACCTGGGATTCGACTGAGGAAGTTCTATCGCCTTCCCTTGTTGATTTTCTGCCAATATAAACTATTTCAGTTTGAGGTTCCTTTTTCAGTTCTTCAATCACCGCCTGGGCGGGAGTAAAATGAGCACCGGTAATTAAAATCTTTTTCATCATCTATTATTATTCCCCTGTTTTGAGATATTCAGCAGTATACCCACTGCCACTAAATTTGCAAGCAGTGCCGAACCGCCATACGAAATAAATGGCAGCGGCACACCGGTTAACGGGATTAAGGAAACCATGGCTGCTAAGTTTACAACGGCCTGTACTCCTAGCCAAATAGTAAGACCCGCTGCTAAAAGCCTTCCAAAATTATCATGGGCGTTCTCCGAAACCTTAAACCCCCTCCAAATCAAAAAACCAATTAAAGATATAAGCAAGACACTTCCCAGAAACCCAAATTCCTCACCCACCACTGAAAAAATAGAATCGGTGGTCACCTCAGGGATGTAGGCAAATTTCTGCCTTGATTGTCCGACACCCAAACCCCAAAAACCACCCGAGCCTAAAGCAATTAAAACTTGAGAAATATGGTAGGAAAAGCCTTGTGGATCAGCAAACGGGTCCAAAAATGCGGAAATTCTTTTCATTCTATAGGGAGCGACTAAAATCAAACCGATAAAACTGATGATTCCCCCTATGAATAATGCCCCGAAATGGATGAGAGGAGCATTGGCTAAAAAGTAAATCCCGAACGCCACCATACTAAAAACTATCGCCGATCCTAAATCTTTTTGAAGAACACCGACTGTCGCCCCCACCACCCCTAAAACAATCAGGAAAACATCTGACCGGGTTTTTTCCTGAAAGTAGGTAGCGAAAAATATAACTGACGCTAGTTTAATAATTTCTGCTGGCTGGATAGTCATCCCTAAAATCCTCAGCCATCTGTGTGCACCACCTGCTGAGACCCCTAAACCAGGTATAAATACCAAAAATAATAAGAATAAGGAAACTCCCATCAGAGGCAAGGCAAACCTTTGTAACCGGTGATAATCAAAGAAACTAAAAAAGCCTAATGATAAAAAACCTAAAATAACCCACATTACTTGAGATTTAAAAAAATAGTATTTATCCCCTAAATCCCGAAATGCTTCAAACTGTGAGGCATCATAAACCATTAACAAACCAAACGTTACAAGCAAAATAACAGTCCCTAGAAGCGTAAAATCAAGTTTGCGGTTTTGGCTCGTAGTCCTAGGAGCTGTATAAGCAGAGCTTGAAATTTTCGCTTTGCTCAAATTATAAGCAGAGCTTGAAATTTTCGCTTTGCTCAAATTATATGAATTAAGCGAACGCAATCTCCTCATACTTTTATTCTAACAGGTACTAAAAACAGAAGGAAAGGCTATTTTGAAAGCAATGCCAACCAAAGACCGAAGATTGCCAGTATTCCCCCAGCCAGCCAAAATCTAACAACAATTTTTGGTTCTTCCCACCCGATATATTTGAAATACATATGTATCGGTGCAACGGGTAATACTTTTTTCTTCAAGAACTTTTTAGATAGTATCTGTATTAAAGAAGAACTAATTATTACAACATACACTCCGCCTATCACAGCCAACCCTAAAATCTTGCCGGTTAAGAGTCCGATTACAGCCAGTGTTGCTCCAAATCCCAAAGCACCGGCATCACCAAGGTAAATTCTTGCCGGGTAAACATTAAAGTAAAGGTAAGCAATTAAAGCCCCAATCCAAACACCAACAAAGATAGCTAAGTTTTGGTTTAATACCGAACTTGCAAGGGCAAGAAATGCAAAGAGGCAGATAGTAAGAAGCCCAGATGACAATCCATCCAGACCATCAGAAATATTATATGCGTTAGTAAAAGCCACAATAGAAAAAACTGCCAAGGGGATATACCACCATCCCAAAACCACGTTCCCAATAACAGGGATGTAGATATTGTTTAACCCTACAAAGAAGTAGAGGCTAAGAGCTACAGTTAGCGCAAAAAATATTTGCAAAGCTAACATATACCTTCCTCTGATACCAGCAAATTTCCCACTGTGGGATACAAAAATATGCCGTATATCGTCTATAAAACCAATTGCCCCAAAAGCTAAAATGGTAAAAATAAGGATCCAAATTTGGTTATTAATTTGAAAACGAGTCAGAAGAAAAGTTAGGAGTGTCAGAATTACTACGGATATAATGATTAAAATTCCGCCTCCTACAGGCACATCAATATCCTTTCCGGCCTGCAGCTTATTATGGATAGGGGTTGAAACATCCACTGCATTCTCATGAACGACTTTTTTATACTTTCTCTTAAGGTGAAATAGAAAATCAATAAAGGGTACCAGTAAAAAGCTGGTTATAAAAAAAGATATTAAGATCAATCCTAAAAGTTCTATCATTTGTGCCGGCTGATACGAGCTACTACTTCTTCTAGTCTAACAGCTCTTGATCCTTTCACCAATACTATATCCCCTTTGCCTACGTTCCTTAATATTTGTCCTACTATTTGTTGATTGGATAGATTAACCAGGACTTTTTCTTGAGGAAAACCAAGCTTAATTAATTCATCCCCTACAAACCTGGCCTCTCCTCCTCCAAGAATAACCATATCAATTTTCTCTTTATAAATCTTTCGGGCAACATCCCTATGTAAATTTTCAGAAAAAATACCCAGTTCCTTCATTTCCCCAAGAACAATAATCCTCTTTCGTGCGGGCAATTCACATAAAACATTAATTGCCTCCTCAACTGCGGCAGGAGAAGAGTTGTATGTATCATCTAAAACATGCCACCCCTCAAGCCCTTCAAGAAGCTGTAGTCTATGAGGAGCTGGGGCACATTTTTCTAAACCCCGTTTAATATTTATAAGCGAAAGATTACAGGTAATCCCCAAGGCTGCTGCCGCTAAAGCCGGATAGACAAAATGCCTTCCTAAAAGATTTAAAGTAACCTCAACTCTTTCCACTCCGTAATTTAATTCAAACTTAGTTTTATTCCCCTCTAACCTGACATTGCTTGCCCAAACAGCACAGTTTGCCTTATCTAATCCGTAAAAAACAACCTGAGCTTCCGTCTCTTTTGCAATTTTTCTTGTATAAATATCGTCATAGTTTAAAATTGCGAACCCATCCTTAGGAAGATGTTTAACAAGTATTGATTTCTCCTTGGCAACCTGTTCCACATCACCTAAAAATTGGCTATGCGTATAAAATATTCTGGTGACGATTGCTGTCGAAGGACGCATAAGCGATAAATAAAAATCCATTTCACCGGGGTACTCTATCCCCATCTCAAAAATTACTTTTTGCACCTTGGGACGAATCTTCAATAAGGTAGACGGAATATTAAATATCGGGTCAATATTTTCCTTAGTTGCCAGCGTTACATATTTCTCGGACAATACCTTAAGGCATAATTCCTTGGTTGTAGTCTTACCGACCGATCCGGTAATTCCTATAAAATTTGTTGCAGGGTAAAGTTTCGCTAATTTCCGGGCGAGGAAAAATCTAACATAGTGGGCGGGTTTTTTGTATGTACTGACATGGTTCCAAATTGGATGCTTTCCAATATCCATCTTTATTAATTTTACACCATTTTAGCTGCTTTTAGCTTAAAGACAACTGAAAGTATCACATCATCCTTTAGGACCTGATCCACTACTTTAACCTTAATTTCCCCGCTTTTATCGATAATCTTTACCTGCTGGGCGTTTTCTTTTAAAACCGGAGTTATTAAAAATGAGCCTCCAATTGTTCCCGGTATATTACTTAAATTTTCAAATCCGCCAAGTTTTTGTAGTTTAGAATATTCTGAAAGCTTTGATAAACTCATACCTGAATCCGCTTCGATTAATGCCTCTTCAATCCCTAGCCCATTACGGGATATCTTTCCTTTGATACCAAAAATTTTAGCTTGGTCGCTCCTATTTTTAATAACTAAACCAGACAAACCCTCACCCGATAAGGCAACTTTAGTCCCTGACCCTACCACCATATAATGAATTTTTAATTCCTGGCAAAGTTCTATAGCCTTAACCAGCTCCTTGGTTGTTGTTGCAAGATAAAAAGCCCTCGCTTCCCCACCAAGCTGTGTATGGAGGTAATCCGTAACGTCGATATTGAGTTTTACACGGTCTTCACCCAAACTTCGAACAAGTAATCTGAGACGGTCTTCCATATAAGTGGGTAAATTATGCAACACTTAGAGCATCAATGACTGCTTTTTGATCAGACCAGGGTTTTTCAACACCCTGATAATTCATTGACCTTTCGTGGCCTTTACCAAAAATTCCTATAATATCCCCTTTTTTGGCTAGATTGATAGCCAGTTTAATCGCTTTTTCCCTGTCTGGTTCCTTAAAAAGCGTCTTTCCTTCCTTCGCCCCAGCCTCTATTGCCGCGCCGGCGATTGTTTCTATTATTTTATTTCTGTCTTCAAAACGAGGATCTTCATCTGTTAAAACAGTAATGTCTGCTAGTTTGGCAGATATTTCTCCCATCAGGGGCCTCTTTTCGATATCCCTCTCTGCAGCTGCCCCAAAAACAGCAATTATCCTTCCCTTAGCCCCCTTTCGAAGTGTTCCCAAAGCTTGTTCCAACGCATTTGGCGTATGGGCAAAATCGACAATAATTTTTATTCCCCGGTTATTTTTAATTTCCTCCATCCTTCCTGAAAGAAAATTGAAGTCAGCGATTGCTTGTTGGATAATTTTCTCCTCAATTCCCAATTCCCTGGCGCAAGCCGCAGCCGCCAAAATATTATATTTGTTGTAGTCTCCGGGCAAATCTGTCTTAAATTTATAATTTTGTAAATTCAAATCTGCTTTTTTAGAAAAGCCATAGCTTACAACCTTTCCCTCTGCAAGCTTCTTCACTTTTGAAAAAGATTCGTCATCTGCATTAAGGACTGAAGTTTTCGAAATTTGAAAAAGTTTCGCTTTAGCCAGTAGATAATTGTCGTAATTGATGTGGTAATCAAGGTGTTCATGGGTAATATTAGTTAAAATTCCCACCTCAAATTTACACCCTAGCAATCTAAATTGATCTAACCCATGGGAAGTTGCCTCAACTACAAAATACTCACTGCCGTCTTTGACTGCTTGACGAAAGTACTTTTGCATCTGTTGGGCTGCAGGAGTAGTAACATGAAACCCAGTGTCAAAAACCTCATCCCCAATCTTTCCGTAAATTGTGGAAATAACACTTACCTTTTTCCCGGCCTTTTGTAAAATATGATAAACCAAGTTCGTCACAGTGGTTTTGCCGTCCGTGCCCGTCACTCCGATTAATTTCAATTTTCTGGAAGGATAACCAAAATAAATTAGCCACAACAATGAACGCAAGAAGCGTCTAACATATGACTTTAAAAAATACTTTCGCCTGACAGGAATAGACAAGTTACTAAAAAGTTCCGGTAAAAAAAATTGATTACGAATTAAGTCAACTATCATTCCTAAAATTATACTACTTCAACACTTTAAGCTCCTTAAGGAACCTAACTTCCTAATTTGACGGTGCTATGTTGTAATACAAAAGCAGTTCTTTGGCTATTGCGAAAAATGTGGGTGCAGCAGTCTCTGCACCATAGATGGAAGAGGAAGGTTCATCATATCGGACTAACATTACAAACCTCGGGTCATCTGCCGGGGCAAAACCCACAAACGAGGCAATTGTTTTACTTGCATCGTAATGTCCTGCTACCGGAATTTGGGCAGTTCCGGTTTTACCGGCAATATGGAAACCTTTCAAGGAAAAAACCTTCGCCTCTCCTTTTTCCACAGCATCGACCATCATTTGGGTAACTGTTTTTGCTGTTTCATCAGTGATCGGGCGGCCAACTATCTTTGGCTTAATTGTCGTTACTCTTCCGTCTGTTCTGATCGATCGGACAATATGCGGTTCCATTAAATATCCGTGATTGGCGATAGCCCCAATCGCCCGCACCATCTGGATCGGTGTGGTCGCTAAACCCTGACCAAAAGTAGCAGTTGCTAAATCAATCTCTCTCCAGTCCTTTTTAGGCCGAAGTTCCGGGCTTTCCTCGTCTTGTAAATCTATTCCGGTTGAGCTTCCTATGCCAAAATTTTGAATATATTGATAAAGTTTATCTAATCCCAGTTTCCGCCCCACAAAAACCATTCCGGTATTGTCTGAATGGACAAGGACATCGGTCATAGTTGAATCCGGATTATATTTATTATTCCAAGTTCTAATAGCATATCCCGAAATTTCCACCGGGCCTGCACAAATATCACACTTTGTCTCCGGGGTAACCAGTTTTTCATTAATTGCTGCAGACATTACCAAAGCCTTAAAAGTCGATCCTGGCTCGTAGCTTTCTGCAACAGCCGGATTTTTAAAGTTTTCCTTAGGAAAATCATCAAAATGTCCGGGGTCGTAGTTAGGGTACCCTGCCATCGCGATTACCCCTCCGGTTTTAGGGTCCATAACTATAACTGATCCTGACCTAGCACCATATTTTTGCATCCCTTCTTTCAAATTTTTCTCCACCACGTATTGGACGCTCCTGTCAATATTTAAAACCAGGTCACTTCCGTTTTTTGCATCCATTTTTAAAAACTTACCCATAAGTATTGGCAGCCCCTGAGCATCTTTTTCTTCCGTGACTGTACCCCCGATTCCCTTCAGGTAACCGTTATAAAACCCTTCAACCCCAAAATATCCAGTCATATTACCAACCGGATCTGACCCGACAAATCCCAAAACGTGAGCCGCCGAAGAACTCTCGGGATAAAATCTCGAAGTACCGGCTTCAAATCCAATCCCATCCAAATGCAAATTATCAATTTCATTTTTTGTGGAAAGGTCTATGTTTTTATTTAAAATCACCCAATATAAATCTTGGGATAACTTACCGGAGATCTCGTCTTTAAGGTCTAAAACCTCCTGGGGATTAATCTCTCCCGTGTTTTCTTCGTTTTTATCCCTGTAACGGCCAACTACCAGAATTTTTGCGAGTTTTGATGCCGTGTCTTCCGGATTTTTAACTACTTTTGGTAAGCCGTACAATAAAAACGTAGGCTGGTTGGAGACAAGTATTGATCCGTCAGAAGATAAAATTGACCCCCGCGGGGCATCCAATTTAAAACTTACCAAATGTTGCTGCTCCGCCATTGCACTTAAGTCATCTGAGCGCAAAATCTGCCAATAAAATAGCCTTACAATAATCCCAAACAGCAGAATTATATAGATAATCTTTGCAGCTTTTAAACGCATAAAAGGAGAACTTGTCCAGATTACATTGTTCCACAAGTTACTCTGCAGAAGCAAGAGAAGCCGGGTGGTAATACTCAGGGTTTTTGATGCTGTTAAATCCAAGTTGGCCTGCTTTTGATTCTAAAGACAAAAGTGATGATTTTTGAGCTACCTGGTTTTCTAAAACTTGGTTCTCAAGCGTAAGTTTTGCCTGAGCCTCTTTCATTTCCTCTATTTTACTCCCATAAGTTGAAAGCCGGTTGGTCATCCAAATTTCCAACATTAACACCACGAAAAAGAGAACTGCCCCTATTTTTATAAATTTGGCAATTTTTCTTTGCGGGCGATTTTCTTCCTCTTGTCTAATTCTTTTCATGGGCAGTTTTAAACTTTAACGAACCGGCGCAAGCCAGAGCCGGAATAGCGAACCAAACAAATAGATTTTATATAAGTGTTTTAAATTCATTTTATTTTGTTAATCTGTTACTAAACTTCCGCCACTTTTCTTCATCCCAAATCTCGAAATGATCCCCCGCTCCAACAATTAAGACCTCATTTTTAAAATCCAAGTCTTTGGCAAACTCCTGAGGAAGAACGAACCTCCCCTGACTGTCCAAAAAACACTCCTCTGCTCTAGGAAAAAGTTCTAATCTCTTAATTCTGCCTTCGTCGGTAAAAAGCGGGAACTTTAAGATACTTTCAGTCAAATTGGACCAATTTTGGGGATCAAATCCCCATATCTCTCCATTTTCCCCCAAAAGTATATAAAACTTCTCCTCGTTCCCTAACTCTTTCCTAAACCTCTTTGGCAAGATTAACCTATTTTTACCACTGAAAAATGTTTTAAAGCTACCCAAAAACATATCTTTTGGGCAGTTTCACCATCTATAACTATATTCCACCATTTTTCACGGCCTGTCAAGCCCTCTTTTCACGAATCAATAACAATTCCTCCATTTTTATTAAAAAATCTCGAAGAATCTTTGGTACCCGATAGCAGGAATTATTTTTTAGGAGCTAAAACAGTGATGGCGCCACCGCCGTCTACAGAAGCAGTGAGCTTTCCGTCAGTTATATTTGTATCGTACTCTGTCCAGCTATTTTTACTATCATTAAAAACTGCGATCTTACTCCCAATTGGAGCATCTTCAGCAAGCTCAATCGTCACTACTCCTTTTGGCAATTCTTTTGCCTGGGGAGAATTCACCGCATAAACCTTTCCTACCACAACCTTTCCATCCGGGAGTTTCGGAGCTCCGCTTAAATCGTTGGTAATAACATATTTGATTAAAGATAGATCTGTCGTGGCTTGGTCAATTTTGTAAGTTAAATGGTCATCTCCGGAGGTTAAAATTCCTAAAGCCACATCAGGCTTTTGCAGATGCCATTGAGTTATCATCCTATAAGCAGTATTCCCTTTTTTGATATGCAAAGTTAAAGTTCCATTTTCTACATCCTTATCAAAAACACATTTTCCCCCTGTCGAACAAGAGCCGAAGAGGATTTCCTGTTCATATTCTCCTTTCTTCTCCTTTGTATTGATATCACCCTGCGCTCCGCGGTCTACACCTTCTGAATTATAAGTTAGTTCATACTTGATCTGGTCATAAGAACCTGTCCGTTTAATGTCCAGCACTAAAGCATTGCCATCTGCACGGGGGTAAAGGATTGCATAGGGTCCTTCAGGATCAAACGGCATGTCCACTTCTTCGGCTACTTGTTGAGTCTGTCCTGCTGAAATCTTTCCATACACGACATATCCACCCAAACCCAACACCAGTACGGCAATCACCGCCAAAACAAGGGTAACTTTATTGGCAAATATTGAATTGGGATTATCCGACACAGACAAGCTCCTTTATTTCTTCTTGCTCCTTTAACGCTAGAAGCTCTGGTTTGGTCACAGTAATCCAAATCGCTTCTCCGTCTTCTGATTTTTGGCGCTCCTGCAAAACTAAATTAAAATCGGATTCCTTCAGAGACAAACTTAAATCAGGCGCAACCCTTTTTACGCTAGCCTCACCCTTAATTTCTCTAATTGAAGACGCAATTAAGGCGTTTCTATGAAAGATACAGTTTGCTACAGCCTTAGTAAAACTGCTGTCATATCTGGTGTAGTTAGCTAAAGATGGAGCTCCATCCTGGATCATCACCACCCGTACAGCATCGTTAATCTCTGTTACACTCATATATCTAATTTATCTTTCAGAAAGTCTTTCAGACCGGAAATCTTTACCCTTTCCTGTTTGGCGGTATCACGGTCGCGAACCGTAACCATATCATCTTCCAAACTTTGAAAGTCTACCGTAATACAAAAAGGAGTACCTATCTCGTCTTGGGAGGCGTACCTTTTTCCAATATTTCCCCTGTCATCCCAGGCTACCATAAAATCTTTTTTCAAATCAATATAGATTTTTCGGGCAAGATCCACGAGTTCCGGCTTATTCGCAAGTAATGGAAATACCGCTGCTTTATAAGGAGCAAGTTTAGGATGAAATTTCATAAATACTCGCCCATCTTCTTCTGTATAAGCTTCAAGTAAAAACATTAAGGCTGCTCGGTCGACTCCAGCGGATGTTTCAATATCCCAAGGAATGTATTTTTCGCCTGTGACTGGATCTGTATAACTTAAATCTTGTCCGCTATATTCCTGATGCCTTCTTAAATCCCAATCTCCTCGATGATGGATTCCCATAATTTCATCCCAGCCCCAGGGAAAACCACTGTATAAAATATCAGTAGCTGCCTTTGCATAATGTGCTCTTTTTCCCGGAGCATGATCTTCAAACTTTAGGTGCTCAGGCTTAATCCCCAGTTTGATGTACCACTCCATTCTTTCTTTTTTCCAAGCTTCATATTCTTCCATACTCTCTTTCTCATCCGGCTTTACATAATATTGGACCTCCATTTGTTCAAATTCTCTAGATCTGAAGGTAAAATTACCAGGAGTAATTTCATTCCTAAAGGCTTTTCCTACTTGGGCTATGCCAAAAGGAATTTTAACTCTGGTAGAATCCACAACATTCCTAAAATTTACATGTACCCCTTGAGTTATTTCACCACGAAGATAAATTTGCGATTGAGTTCCTTCCACAACGCCCAAGTAGGCTTTCACCAACAAGTTGAATTTTTTCGGTTCCGTCCATTCAACTTTTTGTCCTTTATGTGACTTCTCATGTTCAGCAATTTCGTCCTCCTTGTCTTGACGCATCCTTTGGTGACAAATCTTACACTCAACTAAAGGGTCGGTAAAAGCTTCAACATGGCCTGATGCTTCCCATACTCTGGGATTCATCATAATAGCCGCATCAACGCCCACGATGTCGTCCCGTAATTGAACCATATCTTTCCACCATTCATTTTTAATATTCCTTTTTAGTTCTGTACCGGCAGGTCCATAATCCCAAGTTCCAGCCAATCCCCCGTAAAGCTCTGAACCGGGATAGATAAAACCCCGGCGTTTAGCCAACGAGACAATTTTATCCATTAAATTTATATCTTGATTCATAATTCTTAATTCTTAATTCTTAATTCTTTAATCAGCTTGGCACTCTTTAAGGGCGCCTCCAAAACCTTTTCTATATAATATCTTAAGATCCTCTCAACTTCCAGAGCCTCTTGCGGCTCAACTTCCAACCTCTCAATCTCTTCCCAACTCTTCACCTGAATTTGTTGCAATATATCTTTGATCCTTTGGGTAGCATCAACTTGGTCTAAACTCCAAAACCCCAAAACTGTCAAAAGCTTTACCTCAAAAGCCCGGATAAAAATTTGTCTGGGGTTTTTCTCGAGTAGTGTTAGGGCTACCACAAGTAGGTTGTAGCCTTGGGGAATCGGCTCATTTTCCGGCAATAATCTTTCGGCAAGCTCAGCTATGTGGGACCCATAAGAAGATAAGATCAGGTCGTTTTTGATTTTGGGGAAAGTTTCCAAAGCCTCAGCTTCAGTCAAAATCGGCATTCCCTGTCCTTGAAAAACATGAAGTTTAACTTTATTTAAAAGTTCAACATTCCCCCCACGCCTCGAGGTAATCCTCCTTACCCCTTTTGCCAAAATTGTAATCTTTCCTTTAAAAGGGGTAACAACTGTCAATAGTCTATCTGCTTCCCCAAAATTCCTTCTTTTGACAATTATCCCTTCCGTTGTAAACACCGCCATACCACACGCATTATACCCCATCATTCAGCCCAAACGATCATTTAATTAATTATTAATCCATCTATAGATTTATTGACAAGGCTACCTCCTCAGGATAGAATCTCACCATGCCGAAAATTGAAATCGAAGGTATTTGCAAATATTTTTGCCAAGAAACTGGGTTCTGCTTAATTCACTTTGAAGAGGAATGCCAGCTTGCTTCATTAAGAGCACAAAGGGCTGCTCACAGTATGGAAGCGTTCAGGCTTGATCAAAAAATTAGCAAAACCAGACCCTCCTTAATTTTAGAACGTGATTTACCGTTCCTGATATACCGAGATGAAATCAGAAAATATATTTGCGGAGCTAGAAAACAAGGAGGATTTGTGTCTGAAGAAATTACTGCAGCTCAAAAAGTTTGTTCCCAATATATAGAGGGTCCAACCAGAAAAGTTCGCCTGAGAAAAAGAAGGAATTTATTATTTAATATTCCAACCATCTAATTTTCTCCAGAAATTCGAAATCTAGAAAGCTAAATTGAGTTGTTTATCGGTAGTCAGATCAAATTCGGCTTTAGTCGATCCGTTAACCTTGACTGCGTAATGGAAATCCCCGGCACCTGGTTGTTTTTGAATCAGCAAGGGGTACTGTTTAGTTTGAACCCGATTCGGCAGGGTATATTCAAAAGTCAAAGTTCTGGAGTTTTGCGGTCTGACTGTTATAAAACCTTCAAAATATGTTTTATTAAGCTCGGTATCCTCACTGGTTTTTACCGGATCATCGGAGCCCTTGGAAGAGGCTAATGTTGCCCCTCGGGGAACGTAAACCCTGACATAATCCCGGTAAATACCGTTTAACCAGGTGTTGTAAGGCTGGGGGTTTTTATACTCAATCGTTAATTTTACATTTGTGGTTCCATCATCTTTGACTTTTGTATCATAGGTAACTTTTTCGGTTACATAAAGGTTTGTCTTGCCTCCGGCAAAGTTGGCGTCGTTAATGTGCAAGTAATCTCCCTCAAAAGGTTTGATCTCTCCCGTCCATCCAAGTTTTGATAAAGCAGCTTGAGTTCTTGGATCATGGTTATAGAACATAATGTGCTTATCCTGAGCCAAAAGCACCCCGGTGTTTATAAAATCTGGCAGCTTATCCATTACCGACCCTAAAGACCGCGCCAATACTTGCTGCATCAGTGTACCTAAAATTGCTTTTCTGTCATTCTCACCTTTGGACGCAATTTCTGCGTAGTGTTCCAGTTCATAGATTACATTCGTACAATTACAGCGTTTATCGTTTTCCGCACTGTAGGTAGTACCAAAAACATCAATCGGACCGGTGATGGCAATCAGGTCTTTCACCACTTCAGTATCAATGGTAATAATTCCGTCGAATGGCAGTCCTTCGCCTAGCATCTGATACATCCTCTCAAACTCTTTTGCAGAAGTTGGAAAATCAGGCGAAATATTAGAATCCCGCATCGACCAAGCACTTCGGGGCTTACCGTCTGCTTCAGGCAAGTATTTCACAATCGGAGCAGGAGGGGTTAAAGGACAAATCTTGTTTTTGCAAACATCAAGGAGCTTTTCATCCAACCGGTAAATGTCATCGGATGTAGTTGTTGAGATATGGCCCTTGTCCAGCTTCAAAAAGGCATAAGCTGTCATAAAACCGCCTGTCGGCCTGATCTCTTTATCATTCTGGAAAAGGAGGAGATATGTTTTGGGGGAAGTTTGCCCTAAAGCATCAGGAGCAATCATTAACGCATCCTTATTTTCCGAGACAGCAATATCAGCTCCGATAATAAAATTCTTCGCTGCGTCTATCCTCCCCCTTATCCTGGTATTTCTAAAACTCTCCGGGTACTTACCGGTATCAATACTTGCCACCTCATTCCTTGCAGCTTTTAACTCCGGCTCTACTTTATCAATATTAGGAAGCACTTTCTCCAACACCTTAACCCCTTGAGCAATTTTGTCTTGGCCGGGAATAACTTGACCATTAAGGCCCAACTCATCTTTGTACGGATCTAGTGTCCCGGTTACAATTTCTACCGCCTCCAGCTCTGAGGATGCTGCACTCACTAAGTGTTTAACATCGCTGTAGTACCCCCCAACGAAAGGTATTAAACGTAACCACATTAAAAGGTTCAGGGAAAAGTTTAAATTGTCCACCGCCGCTTTGGTATCTTTTAATCCGGGTTTAATTTGTTCCAAATTCTGCTGCTTAAACCCAGCTACCATTACTTTAGCACTACTCATCACTCTTCTTGCAGAAATATAAATATTAATAGAAGGTATGACCACAAAGACTAAAACCAAAATGCTAATTATTATTAGTCTTCTTCTGCTCGGTTTTTTTCTACCGCTACTTCTATAAAGCGACGAGGAATTATTTAGATTATTGAGTTTTTTGTTTAGGTTTACTAAGGGCATGTAGTTTATATTTTACACTGCTCCGCGGCTTGTTAAAACCGCCGGAACAGTTCTTAAGATTATCCAAATATCATAGAGTATCGATCTGGTTTGGATATACTTAGCATCCATTTCAACTCTTTTATCAAAATTAATTTCTGATCTTCCAGATATTTGCCATGTACCTGTAAGTCCCGGTTTAGCTGAAAGAATAATATTTACATATTCTTTTGTTTCCGGATATTTCTCTTGTTGTTCCTCAAGCTCGAAAGGATAGTAGGCTCTCGGCCCCACTAAACTCATTTCTCCTTGAAGAATATTAAAGAGTTGAGGAAGTTCATCTATAGAAGTTTTTCTTATAAATCTTCCAACACCCGTTATTCTTGGATCCTCATCAATGCTCAATTTATAACTGTTCTTTCGGTACTTCTTTAAAAGTTCTTTGTACCTTGGATCCTTATGCAAAAGATCATGAGCTCCAACAACCATCGAACGAAACTTATACATTTTAAATGATTTGCCACCTCTACCTGCACGAAGTGGAATATCAGCCATCACCGGACCAGGGGTAGTCAATTTAATTAAAAGAGCCACAGAGATTATTAATGGAGAAAGTAAAACAATCCCTACGAAAGATCCAATTATATCCAATCCCCTTTTGAGAAAATCATAAGTTAAAGAGAGGACACGAGGTTCTGAAACTCCTGCGTAAACTTTTCCTTTGAGAACTTCTGAGCCTGATTGAGACATCTTTTAAAATTATAACCATATTTCTCTAAATTATCCAAGGCCTGAATTAGACTTTCGACAGCCTGTTCTTTAAAAAAATATCCCGTTTCCCCGTTTATTACCGTCTCCAAAGCTCCACCTTTTTCGAAAGCTAAAACCGGTTTTCCTAAAGCTTGTGCTTCAATTGAAGTTAAACCAAAATCTTCCTCTGCAGAGATAATTAATGCTTTACAACCGGCAAGCAGTTTAATCAGCATTTGTTCATTAACCTTTCCTAAAAATTCGACTGTCGGTCCGGCTATACCTTGTAAAAAACTCATCTGCGGTCCATCACCAACCACCTTTAGAGGGAAACCAAGTTTGTTTGCAGCCTTTATTGCGATATCTGCTCTTTTATAACCATTTAGCCTGGAAACAACAAGGAAATATCCTCCATCAAAACTTTCTACGCCATTAAATCTCCCTAAATCGATGTAGGGATAAATTACTTTTGAATCGAAGGTATAAATATCCTTGATTCTTTCCTGCGCATTTTTTGACCCTGCTATCCATCTATCAACCCGGTTTGCAGAGATTTTGTCATATTTTCTGAAAAAACCTAAATAGCTACCTGTCCTTTCTCCGGAAAAATTCCAGAGAAATCTGGGAGGAGTATGACAATAACAAATATGGATAGTCTCTGGTTTTGTAACTATTGATTTAGCAAAACGGGTAGTTTGAGAAATCACTACATCGAAACCGGAAAAATCGAACTGTTCAAAAGCAATCGGGTGCAAGAAAAAAGAAGGTTTATAGAAAGTTTTCCAAGCCGGAGTGTTTTGTAAAAAAGAAGTTACTATTTTCTTCCCCGAAAATTTTTCCCTTAAAATCTGGTTGCTTTTGTCGTAAACCAAGGTATAAATCGGGGCATCAGGGAAAATTTCCGTTAACGCTCCCAAAACTCTCTCTGCTCCCCCCCATTGAACCAAGTCATCGTGGACAAGTGCAACCTTCATGTCTACTATTTTACCAGACTCGCGTAAAGCCATAAGATGCTAAAATATCCACATGAGTAAATATCACATTCCGGTAATGCTGAATGAAGTGATTTCAGTGTTAAATGTTCAAAAAAACCAGTGGTATATAGATTGCAACTTGGGAGGAGGAGGCCACACTGAGGGAATTTTAAAGGCAGATGGAAAAGTTTTGGGTATCGACCTGGATCCGGATGCAATCAATGAAGTTGCTCGGAACCATAACTTAGAAATCACCCAAAAAGACGGCCATCTTTTTGCTCAATCCGAAAATTTAATTCTATTTCAAGGCAATTTTTCTAATTTGTCCCATATCGCCAATTCAACACATATCGTTCCAAAGGGAATTCTTTTTGATTTAGGAGTCTCTTCATATCAGCTGGAAACAGCGGAGAGAGGGTTTAGTTTTAACGCAGACGCACCGCTTGATATGAGGATGAATCCCACAATCGGCGTTACAGCGACGGATCTTTTAAATGCTCTTCCGGAAAAAGAATTGTCACGACTCTTTTGGGAATACGGAGAGGAAAACTTCTCCCGCCCAATCGCCAAAAAAATTGTTGAATATCGCCAACATAAAAAAATAGAATCCACTAATGAACTGGCAAATATTATTCTTTCTGTAAGGCACAGAACCTCAAGCGATCGTACTCATCCGGCAACCCGGGTTTTCCAGGCTTTGAGGATTGCCGTCAATGATGAGCTGGGAAGTTTAGAATCTGCTTTACCGCAAGCTCTGGAGATTCTTTCTCCGGGCGGGAAACTGGCAATTATTAGTTTTCATTCCTTAGAGGATAGAATTGTGAAGAATTTCTTCAAAGACCAGGAGGACAAAGGCACTTTAAAGATACTTAATAGAAAACCTATCGAACCCACTGAAGAAGAAGTTACTTCCAATCCCCGCTCCCGTTCCGGCAAACTCCGAGTAGCAGAAAAACTTTAAACTTCCCTATAAATCTTTAAGGTTTCTTCAGCCATCTTTTTCCAGCTAAATTCCTTATATCTTCTTTCTCCCTTTTTAATTAATTCCTGCCTTAGTCCTTTGTCTCTTAAAACCTTTTCTACCGTCTTAACCATATCATCCTCATCCTTGGGATTAAAATATAAGGCAGCGTCTCCCCCAACTTCAGGTAATGACGCCGCATTTGACGAAACAACAGGACATCCACAAGCCATCGCTTCCAAAACTGGAATCCCAAATCCCTCCTCTAAAGATGGGAAAATATAAGCCTCGGCATTTTTGTACAAAGCTACTAATTCTTCTTCTGAAACTTGCCCTAAAAAATCTATCCCTTCAACTGAATATTCTTTTTTTAATTGTTGGTAAAAAATGGTTTCCGGTCCAGCTAAAACTAGCTTTAGGTCGGGATACTTCCCCCGCAAAATTTTCCATCCTTGAATCAAGAAAGGAATATTTTTATGCGGGTGGGTGTTTCCTACGTAGAATAAATAGGGTTTTGAAACAGGAGATGGTATGTTCTTCTGTGCCAAATTAACAATTTTTTCCTCAGCTGCTTCATAAGTTACAACCACCTTACTTTCGGGTATTTTGTATTCATCTACCAACTGTGCCTTTACAAATCTTGAAGGCACAACAACTTTTAGTGATTTTTTTACCGCAGAAGAAAAAGCAGTATTATACCCTAAGGTTTTTACCTGATAAAAAAGAGCATTATGGGTAGTTGCCTTTTTCATCTGAAAGTGATGATGGATTAAATCATGAATTGTCACAATAAACTTGCCTCTATAAAAAATTGGAACATTAAACATTGGAAAATGAACCAAGTCGGGTTTTATGTGATTGATGATCTTCGGTAAATTAATCTGTTCACCGAAAGAATACCAACGGAAAGGAGTCAAAATTTTAGTAAAATTCTTTTCTAAGGAGACAGTTTTAAAATCCTTTTCTAAAAGAAAAACATAGTACTCGTTTTCTCTGTCTATTTTCT
The DNA here is from genome assembly GCA_021786315.1 of bacterium. GTDB lineage: Bacteria > Patescibacteriota > Microgenomatia > Daviesbacterales > UBA10151 > JAJYNN01. The sequence continues at coordinate 630,859 of JAJYNN010000002.1, forward strand.
CTAACCCATTAACCAAATTTCTAATATACCTTCCAGGACCTGTCTCTGACCAAAGTCTTCCGTCAATGACAATTTTCATACCTTAAGCTTTCTTTTTGCCAAACTCCACTTTAAATTAATCCCTCCTAAAACGAGCCAATTAATAAAAAACGGATACTGTCGGGCTAAATGCTTTTTATAAAAGATTTTCATTGTTTCGTAGAAGGCATTAAATGCCCGCATTTTCGACTCTATACTCGCTTTCGTTATATCCTGGCTATGTTGTTTTAATCCGGAGCTTACTCCCTTATAGTGGATAATTTTAACTTGAGGAAGATACATGATTTTATATCCCGCTTTTTTAATCCGGTAACACAAATCCAAGTCTTCAGCATACATAAAATATGACTCATCAAATAAACCTACTTTATTTAAAATTTCCTTTCTAGTTAAAATAAATGCTCCACTTAAGCTGTCAACCTCATGGGGATTATTAAAATCACGGCCGGAGAGATGGTATAAGCTATCGTTCTTTAAAAAGTAATAAAGAAATGAGGCATAAGGTGTCGGGAAACCTCGATGCGAAGCCCAATCCAATTTTCCGTTGGACAGTTCAACGCGGGGGCTGCACGCGCCAACTTCAATGTGGCTCCTCATATACTCCAATAAATTCCGCAATGTTCCGGATAAAACTTCCGTATCGGGGTTAAGTATTAGTATATATTCGCTTTTAACCTCTTTTAAGGCTACATTATTCCCCTTCGCAAATCCTAAATTTTGGCCTGTCTCTATATAATGGAATTTAGGAAAATCTTTTTGGGCAGTTTTTAGGCTGTCATCGGTAGAATTGTTGTCAACAACCCAAATATCCAACTCTGCCTCGCTTTTTACATTATCCAAAGACTTTAAGCATTTTACTAAAAAATTTCCGGTGTTGTAGTTGAGAATTACTACAGATAGTGTGAGTTTATCACTTGCCATTACTTACCTCTGTATAGATTGTATCAAGTTTCTCAGCAATCGCTTCATAAAAATAATTCTCTTCCACAAATTTACGGGCATTATCGGCAAGGTCTTTATATAAATCTTTATCATTTAATATCTGAACCGTCAGTTTCGCCAAATCCTCCGGCTTTTCTCCCTGCAAAACTTCTTTTTTGTGTTCTGCATCAATTCCTGTAATCCCCACTTTTGTTGTGACCACAGGTAAGCGTGACGACATAGCAGACAAGATTTTTAACCTTGTTCCTCCGGGTCCATATAACGGAGTGACCAATACTCCGCTGGTGCGGAAATAGTGCTGTACGCTTTGAATATCATCAACTGCAATATCTACAATCTCAATATTTTCGGCCTCTAAATCTTTAATTTTCTCAGTGTATTGCCCGGCAATAATCAATTTGACATCAGGAATTTGTTCGCGGATTTTGGGAAAAACTTCTTTGGCTAAAATTCTCGCGGCTTCAGAATTTTGCATCCAGTCATAATTACCCATAAAAAGCAGGGTTTTGTTGTAATGAAGAGGAACATCCTGAGTAAAGTCTTCTCCGACACCATTCGGCACTACATCCACTCTTAAGCCGTTAACGGTATTTCTCATGACTCTTGCATCTCTGTCTGAAACCGCTACCGCCCGAGTAGCCTTCTTCCAATAATGACTCTCCCAATATTTCACTTTTAAAACATCAATATATAAGAGCGGCCGCATAAAAAACCATCGGAAATGATCAACATAGTGCTGATAAACCTGGTATTCAATAGTTTGGTCCACTAAAACCACTGGAATATCAGTTTGGGGGATATGGGGGCTGACATAAAAAGTTTCCGCATGGATAATGTCAAAATCACCTTCCTTAATAATCTTTGGCAAACTATCCTTTTCCTCCTGGGAAAAATTCCTTACCACCACAAAAGGAAAGAGGGAAAAACCAGTATGGACAATATTTCGCAATGTCCATGGTTTTTCCGGGCGGTTAAATACATAAATGTTTTTGCAAAAAGGTTTTAAATACTCCGTATACTTTTTGTCTTCTTTGTGTTTAACCAAAGAACACAAAGTAATTTCGTGTTTTTTAGATAACTGCTTAATTAAATTATTTGAGCGGATTTGGCCACCGGAATTGGTCGGATAAGGAAGGTAAGGAGTCAGCATTAAGATCTTCATTCTGCCGGTTCCTTTTCCGTATCCTTAATATATTGGGGGTTGAGTTTAGTCAAATCCAAAATAACGAACTTAGGGTTTTCTTCTATGACTTTATATCTTTTAATCAACCAATTGGTTTTGTCATCATAGTTTACCGAAACGTAATTTGTGGCTCCCATGCTTTTTACCATATCTTTGACTGCAAATGGCACAAAGGGCCAACCGGGTCTGTCAATTTGGTACAAAAAAGCGGTGTCGCCGTTATAGGGCGCAATAACCTTGGCATTTTTGGGCAAAATCTTACTGGCTTCTTGTCCTGCCTCCAATATCACGGAGTTGTTGATTTGGTATAACCCTTTTACTTCTCCCCACCCAAGATAAAAAGTCAAAAATAGCAGTAAGAAAGCAGCCGGAACTGTAAATATTCTCGGAGAGAGATTTTCTGCCCCTTGCACAAGTAACACAAATCCCCGGGCAGCAAAGGCTGCAAGAACCGGAATTGTTATCGTTTGATAATAATCATGGCGGACATTGCCAGTGGCAAAAACAATGAGATATAAAAATATTGATAACCCCAAAAGATGGAGCAAACCGCTGCCTTTAGGCTTTATTAAAAGACCCAGGAAAAGTAAAATTGTGCCCGCTACGGATAAAATCTCCTTACCAATTCTTTCTCCTAAAATCCATTTCCAGAAGATAGGTTTAAAGCGGATACCATCTCCGTTTAACAGCCAGGAAGATGCCGGTATCCCTTCGGGATGCTGCATAATCCAAAGCCTCCAAAAAATAAAGGGAGTAAAAGAAAGTATGCCCCAAATCCAATACTTTTTAGGAATAGGCCAAACTCTCTTTTCTTTTTGTAAAAACACAAAAAATACCGGCAGCAGGTAAAAAATTGAGGTAGGTTTAACCAAAAAAGCAGCCATAGTAAAAACTATACTTAAGGCCATCCATTTATTTTCTTCCATCCATCTCACTGTAAAGTAAAACATTCCAAGAGATAGGAAAACTTGGGTTGGTTCGGGCAGGATCACCCGGGAAAAGTAGATGTTATACGGCAAAAAGGCAAAAATTGCCGCTGCCACCAAACCGGTAAACATTCCCCAATATTTTTTAACAATAAAGTAGAGAAAAACAGTGGACCCAAGCGACATGAGAATGGACACAAGCCTCGCTAACCTCTCATTAACCCCTCCGTTTAAAAGGTAAGAAAAATAGACCAATGAATTGTAGATAGGAAATTCTACAAAGCGATATCCGTGGGGATTCTCAAGCCCATCTCCCGCCACGTCAGATAGATCGTCATATTTCGGCAACAGAGGATTAAAACCGTTTTGATAAAAATTTCGGGCAACTGCGGCTGTATCTGCCTGCCTCCAGGAATGCCAATCAGCAATTGGGTTATCAATTTTATACAGTCGGACAAAAAATCCGCCTATAAGAATTAAGGCCAACCAAAATACTGGTTTTCGAAAAATCCTTAAAATAAACATTACTTCTCATCCTCTTTTGGCTGAACATCATAAGCTGACATCATCGCCCAACTGACACCCAAAATAAGCCAAAATACCTCGGCAACTTTCGAAGCCTCCAAAGCATCAATAAAAGTAGCGGTAATAAGCACTACTATCACTGCACAGTAGCTACCAAAGATAAATGGTTTGCTAAAACCACCAGCTGTACTTTTAATATAAGCCCACATTCTCTTGAGAATGATCATAAAGATAAGCGCCAATGTGAGAGTGCCCAAAAGCCCTGTCTCACCCAAGGATCTTAAATAATCATTATCCGAGGCAATACTGATGGAAGAATACCCTGTTCCTAAAAATGGATTTTTATAAAAAGCTCTTAAAGCCCTTGGCCACTCAACGTTAAACCGGATGCCAAAAGACCGGTATACTCCCAACTCAGTTGTATTTACCGGTTCTCCTGGGGCAATATCCACCGGTCTGCCACTGGCGCTGGCTGACTTTGTTGATTCATCAATTGCCTTTTGGCGCATCTCCGGCGTCATCCCCGGAGGCAGTTGATTTGCTGGCGTAAATACAGTGATTTCATTAGGAGCCGGAGTATATTTTGGCCCCCCGCCATTTAAAACGTTTACTGTCAGCGTGGCCACCAACCGGTGTCGAAGCTCAGGAACTGCGGCGACAAGCCCTAAAGCCGCAACAAACAACCCAACCATCAAAAGCTTTTTCCCTTTAATCCATAAAAACATTGCCAGTCCTAAAAGAGTGGCCACAAAGGACATCCTGGCTGCCGTAAATCCCAAAAGCGCAAAAGAACTGAGTCCCAAAAGGGTAATAAAAGCTTTGTGGAAAAGTTTTTTATAGTAGAAGAAAAAGCTCGCAGCAAACATTAGTGTCATCGATAAATAGATCGCCAAATCATAATGGCCGGCAAAGGTGGAATTTACCCGGGCATCGTTACTTAAAAAAAGAATTAATCCCTTAGAAAATTCGCTGTTGGTAGTAGAAATCACCGGAAAATGGAGATAAATCTGGCCAAAGCCATAGATTACCACCAATACCAGCGTCACCATTACCGACCCAATAATCATTCGGCTTTGTTTGACTGAATGGATTGAGGTAGCGGCCACCAAAAAAAGTGACATATATTCCACCCTCCTAAACCAATGCAAGAATCCCAGGCTGGGTTGAATTGAGTGAGTAATAAAGATCCCTGAAAAAAGAGATAGTCCCCCAATTAGCCAAAATAGAAGAAATGCTTGGAAGATGGTTTGGGAAAAATAGTTCCTGAGCTTATTTGAGTTACCCACAAGCCACAAACCAACGGTTGCGGCGATAAAAATATCCTCTAATCTGACAGCCACAAAAGTTCCTCCAACTTCCAGAAGTGGGAACTTCGGGTAAAGCGGCACAAAGACCAGTAAAAAGATTACCAGCCAGAAAGAATATTTTTCAAATATTAAAGATAACTTTTGCATAAGTTCGGCTAAACTCAAACTTTCCCAGAATAAGGAATGCTGCAGATCTTATTAAGGTAAAAATATATATTAAAATTCTTAACCCAAATGCTGCTAGGTTTCCATAAAACTTACGGTAGATATAAAGCAATCCTTTAAATTCTCCCTTCCATTGGTTGTACTTAGGAGAAGACCAGCTTTTTCCACCCAAATGCATAATTTTCGCTTGTCTCGTCCACCCAACTTTAAATCCTGCCTTCTTTGCCCTTAAACAATATTCTACATCATCCCCATACATAAAAATGTTTTCATCTAAAATTCCAATTTTAGAAATTACTTTTCTGCTTATTAATTCAGCTGCGCCGGAAACCCAGCCAACCTCCCGATCTTTTTGATAATATCGGGGATCCCTTGCCTGGTAGGAAGAAAAGACAAATAGTTTACCCAAAATATCATCTAAACCTGAAAGCCAGGCAAACATCGGGAAAAGTGTTGGTAACTCTCCGGCGTTCGCCTGAAAACTGTCATCAGCGTAAACCAGTTCACAGGAAGCAACACCGTAATTCCCAGATC